>DVNJ01000023.1 GCA_018714485.1 Candidatus Caccalectryoclostridium excrementigallinarum | reverse complement strand
GCGCGTGCTTTATCTCAAGATCCGAGCGGACACCTTGTCCGCCTCGCTTGAGGGAAAGTGCGCAAAAAGGCACTCCCCCGCGCGTGCTTTATCTCAAAAGATCCGAGCGGACACCTTGTCCGTCGGTCTTGAGGGAAAGTGCGTGCGCGGGTGGGTTTTTTCGTTCGATTTCGGACGAGAGGGACGCAGGCAATACTCTTGCGGTATTGTCAAGTCGCTCTCGATCGAAAGGGGACGGAAAGGCACTCCCCCGCGCGTGCTTTATCTCAAGATCCGGCGGACACTTTGATCAAAGCTTGTCCCAACGGTCTGTCGCAGATCATATCCGCATATTTGACCAGCGTGGCGTGATAGGTGGCGGTGTCGGCGTTTTGATGAAGGACTTTGCCTTCGTTGCCCTCGATCCAGCGCCAATCGCCGAGCTGATGCAGCTTGAAGTCGCCGCTGTTGAGCAGGTACATGCTGCCCGCCTCGGCGAAGCGGTCGGCGACGACGGGTATGCCGCAATAGGAGACCGTCTTATAGCCGCCGTCAAGCTCCATATAGTCCACGTTCATTCTCAGCTGCGAGCAAAGGTCGATATATTCCCTCCTCATATCGTAGCTGCAAAGGATCATGTCCACCTTGCCGCCCGTCAGGATGTCGATGTCGTCGATCGCCTCCTGCATCTTTTCGAGGGTGAGCGCGTTGACGGTGTGCGTCTTGGGCGTGAGCCACTTATAGTCCGACTTGTTCAAGCCGTAAAGGGTGCCGCTCGAAGCGAAGATGGCTTTCAGACCGGTTATCTCGTTTTTGTAGCTGCCCTGAACGGTGAGGAAGTCGGTGGCGACGATGCTGCCCGTGACGCCCTTGTCGAAAGTGACGCTCTTGCCCGTCCTGTCCACGGCGGTTATGCGCAGCCCGGTCATGCCCGACTTGGGCGTTCCCTCCGCGCTCACGATGTCCACGACCATGCCTTCGGTGAGGTTGCGCGTGTCGTCCACGGTCAAGGTCTTGGTGGCAGAGGCGGTCGCCGCCGAAAGCGTGGCGAGCTTGCCGCTGCCGTCGCCGAAGAGCATCCTGCCCAAGTTGAACTTGGACGCCTTCAAAAGCCCTTCCATTTCCGCATTGAGCAGGTTGACGAAGGCGCCCTCGGTGGAGAGAGAGGCGCGCATCGCCTTGTCCGAGATCTCGATCCTGCCGTAAAGGTTTTTCAGATCGAGAGTGAAGCGCTCGTAGTTATTGCCCGCAGCCGTAGGCAGCGTGCCCGTCTCCGTTCCCGCGCCCACGCCGCCGTTCACGCCGTAAGGGACCATCTTGACTATCTGTTTTCCCCAAACGTCCGCGCTCGTCTGCGCTATCTTTGCCAAAAAGGGGTTGACCCCCGTGTTGAGTTGTTCCGCCACGACGCCGAGATAATAATCTTTCAGCGCCTTTTCCGCGGTCGTCAAACTTACCATATCAGATCCTCCTTTCTTTGAGCATACGCTCGATAAGTCTGCCGGCTTCGCTCACGCTCGCCGGCTTTGTCGGCGCGACGGCTGTCATTTTCCCGTGCGCCTTGATGATGGCGGGCGGCATATTGCCCGCAATGCCCGTCAGGTAATCCTCTATCATCCGCGCCCTGACCCTTTCGTCCTTCATGACGAAATCGCGGACAAAGTCCTCCTCGCCCATCAAGACCTCGGGCGCGACGTAGCTCTTTCCCGCGACCCTGCCCAAGGCTATCTCCAAGCAGTGCGGCTGCGCGCCGAGAGAGGGATCGAGAGCGAACTCTTCCTTCATCTTGTCTTTCAGCCAGGCGGCGGAGGGATAACGAGCGAAAAAGGCGCGCACCTGCTCTTCTATCTCGTGCCGCTTATCGCCCCTTTGCACGGGCGCTTTTTCGCTCGTCTTTTCTCCCTCCCCGGCAAGCTCTTCGCTCTTTAAGGCAGGCTCGAGAGCGCTCTCTTCCTCTTTTGCGGCAGGCTCATGCGCCTGCTCCGCCGCGATCTTTGCGCCCTTCAAGCCCTCTTCTTCTGTCTGAAAAAGCTCTTCTTGGGCGGTTTTTTCCGCCCCTGCCCACGCTTTTTGCTCTTCAAGCAGCCGCTCATAGGCGGCGACCAATTCCTCGAGCGAGGAAAAACCGGCAAACTTGTCCTTATTTTTCATAAATTTCTCCTTTTTGACTTTCAATGGCGTGGCAAACATACGCGATGAGGCATCTTTGCGGCTATTTTCCGCAAGTGCGCCTTGATAAGACCGCACGGGTATTACCTGCGGCGCTCTCGCGCAAACTAACTCGCAAATCTATCCCCCTCGCGCATATTTGCCCCGCCCTTTCAAGGCTTTAACGGGCTGTTGTATCACTCTGTAAAGACGCGATCTCGTGCCTCGCCCTATGCTTTTTGACATGTTCTTCGAGCGCCCTTCTGCCCTTTTCGCTCAGACCTTCGCCGAGCAGGGCTTTGGAATGCTCTTCGATATGGATCTCGTCGTCGTCCACCTCGTCTATATCGCCCGCTTTTCCCTCTTCCTTGGCGAGCATATTTTCGCGCACGGCTTTGTCGCGCTGGCAGTCGGCGATGTCCGCCGCGCTCTCCCAATTTCCGAAGCCGAGCAGCTCGAGCACGCGCGACTTGTTGCGTTCGCTCATGCCGCCGTCCTTGTCCTGCAAAATGCCCAGCCCGACCAATTCGAGCACCATATTGCGCCTGTTTGCGAGCGTGTCGGTGAGCTCGTTGTCCGTCTCGAAGGTGAGGTCTTCCGCGGTGAGGGCGGAGGCGGAAAAGCTCTTGAGCTGCAAGCCGCCGTTGTCGCCGGCGAGGCGCATGAAGCGCTTTTCGCCCGCGAACTGCTTGAAGGCGCGCAGAATGAGATAGCCCACCTCTCTCACGCATTCGCGCAGCGAGTTGGAGGTGGAGGCAAGGCGGGTGTCGTCCTGCTCCACGAGCAGCGAGATCGCCCTTCCCGACATGGACGAATAAGTCTGCGAATACTTGGACAGCTCGGAGACGCCGCTGATGGTGATGAACTCGGAGAGCAGCCGCTCCTCCTCATAGGAAAAGTCGCTCGGGACGTCCCCGGGCGGCATGATATGCGGCGCGGGGCTGCCCTGGCGGTAGACGAGCACCTTCCCGGGCGGCAGACCCTCGCCCTCCAGCTCGTCCATGTCCACCGAACCGTCCTCGACGGCGAGCACGCCCATGGCGAGCCTGTCCATATATTCGTGCTTGCGGTTGCGCACGTCGTTATATGCCCTTTGCAGGGGAATGAGCCTTTCGATGACCGAGGCGCCGAAGACGCAGCCCACCTTGTCAAGGCAGCGCATTTGCGCGAAAGGATAGCCGCGCGTGCCGTCTTTTTTGTTGATATAGGGCAATATCCCGTCGTAGAGCAGCTTATTCCCCGCCACGATGCTCAGCCTGCCTTCGGGGCGCTCGCGCGTGGGCAGGACGTAGCGTTCGATGACGATGCAATGGTCCTTGACGAGCGAGGAATTGACGCCCGTTATCCCCGCCGTATAGCCCGCGCCCGAGGGGAAAGGCGCGCGATCGAGCGAAAAGACGTTCACCTCTTCGCCCGCCACCTCTTCGCCCCAGATGTCGCGCACTTCGTCGACGTGGTAAGCCTTGGCGTGAATGAGCGAGCGGCAGTTGTCTATCTCTCCCGCGAGCAGATTGTCGGGGAAGATCTCGAAGGGCGGGACGAGCGAGAGGGCGATGTCCCCCTGACGTATCTCTCTCCCCTTTTCGTCCTTACCCACGAGCGCGCCCGCGTTCGGGTCCCAGCCCACCTTGATAAAGCAGCTGCCCGTCGCCTCGCTCCAGGCGCTCGCCGCGTTGACGAGCTTGACCAGCCCCGCCTCTTCCTGCGCGGCTTTGAGCACCTTGGAAGAGAGCTTGGCGCAATAGACGTCGTTGTCGTCGTCGCTCGCGGGACGTACGGAAACGCCCGTCTTGACGCGCGCGAGCTTGGCAAGGCGGGTCTCCACCACGGACGCTATCTGGTTATACACCTCGCGCTGCTGCCAATAATAGCGCTTGCCGTGATCCTCGATGTCCCCCTGCGGAGTTATCTCGCAATATTGATCGCCCGCGAGAAAATTCATGTTCAGCCGCCATTGCAGTTCGAGCGGCTTGCGCTGTTGCCTGCGCTCTTCAAAGTCCGCTTTCACTTCATTCACGATCTCTTGAGCAAACTCACTTCTCATTCTCCCCTCCTTTTTGCTCGGCGGCGCTTTTGCCTTTGCCCTTTTTCGCGGCTTTTGCTTCCCTCTCCCTGATGAGCGCCGAGAGCTTGTCAAGGCAGCTTTGGCAAAGATAGACTGCCGAGCCGGGCGGCATGCCCTGTTTGCCGAAAGCGACGACGGCTTTGTTTGCGCACCCGCCGATGTCGCACTTGACGGGCAGGGCTATCTCTTTGATATACATTTTCCTCTCCTTCGCCTGAAATGGCTTTTTTATTAAAAAGCGTGATCTCGCTTTTTCTCTTGCGTAAAAAGGTTTTTTCCTGAGCCTTCCCGCTTGCTTACTCGCCGCGGGCGCCGAGCTCGCCTCTTATCCTCTCCATCTCCTCTTCGAGCTTTTCGTCGCTCAGAGAGAGGATGTCGTCCCCGCCCGTAAGCTCGAGATAGGCTTTGAGTGCGGCGACGTCGGGGGGATAATATTTTTCCGTCTCCCGCCGCCTGAGCAGCTCGCCGCAGCCTTCGCCGCCGAACTCCTGCGATGTCTCCGTGACGCTCCCGCCGACGGCTTTGCGATAGAGCGCGGTCATGATCTCCTCGTTCACTTTTCAATATCTCCTTCTTTTTCTCATCATCATTTCCTTATCCTTTTCTATCTCCGTCTTGATGCGCAGGGGGCGGTCGGGCGGCGCGGGTCGGGACATGATGTAATAGCGCAGCGCGTCGAGGGCGTGGTCGTCCTTTTTGACGGGCGAATCTCCGCTCCCCCACCAATAGCTCTTGAACTCGCGGATGAGGTTGGTGCAGGTGGAAAAGATCTTCAGCTTTCCCTGCAAGAGGTAAGACTTCACCCGTGCGATCCCCGCAAAGACGTCCTTATCCACCTTGGGCGAGAGGGCGAGCCCGCGCTCGAAAAAGAGCTGCGTCACCGACTTTTCCGCCGCGAGCGTGCGCTGGTTGGCGGCGGAGTCTATCAAGCCCTGCAATCTCCCGTCCGAGCCGAAACGCCAATCCAACTTGTCGGCGAGGCAGAGGATATGGCGGGCGTGATAGTCTATGTCCCGCCCCGCGGCATAGTGCTCGGCGACGACATAGACGTTCCCGTCCCAATCCACGGCGAAAAAAAGGCAGGCGAGCGGATTGTTCAGCCCCGGATCCACGCTTATCTTGTCCCGCCATTCCGCGGGGACGTCGAAAGGCTCGATGACGTGCACGTTTTTGTCAAATTCGGGATAGACTGCGCCCTCGGCGGCGTTGAAGCGCCCGTAACGCCTGCTCTCGAGGCTGTCCTTGTCCAGCGCGGCGGAGAGCGAAGCGATCTCTTCCTCGTCCAGCCAGGGGTTGTCCGCCCATTCCATGTTGATATGCCAGACGTTCTCGTCCTCGCTCAAAAATATGGTGTCGTAGACCCACGTCAACCCCTTGAGCGGAGTCATCGTGCCCCAGATGTCCCCCTTCCTGTCCATCACGCGCATGCGGCATTCTTCATAGATGTCATAGGGTGGCTCCTCGTCGAACCAGACGAAGTCGAGCGACGTTCCCTGAAACTTTTCCCGCCCCTGGTCGCAGCTTTTGAAGGTAATGCGCGAGATCCCGCCGAAGACGTTGCGAATGAGCAGATGGTCGATGACGCCGTATTCGGGCGCGCCCTTCCTGCCCGAGAGCATGACCACGTCCGCGATCCACTCGGGACGCAGATAGGAGAGTATCTTGGCTTGCGCCACGTCGCGCTGCACCTCGTAAGAGAGCGAGACCACCCACCCCTCGCAATTCGGACGGTTGGGACGGTAAGGGTGTATGCCCCGCGCCGCCCAGACCGCTTCGACCGCACCGCACTCGGTCTTACCGCTGCGGTTGCCGCCGAAGACCCAGCGGCTGCGTTTGAGGCAGCGGTGGAATTCGAGCTGCTTTTTATGCACCTTCCCGCCCGCGTTATAGCGGCTGAGCTTAGTCGGCTCGGCGCGCCGCTTTTGCTCGCGCTCGAGCAAGAGATAGCGCAAAACAAGTTGTCTTTCCCGATCGTTCATTTTTCTTGACTTCTTAAAAATATGTGCTCCGTGCGCATTTTGACAAAAGCCGCGCTTTTTTAACGCTTTTTTCTCTTTTTTACTTTATTTTCCGCGCCTTTGCGTGTATAATAAAAACGATATGATATCTTTTGCGCGCAAAGGTTTGATATTCTCGGCGGCGGCGCTCGCGGTGCTGCTGCTTTTGCTGCTCTTCCCCGCCGCGGCGAGCGCGGAGCAGCCCGCTTCGGGCGACTATATGGTGAAAAGCGGCGAAACGCTCACCCTCTATTCGGGCGACGCCGATCCCAAGCCGCTCGCCCAGGTCCCCGGCACTTATTACGTCACTTTGAGCGACCCCGTCCCCGCGCTCGGCTATTACAAGGTGAGCTACGGCGGCAGGGATTATTTCGTGCGCGAAGCGGACTTTGCCGCCCTCTCCCTCCACGACGCGGAAAAATACGGCGCCGTGCCCGCGGAGAGCAAGGCTTACCTCTTCGACAAAGCCGAGCTTTTCCCCGAGGGCGAATACGAGTTTTATTATTATGACAAGGAGAATGGCGGCAAATGGAGTTCAAGCAGGCTTCCCGCCCTGCCCGAGGAAATCACCGCCGTCTACGGCATTCTCGCGCTCGACGGCGCGATCTATTACGGCGTGCATATCGAACTGACGGGCATGCTTTCGTTCGCGAGCGACTGCTATATCCCCGCCGAGCTTGCGAGCGGCTCTTTTGCCGAACTCACCCCCTCGACCATTCCCGAAAACGCCTTCGAGCAGCATAAAGCCGAGGTCGACGAAGAGCTCGCCCAACAGCAAAAGCCGAGCGGCGAGGGCGACTCGGGCAGCGCGGAAACTCCCGACCCCGAAGGCACGGAAAACAACTTGGAACGCATAATTCTGAGCGTCGTCATCGCCGTGCTCTGCGTGGCGGTCGTCCTGCTCATCTTCCGTCCCGGTCACAAAAAGGCATAATTTCCCTTTTCCCTTGCTCAAAACGCGCCGCCGAGTTCCGCCTTGCTTTTTTCTTATTCGGAAAACGCGCCGCCGCGCCATACTCCCCGCGAACTTATTCTCTCGGCAACGTCCGCTATCTTCATCTTCTTAAAATAGCGCAGCTCAATGACCTTTTGCATTCGCATGCGCTCGGAAAAATTCCGCCCTGCTTTTCTCTTATTCGGAAAACGCGCCGCCGCGCCATACTCCCCGCGAACTCATCCTCATTCTCTCGGCAACGGCGGCTATCTTCATCTTCTTAAAATAGCGCAGCCCGATGACCTTTTGCATTCGCAAGCGCTCGGAAAAGCTCCGTCCTGCTTATCTCTTATTCGGAAAACGCGCCGCTGAGTTCCGCGTCCGCCTTGACTCCGAGCAAAAAGGGCGAGGCGCCGAACAGCTCCTCAAGCTTCTCCTCGTTCTTGCCGCATTTAAGCAGCGCCTCGGCGAACGCCTGCTCCGCCGCGGGCAGCATTTTCTCCACTCCCCGCGAACTCATCCTCATTTTTTCGGCAACGGCGGCTATCTTCATCTTCTTAAAATAGCGCAGCTCGATGACCTTGGCATTCGCATGCGCTCGAAAAAGTTCCGCCCTGCTTTTCTCTTATTCCGAAAACGCGCCGCTGAGTTCCGCGTCCGCCTTGACTCCGAGCAAAAAGGGCGAGGCGCCGAACAGCTCCTCCAGCCTCTCCGCGTTCTTGCCGCATTTGAGCAGCGCCTCGGCGAACGCCTGTTCCGCCGCGGGCAGCATTTTCTCCACTCCCCGCGAACTCATCCTCATTCTCTCGGCAACGGCGGCTATCTTCATCTTCTTAAAATAGCGCAGTTCGATGACCTTGGCGAATTTCGCGTTCAGCATGCGCCACGCCGCCAGCGTGACCAACTTGGCGTTGATATAGCTGTCCTTGATATAGATGGTGTCGATGACGCCCTTGCAGACGTCAAAAGCGTCGCCGTAAGCGCGCCAACTCCCCGCCGCCTTGCTCATCAACTGCCTGTCCGCCAAAAACGCCACCTTCTCCAAATAGGGGTACGCCAAAAGCAGCGTCTTCGCCCACAACTTCACTTCTCTGTCCATCTCTCCTCCTTCTCGATCCCAATAAAAAAACGGCTCAAAGTTCCCTTTGTCCGCTCGCTGCGCCTTGCTTATTCAGCTTCAACATCATTGTATCACTTTGCCGCAGGCGATTTCAAGCCGACCCGAACTTTTTCGAACATTTGTTCACATTTTTCTCAAATTTACCGCTTTTAATATAACAATGTATGGCAGTTTTAACCATTTTCATGCGAACATAACGTAAATTCCATCGCCGCAAATATTATGCTTTAATTATACTTTCACCCCGCCACCCGCTCTTCTATACCCCGCCACCGACACTCCATACGCTTCCGCCCCGCTCGCATACGCCCCGACTCCCGCACTCCATACGCTCCCCGATACCGCCCGCATACGCCCCCCCGACCACCGCGCCCGCTTACACCTCCCACGCCACACTACCTGCCGCTCTTTTCTCCTCCCCCTCTTCTCCTTTCTGATCTCTACCGTACATTATATAATTCCGTTTTAGCCACTTTTCGGCTATTGCATATTAAGAGGCGTTTGCGTTTTAACACAGCAGAGATAACTGCATAACCGAAAGTGTTTCTGATAATCGATTGCAACACACACCCTACACCCACTCTTACATACCGCTTATCGCTTATATCCTCTCCACTTTCTGCCTTCCCCGATCCTTGCCTTCCTTTTTAATTACTCTTATATATAATTCCGTTTTAGCCATTTTTCGGCTACAACATATTAAGAGCACTTACGTTTTAATGCGACAAATATAACAACATGGTAAGGATCACAACCGGCTGCAAACCAAGTCCACTATCTCACAACTAACCAACGCCAACCTCTTCACGTTCTTTATTTTCTCTCTTACTTTCAACCTCTCTTTTACTCCCCCATCTTCTCCTTGCTTATCTCTACCGTTCATTGTATAATTCCGTTTTAGCCATTTTTCGGCTATAACACAATAAGAAGCTTTTCGCTCTACTGCGATAACTATAACATTGTGAGCGAAAGCGTTGCGGATAATATGCCGCCGCCTATATATCGCTCCCGTTCGCATACGCTCCAACTCCCTCTCCCGCCATACCGCTTCCGACCACGCGCACACGCCCCTTGCTGCCACGCCGCAATACCCGACACCCGCTCTCATCCTCGTTCGCTTACCCATTTCACCCCGCACTACCAGCCAACTTTTCACTCCCCCCACCCTTTCACCCCCTCTGCTCTCTCCTTCCCAATCTCTACCGTTCATTATTTAAGTCTGTTTTAGCCATT
>DVNJ01000001.1 GCA_018714485.1 Candidatus Caccalectryoclostridium excrementigallinarum | reverse complement strand
CGAAAGCGCGGCTCGCCTTTGCCGTGAAAATCCACCCCTTTCCGCCTGCGCTGCGCTTCGTGCAAGGCAGTCGCCTTGCTCAAAGTGCGCTCACCGAAAAGCGCGGTTTTCGGTGGCGGGAATTAAACTTTTTGGGTGCAGCGTCACGCTCCCTTTATCGGACTTTTTCAATGTGCCCACAGCACCGCAACGTTTGCGATGCGCCGCTTTGCGGCAGTATGAAGCAAACATTTCACGCGCGCTGTTATTATAGTTGATCGCCGTTTTTGTCCAAAGTGCCGTCCGTGCAGATGACGGTATAAGAGCCCGCATCCAAATTCCATTCCGTACCTTTATCGATCGCTATCCATTGTTCCATGCTGCCTTGGAAAGTTATGCTTGTAAGCGAACTGCAATACCAAAATGCGTACTTGCCTATGCTTGTTACCCCTTCGGGTATCACTATGCTTGTAAGCGAATTGCAACGAGCGAATGCGTAATCGCCTATGCGGGTCACGCTGCCGTCACTCGGAATAACGCTGTTTTTGCAACCGACAATAAGCGTTTTACTATCGGTTTCTATCAAGCAATTTCCTTCACTATGATAGACCGAGTTGCCCTCTTGAACGACAATGCTTTCAAGCGAACCGCAACAACCCTCGAATGCGTTGCTGCCTATGCTTGTAACGCTGTCGGGGATAGATATGCTTGCAAGCGAAAAACAATTATAGAATGCGTGATCGCCAATGCTTATTGCGCCCTCGGGGATCGTTATGCTTGAAAGCAAGCGGCATCCGGAGTATGCGAACCGACCTATACTTGTTACGCTGTCGGGTATCGCTATGTTTGTAAGAGAATTGCAATATAGGAATGCGTACTCGCCTATGCGAGTCACGCTGCCGTCACTCGGAATTACGCTGTTTTTGCAACCGGCAACAAGCGTTTTACTGTCGGTTTTAATCAAGCAATTCCCGTCACTATGATAGACAGTATTGCCCTCATCTACAATAATGCTTTCAAGCGAATCGCAACCCCCGAATGCGCCGATGTCTATGCTTGTTACGCTGTCGGGTATTATTATACCTGTAAGCGAACTGCAATTAAAAAATGCGTTATCGCCTATGCTTGTTACGGGCAAGCCGTTATATTCGGAAGCGATCACGATGTCCGTGTCCGTTGCCGTGCCCATGCCGCTCGCAGTATAAGCGGTTCCATCTTCGTTAAGCGTATATTGCAGCCCCGGAGTTCCCTTGATAAAAATTTCATCTATGCCGCAAACCGTGCACTTGCCGTCCACGAAATCATGCGCACCGAGGGGAAGAGAGATGTCTTCGAGCAATTCTTCGGCGTTTTGGTCGGCGTAATTTTTGTCGCAGACTTTGCAATGCCAATGCGCCATGACGCCCGCCTCAACACAAGTTGAGGAAACTTGCTCGATATATTCAAGCGTATGCGCGCCGAGAGGAAGAACGACTTCTTCAAGCAATTCTTCGGCGTTTTGGTCGGCAAAATTCTTTCCGCAAATGTTGCAATGCCAATATTCGACGTTACCCTCATCGATGCAAGTCGCGCCCACCGCCGCGACATGGGTCATATCGTGTTCGCCTATCGGCAAAGCCTCCTCCTGCCTTTCGCCGCAATCGCTGCATACGCGATGGCGCATGCCTCCGATCGTGCAACTTGACTCGCTGTCGATGACCCATTCGCTCCAATCGTGCTCACCCGTGGCGGCGAGGATCGTTTCTTCTTTCGTTATCTCCGTTCCTGCCGCCTCGTCGGCAAAATACTTTTCGCAACCGGCGCAATACCAATATTCGATATTGCCATCTTTTTCGCAGTTGGGATCCTTTGCCTCAAAATGTTGCAGATCGTGCTCATGCGGATCTCCGCACGCGGCAAAAGCGCCAAGCGCGAGGAGCAATGTTAAAATCAAAATCAAGGCGAGCTTCTTTTTCATTATCTTCTCCTAATATTCTGTGCTTATTGTCTTATCCTCAGATATTCCATGTTTTCGGCACGAAAATATCTTCGAACATGCGTATGGCGTAGCGGTCGGTGAAAGAGGCGATATAATCGCCCACGACGCGGTCGCGCGCGTTGCTTTCGAGCAGGGAGCGATAAAATTCTGGCATCTGCTCGGGGTATTTCATAAAGTGGGAAAAGAGCGTTTCGAGCATCATGGTCGCTTTTTTCTCTTCGCCCTTAGCGTCGGGATTGGTGTAAACGGAGACGAACATAAAGTCGTGCAGCTTGCAGGTCATCTCGTCAAAGAGGGGAGACTGCTTGACAAAGCCCTTTTCGTAACTTGTCTCTACGAGGTCGGCTATCATATTGTTGATGCGTACGCCCTTGCTCGAACCGAGCACTTCCACGCAGTCTTTGGGCAGGTCGCTCTCTTTGAGTACGCCCGCGCGTTCCGCGTCCTCTATGTCGTGATTGATATAGGCGAAGCGGTCGGCATAGATGAGCAGCCTGCCTTCGAGCGTGGCGGGCTTGTCGAAATAGCGGTGGTTGGCGATCCCGTCGCGCACTTCATAGGTAAGATCGAGCCCCTTGCCGTCGTTTTCCAAGACGTCGACCACGCGCAGCGAGTGCAGAGAATGGATAAAGCCTCCCTTTATAAGTTTGTTCAAGACGCCTTCGCCCGCGTGACCGAAAGGCGTATGCCCCAAATCGTGTCCCATAGACATCGCCTCGGTCAGATCTTCGTTGAGGCGCAGGGCGCGCGCCATCGTGCGCGCTATCTGTCCCACTTCGAGCGTGTGCGTGAGACGGGTGCGGTAATGGTCGCCTTCGGGCGAGAGAAAGACCTGCGTCTTGTGTTTTAATCTGCGGAACGCCTTGCAATGGATTATCCTGTCGCGGTCGCGCTGATATTCCGTGCGCAGTGGACAGGGCGGCAGAGGATACTGCCGTCCCTTGCTGTCTTTGACGTGCTGCGCATATTTGCTCAAAAATTTCTCTTCCACGAGGTCGAGATAGATATCTTTTCCGTTCATATCTTGATTTTAACATATTTTCGCGCTCTTTGCAAGATGCAAAAAAAGCGTACGCCTATGTGTTTTTTCTGCACTTAAAGTTTTTTGTGCAAAAAAGCCCGCCGCGAATATATGTATGTTTTTTGCATTTTTGTTCAAAAGAGCGGCTTTTGCATATAATTATAATAAAATATTTAATTATTTTAAGTTTTTCAAAGGGGAAAAGGCTTTTTGCGTCGTATTATTTATTAGAACGCGAAAAGGGCGGCATATGGCGGACAACTTTAAGGATTGGCTTGACGAATTAAAAGCGAAGATAAATATAGTGGACGTGGTGGAAAGCTATGTCACTTTGAACCGCAAGGGCGGCAAGTATTGGGCTTGCTGTCCCTTTCACCATGAAAAAACTCCCTCTTTCAGCGTGGACGAGGCGGGAATGTATTATTGCTTCGGCTGCCATAAGGGCGGAGATGCTATCTCCTTTGTTCAGGAAGCCGAGCACACCGACTTTATGGGCGCGGTCACCATTTTGGCGGCGCGCGTGGGCATGAGCGTTCCCGAATTTTCCAAAAAAGGCGAGAGCGCGGGAGTGAGCAAGCGCAAGCGCGACAGGCTTTACGATCTCATGCGTGCGGCGGCTTCTTTTTATCACGCCTCGCTCATGGGCGCGGCGGGCAAGAGGGCGCTCGATTACTTGGACGACAGGGGCATAAGCAGGGCGACTGTCACGGCGTTCGGCTTGGGCTTTGCGCCGCAAAACGGACTTATCGACCATCTGCGCGAAAAGGGCTTCGGCAACAGCGAGATGCTCGACGCGGGCGTTGCGGGCGAGAGCAAGAGCGGCAGGATATACGACGTTTTGGGCGGCAGGCTCATCGTCCCCATAATCAACAATCTCAGGCAGGTGATCGCCTTCGGCGGCAGAGTTTTGGAAAAGGGCGAGCAGCCCAAATACCGTAACACGAAAGAGACGGTCATTTTCGACAAGTCGCGCGAGCTTTTCGGTCAGCACACGATCAAAAAAGCCATGATCGAGGGCGCTGTGGACAGCGTGATCATGGTCGAGGGCTATATGGACGTCATCTCCCTCTATCAGGCGGGGATAAAAAACTGCATGGCGTCCATGGGCACGGCGCTCACGGCGCAGCAGGCGCGCCTGCTCAAAAGATATGCCGACAAGGTCTATATCTCCTATGACGGCGACGCGGCGGGACAAAAAGCGACCATGCGCGGCTTGGACATACTTTACGGCGAGGGGCTTTCGGTGAAAGTGGTCTCCGTTCCGGGCGGGAAAGACCCCGACGAATTCGTGCGCGAGTTCGGCAAGCGCGGCTATATGGACCTGCTCGCGCAAGCCAAGCCGCTTTTCGAATATAAGCTCGACAAGCTCGCCGAGGGCTTCGATCTCAAATCCGCCGAGGACAGGGGAAAATACGCCGTCGAGGCGGTAAAGATACTCTATGAGTTGAAAAATCCCGCTCAGGTCGAGGCGTATATGGATTACATATCTCAAAAGGCGGATATTCCCAAGCCCGTTTTGACCAGGCAGTACGCGCAGGGCGCGGAGGCGGAGGCGAAGCCCATTCCCAAGCTCGAACTCACCCGCAAGAGCGGCAGATATTACAGCGCCGTGCGCTATATCCTTTATGCGCTTTTCGCGGGCGAAGAAGGGGCGGAAGAGGTCGGGCTTGCGCAGTATCTCACCGACGAAGAGCATAAAGCCATCTATGTGGAATATGAGCGGATAAAGTCGCTCAGAGAGCCGAATTTGGACGACTTGCAGGCGCTTGAAGAGAATTATGCGGAAGTGGAAGAGATCTTCCGTGAGGGCAAGCGCGTGACGAGCGAGCAGGCGCCGAAAGTCTTTGCCGACTGCGTGGCGTCGCTCGAGAAAGAAAAGAGCAGGCGGGAGATCGCGCGGCTCACCGAGCAGATAGACAAGGAAAAAGATCCCGTGGCGCGCGACTTACTGCTGGCGCAGTATGCCGAGCTGACGGCAAAAAACAGAAAATAACCACAGCGGAGGAAATATGGAAGAAGAAAGACTTCAAAACAGCGAAATTCCCGAGGAACTCAAAGAGTTGCAGGGCATCGGGAACGAAACGGAGCAGTCCGAAACGGGCGCGGAGCACGACGCCGACGCGGAAGAAAAAGCGGAAAAGCGCAGGGCGAAGATAGCCGCGGAAGTGGAGCGCCTGGCGGTCACGGCGAAGGACGGCAGGATCAAGGAGTCCGAGCTGAACGACAAGCTGGAAAAGTTCGGTTTGAGCGTGGACAAATACGGATTGACCGTTCAGGAGCAGGAAGACATCTATAAGGAGCTGGAAGCGCGCGGGATAGTGATCGAGCAGACGACCGCCGCCGAAGTTTACGACATTTCCGAAGGGCTTGACGCGGCGACGGACGACTCGGTGAAAATGTATCTCAAAGACATCGGCACGGTCTCGCTGCTCAGTCCCGACGAGGAAAAAGAGCTTGCCCGCCGCATGGCGGAAGGGGATCTGGGCGCCAAGCAGCGCCTCTCCGAGGCGAACCTGCGCCTTGTGGTCTCCATCGCCAAGAGATATGTCGGGCGCGGCATGCAGTTCCTCGACCTTATTCAAGAGGGCAACATGGGACTTTTGAAGGCGGTGGAAAAGTTCGATTATACCAAGGGCTTTAAGTTTTCCACTTACGCCACCTGGTGGATAAGGCAGTCCATCACCCGCGCCATCGCCGACCAGGCGCGCACAATCCGCATACCCGTACATATGGTCGAGACGATCAACAAGACGGGCAGGGTCTCGCGCATGCTTTTGCAAAAGTTGGGCAGAGAGCCTTCTCCCGCCGAGATAGCCGCCGAGATGGGCATACCCGTGGAAAAAGTCGTCGAGATACAAAAGATAGCGCAAGATCCCGTCTCGCTCGAAACGCCTATCGGCGAAGAAGAGGACAGCCACCTGAGCGACTTTTTGGAAGACGACAAGGCGCCTTCCCCCTCGGACAGGGCGGAAGCGAAGATGCTCAAAGAAGAGCTTCTGAAAGTGCTCGACACGCTCACCCCGCGCGAGAACGAAGTCATTCGTAAGCGTTACGGGCTTGACGATTCCCGCCCCAAGACGCTCGAAGAAGTGGGCAGGGAGTTCAACGTCACGCGCGAGCGCATCAGGCAGATAGAGGCAAAGGCGCTCAGAAAGCTGCGTCATCCCAACCGCACCAAAAAGCTCAAGGACTTCATCAACAAGTAATGGGCGCGCGGTTGGACGCCGTTTTGGCGCGCATAAACTGCCGCACTCTCGCCGACATCGGCTGCGATCACGGAAAAGTGGCGGTGGGCGCCCTTCTCGAGGGACGCGCCGAACGCTGCATAGCGACGGATATTTCGGAAAAATGCCTGCAAAAGGCGCGCGAGCTGGCGCGGACGAAGGGCGTTGACAAGATAGAGTTCCGCGTCGGCGACGGCTTGAGCGTGCTCACTCCCTTCGAGGCGGACTGCGTCGTCATCGCGGGCATGGGCGGCAGAGAGATCGCCTCGGTTTTGCAAAAGGCGCCGCCGCTCAAAGCGAAGTTTATTCTCGTTCCGCATGACGATGCGCCCCTGCTCAGGAGCTTTCTTGCGGAAAACGGTTACGGCGTGGAAAGCGACAGGATAGTGAGCGAGGGCAGGCGGTTTTATCCCGTCATCGTCTGCGAAAAGAAGGGCGTAAAACGCAGTTTGAGCCTGCTCGAATCGCTTTACGGAACTCATACGTCCGACGCCGACTGTGCGGCGTATATGCGGCTGAAAGAAAGCTCGCTCGCGCGCATCTGCGCGGGGATAAAGCAGGGCGACGAGCGGGGAGAGAAGCTGAGAGAAGAGCTGAGGGCTACTTCCGAGGCGTTAAAGGAGAGAAAATGAAAATAAACGAGATCTTGCAGATAGTCGAAAGTTACGCGCCGAGCGCATTGCAGGCGGAATACGACAACAGCGGCTTGCAGATCGGGTTTCCCGAAGACGAAGCCCGCGGCGTTTTGCTCTGCGTGGACGTGACGCCGCAGGTGATAGAAGAGGCGGCGCTCAAAGGCGCGAACTTGGTCATATCCCATCATCCCGTGCTGTTCAACGCGGTCAAAAGCATAAGGGCGGGCGAGTTTACCTCCGACATATTGCTCAAAGCCGCCGCGGCGCGGGTGAGCGTTTACAGCGCGCATACAAATTTAGACTGCGCGCTCGGCGGATTGAACGACTATCTCGCGGGCGCGTTGGGCGTGGACGTGGACATAGAGCTTGCCGGAGAGGGAGAGTTTTACCGCATGGGCACCGTGCACGGCGGCATGACGTTTGCGCAGTTTGCCGCCAACACCGAGCGCGTCATCGGCGCGCGGGTGCGCACGATCGGCAGCGGCGAGAAGATAATCGCCATGGCTGCGGTGAGCACGGGCGCGGGCGGCGGCGACAGGGAAATGTTCGAAAAAGTGAGAGCCGCGGGCGCGGACGTGGTCGTGACCGCCGAGGTCAGGCATGACGTTGCGATAAAGTGCGCCGCAAGCGGACTTTGCGTGATAGAGCTTACGCATTACGACAGCGAAAAATGCGCAAGGAACATTTTGGCGGGACTTCTCGAAGCGAGAGGCGTAGATTGCATTTTCGCGTCCGAGAGCAGCCCTTATAATGAATAAAAGTCAAGGAGAATATTATGGAACTTAAACAGATGCTCGAATATCAGGCGCAGGACAGAGAGGTCTTCAAGCTCGAGAACGAGTTGCGTCAGAGCGAGGAGATCAAGCAGGCGAACAAGTTGCAGACGGCTTACAAGCAGACGCAGGACGTGATCGTCGGGCTTAACAGCAGGGCGAAGCAGCGCATGGAAGCTGTGGCGCGCTTAGAGGAGAGATATTCGCGCTCTCTGCATGAGCTGGAAGAGCTCGAGGCCGAGAGCGACAACATCGGCGATCTCAAAGAAGCGGAGTTTTACGACAAGCGTCTCGGGGATATCGCCAAGGCGCTCGAAGCGCTGGAAAAGGAGATGATCGCGGCGGGCGACGAGTTGAAGCGCGTGACGGCGGCGGTGACGAGCGAGCAGCAGCGCTTGCAGCAATACCGCGAAAAGTATATCAAGGCGAGACAGTCTTACGAGCTGCTCAAAAAGAAGATCCAAGAGCGCGCTCTGCCTTATGCGGGAAAGATGAAGCAGTTGGAAAAGGAGATAGATCCCGCGCTCATGGAACGCTATAAGCGGGTGAGGGGAAACCGCAAGATGCCCGTTTTGGTGCCCTTTACCGAGAGCGGCGGCTGCGGCGGCTGCATGATGGAGCTTTCCGAAAACGAAAAGGGTAAGCTCGCCGCAAACGGCATATGCGAATGCCCCAACTGCGGCAGGCTGGTCTATAAGGCATGAAACACGAAAAGTGGCATATAGTTTTCGCGCTCGTCGCCGGCGCCGCGCTCGCGATAGCGCCCGCGGCGGCGATAGGCGTGATCGCGTCGCGCGGGGAGATGCGCACCGACCTTTATATGTGGCTGGTGCTCGTGCCCGTGGGCATATTCGTCTTTGCGAGGGGATTGCAGTTCATACTGCAAAACCGCAAATACGATATGCTGCATAAGTTCGGACAAAGGCTGACGGCAAAATATGTCAGCCACGGGACCAAGCAGGGCGAACGCGCGCCCATGTATTACGTCCGCTATTCTTTCGTCGCGGACGGGAAGGAGATACTCGCGACCTCGCCTTCGCTCTATAGCTGGGAAGAAGCGCTCGCCTTCCGCGCGGCGGGAGAGTTCACCGTACTCTACAAGAACGGCTCTTATATGATAGGCGAGGACGCGAAAGCGCTTTTCGAACGCTATTTCGAAAAGGTCAACGACTTGAAGCGCGCCTATAACGAAGCGTTCAACGCCGTCTATGCCGACCTCATCAAAGAGGCGGAGGAAAAACAGCGCAAAAAGGAAGAAAAATATTCGGACGATTACGGCGAAGAGAGCGAAAAAGAGAGCGCAAACGAAGACGGCGAAAGAAAAGAGGGCGAGAAGCCCGAAAGCTCGGAAGGCGGCGAAAGCGAAAATGGCGAGAAGCCCAAAACTTTCGAGGACGGCGCGGAAAATAAAGACGCCGAAAGAAAGGACGGCGAGCTTCCCGTCGACGGGGAATAATATGGATAAAACGGGGCGTCTGCGGTAAGATCCACGCTCCCTACGGCAAAATAAAGCAAGGCGGAATGACGGAAAAAATACATATTTACCGCTATAATATGTAAAAATTTAATTATTTTTCCGCCCGCCGCGCAAAAATCCATAATAGTATTGCAACTTTTTTGTCGCGGTTGTAATATGAACAAATAAGAGAATGAGCGCATACGCGATAGTGATACTTGTCTTGGCGGTGGCATACACCTTTTACATGGGATACAGCGACGGTTCCAACGCCGTTGCGACCTGTGTGGCTTCCCATTCGCTCAAGCCTTACACGGCTATCGTGGTCTCTGCGATCTGTAAGTTCGTCACGCCCTTGCTGCTTTGCTATCTCATCGACAGCTACAACGTGGCGGTGACGGTGGCGAGTCTTATCGACGGCGCGGCGCTCGCGGGTAGCGACAATGTCCTCACGGGCTTTTTGTTTTTGCTCTCGACGATGATCTCCGCGCTGCTTTGGTCGGGCGTTTCGGCGGCGTTCAACGTCCCCAATTCCACTTCGCACACGCTGCTCGGCGGTCTTGTGGGAGCGGGGATAGTGACCTTCGGAACGGCGGCGATAGATTGGAGCGCGGTGGGGATAAAGGTGATCCTCATGGTCTTTCTCGCTCCCGCGATCTGTACGGCGCTCGGCTTTTTGCTGGAAAAGCTCGTCTTCGCGCTTTCGGGATATTTCACCCGCAGCGTGGAAAAGGTGCTCAAAGGCGCGCAAGTGCTCAATATGACCGTGCTTTCGGGCGCGATATCGCTCAATAACACGCAAAAGGGCTTGGGAGTTTATCTGCTCGCGGCGGTCTTGTGCGGCGGCGGGTTCAGCGACACTTCCGCGGCGGCGGACGGCTTGCCCGTCTGGATAGTGATCCTCTTTTGCGCGGCGATCGCGTCGGGATTGTTGCTCGGCGGCTTCCGCCTCATCTATGCGATCGGGAAGAAGCTCTTCGCGCTCAACCTCATGCAGTCATATGTGGCGCAGACGGCGTCCATGACCGTGAGCGTGCTCTCCACCGTGCTGGGGATACCCATTTCCACGGGGCAGGTGATGACTTCGAGCATAATCGGCGTGGGGATGGCGCAGCGCGTGACGGGAGTGCGCTGGCTGAGATTTATCAAGATTTTTACGGGATGGGTGATAACCTTTCCCGTGGCGATGGGCGTGGGCGCGGCGATCTGCGCGCTGCTCAACGCGATAATACCGGGAGGATCGTTATGAAACTGTTCAAAAAAAGGATCAACTTTTATCATCTCTTGTCCTCGCAGTGCGACTGCATGAGCGAGGGCTTGACGGCGCTTTATAACTATTGCGTGACCAAGGAAGAGCGTTTCGCCGACGAGGTGGTCAAGATAGAGGAGGACGGCGATATGCGCCGCCGCATTCTCATCGACGAGTTGAACAACACCTTTATCACGCCCATCGAGCGCAAGGATATCTTCAACCTCTCGCGTCAGATTGACGAGATACTCGATTACGCCAAGGCGACGATAGACGAGCTGCGCCTCTTCCGTATCCTGCCCGACGAGGCGATGACGGACATCGTGGGTATACTCGTGGACATTTGCAAGCATATCTCCCGCGCGGTCGCCAATATGGAGCATCACCCCAATATCGCCAAAGACGAAGCCATCAAGGTCAAGGGCTTGGAAAACAAGGTGGGCAATCACTATTACCGCGCGCTCGGCGCCCTCTTCGATCAGGATGACTTCCATCTCGTCTTCAAATATAGGGAAGTTTACCGCCATTTGAACACCACGTCGGACGTGGCGGACGTGGCGATGGATTCGTTGTTGGATGTTTTAATGCAATAGGAATAAGCGAAAAATCTCGAGGAAAGGGGCGGGAAAAGTTGCAAACTTTTTCCGCCTCTCGATTTTTCGCTTGCTTAAAGACAACCCCGCCATTCGAAAACGACCCCGCGAATATAACGCACTATTGCGCGTTGCGGCGGAACTCTGTTTCGCCGCAAGATCGTTTTCTTGAGGCGCGGTTTTCTCTCTTTTTGCGGGAGAGTGTCAAGGTTTCGCGCTCGCCTTACCCGCAAAAATTCACTCTTTCCGCCCTCATTCGCTCGCATTGCTTCGCTCATTCGGAAAATGCGCACGGCGCATTTTAGAGGTAACGCTTGCAAAATGCGATTTTGCCGCGCTTGATTTAAGTGAAAAACAAAAAGGAAAAGGGCAGGTGCGGCACAAGCCGCGTCTGCCTTTTCGTTTTTCGCTTGCTTGAGGGAAAACCCGACCCGCTCCGCTGCTGTTTTCCCCTCTTTCCGCGGCGAGTTGCGCGAGAGCGTGGCTCGCCTTTTCCGCGGAAATTCACCCCTTTCCGCCTGCGCTGTGCTCCGTGCGGAACAGTCGTCCCGCTCAAGGTGCGCTCACCGAAAAGCGTGGTTTTCGGTGGCGGGAATTAAACTTTACTTGGGTGCAGCGTCACGCTGCCGCTCGCCTTACCCGCAAAAATTCACTCTTTCCGCCCTCATTCGCTCGCGTTGCTTCGCTCATTCGGAAAATGCGCACGGCGCATTTTAGAGGTAACGGCGTCGAAAATGCGATTTTCAACGCCTTGATTAGACTTTTTCTAATGCGCCGCAGGCAGCCGCAACGTTTGCGAAGCGCCGCTTTGCGGCAGTATGAGCAAACATTTCACGTGCCCTCTCGTCGCGCAGCGGTTCGAGGGTACATTTCACGTTTTTGCCTTGGCAAAAACATTTCACTTTTGCGCGGAAGATATGCTCGCATATTGCTCGCTCTTATCCGCGCAAAAATTTCACACTATGTGTACTTAACACTTGACAGCCGCTTGCGCTTATAATATAATATTGACAATATAAAAAAGACTGTGAACGGGAGCAGTATCGCAAATTCGGGTGCAGAGAGCCGCCGTGAGGTGAAAGGCGGACGAAGATATGCGAGAATCTCGCCCGGGAGTCGTGCAGGCGATGAGTTTGCGACGGTGGGAGCGTTATATCCCGAAAAGGCGCTTGCCGACATGGTCGGGGAGCGTGAAGAAGAGTGGTACCACGGCAGTAAACTTTCGTCTCTTTGGGGGACGAAAGTTTTTTTATATGCAGGCGCCGCGCGCGCTTTCGTAAAAAACAAGGAGGTAGATTTATGAAGAACGTAGGCAAATACGCAAAGAGGTATTTCCTGCCGCCGGAGCCTTGCTTCGATTGGGTCAAGAAAGACTTTGTCGATCATGCTCCCGTTTGGTGCAGCGTGGATCTGCGCGACGGCAATCAGGCGCTCGTCGTTCCGATGAGCTTAGAGCAGAAATTGGAGTTCTTCACCTTGCTTTGCAAAATAGGTTTCAAGGAGATCGAGATAGGCTTTCCCGCCGCGAGCGAGACGGAATACGAATTCTGCCGCGCGCTCATCGAGCGCGGACTTATTCCCGACGACGTGACCATTCAGGTTCTTACTCAGTCGCGCGAGCATATAATCAAAAAGACGTTCAAAGCGCTCGAAGGGGCGAAGCATGCGGTCGTGCATCTTTATAATTCCACGTCCGTTGCCCAGCGCAAGCAGGTCTTCCGCAAGGAAAAGCCGGAGATAATCGAGATCGCCGTGAAGGGCGCCGAGCTTTTGCTCAAAGAGGCGGAGGAGACAAAGGGCAACTTCACCTTTGAATATTCTCCCGAGAGCTTCACGGGCACCGAGCCGGAATTTGCCTTGGAGATATGCAACGCGGTCTTGGACGTCTGGAAGCCCACGAGCGAGAAAAAAGTCATCATCAATCTGCCCGTGACGGTGGAGGAGAGCATGCCTCACGTCTACGCCCAGCAGATAGAATATATGTGCAAGCATCTCAAATACCGCGAAAACGTGCTCGTTTCCACGCACCCGCATAACGACCGCGGCTGTGCGGTCGCGGACGCGGAGTTCGCCCTGCTCGCGGGCGCGGACAGAGTGGAAGGTACGCTGTTCGGCAACGGCGAACGCACGGGTAACGTGGATATCGTCACCTTGGCGCTCAACATGTTCTCGCAGGGCGTGGATCCCGGCTTGGACTTCACGAATATGCCCGCGCTGGTCGAGGAATACGAACGCTTCACCGACATGAAGGTCAACCCCCGCCAGCCTTACGGCGGCGCGCTCGTGTTCGCCGCGTTCTCGGGCTCGCATCAGGACGCGATCGCCAAGGGCATGAAATATCACGAGGAAAAGGAAAAAGACCGTTGGACGGTCCCTTATCTGCCCATCGATCCCAAGGACGTGGGCAGGCAGTATGACGGCGACGTCATTCGTATCAACAGCCAGTCGGGCAAGGGCGGCATAGGCTATCTGCTCGAGACGCGCTTCGGCATCAACTTGCCCGCGAAAATGCGCGAAGACTTGGGCTATAAGGTCAAATCAGTCTCCGACCACAGGCATAAGGAGCTTTCGCCCGACGAGGTCAAGGAGATATTCGAGAAAGAATACGTCAATCTGACCTCGCCCATCAAAGTCGTTGAGCACCACTATAAGCAGGTCGACGGCAATATCGACGCGGTCGTGACGCTCGAGATGAACGGCGAAAGGAAAGTCCTCGAAGGCTTCGGCAACGGCAGGCTCAACGCCGTGAACGAGGCGATAAAGAGCGTCGTGCCTTTCGATTATCATATCGAAACTTATCAGGAGCACGCCTTGACGCGCACGTCAAAGTCGCTCGCGGTGTCTTATGTCGCCCTGCAAAAAGAGGGCGAAGATAAGCTCATCTGGGGCGCGGGAGTTCACAGCGACATCATCGTGGCGTCCGTCAACGCTCTTGTCAGCGCGCTCAACAATATGCTCGGATAAAGGAGGCGCCTTACGGGCAGCAGACATTCGACAACCGATCTTACGCAGGGCAGACATTTTGCGACGATAGCAAGGTTTGCCCTGCCTTTTATGCTCTCCGACTTTCTGCAACAGCTCTATAACGCCGTCGACAGCATAATCATCGGTCAGAACTTGGGCAGCGTCGCGCTCGCGGGCGTGGGCGTCGCCACTCCCATAATGTCCATAGTTATAAATTTCCTGATGGGCTTGGCGATGGGCACGGGAGTCATCTTGTCGCAATATTTCGGCAAGGGGGACATAAAAACCTTAAAGCGCGTCCTCTCCACGGGCATGATCGCGGGCTGCGTCTTCACCGTGGTGCTCAGCGCGCTCTGCGTGGGACTGAGCGAATATTTCCTCATTTGGCTGGGAACGCCCGCCGAGGCGATCCCTCCCGCGGATTCTTATTTGAAGATAATTTTCGCGGGTGGCGTTTTCACTTTTTTGTATAATTACTATATGTTTTCCATGCGCGCGGTGGGCAACTCCGCCGCTCCGCTCGTGTTTTTGGGCGGCGGGGTGATCCTCAACGCCGTGCTCGACGTCGTCCTCGTCGTGCATACGCCCTTGGGCATCGAGGGCGCGGCGATCGCCACGATCGCGGCGCAGGCGCTCACCGTTATTCTCTGCGCTATCTATGTGAGAAAGAGGGTGGAAGTGCTGCATTTGTGCCGTAAAGAATGGGTTTTCGACAAAAAACTCTTCTCAACCTGCATGGGCTACGGGCTTACCGTGGGCTTGCAGCAAGTGGTCGTCTACGCGGGCAGGATAGCCGTTCAGGGGCTGGTCAACACTTACGACACCGACGTCATGGCGGGCGTGAACAACGCCACGCGCCTCGACGCGCTCATGCAAACTCCCTTCCGCGGTTACACCAACGCCCTGACCAACTATTATGCGCAAAATTGGGGCGCAAACAAGCGCATGCGCATTGTTTCCGGCTTCAAAGACAGCCTTTGGCTCTGCCTTTTGAACGCGGCGGTCGCCATCGCTCTCGGGACGCTGCTTTGCGTGCCGCTCTCGCAGGCTTTCGTGGGCGAAGGGGAGGGCGAAAAGGTCGTCGAAGTGGGCGCACGCTTTCTGCAAGTCATGGTCTACGGCTATGTTTTCATGGGCATTATTTTGCTCTGTCAATCGCTCTTCAAGGGCGTGGCGAAGATGAAATTCTTCTTCATGACGACCGTTTCGTCCATATTGGGCAGAGTCGCGTTTTCTTATCTTTTCGAGCATTTTTACGGAATAGAGGGGATATATTGGGCGGTCCCCGCGTCGTGGCTGCTGGCGGGAAGCGCGGCTTGCGTCTTCACCGTCCTCACCTTTGTTTTCAGGATAAACAAGATGCCTCAAAATCCCTTTTTGAAGCCCGCTCTTTATAACGCCGAACTTCTCTGAACTTCTCGCTCCTCCCGCGCCCGTGCGCTTTTTATATAAATTTTTGTGCGCAAATATACATAAGCGCTTGAAAATGTCGCAAAATTGTTGTATCCTATTATCACTATATATTTTTACGAGGTAGAAAAATGATAGTCGTATTCAAGCAAAATACGCCCGCAAAAGCGATCGAGGAACTTTCAAAGTCCATCTCGTCCATGGGCGTACAGGTAAATAAGGTGGTGGGAAGCGAAGCCACCATTTTGGGTATCGTCGGCGACACTTCCAACGTCGACATGAAGATACTCGAAGCCAACGAGAACGTGGAGCGCGTGATGCGCGTTTCCGAGCCTTTCAAGAAGGCGAACCGTAAATTTCATCCCGATCCCACGATAGTCAACGTGGGCGGCACGCAAGTGGGCGGAAAGAGCATAGCGCTCATCGCCGGACCTTGCTCGGTCGAGAGCGAAAAGCAGATAGTCGGGATCGCCGAAGCGGTGAAAAAAAGCGGCGCGACCATGCTGCGCGGCGGCGCGTTCAAGCCGCGCACCTCGCCCTATTCTTTCCAGGGGTTAAAATACGAGGGCTTGGAACTTTTGAAAGAGGCGAAGGCGGCGACGGGACTTCCCATCGTCACCGAGCTTATGTCCCCTTACGACATCGATCGTTTCGTGCGCGACGTGGACGTCATCCAGATAGGCGCGCGCAACATGCAGAACTTCGAACTGCTCAAAGAGCTGGGGAAGATAAACAAGCCCGTGCTGCTCAAGCGCGGACTGTCCGCGACGATCGAAGAATGGCTCATGTCTGCGGAATATATCCTCTCGGGCGGCAATTCCGACGTCATCTTGTGCGAGCGCGGCATACGCACCTTTGAGACGTATACGCGCAACACGCTCGATCTGAGCGCGATCGTGGCGGTCAAGCAGCTTTCTCATCTTCCCGTCATCGTCGACCCTTCGCATGCGACGGGTAAGGCGTGGATGGTGCCCGCCTTGGCGCGCGCGGCGATCGCCGTGGGTGCGGACGGACTCATCATCGAGGTGCATAACGACCCCGAACATGCGCTCTGCGACGGCAGCCAGTCCATTCGTCCCGAACAGTTCGACGAAGTGGTCAAAGATCTGCGCACGATAGCGCCCGTTGTGGGCAGGGAAGTCAAATGAAAAAACTGCGCGTCGAGCTGGGAGAGAGAAGTTACGATATCCTTTTCGAGCGCGGGCTTGTCGCCCGGGCGGGAGAGTTCGTGCGCTCGAGGGGCGGAAAAGTCTTTGTCGTCACCGATTCCAACGTCGCGCCTCTTTACTTGGGCGCGGTCGTGAGATCGCTCCAAGGCGCGGGTCTTGAAGTCAGGTCGGTGACGTTGCCCGCGGGCGAAAAGACAAAGTCTTTTTCCTCGCTTCCCGCGCTCTATTCGCTCGCGCTCTCCTTCGGTCTGACCCGCGCGGACACGGTCGTCACGCTGGGCGGAGGAGTCATCGGCGATTTGGGCGGATTTTTTGCCGCCTCTTATATGCGCGGCGTGAGTTTCGTGCAGATGCCCACGTCGCTCCTCGCGCAGGTGGACAGCTCCGTGGGCGGAAAAGTGGGCGTGGATCTGCCCGAGGGCAAGAACCTCGTCGGCGCGTTTCATCAGCCCGCCTGCGTGCTCATCGACCCCGACACGCTCAAAACTCTTCCCGATGCCTTCATCGCTGACGGCATGGGCGAAGTGATCAAATACGGCTGCATAAAAGACAGAGAGCTTTTTGAGCGTCTCGAGGGCATTAACGGCAGCAAAGAAAAGCTTTTCGAACACATAGAGGAGATAATTTTCTCCTGCGTGGACATAAAGCGCGAGATAGTGGAAAAAGACGAGAAGGAGAGCGGCGAGCGCAAGCTGCTCAACTTCGGGCATACTTACGGACATGCGCTGGAAAAACTCAACAACTTCGAGATCTCTCACGGCTTGGCTGTCGCGGCGGGAATGCGCGAAGTCACGCTCATCTCGCAAAGGCGCGGACAGACGCAGGCGGGCTGCGCCGAGCGCATAGAAAGAGTTTGCCGCGCTTTCGGTCTGAACACGGACATCAAGGCGGACCGCGACGCGATAGTCGCCGCCATGCGCAACGACAAAAAAAGCTCGGGCAAGGGGCTTGACATCGTGCTGCTCAAAGACATCGGCAGCGCCTTTGTCTATCCCGCGTCGCCCGAATATTTCAGGAGCTGAGATGAAAGTTACCGTATATCCCGGTGCGCTTAAAGGCGTTGTTCAAGTCCCCGCGTCCAAGAGCTTTGCTCACAGGGCGCTCATCTGCGCCGCGCTTTCGCAGGGCGAGAGCAGGATAAAATGCGGCGCGGTGAGCGATGACATACGCGCGACTTGCAGGGCGGTGACCGCTCTCGGCGCCAAGGTCGAATTTGACGGCGACACCTTTCTCGTGCGCGGCATAAGCGGCAGGGTGAGCGAGGACGTCGTCATCGACTGCGGCGAATCGGGATCCACGCTGCGCTTCATGCTGCCCGTGGCGCTCACTCTGTGCGACGGCTATGTGCGCTTTGTGGGCGGCGGCAAGTTGGGACTGCGTCCGCTCGACGAATATCTGAAAATTTTCGACGCGCAGGGGATATATTACCGCAACAACAGCGGTCAAAGCGGCTTGGATCTCACGGTCAGGGGAGACCTCATCGCCGACGATTTCGAGCTTGAAGGCAATGTGAGTTCGCAATTCATCAGCGGGCTTTTGCTCGCCTGCCCCCGCCTTGCCTACGACAGCACGATCACGCTGAGCAAGCCGCTCGAATCAAAAGATTATGTGCGCATCACCATGGACGTGATGGAAAAATACGGCGTTACGGCGAGTTACGATCCCTTGGAGCGCAAATTCACCGTCTTCGGCGGGCAGACTTTTTCCGCGCGCGCTTACCGCAGCGCGCCCTATGTGGTCGAGGGCGATTGGTCCCAGGCGGCGTTTTTCCTCGTCGCGCGTCATCTCGGTCACGAGGTGGAGGTCGCGGGCGTGACGCCTCTTTCCGTTCAGGGCGACAGAGTGATCGCGGATATGCTCGGCATGCTGCGCGCGGTCTCGCCCGAGAGGCTCTTGACCTTGGACGTCAAAAACGTCCCCGACATCGTCCCCGTGCTGAGCGTGGCTTGCGCACTGAGAAAGGGCGGCACGCATATCATCAACGCCGGCAGGCTGCGTATCAAGGAATGCGATAGGCTCGCCGCGACCGCGGAAGGGCTGAAAGCGCTGGGCGCAAAGGTGAAAGAGGGCGGCGAGGATATGTTTTTCGACGGCGTGGACAAGCTTGAGGGCGGCGTCGAGATTAAGAATTATCACGACCACCGCATGGTCATGGCTTTTGCCGTGGCGGCGACGGTCTGCGCGCTGCCCGTGACCATATGCGGCTACGAGAGCATAGACAAATCTTACCCCGCATTTTTCGAAGACTTGAAAAAGCTGGGCGGAAAATTCGAGATAACGGAGGACTGAAATGGGCGCAACTTGGGGAGAAAAATTCAAAGTCACCCTGTTCGGAGAATCGCACGGCGCCGCGATAGGCGTCGTGATCGACGGACTTCCCGCGGGATTCAAGCCCGATCTTACGAAAGTGGACGCCATGATGGCGCGCCGTAGCGCTAAGGGCAGGGAAAAACTCGCCACGGCGCGCAGGGAAGGGGACGAATACGAGATAGTCTCGGGATATTTCGACGGCGCCTGCACGGGTACGCCCCTTTGCGCCGTCATTCGCAACAAGGACACTCATTCGCCCGATTACGAACGTATGCGTTTTCTCATGCGCCCCGGGCACAGCGATTGGGGATATTTCGTCAAGGAAAAGGGCTTTAACGATTATCGCGGCGGCGGGCATTCCTCGGGCAGGCTCACCGCGCCGCTCGTGTTTGCGGGCGCACTGGCGATGCAGCTGCTCGAAGAAAAAGGGATAAAGATAGGCGCGCATATCGCCGAGATAGCGGGCGAAGAGGACGAACGCTTCGATCCCGTCTGCCCGCAGATAGAGCAGATATTGCCCTGCGGGACGCTTTCGGAAAAGGCATGGGAGCGCATGCGCGCGAAAGTGCTCGCGGCGGCGGAGCGCGGCGACAGCGTGGGCGGCGTCATCGAATGCGCGGTGACGGGCGTGCCCGCGGGCGCGGGAGATCCCTTTTTCGACAGCGTGGAATCAAAGATAGCGCATATGCTCTTTTCCGTTCCCGCCGTCAAGGGCGTGCAGTTCGGCAAGGGCTATGCCTTGGCGCGCATGCGCGGGAGCGAGGCGAACGATCCTTTCCGCATGAGCGAGGGAAAGGTCGTCACCTCCACAAACAACAACGGCGGCATCTTGGGCGGGATCGCCACGGGCATGCCCATTCTCTTCGACGCGGCGATCAAGCCCACGTCCTCCATCTTCCTCGAACAGGACACCGTGGACGTTAGGGAGATGAAAGAGGCGAAACTGCAAGTGAAGGGCAGGCACGATCCCTGCATCGCCGTACGGGCGGCGGTCGTCATCGAAGCGGCGGCGGCGATCGCGCTGAGCGATATATTGATGTGATATGGACGATCTGAAAAAGGCAAGAGAGAAAATAGACAAGATAGACGACAAGCTCGTGCCGCTCTTTGAAGAGCGCCTGCGCGCGGGCGAAGAGGTCGCGCGCGCCAAAGCCGCCTCGGGAGACAAGAGCGTCTTTCGACCCGAAAGGGAAAAGCAGGTGCTGGCGCGGGCGGAAGAGGCGCTTAAAGACAAGCGCTTTTCTTCCGAGATCAGGCAGCTCATGGGCGCGGTCATGGACGTGAACAAGGACTATCAGAAAAAGCTGCTCCTTGTCGAAAAAGCCGTTTATCCGCGCGCAGAGATAAGCGCAAAGGCGCGGGTGGGCTTTTTCGGCGACAACGGCTCGCATTCGCATGTGGCGAGCGAAAAATTCTTCCCCGAGGCGAGCGCGAGGATCTCCTGCCCGACTTTCCGCGAGGTCTTCGAAAAGCTCAAAAATGGCGAGATAGACTGCGGCGTGGTGCCGATAGAAAATTCTTCCACGGGTTCGATCAGCGACGTCTACGACCTCTTGGGCGAATACGACTTTTTCATCGTCGCCGAGCATTGGGAGCGCATTCGTCAGCATTTAGCGGGAGTGGACGGCGCGAGCGAGGCGGACGTGAGGGAAGTTTATTCTCATCCCCAGGGGATAAGTCAATGCACGGAATATTTTTCCGACCGTCCCGAGGTGAGCGCGATCCCCTTCGGGAACACGGCGAAAGCGGCGGCGTATGTGGCAAGGTGCGGCGAGAAGAGCAAAGCCGCGATCTGTTCCCGCGCCGCGGCGAAGCTTTACGGCTTGAAGATCTTGGCGAGCGACATAAATTCGCAAAACGACAATTACACGCGCTTTATCGTCATCGCCCCCAAGATGAAGAGCGGGCACGGGGATAAAATATCCGTCATGTTCACTTTGGGAAACACGCCGGGCGCGCTTTACGGCGTGCTCAGGCATTTTGCCTATAACGGCATAAATCTGACCAAGATGGAGTCGCGTCCGCAAAAGAACAAGCCGGGAGAATATATCTTTTATGTGGATATATCCGGCAACGCCGAGGAGGCAGAACGCGCCTTGGCGCAGGTGCGCGCCGAGTGCGGATATTACAAGATGCTCGGAGAATACGACAGGAGCGAGATAGATGAATAAGTTTTGCGTGATAGGAGAAAAACTGCCGCATACGATGTCGCCGCAGATACACGAGATGTTCTTTCAAAGCGTCGGCGAAAAGGGCGAATACGGCGTGCGCGAGTTTTCCCGCGACGAGATAGTGAAGGCGCGGGCGCAGCTGCTCGAATACGACGGCGTCAACGTCACCGTGCCTTATAAGCAGACGGTCATGCCGCTTTTGGACGAGATAAGCGAAGAAGCGCGGCTCATCGGCGCGGTCAACACGATAAAGAACGTGAACGGCAGGCTTATCGGCTACAACACCGACCCTTACGGCTTTTCGGCAATGCTTATCAAAAACGGCATTGACGTGAAGGGGAAAAGAGCGGTCGTTTTGGGCAGCGGCGGCGCGGCGAAATCGGTCATCTACGCCCTCGAAAAGGCGGGCGCAGAGGTGGTTTATGTGCGCCGTGAGGAAGACGAACTGCTCAAAGGTCACGAATATATGAGCTACGGGCAGCTCGAAGAGGGCGCGGGCGGCTATCTTCTGGTCAACACGACGCCCTTGGGCATGTTCCCGCACGAAGAGGGCTGCGCGGCGTCGGAAAAGGTCTTTTCCCGCTTCGAAGCGGCGGCGGACGTGGTCTATAACCCCGTGATGACGACCTTCGTAAGGCGCGCCCTCGCCGCAGGCATACGCGCGTTCAGCGGGCTTTATATGCTCGTTGCGCAGGGTATAGGTTCTCAGAGCATCTGGCGCGAAGAGGAGATCCAGACAAAGGACATCGATCCCATCTACAACTTGCTTTTGCGCGATTATTTCGAGCGAAACGGCGGGAATATCTATCTTATCGGCATGATGTCCTGCGGCAAGAGCACACTCGGAAAAATGCTCGCGCGCGAGCTGGGCAGAGAGTTCGTGGACGCGGACGAATATATCGAAAAGTCGGCGGGAATGAGCATTCCGCAAATGTTTGAACGCGGGGAGGACTTTTTCCGCGAAAGAGAAACGCGCGCCATGCTCGAACTCTCGGGCAGAAAAGGGCTCGTGGTCGCGGCGGGCGGCGGCGCGGTGACGCGCGCGGTCAACTGTGACGCCATGCGTTCGAGCGGCATAGTCGTCTATGTGGACAGGCGCGTGGAGAATATAATAAAGGACGTGGACAGGAGCAACAGACCCCTTCTCGCGGCGGGCGCGGACAGGCTTTACGCCATCTACCGCGAGCGCAAGAGCCTTTACGAAAACTGCGCGCACTTTATCATTGACAACAACGGCAGCGCCGAGCAAGGCTTGGCGGCGATAAGGGAGGTTTTATGAAAATAGCGGTGATAAACGGACCGAACATGAACATGCTCGGCATACGCGAACCGAATATCTACGGCAGGACGACTTATGCCGATCTTTGCAAGATCATCGAGGAATACTGCGCGAAAAAGGGCGTTGAGGTCGAGTTCTTTCAAAGTAACGGCGAAGGGGAGATAGTTTCCTTTATCCATAAATGTTATTTTGACAAGACGGGCGGGATAGTCATTAATCCCGCCGCCTATACGCATTACAGCTACGCGATTTTCGACGCGCTCAAAACGGTGGATATCCCCGCCGTGGAAGTTCATATTTCCGACATAGAAAAGCGCGAAGAATTTCGCAGACATTCCGTGATCACGCCCGCCTGCAAGGCGCGTATCGCGGGAGAAGGGATACCCGGCTATCTTCACGCCGTCGACATACTTTTGCAAGATGAAAACCGAGCTTAAAGAAAAAAACATTTTAATAATAGGATTGGGCGTCGTGGGAGGATCGTATGCGATAGCTCTGAAAAATGCGGGTTATAAGCATGTTTTTGCCGTCAATCGCAGCCGCGGCGCGATCGAAAAGGCGATCGCCGCGGGGATCATCGAGGACGGTTCGACCCGCCTTGAAGACTTTGCCGCCCGCGCCGACATCGCCGTGATCGCCGTCTATCCCACAGGCGCGGAAGATTGCGCGCGCACTCTCGGCGCCGTCATGAAAAGGGGCGCACTCGTCACGGACGTTCTGGGGATAAAGCGCTATTATTCGCAAAAGATAGCCGCTCATCTGCCCGAATATCTCGATTACGTCCCCGCCCATCCCATGGCAGGCAGGGAAAAGCGCGGCTTGGATTATGCCTCGGGTGACGTCCTCAAAGGCGCGAATTTCATCATCACGCCGCTTGAACGCTCGTCGCGCGAAGGCATGAAGACGATCGAGACGCTCGCTCTTGACATGGGCTTTGGGAAAGTGCGCACGCTCTCTCCCGAGGAGCACGACAAGGTCATCGCGTATACCTCGCAGCTGCCGCATGCGCTCGCCGTGGCGCTCATCAACAGCGACGAAGAAAACTCTTCTACGGGCGACTTTATCGGCGACAGCTTCCGCGATCTCACGCGCATAGCGCAGATAAACGCCGATCTTTGGCAGGAGCTTTTCATCGGGAACCGCGAAAATCTGCTCGAAGCCATCGACTGCTTTGCCGATCAGCTGAAAAAAATACGCTCCGCGGTCGAAAAAAAGGACGAAGAGAGCCTGAGGGCGATGTTCGAAAAATCTTCCGCCCGCCGCTTTGCGCTCATAAAGAACGAACGTAAATAGGTTATATTGTAAATAATATTCAAAGATCAGAAGCATCGGCGCGCCTTAACGGGCGCGTTTTTCATGCGAAAAAGGTATATCTTTTCATGCCCGGCGCAAAATAAGCGTATGGACAAGAGCGAGATAAAAACGGACGTGCGCGGCAAAAATCCCGAAGAGAGCGAGATCAGGCGCAAGCCCGCGGCGTTGAGGGAGTGCAGATAATGGACGGAAAGAGCTATTGCGAATATGTGAGCAAGACGGCTCCGCGCACGAGCGAATTAAAGACGCTTTTGGCGGCGTTTGCCATAGGCGGTCTGATCTGCATGATAGGCGAGGGCTTTTCCGACCTTTATGCCTTTTTGCTCCCCGAGGCGGAGGAGAGCGTGAGAGGGAGCCTGACTTCGGCGACCATGATATTCTTCGGCGCGCTCTTCACGGGTTTCGGCATTTATGACAAGATAGGCGGAGTCGCGGGCGCGGGCAGCATCGTTCCCATCACCGGCTTTGCCAACTCGATCGCCTCTCCCGCCATGGAATTTCGCAGGGAAGGCATAATTTTCGGACTGATGGCGAAGATGTTCGTGATCGCGGGTCCCGTCATCGTCACGGGGATAGTTTCTTCTGTCATCGTCGGCGTGATTTACCGCATTATTGCGATCGTATAGCGCCCTAATATTGAAAAAATGAAAAAGGGAAGACATACTTTTATTCCGAGCGAAGATATTTTCATTCTCTCGACATGCGCGATCGCGGGTCCCAACGAGGGGCGCGGAAGGTTCGGCTCTTATTACGACGCCGTTCTCGAAGATCCCGATTGGGACTGCAAGACGCACGAAAAGACGGAGATAAAAATGCATAAGTTCGCCATCGAAAAGGCGATCGAAAAGAGCAAAAAGGCGCGCGAAGAGGTGGATTGCCTGATCGGCGGCGACCTGCTCAATCAACTCGTCGCCTCCACCTTTGCCGCCCGAGAGTTTGAAATACCGTGCCTCGGCGTTTACAGCGCCTGCGCTTCTTTCGGCGAGGCGCTGGCAATAGCATCTTTTCTCATCGGCGGTCAAAACATGAAAAACGTGCTTTGCTGCACGGGCTCGCATTACGGCGCCGTGGAGCGGCAGTTCCGTTATCCGCTGGAACTCGGAACTCAGCCCGCGCCCTCTTCGCAATATACGGTCACGGCGGCAGGGGCGGCGCTTTTGAGCACGGAGGGCGAGGGGCAGCCGCGTCTTACCGGCTGCACGATCGGCAAGATAGTGGATTACCGTATCTGCGACGCCAACAATATGGGCGCGGCGATGGCGCCCGCGGCGGCGGACACGATCGTCACGCATCTTCAAGATACGGGACGCAGGGAAAATTATTACGACTATATCTTCACGGGCGATCTGGGAAAATACGGAACGGAAACGCTCTACCACCTATGCAAGGAGCGCGGGCTGGATCTCTCGTCCTGTCTCAACGATTGCGGAGCGCTCATCTATTCGGAAAAGCAAAAGGACATGCAGGGCGGTTCGGGCGCGGGCTGTCTCGCCGCCGTCTTTTGCTCTTATATCTATAAGGAGATGAAGGAAGGGAACATAAAGAGAGTTTTGCTCGTCCCCACGGGCGCGCTCTTGTCGAAAGGCTCTTCTCTTCAAGGGGAGAGCATACCGGGGATCGCGCACGCGGTCTCCGTGGAGGCTTGATATGGAATGGCAGGAATATCTTATCAAATACGGCAAGGTGTTTTTGGTGGGCGGCGCCGTCTGTCTTATCGGTCAGATACTCATCAACCGCACCAAGATGACGTCGGCGCGCATACTCGTGACCTTCCTCTTGCTCGGGGTGGCGCTCGAGGCTTTCGGCGTATTCAAATATATCAAGGAATGGGGCGGAGCGGGCATAACCGCGCCTATCACGGGCTTTGGCGCGCTGCTTGCCAAAGGCGCGGTGGAGGGGAGCAGGATAAGCCTTTTTCACGCCGTGACTTTCGGGCTTTCGAACGTCTCGGCAGGGCTGACGGCGGCGATAGTCTGCGGATTTTTTGTCGCTTTGATATTCAAGCCCAAGCCGAAAAAGCTGTGATTCAAGATAATATATTGCTAAAATCTCGATAACTTATTCTTATAAAATAGAATATATATTGCCATATACTTCTAAAATACCGAAAATTGTATAATAAAAAGAAGATAATCGGCTAAAATGCTCTCGGCGCGCCAACGACAAGGTCCAAAGTTAAATTTTGTTTTGCAGATAAAACTGAGGAACTCTTCCCACGATCACGCTCTCGCAGACGAGGGCGCTCGAAGGGCATTCCACTTCGATGTTGTCGATGGGCAAAATTATCTCCACTTTGGCGCTTACGTCGATATAGATGCTGTGCAGGGTCTGATTGATCCCCACCTCCTTAAATTCGCTGCGGTAAGAGCAGGGAGCGTCGCCGACGGCAACGATGTCGAGCTTGATGTCCGCGCCCAAAGTGGAGACGAGCGGCCAGCCCGTGAAGGCGAGCATGGGGACGCTGATGTCGTCCTCTTCGATCTCGCTGACGTGGCTTTGAACGATGGTGGAGTATTGCGCCATGAGCTTGTTTATCTTGATCATGTCCGCCGTGATCAGCGTTATCTCTCCGCTCGAATTGCGCTCGATATGAACGTAGCTCGAATATTCGTCGTCAAAGCTCGCCATGAGTTCGTCGAACGCGGCGTTCATCTTGACGGTCAGGCGGTTGCTTATCGTGGCGCGCGTGAGCTGATCTATCACTTCGTGCGCCTGCTTGTTGAAATAAAAGAATGCGCCCGTGAAGAGCAGTATGAGAGTGAGGATCGCGGCGATCGCCTTGATCTTTTTCTTTTTGGCGCGCTTGGGCGGCTTTTTGCTCACCACATAATAGGGCATATCTCATATATATGCCGTTTTTGCGGAAAAGTTTTCTTAAAGGCGAAAGGCTTTTTGCTATTTGCGTGAAAATCCTTGCAAAATTTGCTTTTCGGTGCTAAAATATTAAAAAAGCGAAGATCGGGAACGTGGTCTGAAAAGCGGCAAAAGAGATTCCGCCTCGTGGGCTGAAAGGGCGGATTGCGGTGCGTCAGGCGGATTCGCCCGTGAGCGGCTGCCCTGAAAAGTAGGGGCGGACGGTGAGCCCGTTATCCTCAAGAGGCGCATATATGCGTGAAAATAGGTGGTACAGCGTGCGGACGCCCTATGTCGGGGCGTCCGTTTTTTATAACGAAAAAAATTGAGAGGTATGTTATGACGTTGCAAGAAAAGATCGACGCGATCGTCGCCGCCGCCGCGGACGGAGTCGGCGCCTGCGGCGAATTGTCGCAGATAAGCGATCTGAAAGTCAAATTTTTGGGCAAAAGCGGCGAGCTTACCGCGCTCCTGCGCGGCATGAAAGAGCTTCCCGCCGAAGAGCGTCCCGCCGCGGGCAAGCTCGTGAATGAGGCGCGCGACAAGATAAACGCGCTCATAGACGAAAAATTCGCAAGTTTACAGGCGCGTAAAGAGCAGGAGAGGCTCAAAAGCGAAAGTTTGGACGTGACCCTCAAAGGTCGCGCCGTCGCTCGCGGCAGCCTTCATCCCTGCACGCTCGTGAAAGAGGAGATACTTTCCATCTTCACGTCGCTGGGATTTTCCGTGGCGCACGGTCCCGAAGTGGAGACGGACTATTATAACTTCCGTCAGCTCAATATCCCCAAGGATCACCCCGCGCGCGACATGCAGGACACTTTTTATTTGGGCAACGACATACTTTTGCGCACGCATACCTCTCCCGTGCAGGCGCACGTCATGGAAGAGAACAAGCCGCCCATTCGCGTCGTTTGTCCCGGAAAGGTCTATCGTCCCGACGACGACGCTACGCACAGCCCCATGTTTCAGCAGATAGAGGGGCTTGTCATCGACGAAAACATCACGCTTTGCGACCTCAAAGGCATTTTGGAATGCTTTGCCAAGGAGCTTTTCGACAAGAACACCAAGGTGAGGTTCCGTCCCTCCTATTTCCCCTTCACCGAACCGAGCGTGGAGGTGGATCTGAGCTGCTCGGTCTGTCACGGCAAGGGCTGCCGCATATGCAAAGGCACGGGCTGGATAGAGGTGCTCGGCGCGGGCGTGGTCAATCCGCGCGTGCTCGAGATGAGCAACATCGATCCCGAAAAATACAGCGGCTTTGCCTTCGGTATGGGTATCGAGCGCATCGCCATGATCAAATACGGCATTCCCGACATGCGCATACTGTTCGAAAACGACGTCAGATTTTTGCGCAGATTCAAGTGAGGTGAGATATGAAAGTTACCTATAATTGGCTGAAAGATTTTGTGGATATAGATATTCCCGCGCGCGAACTTGCCGACAAGCTCGTGAGCGTGGGCTTTGAGGTGGAAGAGATCGTCGACCCGCGCGAAAACATCAAAAACGTCGTTTTGGGAAAGATACTCTCGATCGAAAAGCATCCCGACGCGGACAAGCTCGTCGTCTGTCAAATCGACGTGGGAAGCGAAATTTTGCAGATAGTCACGGGCGCGAACAACATCAAAGAGGGCGACAAGGTGCCCGTTGCCAAAGACGGCTCGCTGCTTCCGGGCGGAAAGAGCATCAAAAAGGGCAAGCTGCGCGGCGTGGAGTCCTGCGGCATGCTTTGCAGCGGCGAGGAGCTGGGACTTTCCGAAGCCGACTATGAGGGCGCGGGCGTTTACGGCATCTTGATAATGAATAAAGAGAGCGCGCCGCTCGGCACGGACATCAACGACGTTTTGGGCAACGACGACGTCATACTCGACGTGGGCGTGACGGCTAACCGTCCCGACTGCAACAGCGTTTACGGCATCGCGGGCGAGATAGCCGCCGTGCTGAAAAAGCCGCTGCGCGCGCCCAAAACGGAAATAGTTTTCGACGGCGCGAAAAAGATCGAGGACATCGTCGGCGTGGAAGTGCGCGATCCCGACCTTTGCCCGCGCTATATGGCGGCGGCGGTCACGGACATAAAGATCGCCCCGTCGCCCGAATATATCCGCAGGAGATTGAAGGCGGTCGGACTGCGCCCGATCAATAACATGGTGGACATAACCAACTATGTGCTCATGGAAGTGGGTCAGCCCATGCATGCTTTCGACGACAGGGATATCGTCGGCGGCAAGATAGTCGCGCGCAGGGCGGAAAACGGCGAGAAGATAGTGACGCTCGACGGCAAGGAATACGAGCTGAACGACTCCATGCTCGTCATCGCCGACACGGAGAAAGCCAACGCCGTGGCTGGTATCATGGGCGGCATGAACAGCGGCGTCAGAGAGGACACGTCGCTCGTGGTCTTCGAGAGCGCGAAATTCGCCCGCGACAGCGTCAGGCGCACTTCAAGAGCGCTGGGACTGAGGTCGGATTCGTCCGCCCGTTTTGAAAAAGGCATAGATTTTTCCTCTCAGCCGCTCGGATTGAAGCGCGCGCTCGCCTTGGTCCAAGAATTCGGCTGCGGCAAGATAGCGCAGGGCATTATCGACATATGCGGTGAAATTCCCGCAAGAAAGCCGATAATAACCACTCCCGAAAAGATAGATTCCATCCTCGGGATCGCCATAGACGACGCCGAAAAGCTCGACATTCTGCGCCGCCTGCGCATAGATGCGCAAATAAAAGACGGAAGGCTCGTCTGCGTCGCTCCCGAAGAGCGCGACGACTTGGAGAGCGCCAACGACATCGCCGAAGAGATCATCCGTTATCACGGCTACGACAATATCGTGGGCACGCTCATGGACAAGGGCAGGCAGACGGTGGGCGGCAAAACGCGCGCTCAGCGCAACGAGGATAAGCTCAAGGAGATAGCCGTTTCCTGCGGCATGCACGAAACGCTCACTTATTCCTTTGTTTCGCCCGCCTTTGCCGATGCGCTGCGCCTTGAAAAGCAAGATCCGCTGCGCCGCGCGGTCGAGATAATCAATCCTCTGGGCGAAGATATGTCGGTGATGCGCACGCAGCTGGTCTATTCCATGCTCGGCACGCTGACTTCCAACCTGCTCAAATCGCAAAAAGCGGCGCGCATGTTCGAAGTCGCCTCGGTCTATCTGCCCGTCGGCGAAATTCCCATCGATCGCCAGCCGGAAGAGCAGACGCATATCGTGCTCGGCGCCTACGGCAAGGACGAAGATTTTTATTCGCTGAAAGGGGTCGTGGAGCTTATGCTCGACGCCTTCGGGATCGAGGTGAAATATGTGCGCAGCGGCGCGCCCTTCCTTCATCCCGGCAGGGCGGCGGAGATAATGAAGGGGGGAAAGAGTCTCGGATTCGTGGGCGAGATCCATCCCGCAGTCGCGCAGAGCATGGGCGCGAGCGAAAGGCTCTATGTCGCCGAGCTCAACGTCGACTTGATAAACAAGTATGAAAAAACCGCCTATAAGTTTGAACCTATCAGCAAGTTCCCGCCCGTCGAGCGCGACATCGCCGTCGTCGTGGACGAGAGCGTGAGCGGCGGAGAGATTCTCGAAACGGTAAGATCGGCAGGCGGAGCGATATTGCGCGAAGCGGAGATCTTCGACGTTTATCGCAGCGAAGCTGTGGGCAAGGGCAAAAAGAGCGTCGCGGTGGGCATGGTCTTCCGCGCCGACGACCGCACGCTCACGGATGACGAGATGGCGCAGCGCATGGAAAAACTGCTCGCGCGACTGAAAGAAAAACTCGGAGCCGTTTTGCGCTGATGGAACTGCTTGCGCCCGCGGGGAATGTCGAATCGCTGAAAGCGGCGGTCTATAACGGCGCCGACGCGGTCTATCTCGGGCTCGACCTCTTCAACGCGCGCGCGAAAGCGGAAAACTTCACCATAGAAAACATCAAAGAGCATATAGACTTTTGCCACCTTTTCGGGGTAAAGGTCTATATTGCTTTTAACACCTGCGTCAAAGACGCGGAATTGCCTGCGCTCGAAAGATATGTGACGGCTGCCGCCGACGCGGGCGCGGACGCCTTTATCGTCACCGATCTCGGCGCGCTCGAAATTTTCGCAAAGAGCAAGGTCCCCCTTCATGCGTCCACGCAGATGGGGATCCATAACGCCGAGGGCGCGAAAATGGCGAAAGAGCTGGGCTTTTCGCGCGTCGTGCTCGCGCGCGAATGCACGATAGAAGATATTCGTGAAGTGAAAAAAGTCGGGCTTGAAGTCGAAATTTTCGCTCACGGTGCCTTGTGCGTGAGTTTTTCGGGCGGCTGTCTGATGTCTTCGTTCATGAGCGGCGACAGCGGCAACCGCGGACGGTGCAATCAACCTTGCCGTCTGAAATATTCCTGCAACGGCAGGAGCGGATATTTGCTCTCGGCGGCGGATCTCTGCCTTTTGGACAGGGTCGAAGAGCTGAGAGCGGCGGGCGCGGACAGCTTGAAGATAGAGGGGAGACTGAAAACGGCATACTATTGCGCCGAGGTCGTGTCCTCTTACCGCGCGGCGATCGACGGAAAACTCACGGGCAGGGAGATGCCGCGCCTTTTGAGGGCGTTCAACCGCGGCGGCTTTACGCGCGGATACGGCGTCGACGACACGCCGAGGCTCATGTCCGTGAAGATACAGAACAATGTCGGCGAGCTTTCGGGCGTGGTGCGCGCCGTGGGCAGAGGATATATCGACGCGGAGTTAAAGGCGGAGATCGCGCTCGGCGACGGCGTAAAGATCGTGCGCGGCGGCGAAGAAGTGGGCGGTTTTACCGTGGAAAAGGCGCAGTGGGCGGGAAAATTGCTGCGCATATCCTGCAAAAGCGGCTCGCTGCGCGAGGAAGATCTCATCTTTGTGACTTTTGACAGAGCGCGCGCGGAAGAGTTGAAAAAGGTGAAAAAGTCTTTGCCCGTCCGTCTGACCCTGACCGCCGCGGCGGGGGAGAGAGTCAAATTGAAGACGAGCGTGAGTGGAGTTGAAGCGGAAGTCGAAGGCGAAGTCTGCGAGGCGGCGAAGAGCGATCAAGAGCAAGCGTGCGCGGACGTGCTCAAAAAGGGATACGGCGAGTTTACTCCCGCGGCGACCTCGATCGAGATAAAAAACGCCTTTGTTCCCAAGTCGCTGCTCAACGAAATGCGCAGGCGCGTTTATGCAGAACTTTGCGAAAAACTTTTGGATAATTATAATAAAAACATCTTGAAGAGAAACAGCGGCGCTTGCGTGCCCGCTCTTGGCAAAGAGAGGAGTAAAGGCGCGCTTCAAGTCTTGGGATATGTCGTGTGTTCAAGCGCCGAGGCGATGAAAGCAGCTAAAGACGCCGGTTATGCCGCAATTTTGCAAATTAACGACTATATGTCGAAAGAGCTTGATATTATTATGAAAAACAAAATATTTGATAATAATATCGGCAATATTTTGGCTATTCCCGTAGTGCTTCGCAGCGCCGATATGAAAGTTTTGCGGGCGTTTTTGCAAAAGTATGCGGAAAAATTCGAAGGTTTTTATTGCGAAAACTTGGGCGCGATCGCTCTTGCTCTTGAATTTGACAAGAAGATCGTGGGCGGGATAGGCTTGAATATTTATAACTCAAAGTGCATAAATGTTCTGCCGCTCGATGACTATGTTGCCTCGTGCGAGCTGAGCGCGAAAGAACTTTCTTCCCTGCCTTCTCCCGTCATATATGCTTTCGGGAGAGTGAGGCTGATGACGCTCACTCATTGTCCCGTCAAGCTCAATTTCGGCGGCGACTGCGGCAAGTGCCGCTATGACGGCGGCTTGGAATATGCCGACAGGTTCGGCGTCTATCCCTTGCGCCGTACCCGCGTCGCAAATTGTTATTTTGCTCTCTATAACCCCGCCGTCACCGATATTTCCGCCAAAATGCGCCTCGCGCCTTCTTTCGCTGGCAAAATTTTTCTGGATATGATAGAATATGGTGCGGACGAGGTGTCTTACACGCTTGCGCGTTATAAAGACGGGGGCGCGCCCGAGGGCGCGGTCACGAGCGGGCACCTGTTCAGGGGAGTCAAATGAACGGAGAAAGGAGTATCATCGCGCTCGAACTCGACAAGGTGCTTGCGCGCGCTTCCGGCTACTGCCACGGAGCCGCCGCCGCAAACGCCATTCTTTCTCTGCGCCCGCAAAGCTCTTTTGACGCCGCGCGCCTGCTTTTGGAGCAGACGAGCGAAGCGGATATAATACTTCACGAGCATGTCGTTTCGCCCGAATTTGCCTTCGACGACGTTTCCGCCTGTCTCGACGCGGCGGAAAAAATGTCCACTCTTTCCGCCCTCGAGGTCAGGCGAGTGGGCGTCGCCATGCGCACGGCTCGGCTCTGTGCGGGCGCGATTGACAATGTTCCCGACGACCGTATCAAACATATACGCGAAATTTCCTCCCTGATAGGGACGGACAGATCGCTTGAAAAACATATTTTTGACGCCATCTCTCAAGAGGGCGAACTTACCGACGAGGCGTCGGGCGAACTGCGCCGTCTGCGCGCCGCGATCAAGGCGGCGGGAGCGGCGGTGAGAAGCAGGCTGAACGCCTTTTTGACGGGCGCGCAGTCTAAGTTTTTGATGGAAAATCTCGTCACCGTGCGCGAGGGCAGATATGTTCTGCCCGTGAAGGCGGAATGCCGCTCTTCCGTGCCCGGACTGCTGCATGACAGGTCGGCGAGCGGCTCGACGGTCTATATCGAGCCTTATGCGCTTGTGGAGATGAACAACGAGATCCGCGCCCTGAAAGCGCAGGAGAGCGCGGAGTGCGAGAGGATATTGCAGGCGTTCACTCATGAGATCCGCGGTGAGAGCGAAAACATCAAACGTTCCTGCGCGGCGGTCTCGGCGCTCGACGTCATCTTCGCCAAAGCCCGCTATGCGCGCGACACGAAAGCGGTCATGCCCGCTTATTCCGACGACGGAAAGATTGACGTCAAAGAGGGCAGGCATCCGCTCATCGACGGCAAAAAAGTCGTCCCAGTGTCGGTGCGATTGGGCGGAGAGTTCAATGTAATGATAATATCCGGTCCGAACACGGGCGGAAAAACCGTGACGCTCAAGCTATGCGGACTATTTGCGCTCATGAGCGCCTGCGGCTTTTTCCTTCCCTGCGCGGAAGGCAGCCGTATGTCATGGTTCGAAGAAGTTTTCTGCGACATCGGCGACGACCAGAGCATCGAACTCGCGCTTTCCACCTTTTCTTCGCATGTGGTCAACGTCGCAAAGATACTGAAAAACGCCAACGCGCGCAGCCTTGTCCTTTTGGACGAGCTTGGCGCGGGGACGGATCCCGCCGAGGGGAGCGCTCTGGCGGTCGCTTGCGCGGAAAAACTGCTGTCCATCGGCTGCCGCTGCATGATAACTTCTCACTTTGACGAGCTGAAAAGTTTCTCCGCCCGCAGCGAGGGAGTGATGAACGCTTCCATGGACTTCGACCCCGTCACCTTCGCGCCCACATACAGGCTGCTTTACGGCGTCGCGGGATCGTCCAACGCCTTGGAGATAGCCGCGCGTTTTGACATGCCGGAAGAGGTCTTGAAGCGCGCCCATGAACTCATATCCCCCGAAAAGCGCGAATTGAGCCGCCTGATCGCGGGCGCGGAGCGCGCCCTCAGAGACGCCGAGGCGGAGAGAGAAAAGGCGAAAAAAGAGAGAAGCGAGGCGGACGCGGAACTTGAAAAAGCCAAGCTCGCCGGCGACGCCGTCGAGCAGCTGAAAGACAGGCTGGAAGAGAAGATACGCCGCGGCTACCGCGAATTGCTTGCCGATTACGTCGAAGAGGCGGAAGAGCTGGTCGAGAGCATAAAGCAAAAGGTCAAAGAGGGGGACGAGCGCGCCCTGTTCGAGGCGCGCCGCCTGAAAAACAAACTTGCCGAAAAGGCGGGCGAGCTTCCCGAAAGGTCGGGAGCGGAAGGCGCGGCGGGCGAGATAGGCGAGGGCGACACGGTCTTTGTCAAGTCGCTGGGCAAGACGGGCGTCGTGCTCAACATCAACAAAAAAGGCGAGTATACGGTCAAAGCGGGAGTTTTGACGACGATAGTCCCCGCCGCCGACGTCTATAAGGCGCAAAAGAGCGGCGAAAAGTCCGCGCCGCGCCGAGTCGGCGAATATTATGCGCGCCCGGATGTCTCTTTCGAGATAGATCTGCGCGGACAGACGCGCGAAGAGGCGGAATATAACACGGACATTTATCTGTCCAATGCCGCGCAGGCGGGACTGCACGAGGTGCGCCTCATTCACGGCAAGGGGAGTGGAGCGTTGCGCGCCGCCCTGCAAAGCATGCTGAAAAACGATCCCCGCGTGCTCTCTTTCCGCACGGGCGGCTACGGGGAAGGGGACAACGGCGTGACCGTGGTGACCTTGAAATGAGCTACGTCATCGTCAGCGAAAAATATTCGCTCAAGCCGCTGCGCGCCCTGCTGCTCATCGCGGCGATCGCGGGCGACATCGCCGCCGTGTTCCTCTTTTTCGCCGCCTTTGCCGAGCACCTGCTCTTTGCCGCGGCGGCGGGAGTTTTGCTCTTTGACTATCTTCTGCGGCGGATAAGCCTCGAGACCGTCTTTTCCTACCGCTACGAACTGCGCGAGGGAGAGCTTGCCGTGTTCAAGGTCAAAACGGGGAAGAGCAGAAGGATAGCCGTCTTCAAAGCGGGCGAAAAGCTCGTCCCCTGCGACGGGAGCGAAGAGGGGAAAAGGCTCTATGGCGACAGTTATTTCGACTTATATGCCATAAAAGATCGGGGCAAGACTTATATTTTGAGTTTGGACGAATATATGTATTCCCTGTTTACGAGGAGAGAAGATGATATATCTTGACAATGCCGCAACGACGAAAATGTATGAAGAATGCGGAGAAGTGCTGAAAAAATATAACGAAGAGGTATTCTTTAATCCCTCCGCCCGCTATAAAGGCGCGCTCAAAGCCCAAGAGGCGATGAACGGCGCGCGCGAGCGCATTGCCGCGCTTTTGGGCGCGGACGCGGGGGAGATATATTTTACCGCCTCGGGGAGCGAAGCGGACAATATGGCGCTTTTGTGCTCTCTGCGCCGCAAAAGCGGCAGAGTGATCATCTCTTCCGTCGAGCATTCCGCCGTCTATAAGTGCGCCTGCGAACTTGAACGGCGCGGCTATGAGATAATTTTCGCCCCCGTCACTTCCTGCGGCGCGGTGGACGAAGAGGCGTTCGCACGCCTGCTCACGCCCGACACGGTGCTCGTTTCGATAATGCATGTGTGCAACGAAACGGGCGCGGTCAACGACATCGCCCGCCTTGCCGCGCTGACGAAAAAGCGCGCGCCGAAGGCTCTCTTTCACAGCGACGGCGTTCAGGCTTTTTGCAAGGTGCGCATCGATCTGCACGCGGCGGGAGTGGACATGTATTCGGTGAGTGCGCATAAAGTCCACGGACCAAAGGGCGTGGGCGCGCTCTATGTGAAAAAGGGAGTCAATCTTTCTCCCTTTGTCCACGGCGGCGGGCAGGAAAAGGGCGTGAGGTCGGCGACGGAAAACGTGGCGGGGATATGCGCCTTTGCCAAGGCGGCAAGGCTCGCGTGGGAGAGGATGCGCGCGGGCGAAAAAGAGGCGAAAGAGGAGTTCTCTGAGGCGACGGCTTACCTGCGGGAAAATATAGACGATATAGTCATAATTTCTCAGGGCGGCGCCTGCGTCACGGGATATTTATCCTTAGCGGTGAAGGGCGTGAGAGGAGAGGTCCTCGTGCACATCCTCGACGACGAAGGGATCATGATCGGGACGGGCAGCGCCTGTTCTTCGCACAGTAAAGACAAGCGCATAGCGCAGGCTTTGGGCTTGAAAGAGGAATATTTCGACGGTATGCTACGCCTGACGGCGGGGGATATGAACGAAAAGGGCGACTTGCTCGCCGCCTGCCGTAAGCTGGTCGAAGCGATAAGAAACGAGAGAAAATTCGGCGCTGCCGAACAGAGGTGAAATATGGATAAAGTGATAATGCTGCGTTACGGAGAACTCTTTTTGAAGGGCAGGAACCGCTCTTATTTCGAGGGCGTTCTCGCGCGCAACATCAAGGCGGCGCTCGCGCCCTTCGAGTGCGAATTTTCCCGCACGCAAAACAGATATTATGTGGAAAAATACGATGCTTGCGACGAATATGCGATCGTCGAAAGGCTCAAATGCGTCTTCGGTCTGCATTCGCTCTCCGTGGCGGTTAAGCTCCCCACCGAGCTTGAAAGCGTCTATGCCGCGGCGATCGAGCTCGCGCCTTCCTGCGAGTCGACTTTCCGCGTCAACGTCAAGCGCGCGGACAAGAGCCTGCCCCTCAATTCCATGCAGATAGCGATCGAGGCGGGCGCGCGTATCCTCAAAGAAAAGCCATATCTCTCCGTCGACCTTCACGATCCCGAAGCCGTCGTCAACATCGACATACGCGAAAACGGCTTCACCTATATTTTCATGGGCAGCGTTCCCTGCGCCGGCGGCATGCCCGTGGGTACGGCGGGGAAGGGCATGCTGCTTTTGAGCGGCGGTTTCGATTCCCCTGTCGCGGGCTGGCGCATGGCGAAGAGAGGCATGAAAGTTTACGCCGTACATTATCACAGCTATCCGCATACGAGCCTGCAAGCCAAGGAAAAAGTTGTCGAACTTGCCAAAAAACTCACGCGCTGGTGCGGCGACGTCACCCTCTATGTGGTGCCGTTCACGCACATACAGGAAGAAATTCACCGCCGCTGCAACGGCGACTTCATGATAACGATCATGCGTCGCGTCATGGTCCGCATCGCCGAAAAGATAGCCCTGAGCGAGGGCTGCGGCTGTCTCATCACGGGCGAAAGCTTGGGGCAGGTGGCGTCGCAGACGATGGAGAGCATAACGAGCACGGAAGACGCCGCCGAACGCCTGCCCATCTTCCGTCCGCTCATCGCCATGGACAAGACGGAGATCATGGAACAGGCGGAGCATATCGACACATACGACATAAGTAAGCAGCCTTTCGAGGATTGCTGCACGGTGTTTTTGCCGCGCAATCCCGTCATTCACCCCGATTTGGATGAGGCGCGCGCGGAAGAGAGCAAGCTCGAAGGCGAGCAGGCGCTCATTGACGAAGCGGTCGCGGGCGCGGAAGTTCTGAAACTTACGGCAAAGTGAGCGCGCGGAAAAATCACGCGTACGCGCAAATAATAGATTGACATATTTAAGGGAATAATGTTATCATCTTAGTATGGCTGCAAAGAAGAAAGCGACGGAAGAAGTCAAAGCGGCGCTGCCGCTCGAAGAACTCGCCGTGACGGAAGAGAAACCTTCCGCGCCTTCGCGCACGCGCAAAGCGGTCAAAAAGGCAGCCGAAGAAAGACCGGAATGGGAAGAGCGCCCCGTGGCGCTGAAAGAGCAAGCTCCCGAAAAGCAGCAAAAGCAAGCTTCCGAAGATGAGCAAAAAGCGGTTTCGGAGAAAAAGGAGAGCGAGGCTCCCGCCGCCAAGGCTCCTCGCAAGAGGAGCGGAAAGAAAACCGCTCAAGAAAAAAAGGCGGAAGAGAGTTTGGCTCCCGCCGAGGAAGAGCCCGTTCCGCCCGCCGCCGAAGAGCCGGCGGCGGAGAAAGCGGAAAAGCCTCTTTCGAAAGAGGCTCCCGCCGCGCCCGAAGAGGCTGCCGTTGAGTCCGTGAAGCCCGCGGGCGGCGGGGAAAAAGAGAAGAAAAAGGCTTTTTCACGCAAGAAAAAGCAGGAAAAAGTTTTCGATGCCCCTTTGGAGAGGGTGGAAGCGGATCCCGAAGTGGGTCTCAGCGAAGCCCAGGCGCTCGAGCGCGCGGAACGCGGGCTTAACAACGAGCAGCCCAACATCGTCACCAAATCTTACCTGAACATTTTCCGTTCAAACGTCATCACGCTGTTCAACGGCTTGAACTTCTTGCTCGCCGCGCTCATTCTCGTCTACGGCAGCATCAAGAACATGACCTTCATAATTTTGGTCATCTGCAATATGGTCGTGGGTATCGTTCAGGAGATACGCTCCAAGTTGGTGCTGGAAAAAATGTCGCTGCTCAACGTTCCCAAGGTGAGCGTTATTCGCGGCGGCGAGAAAAAACAGGTGGATATGTCGGATATCGTCATCGACGACATCATCGAAATACACGCGGGCGAGCAGATAGCCTCGGACAGCGTGGTCGTGAGCGGGGAGTGCGAAGTCAACGAAAGCATGCTCACGGGCGAACAGGACGATATACACAAGACGCAAGGCGCGGAACTGCTTTCGGGAAGCGTGGTGCAGGCGGGGAGCTGCCGCGCGCGCGTGGTCAAGGTCGGCAAGGATAACTTTGCCGCGACCATTCTCTCGGAAGCGAAAAAATACAAAAAGTCCAAGTCGCAGCTCATGCGTTCGATAAATTGGATAATCAGGATAGTCACCATCGCCATTTTCCCCATGGGCATTCTCATGTATCTGACCAACTGCGCGGACAGGGGCGTGGGCTTTGCCGCCATGTTCAACATCACTTCGAGCGACATGGCGGAAAAGGTGAGTTCGGTGATAACCAACACGGTCGCCTCGGTGGTGGGCATGATCCCTGAAGGATTGGTGATGATGACCTCGATCGCGCTGGCGGTGGGCGTCATCAAGCTCGCGCGCAAGCAGACGCTCGTTCAGGATCTTTATTCGATAGAAACGCTCGCCCGCGTCGATATGCTCTGTCTCGACAAGACGGGGACGATCACCGAAGGCAGTATGCAGGTGGAGAGCGTGCATGTTTACACGGATAAGTTCGGCGGCGTGACCGACATCATGACGAGTATGGTGGCGGCGCTGGGCGCGAGCGGTTCGACTTTCGAGGCGTTCGCGGCATATTTCAAGGGCGAGACGGTCTGGACGGCGGAGTCCACCGTGCCTTTTTCCTCCGCGCGCAAGTGGAGCGGCGCGGACTTCGGCGAAAAGGGCAGGTTCATCGTCGGCGCGCCCGAGTTCGTGCTCAAAGAAAGATATAACCTCGTTCAAAAGGACGTAGAGGAATACACAAAGCGCGGCTTCCGCGTGCTCGTGCTCGCCTATTCGCCCTTGCAGATCAAAGAAAACGTGCGTGAAGACAAGCTCAAACCAGTGGCGCTGCTCGTGCTTTCGGACAAGATCAGGGCGAGCGCGGGCGAGACGCTCAGATATTTCGCCGAGCAGGGCGTGGAGATCAAGATAATCTCGGGCGATAATCCCATCACCGTCTCAAAGGTCGCCGAACGCGCGGGCGTGAAGGGCTTTGACAGCTATATCGACGCGACGACGCTGCTCACGGAAGAGGACGTGCTTGCCGCCTGCGACAAGTATACCATCTTCGGCAGAGTGACCCCCAAGCAGAAAAAACTGCTCGTTCAGGGACTGAAAGCCAAGGGTCACACCGTGGGCATGACGGGCGACGGCGTCAACGACGTCATGGCGCTCAAAGAGGCGGATTGCTCGATCGCGATGGCGTCGGGCAGCGAAGCGGCGCGCAACGTGGCGCAGCTCGTGCTCATGAACAGCGACTTTGCCTCTCTTCCCAGCGTGGTGCTCGAGGGCAGGAGAGTCATCAACAACATCGAGCGCGTGGCGTCCCTCTTCCTGGTCAAGACGACGTTCAGTACGCTGCTTTCGCTCATGTGCATAATTTTGCAGATGTCCTATCCCTTCGAACCCATTCAGCTCACGCTCACGAGCGCGCTGTTTGTCGGGATCCCGTCCTTCTTCCTCGCCTTGGAGCCGAACGGGCGCAAGGTGGAGGGCAATTTCCTTTCCAAAGTGTTCTCGAAGGCGTTGCCGGCGGGCATGACGATAACGCTTATGGTGACCATATCATGCCTGCTTTACCGCGACATCGGTCTGGACGTTTCGGCGCAGATAGCGACCATGGCGTTCTATATCACGGCGCTAAGCTCGCTGATAGTGCTTTTGCAGGCTTGCTATCCCTACACAAAGCTCAGGCTGCTGATAATAGGTTTAGCGGTGGTCGTGCTCATCTTTGCCGTCAGCGTGGATTGGACGCGCGAGTTCTTCTCGATCACCTCGCTCACGTCGGATATGCTCACCAAGCTGATAATAATGATGGTCTGCGTGCCGCCGTGCATTCTGTTCATGCGCGCCGAGGTGGGCGCGATAAGAGAGCTGTATCGGACGATAAAGAAATTTTTCGTCAACGTATATACATGGGCAAAAAATACAGTAAATAAGTTTATCGGGAGTATAAAGAAAGACAAATGAACCATGAATTAGTTATCGTACTCGACTTCGGCGGTCAGTATAACCAGCTGATCGCGCGCAGAGTGAGGGAGCAGAACGTCTATTGCGAAATGTATCCCTGCACCACGCCCACCGAGAAGATACTCGCCAAAGCCCCCAAGGGCATAATCTTCACGGGCGGACCTTCCAGCGTCTACGAAGAGGGCGCGCCGCATATCGACAAGGCGCTTTTGCAGGCGGGCATTCCCGTGCTCGGCATCTGTTACGGCTGCCAGCTCATCGCCCATACGCTCGGCGGCAAGGTCGTGCATGCCAACAAGCGCGAATACGGCAGGCAGCAGGCGACTTACGATCTTTCCTCTCCCATCTATAAGGGGCTTAGCGGCAGCGGCGTTTGCTGGATGAGCCACACCGATCAGGTGGAAGAGCTGCCCGAGGGCTTCAAAACTCTCGCTTATACGGACACTTGCAAGATAGCCGCTTTCGGCAACGACGACACGCGCATTTACGGCGTGCAGTATCATCCCGAAGTGGTGCACACCGATCAGGGCATTGCCATGCTGCGCAACTTCCTCTATAACGTCGTCGGCGTTCACGGCGATTGGACGATGGACAACTTTGTTGCGAGCAAGGTCGAAGAGCTTAAACAGCGCATAGGCGACAAAAAAGTTCTCTGCGCGTTCAGCGGCGGCGTGGACAGCGCCGTTGCGGCGACGCTCATCCACCGCGCCGTGGGCGACAATCTGACCTGCATTTTCGTCGATCACGGTCTTTTGCGCAAATACGAAGCCGATGAGGTCATGCGCGTGTTCAAGCAAGAGCGCGGCATGAACGTCATTCTCGCCGACGCTTCCAAGCGTTTCCTCAAAATTTTGCGCGGCGTCAAAGAACCCGAGAAAAAGCGCAAGCTCATCGGCGCGGAATTTATCCGCGTGTTCGAAGAGGAGGCAAATAAAATAGGCGAAGTGGACTTCCTCGTTCAGGGGACTATCTATCCCGACGTCATCGAGTCGGGTCTGGGCAACTCCGCCACCATCAAGAGCCATCACAATGTGGGCGGTCTCCCCAGCGTGATCAAGTTCAAGGAGTTGGTCGAGCCGCTGCGCGACCTGTTCAAAGACGAGGTCAGAAAGGTGGGATTCGAACTCGGACTGCCCAAAAACATCGTCATGCGTCAGCCTTTCCCCGGCCCGGGACTTGCGATCAGGGTCATCGGCAACATCACCGAGCGCAAACTTTCCATCTTGCGCGACGCGGACTACATATTGCGCGAAGAGGTGGCGCTCAACGGCTTGGACAGCGAGATCTGGCAGTATTTCGCCGTGCTCACCAACATGCGCAGCGTGGGCGTCATGGGCGACAGCAGGACTTACGATTACACGGTCGTTTTGCGCGCGGTCACGTCGGTGGACGGCATGACGGCGGATTGGGCGAGGATACCTTTCGACGTTCTCAGCCGCATTTCCGAGCGCATCGTCAATGAGGTCAAGCATGTGAACAGAGTCGTCTACGACATCACTTCCAAGCCGCCGGCAACCATCGAGTGGGAATAAAAATACAACGAGAAAATCATCTCAAAGGAGTAAGCATATGTTAACAGCAATAGTCGGTATAAATTGGGGCGACGAAGGCAAGGGCAGGATGGTCGATCTGATCTCCCGCGACTATGACGTCGTCTGCCGCTATCAGGGCGGCAACAATGCCGGGCACACGGTCATCAACGAGCGCGGGAAATTCATTCTCAACCTCATTCCCTCGGGCATACTGCGTCCCGAGGTGACCAACGTCATGGGCAACGGCATGGTCATCGACATCAAGCACCTTTGCGGAGAGATGGACAAGCTCGCCGCCGCGGGCGTTGAGATAACTCCCGACAGGCTGAAGATCAGCGAGAGAGCGGTCATCTGCATGCCTTACCATGTGCGCCAGGACTGCCTCGAAGAAGACAGGCTGGGCGACGCCAAGTACGGCTCCACCCGCCGCGGTATCGCGCCCGTCTACGGCGACAAATATCTGAAAAAAGTGATCATGATGGGCGATCTTTTCTATCCCGAACAGCTGAAAAAGAGGCTCGCGGGCATCATCGATTACAAAAACCTCTTCATCAACAAGGCTTACGGCGCGGAAGCGATCGACCTTGACGAGATGATAGAATATCTCACCGTTTACGGCGACAGGCTCAAACCGCACGTCTGCAACGTCTCCTCCTTCCTCGAAAAGGCGATAGACGCGGGCAAGAACATCATGTTCGAAGCTCAGCTGGGCGCGCTGCGCGACATAGATTTCGGCATCAACCCCTATACGTCCTCTTCCAACACCATCGCCGCTTATGCGCCCGTGGGCGCGGGTATCCCCAACCGCAAGCTGGACAAGGTGATCGGAATAATGAAGGCGTATTCTTCCTGCGTGGGCGAGGGACCGTTCACGGTGGAATGGTTCGGCAAAGAGGCGGAAGAGCTGCGCGCCGCGGGCGGCGAGTATGGCGCCGCGACGGGCAGACCGCGCAGAGTCGGACCTTTCGACGCGGTGGCGTCGCGTTACGGCGTGTTCGCCCAGGGCGCGGATACGCTGGCTCTCACCAAGCTCGACGTCTTGTCTTATATGGACAAGATCCCCGTCTGCGTGGCATACGAAGTGAACGGCGAAAGGGTATACGATTTCCCGCGCGGCGTGGAGCTTGACGAGGCAAAGCCCGTCTATGAATATGTGGACGGATGGAAGTGCGACGTCTCCCGCTGCCGCAAGGAAGAGGATCTGCCCAAGGCGGCGCGCGAATACGTGGACTATATCGAAAAGGCGGTCGACTGCGAGATCAGCCTGGTATCCGTGGGCGCGGAGCGCAGCGAATACATAGTCCGCAAGTAATTAAAAAGGTATGGCGCGCGCGTGCGCGAAGACTATGGAGTTTACGAAAGAGCAGATAGGCGACTTGCTTGACAGGCTGCTTGAAGTGCACCCCGAGCCGAAGTGCGAACTCAATTATTCTTCGACCTTCGAACTGCTCGTGGCGGTGATACTTTCGGCGCAGTGCACGGACAAGCGGGTGAACGAAGTCACGAAAGTGCTGTTCGAAAAATACAACAAGCCCGATGACTTTGCCGCGCTCAGGCAGGAAGAGTTGGAAAAGCTCATCTATTCCTGCGGTTTTTACCGCAGTAAAGCCGCGCACATCATCTCCTGCTCGCGCGACATCACGGAAAGATTCGGCGGAAAAGTCCCCGAGGACTTCGACAGCCTGCTTTCGCTCGCGGGCGTGGGCAGAAAGACCGCCAACGTCGTCGCCGGAGTGGCGTTCGGAAAACAGACCATGGCTGTGGACACACACGTCCTGCGTCTTGCGAACAGGATAGGTTTTATCCATTCGAAAAGTCCGCTCGAAGTGGAAAAGAGGCTGGTAAAACTGATACCGACCGAACGGCTCACTCAGGCGCACCATCTGCTCATTCTTCACGGCAGATATATCTGCACGGCGCGCAGACCCGACTGCGCCGCGTGCCCGATAACAAACTATTGCAAATTCTTCAACGAAGGTGGAATATGAACAAAGTTTTAAGTATAGAAGAGACCGCGCCCCGCGTCGTCAAGCTCGAAGTGGATGCTCCCGACGTCGCGTGCCATTGTCAGCCCGGTCAATTTATCATTCTTAGGGTGGACGCGGACGGCGAAAGAGTCCCGTTCACGATCTGCGACTACGACAGAGAGAAGGGGACGATAACCCTTCTTGTTCAAGTGGTCGGAGAGACGACGGCGAAGATAGGCGCTCTGAAAACGGGAGACTATATCCACGACCTCGTGGGTCCGCTCGGCAACCCCACCGAACTTGAACAATACGAAAACGTGGTGCTCGTCGGCGGCGGTATCGGCTGCGCGGTCATCTATCCGCAGGCGAAAAAACGCATGAAAGAGGGCAAGCCCTGCACGATAATCATCGGCGCAAAGACGAGCGAACTGCTCTTTGCCAAAGAGGACTTCAAAAAGTTCGCCAAAAAGCTCTATATCACCACGGACGACGGCAGTGAGGGCTTGAAGGGCTTTGTCACCACTCAGCTCGAACTGCTCATCACGGGCGGCGAAAAAATAGACTGCGTGTTCGTCGTCGGACCGATGATAATGATGAAGAATGTCTGCGACGTCACCGCGAAATACGGCATACCCACCGTGGTGAGCATGAATTCGCTCATGCTCGACGGAACGGGCATGTGCGGCTGCTGCCGCATAACCGTGGGCGGGGAGACCAAGTACGCCTGCGTGGACGGACCGGAATTCGACGGTCACCAGGTGGACTTCAAAGAGGCTATGCAACGCGTGGACTTTTATAAGAAGAGAGGCAACGACTGCCGCATGATGAGGTATTGATATGGCTGTGAATATGAAAGGAAGAAACGCGCCCCGTTTGCAGGAGGCGGAAAAGAGGATACGAAATTTCGACGAGGTGAGCCTCGGCTTTGACGATCAAACGATGATAGAAGAGGCGAACCGCTGTCTCAACTGCAAAAACGCGCCCTGCATGGGCGGCTGTCCCGTGGGCATACACATACCCGAATTTATCTCTTGTCTCAAAGAGGGGGACAAGGAAGGCGCGTCGCGCGTCATCGCGCGCTCGACAAAGCTCCCCGCCATCTGCGGCAGGGTCTGCCCCCAGGAAAAGCAGTGCGAGAAATATTGCGTGCGCAACCGTGCGGGCGGCGCCGTGGCGATAGGGCAGCTCGAACGTTGCGTGGGAGATTACAATCTCGGCAAGGAAAACGTCAAGAGCGCGCCCGCTCCCGACGCGCCCGCCGTAGCGATCGTGGGCAGCGGTCCCGCGGGACTTACCTGCGCGGCGGACTGCCTTTCGGCGGGACTGCGCGTGACCATTTTCGAAGCCTTCCATAAGGCGGGCGGCGTCCTCACTTACGGCATTCCCGAGTTCCGTCTGCCCAAAGCCATCGTGGACAAGGAGATCTCGAAGCTGCTCGACATGGGCTGCGAGCTTAAACTCAACAGCGTCGTGGGCAGGAGCGAAACGATAGAAGACTTAAAGCGCGACTATAAGGCGATATTCATCTCTTCGGGCGCGGGACTGCCGCAGTTTTTGCATATAGAAGGCGAAAATCTCAACGGCGTCATGTCGGCGAACGAATTTTTGACGCGCGTGAATCTGATGAAGGCATATAAGAAAGACAGCGCGACTCCCGTCTATTGCGGTTCGCGCGTGGTCGTCGTCGGCGCGGGCAACGTGGCTATGGACGCGGCGCGCACGGCAAAGAGGCTGGGCGGCGACGTGACGATAGTTTACCGCCGTTCGCGCGACGAGATACCCGCGAGGGCGGAAGAGGTGGAGCATGCGGAGGAAGAGGGCGTGAAATTCATGCTGCTCACCAATCCCGTGTCCATCGGCGGCGACAAAACGGGCATGGTCAACTCCATGAAATGCATCAAAATGCAGCTCGGAGAACCCGACGCCTCGGGCAGGCGCAGACCTATCCCCGTCGAGGGCAGCGAATTTGAGATAAGCACGGATCACGTCATCGTGGCGCTGGGGACTTCCCCCAATCCGCTCATCAAAAAAGCCTTCCCCATGCTCACTTTCAATCCCCACGGCACGATCGCGGCGGATGAGAACATGTTCACGGGCGTGGAAGGCATCTGGGCGGGCGGCGACGTCGTCACGGGATCGGCGACCGTTATTTCCGCCATGGGCGCGGGGCGCAAGGCGGCGGCACAGATAATAAAATATTTGGGAGTTAAAGGCGAATAATGTTTTTGGATATTGCCACCGTATTCGTGAAAGCGGGCAACGGCGGAGACGGCGTCGTCTCTTTCCATACGGAAAAATACGTCGCCAAGGGCGGACCGGACGGCGGAGACGGCGGCAAGGGCGGCGACGTCATCTTCAAGGTGGACAACAACGCTTCGACCTTGATAGACTTTCGCTTCGCCAAGCATTTCCGCGCGGAGAACGGCGGCAACGGCGCGGGTAAAAACTGCACGGGCAAGAGCGGCAAAGACCTCGTGATCAAAGTTCCGCAGGGAACGGTCATACGCGACAAAAAGTCGGGAAAAGCCATCGCGGACATGTTTTATCCCGATTCCGTGTTCGTCTGCTGCAAGGGCGGCATGGGCGGAAAGGGCAACGCCCGCTTCGCCACGGCGCAGAGAAAGGCGCCGCGCTTTTGCCAACTCGGCGAAAAGACGACCGAGCGCGAATTGATGCTCGAATTGAAGACGATCGCCGACGTGGGGCTGGTGGGCTTCCCGAACGTGGGAAAATCCACCATTCTCTCCGTGGTGAGCGGCGCAAAGCCCAAGATCGCCAACTATCATTTCACCACGCTCACGCCCAACTTGGGTGCGGTCAGATTCCGCGACAAGTCCTTTGTCCTTGCCGACATTCCCGGGCTTATCGAGGGCGCGAAGGAAGGCGCGGGGCTGGGGCATAAGTTCCTGCGGCATATCGAGCGCGTGCGCCTCATCGTGCATGTCGTGGATATTTCGGGCAGCGAGGGCAGAGACCCTTACAAGGACTATCTCACGATAAACGACGAACTTGCCGGTTACAGCGAAAAACTCGCCGCCCTTCCGCAGATAGTCTGCGCCAACAAGTGCGACCTCTTGCAAGAGAAGAGCGCCTTGAACGATTTCGCCGAAAAGACGGGGAAAAAGGTCTTCCCCGTGAGCGCGATCACGCATGAAGGCGTGGAAAAACTGCTTGCCGAGATCGTGAAAATGCTCGAAAAGCTCCCTCCCGCCGAACCGCTGGAGACGGAAGATTTTTACGAAGAAGCGCCCGACAACGCCTCTTTCGAGGTCTTCCGCGCCTCGGACGGCTCGTTCGTCGTCGAGGGCGGACTTATCGACATGCTGGCGCGCAACGTCATCATTTCCGACCACGAGAGCTATCGCTATTTCCAAAAGGTGATCGACGAGCGCGGCGTCATCAAGGCGCTCAGGCAGGCGGGCATCAAAGACGGCAACCTCGTGCGCATGAAAGACATCGAATTTGAATATACGGAGTGAGTTATGTTAGTTATTTCTTCATCTCAACGCGCCCGTCTGCGCGGGCTTGCCATGAAATTGCAGCCCACGGCGCAGATAGGTAAAAACGGCATCACGGACGCATTTTTGGACATGCTCTCCGATCAGCTCGAGAGCAGAGAACTCGTCAAAATAACCGTTTTACGCACCGCGGACGTAAAGCCGCGCGAGCTTGTGGACGAATTGGCTCAAGAGCTTGACGCCGCGCCCGTTCAGGCGGTCGGCTTCAAGATCGTCCTTTACCGTCCGTCGAAAAAAGAGGGCGTGAAGCATATCTTGGGATAGCTCATCTCTTCGTCAAGAGCTTTTCACTCTCGGGCAGAAGAGGCGAATCGTCTTTTCCGTAGCCTTTGAGAGAAAAGGCAAAGCAGACGAGTGAGAAGAGGAGCGAAAGAGCGGAAACGCTCAGATAATAAGTTTGCAGCGGCGTTACCTGCGACAAGAGGCAGAGCGCGAGCGCCGCGAGACAAAAGCGCGCCGCGATGTCGCGGCGAAAGAGCCGCGCCGAGGCGGCTTTCAAGGCTGCGCCCCGTTTGAGGGCGCGCTTTGTTTTTTGCGGGACTTCGCCCGCGCCGCACGCCAAGCGGTAAAAGGCGCGCAAAGGCAGCTGCCTCACTTCAAAGCCGAGCCTTACTCCGATCGCGGCGGCGCGGCTTTCGCGGTTGGGCGAGAGGATATGTAGACTCTTTATGCCCAAGCGTTCGCATTTACGGAAAAGCGCCGCCGAAGCGTCCGCCGAAAGGGGAGCAAAGCGCGCGAAAACGGCGACGGCGAAGTCGCCCGTGAAAATTATCCCTTCCGAGCTTTCAGCCGCCCTAAGAGTGCGAAAAACGTTCAAGGCGGTCTTTTCGAGCCTTTCGTCTCCGCCCGCTTTGCAGAAAAATACCCAATTTTTGAAACTTATGCCGCCGCTCTTTTTCTCACGGCGCGAAAGGGCGACGCCGATAAGTCCCGTGAGCAGGGCGCAGGCGAGCGCGATTCCCGCCGCGAGAGGCGCGTAAAGCCCGAAAAAGGCGCAGACGGTCAAAGCCGCCGTGAAGACCATGAACTGCAAAAGAACGAAGTCAGCATATCTTCCCATAGCGCTATTATTGACGTAAACTTCCGCCTTATTCCTTTACCAAAGCGCGTGTAAGTGCTATAATATCCCTAATGAAATACGTCATCTACGGCGGGACCTTCAATCCGCCTCATCTCGAACATATCGCCATCGCCCGTCACGCCCTCTCGAGCGGCTATGACAGGGTGGTCTTGCTGCCGTCGGGGATCCCGCCGCATAAGAGCTGCAACGTGAGCGCGCAAACGCGGCTCGAGATGCTGCGCATTGCCGCGCGCGGCTCGGACAAGTTCATCATCGACGATCACGAGCTTAAAGTCGGTGGCGTGAATTACACGTCCGAAGTGCTGCCCGAAGTACTGAAAAAATATCGCGGCGCGCACTATCTCATCGGCGGAGACAGCCTCATAGACCTGAAAAAGTGGCATGAGCCGGAAAAGATAATCAAAATGTGCCCCTTCCTCGTCTGCCGCAGGGCGGGCAGAGACGGGGAGTTCGAGCGCGCGCTCGACTATTGGCGCGGCATGGGCGCGGATATCCGCGTCATGGATTATTATCCTTCCGACATCTCCTCCACCTTGGCGCGCCTGCGCGCCGAGCTTGGCAACTATGTCGGTCTTGACGAGAAAGTCGCCGAATATATCGAAAAGAACGCTGTTTATAACAATTATTCCCGCGTTTTGACCCGCCTTGCGCAAATGGTCAAGCCCGCGCGCTTTGAGCATTGCAAGCGCACCTGCGAATATGCCCTCATGCTCAACGTCAGGCTGCGCCTGAGGTTAGACGAGGAAAAAGTGTTTTTGGCGGGGCTCTTGCATGACTGCGGCAAAGGCAGTTCCGTGTTCGATCTCAACAGGGCAAAAATGCCGCTTTCTCCGCAGGCGGACGAAGAGGACAGGCAGAAAGTCGCCTGTCCCGAACCTTTCGACGTCAAGCTCATTCCCGCGGACGCCGTGGGTAAACCCGTGGAGCATCAGTTCGTGGGCGCGGTGCTCGCCGAGAGCGTCTTCGGCGTGAAGGACGAGGAGATATTGAACGGCATACGTTATCATTGCACGGGAAGGGCGGGCATGAGTACTATGGAAAAACTTATTTTCAGCGCCGACGTCCTCGAAGAGGGACGCGACTATCCGGGCGTGGACGAGCTGCGCCGCGTCATGCTGAGCGATTTCAAAGAGGGTTTTCGCGCCTGCCTTAAAGCTTCGTATGACAACGTGCGCAAAAAGGGCGGAGAAATGTATCCGCTCACGGCGCAGGCTTACGCATATTATTTCGGCGCAGCCGATTAAATTTTTCGCTCGCGGATAAATATTTTTTATTTGCGCATATTGCTTTCATGAATACTTTGATGGCGATAGTGAGTTTTGCGTCCTTGCCATGCGCGCTCTTCGACGCGGATCTGACGCAGTTCGTCTGCGCCTATGAAGGCGTGGAAGAGGCATATTGCGTGATGTATGAAGACATTGCGCTCGTTGCCGCCAAAGTCCGCCCCATGTTCGGGCGTTCTGAGGCGCAGGCATATAAGAACGCTTTGAAGCAGGCGGTCAAGGAAGAATTTTCCTGCCGCGAAGTCGTGATAAGTACGGACAGCGACATTTTCTATCTTGCGAAAAAGGCGTCCGAGTCCGACTTGTCCGAAGAAGAAGTGCGCCGCCTCATCGGCAACGCCTTGAAGAGGGCGGGAATACTCGAATAAAACGGGCGCGGCGCAAAAAATCGGCAAAGCGAATGACTTTCGGCTTGAAAAAAGCGGGGCGTGCCCCGCTTTTTCGCGCTTATTTGTCTTCTTTTCTTTCGTCCGGCTTGTTTTCCGCGACGAATTTTGTCTTGCAGTAAGGGCACTCGTCAGCGTTTTTCGCGTCTAAGTCCGCGCCGCAAAAAGGGCATCTCGACGCCGTGCGAGTCGAAGAAGGTTTCTCTCCGATCTGCGCGCAGCCCACGTTGCCTGCCGCCGTCTGCGCGGGGACCGCTTTTTTCTTGCGCTTGAAGCCGAACTTTATCAGGTTGGAAAGTTTTTTATAGACCAAAAGCGTGATCGCCGAATTGACGAGCATCTTGCCCGCGGTCATGGGCAGGTTGAAGATGAACAGCGCCTGAAGAATGGACTCTGTTCCCGGATAGATGGCGCGGTACATGCCCAAAATGGCGTCCGGAGCCATGAAGTTATAGTAGACGGGATAGGTTATGTAATAATTGAGCGGGACGCTGATGAGTCCGCAGCAGACTATGCCGACGACCATGCCGATCACCGCGCCGCCGAAGGTATGACGGTATTTATAGATAAATCCCGCGGGAATGACATAGAAGATGCCGATCAAAAAGTTCGCAAGTTCGCCCACGCCGCCCGTGGTCGTGGTGATGAGCTTGATGAGATTTTTGATCAGGCAGACCAAGACGCCCGACGTGGGTCCGAGCGAAAAGGACGCCAAGACGGCGGGCAGTTCGGAGAAGTCCACAGCTAAGAAAGTGGGCAGTATCGGCAAATGGAATTCGAGCAGCTGCAAAACGGCAGCGAGCGCCGCAAAAACGGCAGTCCACGCGACAAAACGCGCATTGAATTTGATTTTTTTCATAAAACTCCTTTCCTGTCCGGACTTTGACCGTCGGTACGGGAATTTCACCCGTTCGGCGCCGAGGAGGCGTTAGCGGACTTTACCGCCGGTAGAGAATTTCACTCGACCTCAAAGATTGATTTCATTATGAAACGATTGCTTTAAGATGTCAAGTATATTATAATTGTTTTATGAAATTTGTCTGCAAAACTCTCGAAGACACCTATGCTTTGGCGCAAAAACTCGCCCGCACGCTGAAAGGCGGGGAGATAATTTTGCTCACGGGCGACCTCGGGGCGGGAAAGACCGCTTTCACAAAGGGGCTTGCGGCGGCGCTCGGCGTCAAAGAGGTCGTGACCAGTCCGACTTTCACCTTTATGAAAAGCTATAAGGGCAGGCTTACTTTGCATCATTACGACATGTATCGCGTCACTGACGCAAGCGAGCTTTACGAGCTGGGGCTTGAAGAATATCTCGGCGACAAAGAGGGCGTCTGCGCGATCGAATGGAATAAGTTCGAAGATCTGAAAAATGTGATAAATGTGTCGATCTCGGGATCGGGTGACGCGCCCAGAGAGATCGAAATACAGGGGGCGGCGCTATGAATATCCTCTCGATTGACTGCGCGGGTAAGGTCCTGACCCTCGCGTTGAGCGCAAAAGGGAAAGTTTTCGCCTTAGACAGCGGCGGCGAGGGCAGCAGAAAACATAATTCGCTCATTCTGCCTTTTGCCGACGAGCTTTTGTCGCGTGCGGGGATAAGCGTGCGCGACTTGGACGCGATCGCATGCGTGGTCGGACCGGGATCTTTCACGGGTATCCGCATAGGCGTTTCGACGGCTCACGCGCTCGCGCGCGCCACGGGCGCCAAAATCATCGCGCTCAATTCGCTGCAAGTTCGCGCTTTCGGCGAAAAGGGCAGCTTTGCCGTCGCGCTGCAATGCCGTCCGACGGAGAGCTACCTGGCGCGATTTGACGGCGATTGGCTGCATATGAGCGAGTGTGGGGCGGCTCAGGAGAGCGAGATCGCGGCGCTCGAGATCAAGGTCGTGCGCCACGAAGGCAGCTTAAAAGCCGAGACCATGGCTGCGGCGGCGGAATATCTTGCGCAAAGCGGCGCCTTTGTGCCTTCACTTTCGCCCCTTTACCTGAAAAAATCGCAGGCGGAAAGGCTCGCCGATGGAAATTAGTATCAGGGATATGCGCGCGGAAGACGTGCGCGCCGTTTACGAGATCGAGTGCGAGGCTTTTTCAAAGCCATGGTCGCAGGGCTCGCTCACCGCGCTCGCCTGCGCTCCCAACGCCGTGGCGCGTGTCGCCGAGGCACAAGGCGCGATCGCGGGTTATTACAGTTTTTATTATTGTCTCGACGAAGGCGACGTGAACAATATCGCCGTGCTCGCCCGCCTGCGCGGCGCGGGCGTGGGCAAGGCGCTCATGCGCGATATGCTAGAAAAGGCGAAAGAGCGGGGAGTGGAACGGCTGTATCTCGAAGTGCGCTCTTCCAACAAGGCGGCGCGCGCGCTTTACGAAAAATTCTCCTTCAAGCAATATTCTCTCAGGAAAAAATATTACGACGGCGAGGAAGATGCCGTTTTGTATTTTTATTGCACTTAACCTAATTGTCGATTTTTTCATATCTTATATGATATGGAAGAGCAAATGCACTATATCGTCAAGGGCAAGGGCGAAAAAACCCTTCTTTTTTTGCATGGCTGGGGCGGATCGTACGCCTCGATGATGCCGCTTATCGACAGTTTGAGCGACACCTATCGCTGTATCGCGCCCGATTTTTACGGTCACGGACAGACGGGCGCCGAACATGTCTATTTCTTGCACGACTTTGTAGACGGAGTAAAGAGTATACTTGAAAAAGAAAGGGCGGAGCGGGTCGTCGTCATCGCGCATTCCTTCGGCGGCAGAGTGGCGCTCGAACTTGCCCTCGAGCAAAGGATAAAAGCGCTTGTCATCATGGACGGAGCGGGCGTCAAGCCGCGTCCGACCTTGAAAAGACTTGCCCGAAAATGCAAATACGCACTGAAAAAGCTGCTGCGCCGCGATCTGTCCGACTGCGGCTCGCCCGATTTTAGGGCGCTCTCGCCGCTCATGAAGCGCACTTTCGTGAACATCGTCAACACATATCAGGACGACGCTCTTTGCAGCATAAAAAAGCCCGTATTGCTGATCTGGGGCAAAAAAGACAGGGACACGCCGCCCTATATGGCGCATAAAATGCACAAGAGGATAAAAAACTCGCGGCTTGTCATGCTTGAAGGCGGACATTTTTGTTATCTCGACGAGGTCAATAAGACGCTGAGTTTGATCAGAAATTTTGTCAACGGGGTGTTTTATGGAATGGGCGATCGCGTTTGTCGCCGCGGTGGCGGCGGCTTTATTATCCCTTGAAACCTTGGGGCATATCCAGCGCGCGGGATACCGCCTTTCTCTCGGGAAAAAGGCGGCGCGGGAGCAATTACGCCTTGCCCTTCTCGCCCTTGTCTGGGCGGCGCTCACGGCGGCGGCTTACGCCTTTGAGCAAAGCTTTGACGCCGAATATGCGCTTTGGCTCTATCTCGGCGTTTTCAGCTTGAGCGCCTGCTTGTTTACTTTATGCACTTGGGTTAGATCAAAGCAGCATCTCAAATTTACGCCGCGTGCGGTTCGTCTGCTTTGTGCACTTTTCGTCATTGACTTTTTCCTCGCGCGTCTGCTTACTCAGATAGGTGCGGTAATATTCGAAAGCGGTAAGGGAGCTTTTGTGGCGCTCTTTCTTGTCCCCCTCCTGACTCTGCCCGGGGCGGCTTTGGCGCGCGCTTTTATCTATCCTCTCGAAGCGCTCATATTTTCCCGCTTTGTGAAAAGAGCGCGGCGCAGATTGGAGAGCATGAGCGGGCTTGTCGTGATAGGCGTTACGGGCAGTTACGGCAAGACGAGCGTGAAAAACATGATAGCGGCGTTGCTCGGCGAGCGGGCGTATGCGACCCCCGCCTCGTATAACACGCCCATGGGCGTTTGCAAGGCGATCTCCGGTATGCCGGAGGGAGTGAAGTATTTTATCTGCGAGATGGGAGCGGGGCGCAGGGGCGACATCGCCCGCCTTTGCTCGATCGTGCGTCCGCAAATAGGCGTGATCACAGGGATAGCGCCGCAGCATTTGAAGACTTTCAAGTCGCTGGAAAACATTGTTGCGACAAAGGGCGAACTTATCGATTCTCTTCCCTGTAAGGGGATCGCCGTCTTCAACGGCTATGACGATCTTTGCGCCGATATGTTCAAAAAATGCGTGTTAAGGCGGAAATTTATCACGGGAGAGCGCAGCGTTTCTTTCTCCGATGTCGAGCTTGACGAGGAGGGGAGCCGCTTTTTCCTCAAAGCGGGCGGCGAAGAGAGGCGCTGTTTTCTGCGGCTCGTAGGCAGGCATAATATAGAAAACTTTTGTCTTGCGATGCAGACCTGTCTTGCCTTGGGCGAGGACGTGAACGAGTTATGCGAGCGCGCAAGTGAGATCGCGCCCGTGCCGCACAGGCTGGAAGTTTTGAAGACTCGCGGCGGGATAACGATTTTGGATGACGGCTATAACTCGAATGTTCGCGGAGCTAAGGCGGCTCTCGACGCGCTTTCGCTCTTCAAGGGCAGAAAGGTGGTGGCGGCTCAGGGATTCGCCGAGGCGGGAAAAGCAGACGAAAAACTCAACACGGCGCTCGGCGAGCAGATCGCGTGCGTGGCGGACATCGTCGTGCTCATCGGCGTGAAGGCGGAATTTTTGCGCCGCGGCTTGGAAAAGCACGCTTTTCCGCCCGAGCGCATATATATCGAAAGCAGCCTTGAAAGGGCGCAGAAGCTGTTCGCTCGCATATTGAGAGAGGGCGACGTGCTGCTTATCGAAAACGATATGCCGGAAAACTTGTGACGGGAGGGAACTATGAATATTGCGGTGATCTATGGCGGAAGCTCGTGCGAAAGAGACGTTTCCGTGATAACGGCGTTGCAGGCAATGGAAAAGCTCGATAAAACGAAATACGAGATATATCCCGTCATGCTCAAAGAGAGCGGCGGCATGCTCATGCCGCATAATGCCGAGGACATACAGACATATATCACGGAAAAAATCATCGGCGCGCCCGTATTTTTCAGGGGCAGAGATCTTTGTCGGGGCGGGAGTTTCGTTCGCAGGATAGCGAAGATAGACTGCGCGCTCATCTGCGCTCACGGCGCCGAAGGGGAAAACGGCGTCTTGCAGGGCTTTTTGCAGCTTTGCGGCATTCCTTATACCTCGCCCGGGGTGGAGGCGTCCGCCGTCTGCATGAACAAGATAACTTCAAAGAGCGTTTTCGCCTCTTTGGGCATAGACGTGCTTTCGGCGGCAAAGGTGGAGCGCGGCGGCGAAGAGCAGGCGCACGCATACGCAAAAGAGATAGGTTATCCCGTCATCGTCAAGCCCGCGCGTCAAGGCTCGTCCATAGGCATAGGCGTGGCGCGCAGCGAAAGCGAGCTTGACGAAGCGCTCGCGGTCGCGTTTGAGTTCGATCCGCTCGTACTCATCGAGCGCGCGCTGGAAGATTTCACCGAGATCAACTGCGCCTGCGTCAAAAGCCGCGGCGAGATCATCGTCTCTTCGCCCGAAAGACCGCTGAGCAGGAGCGAGATACTGACCTATGAGGACAAATATCTCTCGGGCGGCAAGATGAGCGCGTGCGGCAGGGAGTTTCCCGCGAAGTTATCGGAAGAAAGCTGCGCCGCCGTGCAAAACGCCGCAGCAACTGCCTATAAGGAGCTGGAAATGAGGGGAGTGGTGCGCTTTGACTTTCTCATCGACAAAGGCGGGAAGATATATCTCAACGAAGCCAACACCGTTCCCGGCTCGCTCGCGGATTATCTCTTCACGGACAAGGGCATAGACGGCTGTCGGTTGATGGACATTCTCATCGAAGAGGCATGCGCGGACACGGGGGAGCGGCGCGGCGAATTTTCCTCAAACGTGCTCAGGCTTTATTCTCAAGGCGTAAACGCTTGCAAAACGGGCGGCGGACATATATAATATTGTCTGTATCAAATTTACGGAGACAACTATGGAAAAGATCAAAATGAGCGTTCCGCTCGTGGAAATGGACGGCGACGAGATGACCCGCGTCATCTGGCAGCAGATCAAAGACATTCTGATAAAGCCCTATGTGGAATTGAACTGCGAGTATTACGACCTCGGACTTGTCCACCGCGAAGAGACCAAGGACGAAGTGACGACGCAAGCCGCCTTAGCTATCAAAAAATACGGCGTCGGCGTGAAATGCGCCACGATAACCCCCAACGCCCAGCGCGTGGAGGAATATAACCTTTCCTGTATGTGGAAAAGCCCCAACGGCACGATCAGGGCGGTCTTGGACGGAACGGTCTTCCGCGCGCCCATTCTCGTCAAGGGCATCAAGCCTTACGTTCCCGGCTGGACAAGCCCCATCACCATGGCAAGGCATGCTTACGGCGACATCTACCGCGACGTGGAGAGCAAGGTGAGCAAGGGCGGAAAGGCAAAGCTCGTGATCGAAGACGAAAAGGGCAGGCGCGAGATCGAGATCTTCGATTTTTCCGCAAGCGGCGGCATTGTGCTCGGCATGCATAACACCGAAAAGAGCATCGCGAGCTTCGCGCGCTGCTGCTTCAATTACGCGCTCGACGTCAGGCAGGACGTATGGTTCGCCACCAAGGACACCATCTCCAAGACTTACGACCACACCTTTAAGGACATCTTTGCCGAGATCTACGAAAACGAATATAAGGAAAAGTTCGAAAAGGCGGGCATAGAATATTTCTATACGCTCATCGACGACGCCGTGGCGCGCGTCATGCGTTCGAGCGGCGGCTTTATCTGGGCTTGCAAGAATTACGACGGCGACGTGATGAGCGACATGGTCGCCACCGCTTACGGCTCGCTCGCCATGATGACGTCCGTGCTCGTTTCCCCCGACGGCAATTACGAATACGAAGCCGCGCACGGAACTGTCACCCGCCATTATTACAAATATCTCAAAGGCGAAACCACTTCCACCAATCCCGTCGCCACCATCTTCGCCTGGTCGGGCGCTTTGCGCAAGAGGGGAGAGTTGGATAAAAACGCGCCTCTCGTCGAATTTGCCGAAAAGCTCGAGAAGGCGACGATCGAGACGATCGAGAGCGGTTTCATGACGGGCGACCTCGTGCCGCTCTTTGAAAGCGACAAGCCTGCCGTCAAGCTCAACACGGAAGACTTCATCAAAAAGATAGCCGAAAAGCTTTGACAAAAGCGGTAAAGTGATAAAAAAGACGGCTCGCGCCGTCTTTTTTTCGTTTATCTGCCGACTCAGCCGTTGACTTCGAGGCAGGAAAGGCACATTTTCTTGACGGCGTCCCTCACGGACGCTGGAGAGATCACCTTGGCGTTTTTGCCGAATTTGACTATTTTGGCGAAAGTTTCCTCATTGACGGGGACGCTCCCCGCGGCGAGGAAGTTGACGCCGTCTTCGGCGGGCTTGACGTTTTCCACGCCCAGCCAATCCTCCGCTTCGTATCTGCCCTCGGGCGTTACGGTCATGACCAAGTCGGTCTGCTGCGGGCGCGGTTCGAGATCGAAAGTGTAAGTTTTCTGCTTGCTCACGGGCAGGAAGACGCCGCCCGTATAGGTGAGGTGAGTGATGCGCGCGATCTTGAAAAGGCGCATCTGCTTGCGCAAATGGCAAAAGGCGTTGACGTACCAGCTGCCGTCGTGATAGACGAGATAATAAGGGTCTATGTCGCGCGTCGTCTTTTCGCCCGAATAGCTATGGTAACAAATGCGCAGCGTGCGGCGATTGCGCTTGCTCTCGACGATGGTGTTTATCTTGTCGGCGAGTGCGGCGTTGCTGTTCGCGTCGCTGTTTTCCACAACGAAGCTTTCGTTATAATATTGCGTCACGTCCGCGGGGCGGCGCTTTTTCATCGTCAGGAGCTTGTCGCGCGCGGAAACGGCGGCGTTGAGGTCTTTTTGCTCGGAGAGGGCGGCGATGGTCATGTCCAGCTCTTCGCGGGTGAGAAAAGTCGCGGGGAGCCTGAATTCGCTTCCTACCATGATGCCGCCGCCGCGCCCTTTCTGCGTATAGACGGGAATGCCCGCGGCGCTCAAAACGTCCAAGTAGCGATAGACCGTGCGCACGGAAAGTTCAAGGCGTGCGGCGATCGCTCCCGCCGTCGTCTTTTCGTGACTGATCAAGTCTATGGTCATAGAAAGAAGTTTGTCGAGCATATTTTCCTCCCGCGCCAAAGCGCTTCAGCTTTTGATTTTGATAAGATAATGATAACATAATATGAATATCTGTGTCAACAATGAGGGAAGGCGGCGCTCTTTACAAAAATATATAAAATGCGCGCGGGCAATATTTTGACAAGGCGGGCGGGCGTATGATATAATAACTTTAATTTACGAGCAGGTGAAGAAAATGAATTACAGAGATACGATGAAAATAAATGCGGCAGGGCACTTGGAAATAGGCGGCTGCGACTGCGTCGAGCTGGCAAGGCAATACGGGACTCCGCTTTACGTCATGGACGAAGAGTATGTCCGTTCCGTCTGCCGCGCCTTTAAGCAGACGATAGAAAAGACATACGGCAGCGGCAATATGGCTTATGCGTCCAAGGCTTTTTCCTGCAAGGCGATCTACAACGTGATGAAGCAGGAAAAGACCTTCATCGACGTGGTCTCGGGCGGAGAGATCTATACCGCCGCGAGCGTCGGCTTTGACATGAGCGGAGCGTTCTTTCACGGCAACAACAAGACGGACGGCGAACTCGAGCTTGCCATGCGCACGGGCGTAGGCACGATAGTCATCGACGCCGCCGACGATGCGGAAAGGATAGACACGCTTGCGCGGCGCTTCGAGAGGGTGCAAAATGTGCTCGTGAGGGTGAATCCCGGCGTGGAAGCGCATACGCATTCTTATATCCAGACGGCGAAAGTGGATTCCAAGTTCGGATTTTCCGTGAGCAGCGGCGCGGCGACGGCGGCGATAAAAGACGTTTTGTCGCGCAAGAACTTGCATTTTTCCGGACTGCATTGCCATATCGGTTCGCAGATCTTCGACCGTTCCGCTTTTGCGCTCGCCGTGGACGTGATGACCGATTATATGCGCGAGCTGGCGGGCGAGGGCATCGAGGTCGAAACGCTCAATATGGGCGGCGGCTTCGGCGTTCATTACACGGAAGAGGATCCCAAATACAACGTGGACGAATATTGCGACTATGTCAGCCTGCTCACCCGCACTTTGTGCGAATGCGTGGAACGTAAAAATCTGAAAAAGCCCTTTTTCGTCATCGAACCGGGGCGCGCCGTCGTGGGCGAAGCGGGCGTTACGCTCTATTCCGTCGGCGCCGTCAAGGATATTCCCGGCGTGAGAAAATATGTCGCGGTCGACGGAGGTATGACGGACAATATCCGCCCCGCGCTCTATGAAGCAAAATACGAAGCTATTCTGGCAAACAGGGCAAATGATGAAGCGAAAGAAAAAGTTTCTATCGCGGGCAAGTGCTGCGAGAGCGGGGATATAATAATAAAGGATATATGCCTGCCCGAGGCGAAGAGGGGAGATCTCATCGCCGTTTTCACCACGGGCGCATATTGCTATTCCATGGCGAGCAATTATAACCGCAACGCCGTGCCGCCCGTCGTCTTCGTGCGCGGAGGCAAGAGCGGTTATGCCGTAAAGCCGCAGACTTATGAGGACATCGCGCGGCTGGACGCGATCCCTCAAACGGAGTAAAAAGTGCTGATATATCAAGTCATAAACGGATTGAGATCTGATTGGGCGGGCGCGCTGCTCATGCTTTTGGCGCTCATTTTGACCATATTGCCCGCCATCATGATGCACGAGTTGGCGCACGGCTGGGTGGCGTATCTCAACGGCGACTTTACGGCGAAACTCGCGGGCAGGCTCACGCTCGATCCGCGCAAGCATTTCGACATTCTCGGCACGATCATGATGCTCGTCGTGGGCTTCGGTTGGGCAAAACCCGTACCCGTGGATTCGCGCAATTTCCGCAATTACAAAAAAGGCATGCTCACGACCGCGCTCGCGGGCGTCACCGCAAATCTCATCATGGCGCTCATCGCCTTTGTCTCGCTCTGCGCGCTGACGGCTATCTTCGCCTCTTCGGGTACGCTGGTCGCCACGGCAAACGGCGTGGGCATATATACTCAGCCCGCCGCCGCTTACAACGCCTACCGCTTTTTCTATTATTGGTGCACATACGGCGTAACCGTCAACATGACGCTCTTTCTCTTCAATCTCGTGCCGCTTTATCCGCTCGACGGTTTCCGCGTGGTGGAAACGCTGGCAAAGCCCGACAACGCCTTTGTGAGATTTAACTATCGTTACGGCAATTTTCTGCTCATAGGCGTTATTTTGATATTCACCGTGTTCGGATATATCGCGAGTTACATCGGCGTGAACATCGACATCTTCTCGCGTTGGCAGGGGCTTTTCATCGATCTGATCGAGGTAGTGCAGAGCGCTATCGTGGGAGGGGCGTGATGGCGGCGCAGGCTTTTGAATATCATGCGAGCGACAAGCTGAAATTTTCGCTCTCGGAATTTGAATTCGAGGGTCCGATCGCGCTGCTTTATACGCTCATCGTCGAAGGGGAATATCAGATAGACAACTTCCCCATCTCGGAGATAACGGGACAGTATATGGAATATATGCGCGAGATAGACACGCTCGACATGGACGTTGCGGCGGACTTTTTGGCGATGGCGGCGACGCTTTTGGAGATAAAGTCCCGTTCCGTGCTGCCGCCCGCGGAAGAAGAAGCCTTTATGGACGACGGCGACGAATGGCAGGAAGATCCGCGCGAAAGGCTGGAATTTCAGCTGCGCTTATATGAGATCTTCAAGCAACAGTCGTTGCAGCTACGATCCTTGGAGACGACCAATCGTTTCACGCGCGAGCCTGTTTATACGGACGAGGACGCGAAGATCGTCATCAAGAGCTTTAATTTGGACAGCCTTATCGACGCATACGGCAAAATATTGTTCAATTTCAGCGACGAGGACAGAAAGACTTCAACGAAAAAGATAGCGCGCGACACTTATACGGTCGCGGAAAAGATAGTCTACATAACGACCGTGCTCGCGGAAAAAAAGAGCGTGGAATTTTCCGAGCTTTTCACTTCGGTTTTCGACAAGAGCGAAGTTATCGCCACTTTTTCTGCGCTGCTCGAATTGATGAAAAAGCAGGTGGCGAAAGCCGAACAGAAGGAGCTTTTCGGCGAGATCTATATCAGGCTCGACGAGAATTTCGACATAGAAAAAGCAGATATGCGTCAGCTTGCGACGACCGAGGAGGACGAGTGATGGAAAACCTGATTCAAACCGTGGAAGCGATAATCTTTTCCGCCGGCACGGAGATAAAGCGCAAGGAGATCTTGGACAAGCTCGAGGGCGTCACCCGCAAGCAGCTCAACGACGCCATTCGCGCCCTGATGCAGCGATATAAGGGCGATAGAGGCATTTTGCTCGTCGAATTTAACGATTATGTGCAGTTCACGTCCAATCCCGCCTATGGCGAAGTTGTCTCGGACGTCTTGCGTCCCATTCGTCAAAAGGCGCTTTCGGACACGCTTTTGCAAGTTCTCGCCATCATAGCTTACAAGCAGCCCATAACGCGCGGCGAGATCGAGGAGATCAGGGGCAACACGAGCGCAGACTATGCGCTCACCACTTTGACGCGCGCGGGACTTATACGCGTGAGCGGTCACCGCAATACGCCCGGGCGCCCGTGGCTCTATGTCACGACCAACGAGTTTTTGCGCAGATTCGGCTTGCGCAATCTCAACGACCTGCCCGATTACAAGGACGTGATGAAGCGTCTTGCCGAGCTGGGTACATACAACGTCAAGCGCGAAGAACTGTTCAGGGAAGTGGATCTCGCCGACGATTTCACGGGCGAGGTCTATGGCGCGGACGATGAGGGCACGGACGCGCTCAACGCCGAGGAGAAACAGCTGGACAAGCTGCTCGCCGAGGACGAGGAGCTTCCCGACTTCCTCAAGGGCGAAGACGTCGAATATGTGAGCGGCGAGGCGGCTGCGGATATTGCCGAAGGCGAGGATGTCGCGGAGAACGACCGCGAAGAGGTCGCGGACGAAGAGACTGAGGACGAGATCGAAGAGGAAGATATCGACACGGGGAACGATTTCGAGGACGAAGAATTTTTCGACGAAGACGATGATGATGAAGAATGAGAGTTTGAGAAAACGATCGGTCAAATAGGCGTTATTGCGACGATTTTCGACATATAGAATAATTAAACGGCGGGGCGACCCGCCTTTTTCATAATTTGATATTATCTCCACAAAATAAGCACATGATATTTTTATGGTGGGCGGCGGGCGCCGCCGTACTGCTTGCCGCATTTCTCGCGGCGATCTTATGCGCGGGATTTTGCTTACAGATAAGCGCGGATCCCGCACGCGGGTGCGGCGCGGCGACATTGACGGTCATGGGCGTGCTTGCGGCGCGCGTAAAGCTCTTCGAGAGCGACGGCAGATTGTATTACGCATTCAACGGAGGCGGGCTGCGTCCGCTGAAAATAAAGAAAAAAGGTGACAAGAATGAAGAAAACGGGAAAAAAGGTGAAAAAGAGCCTCAAAAAACTCGCGGCGCGCATAAAAGGCTGAAAGTTCGGAGCTTGAGCGTGAACGCGGCGGCGGGCATAGGTCCCGCCGCCGTGACCGCCGCGGGCTGTGTTTTCGCATCGAACGCGCTCAAAGCGGCGATAGAACGCTATGTCGACGCGCGGGAGATGAAGATCGCCGTCAAACCGGACTTCGGTTCGGAGAACGTAAAGATAAACTTGCGCGTGGTCGCGGGTTGGGGAGTTGTCATTCGAGCTATGTTTATGCTGCTTGGGAGCAGGACGAAAAGAGGAGAGAAGTTGGGTAAAGGAGAAAAAAGATATGCATGAAAATATTATGGATATTATGGGTGTAACGTTCGAGAACTTAAAAAAGCTCTCGGGCGGAGGGAATATTCTCGGCGAACCCGTGAGGCTCGACAAGGACGTCGTCGTCATTCCCTATTGCAAGGTATCTCTCGGCTTTGTCTACGGTGGGGGAGAATACGAAAAAAAAGAAGAAAAGAGTTTGACCGTCCCCTTTGCCGCCTTGAGCGGCGGAGGCGTGACGCTGACGCCCTGCGGCTTTTTGATCGCGGAAAGGGGAGAATATAAGGCGGTGAGCGAAAGTGGCGAAAAGGAGGATAACAAATGGCTGAATCTGGCAAAGGCGGTTTTCAACGCAATGAAAAAGTCATAATATTGCTAAAAGTATTCTCGATTATTCTTATTTTCATAACTATCTCGACTTTTATAATATTGAGTGATAAAAAATCGACAGCCGAGCAAGGCTCTTCATATGTGGTGATGTATGCAGGCAGCGGGCAGGTCTTGGCGGGCAAAAACCTCGATACGCCCCTTCCCATGGCGAGCACGACAAAGATAATGACTGCGCTCGTGACGCTGAAAAAGTGCGCTTTGAGCGAAGTGGTCATAATACCCAAGCAAGCCGTGGGCATCGAAGGCTCGTCAGTTTATTTGAGAGAAGGAGAGCATTTTACCGTGGAGCAGCTTTTATATGCCCTCATGCTGCGCTCGGGCAACGACAGCGCTGTCGCCTTGGCGCTTCACGTCGGGAAAAATATGGACGATTTCGTTGAGATGATGAACGAGGAAGCGCGCTCTCTCGGCTTGAAAAACACGCATTTCACCAATCCTCACGGGCTTCACGACCCCGATCATTTCACCTCGGCGCGCGACTTGGGACTGATCGCCTGCCGGGCGATGAGCGATCCCGTGTTCAAAAAGATAGTTTCGACAAAGAGATTCGACGTCCCCGCGAGCGATCATACCGCTCAGCGCGTCTGGTATAACAAAAACAAGCTGCTCTCTTCTTTCGAGGGAGCGAACGGGATCAAGACGGGATATACGACAAAGTCGGGCAGATGTCTTGTTGCGGCTGCCGAGCGCGAGGGGATGCAGCTTGTCTGCGTGGCGCTCAACCATTACGATATGTGGAACGACTGCGCCGCCTATATGGAGCGCGCCTTTGACGAATATTGCGCCGTGCGCGGCTGCAATGAGGGCGAAACGCTCTATTCTTCCGCGGACGGCGTTGCCGTCGGCGTGCGCGGCGGTCTGACTTTTGCCGCAAAAAAGGCGGATATAAGCGCGTTAAGTTATCGAATTATTCCCGACGGCGATCATAAGCTGCCGCTCGAAGCGGGCGAAGATCTGGGAAGGATCGAGGTTTTTGCCGGCGAACGCTTGCTTTTTTCTTCGCGTTTGTTTACCATAAATGATATAACGAGCGAAAAACAGCTTTATGCCGCGGAAAATTATCGCGGCGAGGTGGAAGTGAAGTATGAAAGTGAGGCTGAACAAATTTCTTGCAAGCTGCGGCGCGGCATCCCGCAGGGGAGCCGATGAGCTGATCGCCTCGGGCAGGGTCAGGGTCAATTCGATCGTCGTGACCGAGCTGGGGAAAATGGTCGAAACGGATAACGATACGGTCACGCTCGACGGTAAAAAAGTCGAGCCCGTGTCGAAAATGACCTATATCATGCTCTATAAGCCCAAGGGTTGCATAACGTCTCTGCGCGACGAAAAGGGGAGAAAGACGGTCTATGACTATCTCGACGTCGAAGTTCCCCATCTCGTGCCCGTAGGCAGGCTGGATTACGACACGGAAGGATTGCTCCTGCTCACCAACGACGGCGAACTCGTCAACCGCCTCGCCCATCCTTCGGGCGAAGTTCCGAAGAGCTATCTCGTGCGCGCCGAAGGCGAATTTCCCGAACACATACTCGCAAAATTGCGCAAAGGAGTGGAGATAGACGGGGTCAAGACAAAGCGCAGCAAGGTCAAACTTTTGGAGCAGGGCGAAAAGGAAGCCAAGCTGCTCGTGACGATAACCGAGGGACGCAACAGGCAGGTGCGCCGCATGTTCGAAGCGGTGGAAAGGAACGTCGTTTTCCTCAAAAGAGTGGCGATAGGCGATCTGCGTCTCGGCGGGCTTGCGCGCGGCGCCTGGCGCTATCTGCGCGAAGAAGAAGTGGAATATCTGAAAAGATTTTGAGCCGCTCGGGCGGCGTAAAAAGGGCGGCATAAGCCGTCTTTTTTGATTTCTCGGCGCAGAACTGCGGGCAAATATAACCTATATTTATAAGCTGTCTTCAAAAGGAAATTTTCAAGGTAAAAGTTGAGAAAACGCGTTTGAATTGCTTGCAAAATTTTTACTTTGATTATACAATTATTAGGACGTACCGTCGGGCGCGTGATCGCGTGCGGCGTAAGGTAAGAGGGATCAACTCGAAAATTTTCGGAGGTTTTTATAATGGACAAAAAGCAACTTGTGTCGGCTCAGGCTGCCGTTGACAAAGTCAGCGAAAAGGCGAGGAATTTTATCGGCGGCATCGTGGACGAAGGCTCGTTCGTGGAAACGGACGCTTTCGTGGTCGGCGCGGAAAGTCAGGGCGTAACGGGCGAGGGCGTCGTTACGGGTTATGCCACGATCGAAGGCACTCCCGTCAACGTATTTGCCCAGAACGCGGACGTGATGCTGGGAAGTATCGGCGCGGCGTCTGCCAAGAAGATCGTCAAATGCATGCAAAGAGCCTGCAAGACGGGAACTCCGCTCATCTCCGTCCTCGATTGCTCCGGCGCGCGTCTGAGCGAGGGCACCGCGGTGATGGAATCTTATGCGCAGCTGCTCGCCATGGCGGCGGAAGTCGCCGAGACCGTGCCGCATATCTGTGTAGTCAAGGGCGTTGCGGTGGGCATGACCGCCACCTTCGCGGCGATGGCGGATCACGTTTTTATGAGCAAGGACGCCGTCCTTTCCGTCAATTCGCCCATGTATCACGCCTCCAAGCTCTCCGCCGTTCCCAAGCTCAACAAGATGGCGGGCTTTGACGCTTACAAGAGCGCGGGCATCACGGTGAACGACGGCTTTGCGAGCGAAAAGGAACTCAAAGGAAAACTCGTCGAGCTTTTGGCGACGATCGGCGTCATCGACAGGGAAGAGGCGGAGGACGATCCCAACCGCGTTTTCTCCGCACTCACGAAGAAATATGACGTCAAGAGCGCGCTTTCCGCGCTCTGCGACGGCGGCAAATATGTGGAAGTGAATCCCGATTTTGCCAAAGACGTCGTCTGCGCTTACGCCAAGGTGAACGGTATCTCCGTCGCCGTCGTGGCGGGCGATTCCTCGGAAAACAACGGCTATATGAGCGAAAACGCCATCAAGAAAGCGGCGAGCTTTATCAAGAAAGCCAACGCTTTCGGTCTCCCGCTCATCTCTTTGGTGGACAGCAAGGGCTTCGATCCCACTCTCGAAGAGGAGCTTTGCGGCTTTGCCGACAAGACGGCATGCCTGTTCAAGGCGATCGCCTCTTACGAACATCCCATGATAGGCGTGGCTTGCGGCAACGCCGTGGGCGCGGCTTATTCCGCGCTGATGAGCAAGGGTATCGGCTTTGATTACACCTTGGCAACGACGGCTGCGGCGATCGCTCCCGTCACCGCCGATACGGGCGTTCATGTCTTCTATACGGAAGAGTTGAAAAAGAGCAACGGCGCCAAGGCGCGCAAGGCTCTCGAAAAGCAGTTCGAGAGCGACATGGCAAGCCCTCTCGCCGCGGCGGGTGAAGGCTACATCGATAACGTCATCGAGGCGGGAGACCTGCGTCCTTACGTCAGCTCCGCGCTGTTGATGCTCTTGGGTATATAAGGCAGGTGTATATGAACAAAAAGAAGTTATTTTTAACTTTTGCGCTTATCGCCCTCATCGCCTGCGCGGCAGTCGTCATGCTGTTTGCCGGCTGCGAGATGATAAGCGACCCCGCCGAGCCTGACGACATGGGCATTGCGGACATGAACGGCGGCGACAGGCTGCTCACCGGACTTCAAGTCGCGGCGATCGGTCTTTTGGTCGTCTTCGTCGTCCTCATCGTGCTCATCATCCTCATCAAAGGCTTGAAGATGCTGCTTGAAAAATTGGAGCAGGCGAGCGCAGGCAGGGGAAAGGACAGAGCGGCGCGCAAAGCCGAGGCAAAGGCGAGAAAGGCAGCCGAAAAGCAGGCGAAGATAGATGCCGCCCGCGCCAGAGTCGAAGCGGCGCAGAAAAAGGATGCTCCCGCGCCCGTTGCTTCCGAAACGGACGAAGAAGAGGAGATAGCGGCGGTCATGGCGGCGATATATGCCTATTACGACGCAATGCCCGCATACGAGCGTTCCAATCTTAAATTCCGCGTACGCTCGATTAAAGAGATCAAATAAAGAAAATCATTCAAGGAGAAATAAAAATGCGCAAGTTCAATGTTAACGTCAATGGAAGATCCTATGCCGTGGAAGTAGAGGAGATAGGCGGCGTCGCCGCGGCTCCCGCACCCGCACCCGTTGCGGCGGCTCCCGCACCCGTTGCCGCAGCTCCCGCTCCGGCTCCCGCTGCGCCCGCACCCGCACCCGCTCCGGCTCCCGCTGCGGCAGGAAAGGGCGAACCCGTCAATTCCCCCATGCCCGGTCTGGTCAAAAAGCTCTGCTTTGCCAACGGCGCGAGCGTAGAGGCGGGCAAGGAGATAATCACCCTTGAAGCCATGAAGATGGATACCCCCGTCGTGGCTCCCAAGAGCGGCGTTATTACTTACTGCGTAAACGAAGGCGCCAACGTGGATACCGGCGCGCTGCTTTGCACGATAGCGTAACCCGCGGAGGTTAGTATGGTAGATATATTCTCATCATTTTCCTCGTTCGAGTTCGTGGAGGCGATGAAGACCCTGTGGGAGAGCACGGGCTTCATGACCACGGGCGCGGACATCTGGAAAAACTTTATCATGCTGGCGATAGCGTGTATCCTCATCTATCTGGCGGTATATAAAGAATTCGAGCCTAACTTGCTGGTGGCTATCGGTTTCGGTATGTTTATCATCAATATCCCGGGCGCGTATAACATCTTATACGGAACGTCGGGATACATATTGACCAACGCCACGACGGGCGCGGACATCTTCAAAGGTTCGCAGGAAGGGCTTATCGCCTGGATATACAATATCGATCCCGGGGCGTTCAAGGGAGCGCTCTCCGGGCTTGAAACGCTGCCCGCGACTTGGGCGGAGCTTTCCGCCGAGGCGCAGAAGACCTTGCTTGCGCTGCCCATGACCTCTGCCGACGAGAGCGTGTTCACCGTCTTGAAGGCGGTGCAGGACGCCATGGCGGGCACCATGTACGCAGGCAACGAGTTTTCGATCGCCACGGGCATCGTCGCCAACGAAGGTATTTTCTATTATCTTTATAAGGGCGTCGAATGGGTCATCTTCCCGCCGCTCATCTTCATGGGTATCGGCGCAATGACCGACTTTGGTCCCATGATCGCCAACCCGAGCAGTATGCTCATGGGCGCGGCGGCTCAGCTGGGTATCTTCATCACCTTCACGGTGGCTATCCTCATCGGCTTCACGGGCGAAGAGGCGGCTTCCATCGGTATCATCGGCGGCGCGGACGGTCCCACGGCTATCTATGTGACCACCAAGTTGGCGCCTCACTTGCTGGCGTCCATCGCCGTTGCGGCTTACTCTTATATGGCGCTGATCAAGATAATCCAGCCGCCTATCATCAAGCTGCTCACGACCAAGAAGGAGAGGGGCATAGTCATGGAACAGCTGCGTCCCGTTTCCAAGACGGAGAAGGTCATCTTCCCGCTGGTCGTCACGGGTATCGTGGGCGTGCTTCTGCCTTCGGCGATCCCGCTCATCGGTATGCTCATGCTCGGTAACCTGTTCAGAGAGTCGGGCGTCGTGCCTCGTCTCACCAAGACGGCAAGCAACGAACTCATCAACATCGTCACCATTCTGCTCGGTACTTTGGTCGGTTCCAAGGCTACCGCCGACACCTTCCTCACGCAGCAGACGCTGCTCATCATGGTCATCGGTGTCGTGGCGTTCAGTTTGGGTACCGCGGGCGGCGTGCTGATAGGAAAGCTCATGTGCCTGCTCACCAAGGGCAAGGTCAACCCGATCATCGGCGCCGCGGGCGTCTCCGCAGTTCCTATGGCGGCGCGTATCGCGCACAACGTAGGGCAGGAGGAGAACCCCAACAACTATCTGCTCATGCACGCAATGGGTCCTAACGTCTCCGGCGTTATCGGCTCGGCTGTCGCTGCGGGCGTATTGCTCGCCTGCTTCGGCGTATTCTAAGATCAAAGAGGTAAATTATGGTAAAGATAACGGAAACTATTTTAAGAGACGCTCACCAGTCGCAGGCGGCAACGCGCATGAGATTGGACGAAATGCTGCCCGTTGCCGACAAGCTCGACAAGATAGGTTATTATTCGATCGAGTGCTGGGGCGGCGCGACTTTCGACTCCTGCCTGCGCTTTTTGAACGAGGATCCCTGGACGAGACTGCGCAAGCTCAAAGAGGCGATGCCCAAAACGCCTTTGCAAATGCTGCTGCGCGGACAGAACCTGCTCGGATATAAGCACTATGCCGACGACGTCGTGGACGAATTCGTGAAGAAGTCCATCGAAAACGGTATCACCGTCATGCGTATCTTCGACGCGCTCAACGACCCCCGCAACATGGAAAGGGCGATGAAAGCCTGCCAAAAGCACGGCGGTATCTGCGAGGCGGCGTTCAGCTACACCACGTCCCCCGTCCACACCAACGAATATTTCGTCGAGCTTGCCAAGAAGCTCGAAAAGATGGGCGCGGACGTCATTTGTATCAAGGATATGGCGGGCATATTGCTCCCTTACACGGCTTACGAGTTGGTCAAAGAGCTTAAATCCGCAATCAGGATCCCCATTCACCTGCATACTCACCAGACCGCAGGCGTGGGCAACCTCACTTATTTAAAGGCTATCGAGGCTGGCGTGGACATCATCGACTGCGCGCTCTCGCCTTTGGGCAACGGCACCTCTCAGCCCGCGACCGAACCCATGGTCGCCGCGCTTGCGGGTACCGAATACGACACGGGTATCGACATCGTCAAGCTCAACGAGCTGACCGAGCACTTCAAGAAGGTTGCGGCGAGGCTCAAAGCGGACGGTTTCCTCACCGACAAGTCCTTGCAGACGGACGTCAGGGCGCTCATCTATCAAGTTCCCGGCGGCATGCTTTCCAACCTGGTCAACCAGCTCAAGCAGCTTCACGCCGAAGATCTTTACGACAAGGTGCTCGCGGAAGTGCCGCGCGTGAGGGAAGATCTCGGCTATCCGCCTCTGGTCACCCCGACCAGCCAGATCGTCGGTACGCAGGCGGTGTTCAACGTCTTCTACGGCGAGAGATATAAGGTGGTCTCTTCCGAGACTAAGGGCGTGCTTCGCGGCGAATACGGAAAACTTCCCGCAGAGCCTAACCCCGAAGTCGTCAAAAAAGCCATCGGCGACGAGGAGCGCATCACCTGCCGTCCCGCCGATCTCCTGCAACCGGAAATGGACAAATATCGCGCCGAATGCGCGGAATATATCGAGCAGGAAGAGGACGTCCTCTCTTACGCGCTCTTCCCGCAGGTCGCCACGAACTATTTCAAGTATCGTCAGGCGAACATGCATCACGTCGATACGGAAGTGGGAAGCGTAGAGCAGAAGATAATGCCCGTGTGATCATCAGACGAACAAGCAAAAAACCGTCCGTGAGGGCGGTTTTTTCATGTCCTTGCTTTGTAGAGGTTTTCTTTCGCTGCGGCGTCGCAAGCTGTTCGACGCAAAAAAAGAGCGCGGTTTTCGCCGCGCTCTTGCCGTTTGTTGCGGTCAGTCGTTCAGGTTCAAGCCTTCTTTCATAAATCTGTCAAAGCATTTTTGTCCGACTTCGGTATTCTTGAAGACGCCCGTGCACTCCAAGATCTTTTCGCAGGTGTCGTTGACAAAGTCGGTGACGAGCTTTTCCGCGCGTTCGGCGGAGTTGGTGTTGCCGTTGTCGTTGACGAGCTGCAAGATCATCTGCGCATGCTTGGACATGGGATTTTCCGCGTCCGAGAGCGCCTTGAGGTCGAGAATGTTCTCGCCGGTCAGATATTTTTCCACTTCGGCAAGCTCTTTTTTCAATCTGCCGGGCAGAATGAACAAGCCCATGACCTCGATTATGCCGATGCCTTCCTTCTTGATGTTGTGCATGCTTTCTTCGGGGTGGAAGATGCCGTAGGGGTGCTTTTCGTCCGTGCGGTTGTTGCGCAAGATGAGATCGAAGACATATTCGCCCTCGTTATTGCGGCAGATAGGGGTGATCGCGTTGTGCTGATCGTCCGTGCGGCAGATCACGTTCGCCTCTTCGTCCGTCCAATTCTGCCATGTGTCGAGGACGCGTTTTGCAAGATTATATACGCCTTCACGGTCTTTACCGCACACGCGCACGACCGAGTTATACCAATCGAGTATGCCTATCCTGACGTCGGGATATTGCGTGCAGGTATAAGTCTTGCGGAAGTCGCGCGTCATCATGGGCAGGACCTTGGCTCCGCCCTGATAATGATCGTGAGTGAGGATCGAGCCGCCGACAATGGGCAGAGCGGCGTTCGAACCAATGAAGTAGTGAGGGAAGAGGTCGACGAAGTCGAGCAGCCTTCTGAAAGCCGCGTCCGTCACCGCCATGGGACGGTGTTCGCAGGAGAAGGCGATAACGTGTTCGGTGTAATATTGATAGGGAGAATATTGCAGCTCCCAAGGTTCTCCGTCAAGTTCGATGGGGATAGTGCGCAACGTCTGGCGCGCGGGGTGGTTGAGATTGCCGGCAAAGCCCACGTTTTCGGGGCAGAGCATGCAGGCGGGATAGCCCGTCTTGGGCAGCAGTTTCGCCGCCGCGATCGCCTTGGGGTCTTTTTCGGGCTTGGAGAGGTTGATGGTGATGTCGATGTCGCCCCTCTTGCCTTCATGCGACCATTTGATGTTCTTGCGTATGTCGGGCATGCGTATGTAATTGTTCGCCTTGCTCAGCTCGAAGAGCCATGTCGTGGCTTCCTCGACGCTCTTGTTGCCCGCGATGGCGTCGAACTGTGCGATCACCTCTGCGGGAGAAGGAGTGACGAGACCGAGAAGCTTGGTTTCGAAGAGGATGTTCTCTTCGGGCTTGATCCTGCCCGTTTCGATGGCGTGTTGAACGATCGGGTCGACTATCTCCGTCTGAAAATCTCCGTATTTCTCCGGAATGGGCGCGGGATACGTCAAGCCGAAAAAGTCGAGCAGGGTGTTGGTCACATAGATCCTGTTCGCCTCGTTCATGGCGATATGGTCGCGCGCGTACGCGACGAGCTGACTTACTTTTTCTCTGAGTTGTTCTTCCGTCAACATAAATGACCTCGTAAAGTTATTTAAGCATCGAAAATATTCGATCGAATATATTATAAGACTTTTACGCGCATTTTGCAAGAGTTTTCCTTCAAGCACGCTCTTATATATTTACAATCGCGCGCGTGTGTGCTATAATCTTACTAACGACAATGAAGAGGTGAGTGTTATGAGTAAGTCAAACGCCAAAGAATTTTTATCCGATCCCGCTTTTGCGGCGGAAATAGCCCGTCTTAACGGCTCTGCGGACGTCGTTCAGGCGGCGGAGCGCTATGCCATGCTCGCCAATCTGCATGCGGCGAAATACGGCGAAGGCGAATTTTTCTCTTCGCCCGGCAGGATAGAGGTCTGCGGCAATCATACCGACCACAATAACGGCAAAGTGCTCTGCGCGTCCATAACCGTGGACACGCTCGCCTGCGTGACCAAGACGGACGACGGCGTGATAATCGTGGAGTCTGTGGGCTATCCGCCCGTTTTCGTCAACGTTGCCGACCTCAGCAAGATAAAGGAGGAAGAGGGCGATTCGACCGCCATCATCAAAGGCATCTGCAAATATTATCTCGATCACGGTTGGAAGATAGGCGGCTTCAAAGCCACCACGCAGAGCAATGTCTTCAAAGGCGCGGGAGTTTCCTCGTCGGCGAGTTTCGAACTTCTCATCTGCGAAATACTCAACTGCCTTTATAACGGCGGCAAGCTCGGCGCCATGGACAAGGCGAAAGCCTCTTACTTTGCCGAAAACGTCTATTTCGGCAAGCCCAGCGGACTTCTCGACCAGAGCGCGATCGCGCTCGGCGGCGTGAGCTACATAGACTTCAAATCCACCGTCGATCCCGAAGTGGAGAGCATTCATTGGGGCTTTGACGACATGGATATCGTCATCACCAACACGGGCGGCGACCATTGCAATCTCACCGACAATTATGCCGCGATACGCCGCGAAATGGAGCTCGTGGCGGGAAAATTGGGCGGCAAAACGCTGCGTGAAGTGAGCGAAGAGGATTTTTACGACAAGATCTCCGCGCTGCAAAACGAAGTCAGCGGCAGAGCCATCATGCGCGCCATGCATTTTTACGACGAGAACAAGCGCGTGGACGCGGGTGCGGAAGCGGTCAAGAAAGGCAACGAGAGCGCCTTTGCCGAGGTCATCAACGCGAGCGGGCTTTCTTCCTATATGCTTTTGCAGAACTGCTATCCCGAGGGCGACGTCGCCCAGCGCGTGCCTTTGGGCATCAATCTGAGCAAGCGCTTCAAGGGCGTGCGCGCGGTCAGGGTGCACGGCGGCGGATTCGCGGGTACGATCCTCGCCTTTGTGGATAAAAAGCATACCGCAAAATATATCGAGTATATGTCCGATATTTTCGGCGAAGAGAATGTTTTCGAGGTCGGCGTGCGCAACGACGGCGCCTGCAAGGTGAATATTCGATGAATTTATTGTGCGCGCCCGGGAGAGTCGCTTTTTCCATAGGCGGCTTGGATATATATTGGTATGCCATCATGATCACGATCGGCATGCTCTTGGCGCTCATGCTCGTGGCGCACTTGCTGGAAAAGCGGGGCGTGGGCATGGAATTTGCGCTCGAACTCTTTCTCTGGGTCGTAGTGCTGGCGGTGATATTCTGCCGCGTTTTCTATGTCGTTCCGCGTATCGGTTCCACTTACGACCTCAGCACGGCGGAAGGTTGGAAAAAAGTATTTAATCTGCGCGAAGGCGGTCTGACCATCATCGGCGGCATTTTCGGCGGCGTTTTGGGCATAATCTGCTGCTGTCTGCGCAACAAAAAATACAGCATCGCCCGCACGGCGGATCTCGTCGTGCTCGCGCTTCTCGTGGGACAGATCATGGGCAGATGGGGCAACTATTTCAATCAAGAGCTTTACGGCTTGAAGATCGAAGATCCCGCGCTGCAATTTTTCCCCTTTGCCGTCTATATCGACATGACGGGCAGCTGGCATTGCGCGCTCTTCTTCTATGAAGGAGTGCTCAATTTCATCGGTCTTTGCTTGGGGCTTGTCATGTACCGCCGCAAGATAGACAAGCGCAAGCCGTTTATGATCGCGCTTTGCTATCTGATGTGGTACGGACTTGTTCGCGGCAGTTTGGAATTCCTCAAAATAGACCACGCCACCTTCCCCGGCACGGAAGTGGGGATAGTGCAGGTGATATGCTATTGCATGGCGGCTCTTTGCGCCGTGCTCATCGCGCTTTACTATAAAGGCATAATAAGCTTCAGATTTTTGGATAAATATAACAAAGCGCCCGATCCCGACCTGACGTCTTCCGGCGATCAGAGCGACGGCTGCGAGGTGATCGAAGGCGAGGAGATGAAAAAATGAGAGATCTCACGTTGCTTACCGATCTTTATCAGCTGACCATGCTCAACGGTTACAGTAAGACGGGGCAAAAGGACAAGATAGCGGTTTTTGACGTCTTTTATCGCGGCGTCAACAACAATTACGCGATAGCCTGCGGCTTGCAGCAGGTGATCGACTATATCAACGAGCTGAGATTTTCCGACGACGACATCGCCTATCTGCGCTCGCTGGGCATTTTCGACGAAGAATTTTTGACCTTGCTCAAAAATTTCAAATTCACGGGCGACATCTATGCCGTGCGCGAAGGCGACGTGGTCTTCCCGCAGGAGCCTATTTTGACCGTAAAGGCGCGCCTGTTCGAGGCTCAGCTCATCGAAACGGCGATATTGTGCATTCTCAATCATCAAACGCTCATCGCCACCAAGGCGAGCAAGATAGTGCATGAGACAAAGAAAGGGAGCGTTGCCGAATTCGGACTGCGCCGCGCTCAAGGTCCCGACGCGGCTATCTATGGCGCGCGCGCGGCGATGGTGGCTGGCTGCGCTTCCACTTCCAACGTTTTGGCGGGAAAAATGTTCGGCGTACCCGTTTCGGGAACTCATTCGCATAGCTGGGTCATGAGCTTCCCGAGCGAATATGAAGCGTTCAAGGCGTATTCGCGCATCTATCCCGACGCCTGCATGCTGCTCGTGGACACTTACGACACTCTGCACAGCGGCGTTCCCAACGCCATAAAAGTCTTCAAGGAGCTGATCGCGGAAGGGCATAAGCCCGTCGGTATCCGCCTTGATTCGGGTGACCTCGCCTATTTGAGCCGCGAAGCGCGCCGCATGCTCGACGAAGCGGGCTTGAAAGAAGTGAAGATATGCGCCAGCGGCGATCTGGACGAAAAGGTCGTGCAGTCGCTCGCCGCGCAGGGCGCGTGCATCGACACCTGGGGCATAGGCACCAAGCTCATCACCAGCGAAGACTGTCCCAGCCTCGGCGGAGTTTATAAGCTCGCCGCGATCGAGGACGAAAAGGGGAACATGGTGCCCAAGCTGAAAAAGTCCGACACGCCCGGGAAGATAACCAATCCCGGCGAGAAAAAGATAGTGCGCTTTTTTGACAACAAGACGGGCGAGGCGATCGCCGATCTCATCGCGCTCAAAGAGGAGAACTTCGTCGGGCTTGACAAAGTGGAGATATTCCACCCCGTCTACACATGGAAGAAAAAGACGCTGACCGACTTCACGGCGAAAGAGCTGATGGTGCCCGTGTTCGTGGGCGGCAAGCAGGTCTACACCTCGCCGTCCGTCATGGAGATAGCCGCCTACCACGCCAGGCAGTTCGCCGCGTTCAACGACGGCTACAAGCGCATACTCAATCCGCACATCTTCAAAGTCGACCTTTCCAAGAAGCTTTTCGACTTGAAGCAAGAGCTGATCAATAATTGAGCAAAAGCAAGAGTTTCGACATATACTTCGCAAAAAACTCGAATATCGACAAAATTTCACGCGGGGACGGCAAGCGCCGTCCCTATCTTTTGCGCTATAATTTGCAAGGAGGAACTTATGGATAAGAATTTCGCGATCAAGCGCAAAGGTTACGACGTCAAGCAGGTGGACGAATACATTCTCAATCTGACTAAAAATTACGAGCGTTCGCTCGCGGCGCAACGCGACCGCATCGAAACGCAGAAGGCGGAGATCGCCGCCAAGGAAAAACTCTTGCAGGAATACAACGCGCGCAAGGACAGCATCACCAATTCCATCACGCAGGCGGTGGAGAAGGCGAAGCAGATAGAATATGCCGCGAAAGTGCGCTATGCGCTCGAAGGAGAGCGGCTCGCCGTGTTCGCCTCGAAATGGGTGAGATATTGCGAATCCATGACCGATGCGGTGGACAAGGCGCTGCTCACCAAGGCGAAAGAATATGTGAAAAACGCGCAAAAGGAGATAGAGGACGGACTTTCGCGCGATCTCGACCTCGGGGTTTATTTGGGCGAAGCGGCGGAGATCTACGACGCCGAGCGGGGGAGACTCGCCAAAATAATGTCAAAGACGGACGGCGCGCCTTCGTGAAAACAAGCCTATTCAAATAAAAAAGGGCAGGTACGAGACCTGCCCTTATGTTTTTGCGGGGTTATCAATACATATCTCCGCCCATGCCCGGCGCGGGAGCAGCGGGCTGAGGCTCGGGAATATCCGTGATCAAAACCTCGGTGGTGAGCAGCGTCGCCGCAACGCTCGCCGCGTTCTGCAAAGCCGAACGGGTGACCTTTGTCGGGTCGAGAATGCCGCTTTCGATCATGTCGCAATATTCGTTGGTCAGAGCGTTGTAGCCGAATCCGAAGCCTCTGCGCGAGGAGACTATCTTGCTCACGATGACTCCGCCGTCGATGCCTGCGTTGGCAGCGATCTGCTTGATAGGCGCGTCGAGAGCCTTCAAAACGCACATAGCGCCCGTCTTTTCGTCGCCGCTCAAAGACTTGACCAACTTCTCCACTTCGGGCATGCAGCCGAGCAGAGCCACGCCGCCGCCGGGGATAACGCCCTCTTCGACCGCCGCGCGGGTAGCCGCCAAAGCGTCGTCGATGCGCAGTTTCTTTTCCTTCATCTCGACTTCCGTCGCCGCGCCGACATTGATGATGGCAACGCCGCCCGCGAGCTTGGCGAGACGCTCTTGAAGCTTTTCTCTGTCGTAATCGGAAGTGGTCTCGGCGATCTGCGCCTTGATGGACGCGACCCTGCCGGAGATGGCGTCCGCAGAGCCGGCTCCGCCGACGATGGTCGTGTTGTCCTTGTCGACCTTGATCTGCTTAGCCTTGCCCAGCTGAGCGAGGGTGACGTCTTTGAGCTCATAGCCCAGCTCGCTGGAAATGACTTCGCCGCCCGTGAGGATAGCGATGTCTTCGAGCATGGCTTTTCTTCTGTCGCCGAATCCGGGAGCCTTGACCGCCACGCAGTTCAAAATGCCCTTGAGCTTGTTGAGCACGATCGCGGTGAGCGCTTCGCCTTCGATGTCTTCGGCGATGATCAGAAGGCGCAGACCGTTCTGCACGACCGCTTCGAGGACGGGGAGTATATCCTTGCTCGTGGAGATCTTTTTGTCGGTTATGAGTACATAAGCGTCGTCATAGACGGCTTCCATCTTATCCGTGTTGGTGACCATGTACGCAGAGACGTAGCCTCTGTCGAACTGCATGCCCTCGGTCGTGGCGAGCTCGGTCTTCATGGACTTGGACTCGTCGACGGTGATGACGCCGTCCTTGCCCACTTTCTCCATCGCTTCGGAGATGAGCGCGCCCACTTCGTCGTCGCTAGCCGAAATGCTTGCGACTTGGCTTATCGCCGTCTTGGAATCGACGGGCTTGCTCATTTTCTTCAATTCTTCGACAACGACGTCCGCAGCCTTGGCGATACCCTTTTTCAGGATCATGGGATTTGCGCCCGCCGCGACGTTCTTCAAGCCTTCGGAAACGATCGCCTGAGCCAAAACGCACGCGGTCGTGGTGCCGTCGCCGGCGACGTCGTTGGTCTTGATGGAAACTTCCTTGATGAGCTGTGCGCCCATGTTGGTGAAACCGTCTTCGGGCTCGACTTCCTTGGCGATGGTGACGCCGTCATTGGTCACGAGGGGAGTGCCGTATTTTCTGTCGAGAACGACGTTCCTGCCCTTGGGACCCAAGGTTATCTTGACCGCATCCGCAACGCAGTCCACGCCCGCCTTTAAGCTCTTGCGTGCTTCTTCACCGTATAAAAACTTTTTAGCCATGATATGCCTCCTTAATCGATGAGCACGGCGAGCACGTCGCTTTGCCTGAGAATGGTAACTTCCTTACCGTCCAGCTTGAAATCGCTGCCCGCGTACTTATTATACAATATAACGTCGCCCACTTTGATCTGCATGGTAACTTCTTTGCCGTCCACCATGCCGCCGGGACCGACAGCCAAAACCTTTGCACTTTGCGGCTTTTCCTTCGCGGAATCGGGAAGGAACAGTCCGCCCGCCGTCTTTTCTTCGCTTTCGACGGCTTCAACCACTATCTTGTCGAATAACGGTTTAATAGTCATGATCAGCCTCCATAAAGTATTTTACTATTAAATTAGCAGTCTTCCTATCCGACTGCTAATTCATTATATCACGCCGTTGCGGCAATGTAAACAGGTTTATGTAAAAAATATATAATTTTTTCCCGCGAATTTCCTTCGCTGACCGCAAAATCGGCTAAGCGAGGAAAATTTTCGGCAAACGGCGCGCGAATTTTTGCTAACGGAGAGGAAAATTTTGACAAGCCGCCGTGATTTTGTGCAAAGTCGTCAAAACGCCGTGCGCTGCTCAATGAACTCTTCGAAGAATTTCACCGCGGTCTTGATCGAGCTTATCGGCAGTCTTTCGTTGGTGCCGTGCGTGGTCAAAAGCAATGAAACGGGCGTTTGAAAGGGCGAGATGCGATAGATCTCGTCGCAAATGCGGGTGTAATAGCGCGAATCGGTGGCGCCCATGACGATGTAGGGAGCGACCGTCCTGTCCGAGCAACCGTCTCCGAGCAATTTTGCCGCGAGTTTGAAAGTGTCGGTCTTGGTCGAAGACACGGGCGGAGCGGGATTGCCTTTGAGGACCTTGACGCTTATCCTCTCGTCGCGTATTATCTTTTTGAGACGGGTCACGGCGTCGTCGATGCTCACTCCCGGCATGAGGCGCATGTTGAGTACGGCGCTCGCGCGCTGGGGCAGAACGTTGGGAGCGGCTGACGCCGAACACATGGTCACCGCCGTGCACGTTCTCACGACGGACGCCGCGGCGGGTATCTTTCCCATCACGAAGGTCAAAAGCGGCTTGAAAAGGCGCAGGTTGCAGGTGATCAGCCGCAAGGGAAAGCTCTTGACGTCACGCCCGACAATGCTGAGCATATCATAGATGAAGTCGGGCATTTTCGCCTTATAAGGGTGTTTTTCTATGCGGCATATCGCTTTGGAGATGATCCCGAGCGCCGTATGCGCGGGCGGAGCGGAGGAATGACCACCTTTGGCGCTCACGCTCAGCTCAACGTCGAGATAGCCCTTTTCCGCCACGCCGATGCCCACGAGCGTCTTGTCGATGATGTTCTTATATGAGAGAGGAATGACTCCGCCGCCTTCGTCGACGACGCATTTGAGGCGCACGCCGTTTTCTTCGAGATAGGCGGCGACCTTCTTGGCGGAAGAATTTTCGCTCGCCACGATCTCTTCGTTGCAGCCGAGCAGGATATAAAGCCCTCTTTTGGGCGCAAAGCCCTTTTTCAGCAGGTTTTCCGTCGCTTCCATGACCGCGATGAGGTGATTTTTCATGTCGAGCGCGCCGCGTCCCCAGATAAATTCGCCGTCGTTGTGTCCGGAAAAGGGCGGGTGCGTCCAATCGCCTTCCGTTCCCGCGCTCACGGGCACCACGTCTTGATGGGCGAGCATGGCGATCGGTTCGAGCGAGGGATCGCTCCCGGGCAGGAAGAAGACGAGCGCGCCGCCGATGATCTGCTTACTCAGGCGCGAATGAACAAGAGGATAGGTTTTTTGCAAAAAGTCGGCAAATTTTTCGAATTGAGCCTTGTCCACGGCGCTCTCGTCGACTTGCGACACGGTCGCTATCGAGATCGCTTGCGAGATGTGTTTTTCGACTTCTTCGAGCCTGCCTTCCTGCTTGACAAAGGGCTTGCCGCTCGACTTGTTTTTGATAGTGAGGGCGCGGATGATGAGGACAAGCAGTCCGAGTATCAATATGCCGCCGAGAATTCCCAAAACCACACAGAGCGCTGTCATGATGACCTCCGAAAAGCGAAATATATCTTTATATGGTAATATTATATACGCGTGCGCGCGCGAAGTCAATATGCTTTGTTTGATTTTGACGCATTGAAACCGTATTTTAAGCAAAGAAGGCGATATGACGGGCAATTATCTTGTCCGAGCGTGAGAAATGTGGTATAATGATCGTATATCGGAGCAAAGAGGTGGAGTATGAATAAATGGGACGACAGATTTATGCGCCTTGCCGAAGAAGTGGCGACGTGGTCGAGTTGTTTCAAGCCCGACAGGCATGTGGGAGCAGTGATAACCAAGGATAAGCGCATTCTCACGACGGGATATAACGGCGCGAGCAGCGGCATTTTGAGCTGCGTGGAAAAAGGGGAGTGTCTGCGCGTCAAGCTCGGCATACCCTCGGGCACGCGACACGAGATATGCTATGCCGTGCACGCAGAGCAGAACGCGATCATTCAGGCGGCGAAGCTCGGCGTCTCCGTTCAAGGCGCAACGCTTTACTGCACGCATCAACCCTGCACGATATGCGCGAAGATGATCATCAATGCGGGCATAAAAAGGGTAGTGTTCAAATATGGTTATCCCGACGAATTTAGCTTAGAACTCTTTAAGGAAGCGGGAGTCGAAGTGGTCAAATTCGAAGATCTCAACTGAAAAACTCATTAGATGCCGCGTTGTGCGCGGCATTTTCTATGATAGATGCTATAACAATAAGGAATATTATTAGAAAAATAATTGCCGAATTATTATTAAATACGGCAAATATCATAATTATATAGTCAAAATCGTTCTATCGGTCAAATTTCCGCATTTGTCGGCATAATTTTGCATATGGACTATTCGAAGTATTATCTGAAAAATTACAAGGAGCGAAAGCAAGGCTCGGAGAATGTAAAATACGACAACGCCTATTATCGCTTTTACCGCAGCGAAGAGCAGCTGAAAAATCAGCCCGAGATAATTTACGAACAGCCGCCCGCGCGCGCGGACGAAGAGAGCGTTCGGGCGGATATAGAATACGATCCCGAGCAATTTGAGCGCGCATACGCTAAGCGCGACGCGGAGATCAAAAGAGGCGGAACGCTCAAAAGGCGCATATGGCTGATCGCGCTCTGTCTCTGCATCGCCGCGTTGAGCGGAGCGAGCGTGTTCTTGGCTGCCGATATCATCTCAAACGGCGCGGTCATCGCCGCGATCAAAAGCGATGCGCAGGAAAATTCAAGCGTATATGTCAGTTATCTTCAAGGGTGCGTGGATATGGAGAGCGCGCGTCTTCAAGGCGAGGAGATGAGAAAGGCGGGGTTGGGCGGGTATATTTTTTCAAGCGGAGGCGAACTGCGCGTCTATGCCGACGTCGCCGTCGAGCGAGATGAGCTGTGCTTGGCGCTGGGGGAGAGTGAATTTGCATGCGAGCGCATGGATATAGCCGCGCTCGATCTTGAAAAATATCCCGAAAATATGCGCGCGCACATAGAGAAATATCAAGACCATACACGCATTTTTTTAGGATATACGTTTGATATTCTCAAAAAAGTACAGAGCGGAGAATACGATCTCGCCCTTGCGCTCTCGGCGGCTAAGTCCGCTTTCGACGAATTTTACGCCTACGCGAGCGAGGCGCAGAGCGGCATTGAAGGGCAGCCGGACGTGGCGCTCATCGAATTTGCCGCGAACATACGCGCCGAAGCCGCCTTCTTATCCGCGCTCTCCGAGGCGGAAGAGATAAACGAATTGCTCGCCGACTTGCGATATTATTCGCTCTTGGCTCTGTTTATCCGTCTCGGCGCCTGACCGATCTCCTGCCTTTCAGAGATCGTCCGCGTCCTGCGTCGGCTTGCCGCCGTCCTGCGGCACTCCCGTATAGCTCCCGTTCGGATCGAAGCGGGAAGAGTTTTTTGCCTTTTTTCTTTTCATGTTATTATTCTTGCCGAAAATTTGCCTCATATACTTTTTCTGCCTCGGCGCAACGGCGGATATTGCTCAAAAAAAGACCCTTGCGGGTCTTTTTCGACATATAAAAAGCATTTTACTTCTTTCTGTATGCGTCGGCGATCCTGACGTAATAGATGCTCGTATGGTTTTCGCCCGGCTTTTTGTCCACTTCGAATTCGCTGCGGTCGCGCACGAGCCGACTCAATTTATCGTAGCCGTATGTGCGCGGATCGAAGTCGGAATAGAGCTTGATCAGCCTGTTGCCCACGTCCGCGAGGTTTGCCCAGCCGCTGTCCGTTTCCAAGTCGGGCAGTATGGTGTTGCAGATAGTGGCGATGATGTCCTCGATGGGGGTGGGCATATCGCCTTCGCTTTCCGTCCCCTCCGAGCTTTGATCGTCCTTTGAAGCTTTGCCGCGCTTTTTCTCCTTCTTTTCCGCGGCGTCTTCCGACTTTTCGGCGGGTTTTTCGGTTTTTGTCGCCTTGGCGTCGGTTTTAGCCGTTTTCGCCTTTTCGGCGGCTTTGTTTTCCGTCTTGAAAATGCTGTCGAGCGGAATGAATTTTTCGCATGCCGCTTTGAGCGCGCGCGGCGTTTTGCTTTCGCCCATGCCGATGATGGAAAGCCCCGCTTCGCGCAGCCTGGTGACGAGCTTGGTGTAGTCGCTGTCCGAAGTGACTATGCAGAACATATCCACGTTGCCGGAATAGAGAATGTCCATGGCGTCGATGACCATGGTTATATCCGAGCTGTTTTTGCCGACGGTGTAGCTGTATTGCTGAACGGGCGTAAGCGAATATTTGGAAAAATCCGCCTGCGACCAGTTGATATTGCGGGAATTGACAAAGTCGCCGTATATCCTACGATAAGTGGCGACGCCGTATTTTGCGATCTCGCGGAAGATTATCGCGCAATATTTGGAAGTTATGTTTTCCGCGTCGATGAGCAACGCGATTTTTTTATCTTGGATCATTTAACGCACCTATATAAAATAAAAATGCTGTGCATCTGTTGTCGACAGTATTTACCGGAGCGGAACAACGACAGCCAACTCCTCCAAAGCTACCTCGTGGCACACCATGCGGTCTGTTTAATGCTGCTGCGGTCAAGCTCTGACATGGTTCGCAGTGCACGATTGCACAAGACCTTGGTATCGACATCGCTTATCGGAGGCAGACCTCCCATAAATAAAGCCTCGAACAGCGTTCAGTCCTGCTATAGCGGATTGCAGGTACAGGGCACCGCTAGCTCCCCACTTAGCACAGCGTTATCATTATATCCCATTAGAAAGCGAAAGTCAAGGGCGATCGCTTAAACGGACAAAATATTACAACATATTTAAGTATCCGAGCGAATAAATATGTTTCGGAGAGAATTTTGGGCGGAAAAGGATCGGACAAAATGCGCGTAACGGCGCGCCGATCCGCCAAAAAACGCCGAAAATCGGCAAAAAACCGATGATATAGTGGAGGAGAAAGAGGTGTTCGTAACGATAAAGGCAAAAAACGTGCTTGCCGTGGTGCTGACGGCGATCCTGACCGTGCTTTGCTGCGTCGGCTTGAACTTCGAGGCGGTCGCCGACGTCTATAACGGCAAGTCGGTGAGAAAACTGCCCGTATACGGCGTCGACTGCGGCGAGGAGAAAAAGGTCGCGCTCACATTCGACGCGGCATGGGGAGCGGATAAGACGCAGAGCATACTCGACACGCTCGAAGAAAACGGCGCGACGGGGACGTTTTTCCTCGTGGGCTTTTGGGTGGACAAATATCCCGACATGGTCAAGGCGATCGCAAACAGCGGCTGCGAGATAGGCAATCATAGCAAAAATCATCTGCATATGTCGGAATTGAACAGAGAAGAGATAGTGACCGAGCTAAAATACGTCAGCGACAAGGTCGAAAAACTCACGGGCAGCCGCCCCGCCTATTTCCGCCCGCCCTTCGGCGATTACGACGATCTTTTGGTGCAGACGGTCGAAGATGAGGGGATGCAGGCGGTGCAATGGAGCGTGGATTCGCTCGATTGGAAGGGGCTGAGCGCGGAGGAGATACTCTCGCGCGTGAAAAAAGGAGTGAAAAACGGGTCGATAATCCTCTTTCACAACAACAGCGACGCCATCGCCGAAGCCCTGCCGCTCGTGCTCGCCTATTTGAAAAATCAGGGCTATGAGACGGTCGGATTGAGCGACCTGATCTTAAAAGAGGATTACGAAATAGATAATAACGGCATCCAGCATGCGGAGCCGAGGAGGTAATATGAACTACGAACAGATGAGCAACAACAAATTACAATTAACGGGGACTATCTTGCAAGATCCCGTTTACTCGCACGAAGTATGCGGCGAAGAGTTTTATGAAAGTAAGCTGAGCGTGCCGCGTCTTTCGGGGCAGGAAGACCTGATCCCGATCACCGTTTCCGAACGCCTTTTGGCGCGCGGCGAAGTCAAAGTCGGGGAAAAGATAAGCGTATGCGGGCAGTTTCGCAGCTATAACAAGCTCGAAGGCGAGCGTTCGCGCCTGCTTCTCACGGCGTTCGTGCGCGAGATACTCCCTCCCGACGAGGGGATAAATCCCAATACGATAGAGATAATCGGCTATATCTGCAAGCCGCCCGTCTATCGCACCACGCCTTTCAAGCGCGAGATCTGCGACGTCCTTCTCGCCGTCAACAGGGCGTATAATAAATCCGATTATATTCCCTGCATAATGTGGGGCAGGAACGCGCGCTTCATCAAGGACATGCCCGTGGGTGAAAGACTGTGGGTGACGGGGAGAGTGCAAAGCCGCGTCTACACCAAATGTTTAGGCGAAAACGTGAGCGAAGAGCGGGTCGCATACGAGGTCTCGGTTGCGAAAATCTTGGTCGGAGACAGGATAGAAGAGGAACTTTGCGTCGAGAAAAATAACGAATATTATTCTTGATTAACCGCAAAAATAAAATTATATAGTCAAAATAATGCCAACATATAACAATACGAAATAAATCGCCTCTTATCCTTTCAAGGGGCGGTTTTTTACTTGGCGATATTTTTTTCATAATCGTTTACTTTGCGCGCGCTTTGTGTTATATTATTATATATGAGCCTGAGTTTGCAAGAGATAAAAAAGAATATTCTCGTCTGCCGCGAAAATGTGGAGCGGGCGTTGAAAGCCGCGGGTCGCACCGACGAGGTGACCATGGTCGCCGCGGTCAAGACGCAGAGCAAGGAACTCATAGAGCAGGTGGTGAGGTCGGGACTTATTTCCGACATCGGCGACAACCGCGTTCAGGAACTTCTTGCCAATTACGACCCCGATCTCAAAGTGCGCAGGCACTTTATCGGCAGACTGCAGACGAACAAGGTCAAATATATAGCCGACAAGGTCTGCCTCATCCATTCGCTCGATCGCGACGAACTCGCCTATGAGATAGACAGGCAGGCGCGCAAGCGTTCTCTTGTCATGAACTGCCTTGTCGAAGTGAATATGGGCAGCGAGATAAGCAAGGGCGGCGTTCCGCCCGAAGAGGCGCTGGGCTTTGCCGAATCGGTAAAAAAATACGCCAATGTGCGCGTTCGAGGGCTTATGAGCGTGATGCCCAACCTCGATGACAGGGAAAGGCTCATCGCGCTTTATGAGGATCTTCGCACGCTTTACGAGGATATGCGTTCGCGTTTTGAGGGGATAGACACGCTTTCATGCGGCATGACGGGAGATTACGAGATCGCCGTGCGTTACGGCGGCTCGAATATGATAAGGCCGGGCAGGATATTGTTCGGTGAAAGAGTTTACACGGAGCAGAAAAATGGACAGACGCAGTTATGACGATTACAACCGCGAAAATTTCAACGACGACGGCAGGCGTCGTCCCGAATATAACGGTCGTCCCCGCTACGAGGGCGGACCGCAGGGGCAGTATCCGCCGCAAAACAGACCGTATCCGCCTCAAGGGCAGCCTTATCCTCCTCAGGGTCAGTATCCTCCGCAGGGACAGCCTTACCCCCCGCAGGGTCAGTATCCGCAATATCCTCAAGGTCAGCCTTATCCCCCTCAGGGACAGTATCCGCCCGAATATCCGCCTTATGCCGGCGAGGGCGTGACGCCGCTGGGCGGCGACGGCGCATACGACGGAGGCGTCGAGGAGAAAAAGCGCCGCGGCTTTTTGGGAATGTTCAAGCGCAGAGAAGAGAGCATAACGGGTTCGGATGGCTCGAACATCATCATTACATACCCTCGCTCTCATCACGACATCCGCGTGATAATAGACAATCTGCGCCGCCGTCAGGCGATAATAGTCGATCTCTCCCGCATGCCGGACAAGCACGCGCAGCGCATTTTGGACTTTTTGAGCGGAGCGATCTACGCTCTGTGCGGCAGTCAACAGAGGATAGGTCCCAACATGTTCCTGCTCACGCCGAGCGGCATGGCTATACAGGTACCCATGGACATAAAGAAGAAATATGAATAAGACAATAAAGAAACTGCTCGTCGAAACCGCCGTGCTTGCCGCGGTGTTTTTGACCGACATTGCGTCAAAATATCTGGTTTTTCATCTCTTCGACAGCGGGAGCGTCTCGGTGATCGACGGGATATTTTCCATAGAATGCGTGCATAATTACGGCGCTTCCTTTGGTCTGTTCGAGGGGAACAAGACTTTGCTCATCGTTCTCACCTTTGTCGAATGCGCGATTTTCGCCTTTGTCCTGCTTTGGCGCCCGAACACGCCGCACGTTTTCCGTTTTTCCATGCTGCTCATTTTGGGCGGCGCGATCGGCAACCTCTTCGACAGGCTGGTATTCGGCTTTGTCCGCGATTTTATCTGCTACGACTTTCTCTACACGATCTTCGGGATAAATTTCGCCGTGGGGAACGTCGCGGACATCTATCTCGTTCTCGGCGTTTTCGTCTTGATAATTTATATCTTTTTCGGTTATAAAGAAGGCGATTTTTCCAAGAGCAAAGGCACGCTCTTAGGGGGTAGATATGCCCGCTGAGAGCACTCAATTCAACGCGGAGAGCGATTTTTCGCGCCTTGACGTCTGTATCGCCGAAAAACTTCCCGATCTCACGCGCTCTAGCGTCAAAAAGCTCATCGAAGAAGGGCGGGTGGAGCTGCGCGGCGAAAAATGCCTGAAAGCGGGCGAAAAAGTCAAGCGCGGTGACAGGATAAGCGTGGAGATCCCGCCGCTTAAAACGCTCTCGCTCGCGCCTTCGCAAAAGCGCGTGGACATAGTCTATCAGGACGCAGACATGGCGGTGATCGACAAGCCTCAGGGCATGGTCGTGCATCCCGCTCCGGGCGCATACGAGGACACGCTCGTCAACGTGCTCATCGCCAGCCTCGACAGCTTGAGCGGGATAAACGGCGTGATGCGTCCGGGGATAGTCCACAGGCTGGACAAGGACACCTCGGGGCTTTTGGTCGTCGCCAAAAACGACAACGCGCATGTCGAACTTCAACGCCAGATAGCGCAAAAGAGCGCGCGCCGCATTTATACCGCGCTTTTAGAGGGCGAATTGCAAAAAGACGAGGGGACCATCGACACTTTTTTGGACAGATCTTCCGCCGACAGGAAAAAGTACGCCGTGTCGCGCACGGGCAGAAGAGCGATCACTCACTATAAGGTTTTGCGCCGTTATCACGGCTATACGCTCGTTATGTTTGAACTCGAAACGGGCAGGACTCATCAGATAAGGGTCCATGCCAAGCATATCGGACACCCCGTCGTCGGCGATCCCGTTTACGGCAAGGCGGATAAAAAATTCGGTCTGAAAGGGCAGTTGCTGCATGCGAGCCGCCTTATTCTCACACATCCGAGCACGGGCGAAAGAATGGAATTCACCTCGCCGCTTCCCGACTATTTTCAAAGAGTTTTAGACGGCTTGAAGCCGCTTTGATCATTTGCCGTCCCTGCGCAACTCTTCGTGCGCGTTCGGTTTGACGGACAGGCTTTTATATTCGCTGTAAGTCACGAGCGCCAATTTTCCCGAAGGGTGGCGCTTGACACGCTTGCGCCTCGTGTGATCGACCGTTACCTTGTCCGCCTCGGCGGCTTGGGAATGGAACGCGGCGATCTCGGCGCAGACGCGCAGGACTTCCTCGGGGACGTCTTTTCCCTCGCTAAGGACGATAAGGTGGCTGCCGTGAGCGTCCTTGACGTGCATCCAAATATCTCCGCCCTGAGCCGTTTTGAAGGTCAGGCGTTCGTTTTGCAGGTTGTTTTTACCCACGAGAACTTTGAAACCGCCCACTTCGTATTCCATCGGCAGGGAGGGCTTGGTGCGTTTGTCCTGCGCGCGCTTTTTGCGTATCGCGCCGAGCAGGGCAAGCTCGCTTTCGATCTCGGCACATTCCGCGCTCGAAGAGCAAAGTTTGATGGCTCTGCCGATGTCGCGCGCGGCGTCGAGAGTTTTCTCCGTCTCCTCGATCTGCTGCGTGACGACGGCGACCGTACGCTTTAATTTGGCGTACTTTTTATAGTATGCCTGCGCGTTTTGCTGCGGGGAGAGCGAAGGGTCGAGAGCTATTTCGATCGAGGCGCCGTCCGGGTCGTAAACGTCGCTCGCCGTGAAAGAAGATAAGCCTCTTTTTATCGCATATAAGTTTATCGTTATCAGATCTCCGCATTTTTTGTAATATTCCGCGTCTTCGCATTCTTTCAGTCGGGCGCGGCTTTTTTGCAGCTTTTTTTCCTCACGCGCGACGAAATTTTTGTAATATTTGCTCAGCTCTTTGGTGTGCTCGCGGTGTCTTTCCGTCCGCTCTTTGACCGCCGTGGCGCGCTCGATGCATTCGCTGAGAGTGGGAAAAAATTCATAGTCGCCTTCGCCGTAAGGGCAGACGAAATAGTCTGTATAGACGTCGCCGTTTTTCAGACAGCAGGGCGCATAGAGCGAAGTTGAGCGGATAATGTTCAATTTGTCGAGCGCGTCAAGCAGCTTTTTCGACTTTTGCTCATCGAGCATTCCCTTTTCCGAAAGCCCCGCGAGCTTTACGGCAAAAGCCGCGGAAGACTTTGAATATCCCGCAAAATTCTGCGCGACGAAAGCAGAGAGATTTTCGCCGTTAAAGCTTCTTAGGGCGCCTGTCAATCTAATTTTGTCGGAAGGAGCGATCTTGCTTTGCGTCGGAGCGGAATATTTTATCCCGGGGAGTATGCACCTCTTGGTGGCGGTGTCGAACGGCACCTGCTTGATGGCGGCGCCGATGTTGCCGTTTTGATCGAGTGCGATGAGATTGCTGTAACGCCCCATCATCTCGGCTACGAGCGAGATGCTTATTTCGTCGTGCAGTTCGTTGCGCGAAATGGCTTTGATCGCGATTATCCTGTCTTCGCCGAGGATCTTCACCTCGGTTATCGTCGCTCCCGTGAAATATTTGCGCAAATACATGCAAAAGCCCGGGGCAACGGGCGGATTTTCCTTACGCACGCTCGTCAAATGCATGCGCGGATTTTGCGGATTGGTGGAAACGGCGAGCAGGAAATTCTCGCCCTGCGAACGTACGGCGAGGGTTATCTCGTCTTTTTCGGGCATATAGATCTTGTTTATCTTGCCCCCGGAAAGTTTTTCGTGCAGCTCTTCCGCGAGCGCTTTGACCGTGATATAATCGTTAGGCATGCCATTATTATAAAATAATTCTTATTTTTTTGCAATCAAAATAATTGCAATATCCCTTTGCGTGTGATAGAATTATCCTACTGTAAAAAAGTAGCAAGGAGACACATTTATGAGTTATACCAAGGAAATGTTGGAAAACGATCGCGTTAAATTCACGATCGACGTGGAAAGTCAGCAATGGAAAGACGCTTTGAACGAAGCGTATCTCAAGACCAAAGGCAAGTATAATATCGACGGCTTCCGCAAGGGACATGCGCCCCGCGCGTTCATCGAGAGATTTTACGGTCCGTCCGTATTCTTCGACGAGGCTCTCGACATAATTTTGCCTAAGACTTACGACGCGGTCTTGGACGCCGAGCCCGATCTTTTCCCCGTGGACAGACCCGAGGTAAGCATAACGGCGATAACCGATTCCACTTTGCAATATACCGCCGAAGTCCAGCTCAAGCCCACCGTCACTCTCGGCGCCTATACGGGCATCGAGTTTGCCAAGGATAAGGTCAAGGTGAGCAAGGACGAAGTCGAAGAGGAGATCAACAGGGCGCGCGAGAGCGCGGGCTGGTGGGATCAGGTGACCGATCGTCCCGCGCAGATGGGCGACAAGGTCAAGATAGATTACGCGGGCAGCGTGGACGGCGTGGCGTTCGAGGGCGGCACGGCGAGCGATTACGATCTCACTTTGGGCTCAAACACCTTTATTCCCGGTTTCGAAGAGGGCGTCGTGGGCATGAACGTGGGCGAGAGCAAGGCGGTGAACGTCAAGTTCCCCGAGCAGTACCATGCCGAGAATTTGGCGGGCAAGGACGCCGTGTTCGTGGTCACCGTTAAGGACATCACCGTCAAAAAACTGCCCGAGCTCGACGACGAATTCGCCAAGGATGTTTCCGAATTCGACACGATGAAGGCATATGAGGCGGACGTCAAGAAGAAGATCAAGGAGCGCAAGGAAGACGCCGCCGAAGCGGCTTTGGAGCGCAAGATCATCGACACCGTCGTGGAAAACGCGAAGGTCAACGTTCCCCAATGCATGATCGACGAAGAGACCGAGGAGATGGTCAACGAGTTTGCTTACAGGCTCATGTATCAGGGCATGAACATCGATGACTATTATAAGTACACCGGTCAGACCGAGCAGCAGCTCAAAGAGACTTACAAGGAGCCTGCCATGAGGACGGTCAAGACCAGGCTCGTGCTCGAACAGGTGGTCAAGGCTGCGGGTATCGAAGTCACTGCGGAGGACGAAGAGGCTGTCTATGCCGATCTCGCCGCCAAGCAGAACAAGCCCGTCGAGGAGATCAAGAAGGACTTCAACGAGCATTACGCCTCTTATATCAAGAACGAGGCGCTCAACAAGAAGTTGATGGCATATCTCAAAGACAACAACACGATAAAGTAAAAAATCGCTGTTTTCCGCCCGTATAAGCGCGGGCGGAAGCAGATACAATTAAAGGGAGGAATGGTATTATGACGAACATAAAAGGGCAGCTTATCCCCAGCGTAGTAGACAAAACAGATCGCGGCGAGCGCGCTTACGACATATATTCCCGCCTTTTGGAAGACAGGATAATCTTTCTCACGGGCGAGGTCACGGACGAGCTGGCGAGCACGGTCGTGGCGCAGCTCATCTATTTGGAGGCAAAAGATGCGTCCAAAGACATATGCCTTTATATCAACAGTCCCGGCGGCAGCGTGACCGCGGGCATGGCGATCTACGACACCATGCAGTATATCAAGTGCGACGTGAGCACGATATGCATAGGACTTGCCGCGTCCATGGGCGCATTCCTTTTGGCGGCGGGCAAGAAGGGCAAGCGTTTTTCGCTCCCCAACAGCGAGATCATGATCCATCAGCCTTTGGGCGGCGCGAGCGGTCAGGCGACGGACGTGATGATCCGCGCCAAGCTCTTGCAGGATACGAAGGAACGCCTCACGAGGATACTGTCCGAAAACACGGGAAAGCCCTATGAACAGGTATACAGCGATACGGACAGGGATAATTTCATGACCGCGGAAGAGGCGCTCGAATACGGGCTTATTGACAAGATTTATTATAACAGAGGTTGATAGTGGACGAAAAAAAGCAAGTTAGATGTTCTTTCTGCGGACGCACCGAAGAAGAAGCGGGACCGCTTTTGGGCGCAGGAGGCGCATATATATGCAAGTCTTGCGTCGAGGTGTGCAACGGCATAATCAGAGAAAGAGAGCATGAGCAGAAAAAGACGGCAAAGTTCACTCTGCTCAAGCCGCAGGAGATCAAGAGCAAGCTGGATGAGTATATCGTGGGGCAGGAATCGGCGAAAAAGATGCTGTCCGTGGCTGTCTATAACCACTATAAGCGCATCAACTCCATCGGCGACGACGACGTGGAGCTGGAAAAGTCCAACGTCCTCATGATGGGACCCACGGGCAGCGGCAAAACGCTGCTTGCCAAGACTTTGGCGAAAATACTCAACGTTCCCTTTGCCGTGGCGGACGCGACGACGCTTACCGAGGCGGGATATGTGGGCGAGGACGTGGAGAACATACTCCTCAAACTCATTCAAGCCGCGGATTATGACGTCGAAAAGGCTCAGCTTGGCATAATCTATATCGACGAAATAGACAAGATAGCCAGAAAAGGCGAAAATATGTCGATAACGCGCGACGTGTCGGGTGAAGGCGTTCAGCAGGCTCTGCTCAAAATAATCGAGAGCACTGTCGCCAACGTCCCTCCGCAGGGCGGGCGCAAGCATCCCCAGCAGGATTGTATCAGTATCGACACGACCAACATTCTCTTTATCTGCGGCGGCGCTTTCGTGGGGCTGGACAAGATAGTCGACAAGCGCAGAGAGGGCACGGGATTGGGGTTCGGCGCGGAAGTCCGTCGTCCCGATCAGCATAACTTCGGCGATCTGATCAAACAGATCAGACCGGACGATCTGATAAAATACGGATTGATCCCCGAATTTGTCGGACGTGTGCCCATAATCGTGGGCTTGAACGCGCTCGACGAGGAAGCGCTCGTGCGTATCATGACCGAGCCTAAGAACGCCTTGGTCAAGCAGTATCAAAAGCTGTTGGGATTTGACGGCGTCGATCTGCAATTCGACAAAGACGCGCTTTATGCCGTCGCCGACAAGGCGATAAAGCTGCATACGGGCGCGAGAGGGCTTAAATCCATCGTGGAAAACGTGATGACCGATCTCATGTATGAGGCGCCCTCGCGCAGCATTTCCCGCGTGCGCATAACAAAAGAGTGCATCGAAAACGGCACCGCTCCCGCCGTAGAGTACAGGAGCGCATGATGCAGATCAAAACCGCGCAATTCGTCACTTCCGTCGCTCGTGCGGAGGCGTTGAAAGATTTCGGCGTGGGCGAGATAGCCGTCGCGGGCAGATCAAACGTGGGTAAGTCCACGTTCATCAATTATCTGACGGGAAGAAAGGGGCTTGCCAAGACCTCTTCCACGCCGGGTAAGACCAGGCTTTTGAATTATTTTTCCGTCAACGACGGCGAGTTTATGCTCGTCGACTTGCCGGGATACGGCTTTGCCGTAAAGCTCTCCGATGAGGAGAGGCGCAGGTGGGACGCGCTCATGTCGGCTTATCTCACCTCGTCGCAACGGCTCAAACATGTTTTGGTCCTGATGGACATCAGGCGCGAACCGTCCGAGCTCGACAAGCAGATGATCGCCTTTTTGAGCGGCAGGATCGTGCCCTTTACGGTCGTCTTGACCAAGGCGGACAAGCTCTCTCGCGCCGCGGCGGGCAGGCAGAAGAGCGCGATCGCAAGCGCGCTCAAGCTGGGCGTCGACGATCTGATAGTCACTTCCTCACTCAATAAGTTGGGAAAAGAAGAGGTTTGCGCGCTCATCGAGCGCAGTTTGAACGAATAAGCTATCAAACGCTTTATACGCCCCGAAGGTGCTTCGGGGCGTTTTTCTTGCGCCGATCTTAGTAAAACTCAAAAAAGACGATCGAAACGGGCGGCGAGAGCGCCGCTTTTTTGCGCTTTTGTCACCCAAAAAATTTTCTTCACATATAATTGGATGAGAAATAAGCCGCTTATTATGCCGCGAGCGAATGCAAAAAGCGGCATGTGAGCCGAAATATAGGAGGAAAAACATGTCATTTTGTAACAACTGCAGATCGGATAAGATACCCGGCGCCATCAGAGGCAATGCTTCGAGCGGCTTGTGCGAAAAGACCTGCATACAGGTAGACAAGATATTCGACGCCTGTATGAGCCGCAGTCAGACGGAGAGCGTGGAGCTTACTCTCGACAACGTAACGCCCGCTTCGGGACTGACCGAGCCTTACACTTTCATCTCCGCGCGTTCTCAGGGCGCGGCGGCGTCGGTGACCGATCTTACGATAACCGATCTGCCCGATATTCCCGGGTGCTCGCGCGTGCAATGCAATATCGTGATCCCCGTTCAGGTGGCGTTTACCGACGCCGACGGAAAGCAGGGGAGCGCGACTTCAAGCGTGGTGGTCACCAAAGACGTGGTGCTGAGAACGCCTCAGCCTTCGCTTATGCCTTACAAGGTGGAAGCGGCTGCGAGCGTAGTCTCCACCGTGGGGACATATGACGCGGGTAACGACACTTTTACCGTGACCGCGTGCATCACCGTGATCCTCAAAGTGATCATGCCCGTGCAGCTTCTTGTCCCTTCTTACGGATATTGCTACATACCTCCGTGCCGCGAGTATAACACTCAGGAGTGCGAAGGCGTCTTCGAGCTGCCCTTATATCCGCAATAAAAACGCATTCATAGGGCGGCTGTCGAATTGCACGACTCTTCGGTCGTGCAATTTTTTCGCATTCTTAGGGCGGCTGTCATTTCAAAACGCAAGGTTATTTTTGCGCAATACGGATAAAATGATAAGGCGCATGCGCTTGCCCGCGCGCGCAAATTTATGTATAATAAAGTCATGAAAGTTTTTGCCGTGAGCGATCTGCATCTTTCCGGCGGCGTATCCGACAAGCCCATGGATATCTTCGGAGAGAGTTGGCAGGGATATATGGAAGCCGTCGAAGAGGATTGGCGCGCGCGTGTGGGCGAAGAAGACGTCGTCCTGCTTGCGGGCGATCTTTCCTGGGGTATGCATCTGCATGAGGCGCTTCCCGACATCGAGCGCGTGCGCCGCCTTCCGGGGATCAAGGCGATCGTTCGCGGTAACCATGATTATTGGTGGAGCAGTATCGGCAAGGTACGCGCGGCGTTGGGAGAAAATTTTTACGCCGTTCAGAACGACTGCGTCAGGATAGGGCGCTTGCTCGTCTGCGGAAGCAGGCTTTGGCAGTTCGGACAGAGCGACGAGGATATGAAATTATTGGAAAGAGAGAAGCAGCGCTTGGCTCTTTCTCTGCAACATATGCGCTCGCTTCGCCGAGAAGAGGACAGCGTCGTGGTCATGTGTCACTATCCGCCCTTTAACGTGCGCTATGAGGACAATGATTTTACCGCCATGATCGCCGAGGCAAAGGCGGACGCCGTCGTCTACGGACATCTTCACGGCAAAAATACGCGAGCGGAGATAATTGTCCGCAAGAGAGGCATTCCTTACTATCTCACTTCATGCGACTTGATAGGCAATAAGTTATTGCAAATTTTAGACATATAACTGCAAAAATTCGCGTGCGCTTTTATTATCGTCGCTATGCGAGCGCGTTGATATATCGACATATGTGCGGTGCGTTAAAAGACGGGTAGTGCGCAGGTGTGTTGATATATTGACATATGTGCGGTGCGTTAAAAGACGGGTAGTGCGCAGTGTGTTGATATATTGACATATGTTCGGTGCGTTAAAAAGACGGGTAGGGCGCGGATGCGTTGCTATATCTATATATGCGCGGCGCGTTAAAAAAACGGGTAGAGTGCGGGCACATTGATATATAGACATATGCGCGAAGCAATAAAAAAATGGGTAGAGCATATGTGTAAGATTTTTCTCAAATATGCGCACGCAAATAAATTAGCTATCATAGCGCGGACAAAATAAAAGTTGCATATGTGTGCGGATAAAATATTTTCATTTAAGCGTGCATATAAAAAATAGTCGCTATATCGGGGGCGCACGTTAATTTATGTTTTGCGTGCGGATAAAGATAATATGAATTTTCACGGGTGCGTTAAATTTACCGTTATATGCGCATGCGCTAAAAGATATATCATATAAGCGCGCGCGGTAAATATTTGTCTATCTTGCGTGTGCGCGATCGCGCAAAAAACTATTCGCGCAGGCGTTGAGTATATATCAAATTTTATCGCGTACGCAAATAACACTTCGCGCAGAGCGCGTATTCTTGTTATCCTCATCTAATCTAAATGCTATTCCGCGCGCGCGATTGTAGCGGCGTAATTCCGTAAAGACTCCGTGATCGTCCATATATTTTTAATTACGCGGGCGCGTAAGCGCCGATATTTTTTAGCGCTCTCTCTTCTTAAAAATGCCTATTGAAGCGGCGTGACGGTTTGGGCGTTCCCGAGAGAGGCAACGCTTGGCTTGATCGGAGAAGGCACTCGCGCCTTTGCCGCCGTAAAAGGGAAGTGCGGTCTTGAAGATCAAACTTTGGCACGCAGAGCGTCGGACAAATAATGTTAAATAGATCTTTGTCTTTCACGGGACTGACTTTGTTATGCGGGAAAATTTTCTTGCATACAAAGGCAGCGCATATCACATAAGAATATTTATATATAAAAAGCGCTTGAAGATCTCGCCGTTCGGCGCCGCTTTTTCGAGCGGATAGGTATGCATAAAATTGCAATTTATCCAAATAAATATGCGATATAGCTGAATTATTTTATAACGTTCCGAGCAGTTAAAAACATATGTTCACAAATAAAATATCGCGCTCCGCCGCGCCGGTTTTTCCCGCCTCTTTAAGCATATGCGTAAGCTTCTTTGCGGCAGGGAAGCTGTGCGTCGGTGTTCAGAATAAAAACTTCTAAAACCGCGATTTATCCCCATTTTTTACCCTTTCGATTGTAGAAAAAGTGGATAATCTCCGAATTTTTAGGGAATAATTTCCACCGATCGTGAGGGGAGAATTTGCCGCAAAACACGCGATTTTTGCGACATTACTTGTATGAGAACATATGTACTACGCAAGATATAGTGTCGAAAAAATTTCCGATGAAAAAATATTCATTTTTAGTGGAAAAAATTGGAAATTTCTATTGACAAACATTTTTCGACAGCCTATAATGTAGGTACAAATCTCAAAGGAGGCAGCATATGCGGTTTGCGGGCAAGTACGCTTTACACACCGACGAGAAGGGCAGGCTCAGGCTTCCCCAATTCTTCCGTGCTCGTATGGGTACTTCCAAGATTTATGCAATGTATTCCGCCGGCGGCTGCGTCTCCTTTATCACGGAAGAAGAAGCGGACAAGCTCTTTGCCCACTTCGAAGGCATGATCACCGTCGCCGACAGCAAGGTGCTTGCCTCGGCTCGTCTGCTCATGGCGTACGTCTCGGAGATAACCGAGGACAGCCAGGGCAGGTTCACTCTTCCGCCCGATTTGAAAAAGATGGCGGATCTGGGCAGAGACGTTATCTTCGTCGGCATGGGTAACAAGGTCGAGCTTTGGGACGCCAAGCGTTTCGAAGACAACATCAACGGCGTCGAATACGAATATCCTTACATGGAGAAGTTCGCGCAGATAAGCGAGGAGATAGTCTTCTGATGCAATTTGTCCATAAATCGGTACTTGCGTCGGAATGCATCGAAGGACTTGACATAAAGCCGAACGGCGTCTACGTAGACGCGACTTTGGGCGGAGCGGGGCACAGCGTTCTGATCGCGCAAAGGCTCGAAGGCGGCAGGCTGATAGGGATAGACAAAGACGCGGACGCCTTGGCGGCGGCAAAAGAAAGACTTGCTCCCTTCGGGGACAAAATAACGTACATTCACAACGACTTCAAAAATCTTATCGCGGAGCTTGACGGGCTGGGCGTGGAAAAGATAGACGGCATCTTGTTCGACTTAGGCGTTTCCTCTTATCAGCTCGACAACGCGGAAAGAGGAATGTCTTATATGGCGGACGGACCTTTGGACATGCGAATGGATAAGGAGCAGAGCTTCACGGCGGCAGACGTGGTCAACGGCTACGGAGAAGAGCATCTTGCGGATGTGATATACGAATATGGGGAAGAACGTCTTTCCCGCAAGATAGCCTCCCGCATAGTCAGGCGCAGGGCGCAAAAGCCTTACGAGAGCACAAGCGAGCTTGCCGAAACGATAATTTCGTGTTATCCCCCGCAGGAAAGGCATAAGGGACGCAGTCTTTGCAAGAGGACGTTCCAGGCGATAAGGATAGAAGTCAACTCGGAGCTTGAAGGTCTGTATGAAGTCGTGATAGCGGCGGCGCGCAGGCTCAAAGCAGGCGGAAGGATATGCGTGATAACCTTTCACTCGCTGGAAGACAGGATAGTCAAACGGGCGTTTAACTATCTGAAAGCGGACTGCGTATGTCCTCCCCGCCAACCGATATGCACTTGCGGCAAAAAAAGAGAGATAAATATCATAACCAAAAAACCTATTACGGCGAGCGCCGAAGAGCTTGAAGAAAACAGCAGGGCAGCGAGCGCGAAACTGAGGATAGCGGAAAAACTTTAAGGAGACGGAAGCATGAACGAGACTTTGGAGAAACAAAAACAATATACTCGCAGCGAAGGCGCTTATTTCAACGCCGGTACTTCTTATGCCGACGACAGATACGTCGCTCAACGCGCGGCTTACTCCGCCCCCGACCGCGGCTATCCCGTGCAAAACGGCTATGCGCCCGACTATACCGCGAGAAACGGTTATAACGCCGGCTATAACGTCGGTTACGATCCCTATTACGCTCCCGAGAGCGGCTACGGCGAGGCATATCGCGCCTCTTACGACAATAGATATAACTATGAAGCGCGTTCGGCAGCTCCCGTCTATTCGGAAGCGCAGGATTACGATCTCGGCGGCTACTCCATGCAAAAAGAGGGCAAGAGCAAGAAAAAGATGCGCCTCAACACCAAGGCAAAAATACTCATAGCCCTTTATTTCGCCATCATCGCCGTCGTTGCGACCCTGATCTTGGTGAACGTGGTCATCGGCGGAAGCGCCGCGGAGGCTACGGCGGAACCTTCCGCATATACTCAGGACGCGGCGGTTTATTACCTCGACGAGAACGGCAACAAAGTCGCGCTCGACGTGCAGACGGACGCGCGTTACACTTACGACACGAGCACGAACGCTTTCGACGAATTCTGCGACTGGCTCGGCAGGCAAGTAGGATAGACAATTCATCCGACATTCGCACCGAAGATAAAAAATAAACTTATCGGAGGGGCGAATGGTAAAAATCTCCCATATAAGTATCAGGAGGAGGTTATCGGCAACGCTGTTGCTGATAACCTTCTTCCTTTGTATTTTGTCGGGCAGACTGCTTTATGTGCAGATAATAAATTCCGACTCGTTGCGCACGCTCGCTTTTGAGCAATGGACGCGCGATCTGCCTTTCACCGCCGACAGAGGGGACATAACCGACGTCAACGGCATAAAACTCGCCTCGTCCATGACTCTTTACACGATGTACTGCCGCCCCTCCGACGTGAAGGAAGCGGAGGAGATCGCAGCTTTCGTTTCCGACGCGCTCGACATAGACAAAACGCTGCTTTATACGCGCCTGACGAAAAAAGGCGTCTCCGAGGTGCGTCTTTGCCGCCGCGTCACGCGGGCGGAGATGCTCGAAGTGGAACAGCGGGATTTTTCGGGGATATATTTCACCGCGGACAGCGCCAGATATTACGATCAGGGCGACTTTCTCACCCAGCTTTTGGGATTTACCGACGCGGACAATAAGGGACAGAGCGGGCTTGAACTGCAATACGACCGCTATCTGACGGGGATAAACGGTTATTCTTACACGGAAACCGACCTTATCGGCAGGGAGCTTGAAGACGGCGACACCTATTACGTCGCGCCGCAAAAGGGCATGAACGTGCGCCTGACGATAGATTATTATATGCAGGCGGCGGCGGAAAAGGCTGTCAAGGACGCCTGCGCGCGTTATGACGCCAAGAGCGTGAGCTGCGTCATGCTCAACGCGGACACGGGCGCCGTGCTCGCCATGGCGCAGGCGCCGTCATACGACCTCAACGATATCCCGCGCGACGACGTCAACGCGCTCATGGAAAATTCTTCGCTCAACGCCGTAACGGATATGTACGAGCCGGGATCCACTTTCAAGATACTCACGTCTGCGATCGGCTTGGAGACGGGCGCGACAAAAAATTCCTATTATTGCGGCGGGAGTTGCTCGGTGGACGGACAGCGCATTCGCTGTTGGCGCTCTATCGGGCACGGGAGCCAGGATTTTCGACACGGAGTTTATAATTCCTGCAACTGCGTCTTTGTAGACGTGGCGCTCACCGCGGGTAAAGACACCATGTACGACTATTTCGACAAGTTCGGCTTGGGACAAAAGACGGGGATAGATTTTTACGGCGAAAGCGCGGGAATGCTCATCGCGCGCGATTCAGTGAAAAACGTGGATCTGGCGAGGATAGGCTTCGGGCAGGCGGTGGCGGTGACGCTGTTGCAACTTGCGAGCGCCGTGGCTTCCTGTATCAACGGCGGCTATCTCTATCGCCCTTACGTCGTGGAAGAGATATTAAGTCAAGAAGGCGAACTTGCCTATCGCGGCGGATCGTATGTCAAAAACACGACGATAAGTGCTTCCACGAGCGAAAAGCTCAAAGACATTCTCTACGGAGTCGTGGACGAGGGCAGCGGCAAGAATGCCGCGGTCGAAGGATATAAGATAGGCGGCAAGACGGGCACGGCGCAGAAATACGCAGACGGTGCCATCGCCGCGGGCAAATATATCTCGTCTTTCGTCGGTTTCACCGAGATAAACGGTAGCAATATCGTCTGCCTGTTTTTGGTGGACGAACCGCAGGGATATGTCTATTACGGCTCGATCGTCGCGGCGCCCTATGTCGGCGAGATCTTTTCCGCGCTCTTTTCTCAATACGACGTCCCCGCGAGCGGCGAGACGGCAAAAGCCGAAGTCGTCATGCCCGACATCACCGATCTGAGTTTCTCCGACGCGGCGGCTTTGCTCAAAAAGTCGGGCTTGGATTACGAATATGCGGGGACGGGCAAAGTGGTCTATCAGCTTCCCGCCGCGGGAGCGAAGATAGAGGAGGGCGCGCTCGTCTATTTCGCCATGCAAGAGTGAGTCAAAGGCAAAAATGACGAAAATACGATTATTTTGCGGTGCGGGCGCATATCTTTACCCGTGGAATTATAGTTGATAGGGAGGAGATATGGAACTGAAAAAACTGCTGCAAGATCTGCCCGTGAAAGCGCAGGGCGCGCTTGAGGGGATAAATATAGACGACCTTTGCTCAGACAGCTCGCAAGTGACTCGGGGCGCGCTCTTTGCCGCCATGCGCGGCAGGGAGAAAAACGGCGAAGACTTCGCCTTTGAAGCGCAGGAGAGAGGCGCGGCGGCTGTTTTGAGCGAACGGGTGATAGCGGAGATAAAGACGCCGCAGATAATAACGGGCGACGTGCGCTCGGCTTATGCGCGCGTCTGCGCGAAGTTTTACGGCGAACCGTCGAAAAAATTAAAGACGGTGGGAGTCACGGGGACGAACGGCAAATCCACGACCGCCTATCTTATCCATCGCATCGCCTGCGGCTGCGGCATAAGGTGCGGACTCATCGGCACGATGTATATCCACGACGGCGAAAGAAGATCTCCCGCTCAAATGACCACGCCCGATCCCAAAGAACTCAATCAAACTCTCGCGCGCTTTGTCGAGGCGGGCTGCGCCGCCGTTGCCGCCGAAGTTTCCGCTCATGCCCTCTATTGGCGCAAGACGGACGGGATAGTGTTCGACTTGGGAGTTTTCACCAACCTAAGCCGCGATCACTTGGATTTTTTCGGCAGCATGGAAGAGTATGCGCGGGCAAAGGGCGGCTTTTTCACCCCCGAACATGTTCGCCGCGCCGTGATAAATTCGGACGACGAATTCGGCGTAAGGCTGATAAATTCCGTGAAAGTCCCTCTCATCTCCTACGGCTTGGACAATCCCGCCGACGCCTTTGCCGTCAATATCGAAAACGGCGGGCACGGCAGATATATCGTCAACGACCGCGACCGCCTTTTGGAGATAAACTCGCGGCTTTACGGAAAATTCAACGTGAGCAACGCCTTGGCGGCGATCGTCTGCGCGCGCGAGTTGGGCGCGGACTATGCCGATATTGCGCGCGTTTTGAGTGAGACGCCGCCGCCCGAAGGGCGGTTCGAGCTGATCGAGCGGGACGGAGTCAAATTTATCGTGGATTTCGCCCATACGCCCGACGGACTTGAAAACGTGCTTTTGCAAGCGCGCAAGCTCACCGAAGGAAGGCTGATCGCGGTTTTCGGCTGCGGCGGCGACCGCGACAGGGGAAAACGTCCGCTCATGGGCGCGATCGCCTCGGAATACGCCGACGAAGTTTTGATAACCTCGGACAATCCGCGCGGCGAAAAACGCGAAGACATCGCCCGCGACATAATCGCGGGGACGGACGGCAGGGCGCGCGTGCTGCTTGACAGGCGAGAGGCTTTGCAAGAAGCCTGCAACGCGGCGCGGGCGGGCGATACCGTGGTGATAGCGGGAAAGGGGAGCGAAAAGTATATCGAGGAAAAGGGCGTTAAAACTTATTTTGACGACGTTGAGGTCTTGAAGGAAATTTTAGCGAAAAAATGAATATATATGTCGAATACATTGCCGCCGCACTGACGGCGTTCGCGTTTGCGGCGCTGCTTTCATATCCCGTGCTTGCGCTCGTGCGCAAGCTGAAAGCGGGGCAGACCGTGCTTGAATATGTGGACAAGCATATGGGAAAGAGCGGAACGCCCACGATGGGCGGTATCATTTTCATAGTCGCCGTCATTGCGGCGGCAGCCGTTTTCGGCGGCATCGACGACGCCTTTTGCGCCGTCGCCTGCGCGGTGACCGTCTCTTACGGACTGCTCGGATTTTTGGACGATTTCATCAAGGTCAGATACAAGCATAATCAGGGGTTGAAAGCCTATCAAAAAATCGTCGGACAAGCGGGCATAGCGATCATCGTCACCGTCTTTTGCTACCGCAACGCCTATATCGGCAGCGAGATATATCTGCCGTTCACGACGGCGAAACTCGATTTAGGGTGGGCGTTCGTGCCTTTTTGCATGTTTATGTTCATCGGCGTGACCAACGCCGTCAATCTCACCGACGGCTTGGACGGGCTGGTCGCCAAATGCGGCGGCGCGGGATTTACCGTCACGGCGCTTGCGGCGCTCTATCTTTACGGCGCGGTCGTTTCCGAAGGGGACGTGATCATGCTGGCGCACGTTCGGGCGACGGGCTTGTTCTGTGCCTGTTTTGCGGGAGCGCTTTTCGCGTTCGTATGGCTTAATTCCGCCCCGGCGAGCATTTTCATGGGCGACACGGGTTCTCTGGCGGTGGGCGGCGGTCTGGCGTGCGCCACGGTTTTTCTCAAACTGCCGCTGCTCGATCTTTTTATCGGCATAATGTATGTCGTGTCCTGCATATCCGTAATAGTGCAGGTGCTTGTCTACAAGATCAAGGGTAAAAGGGTGTTTTTGATGGCGCCTTTTCATCACCACCTCGAATATAAAGGAATGAAGGAGAGCAAGATAGTCGCCCGCTATGTCCTGATAACCATCGTTGCGGGAATGATCGGGCTTATCGGCTTTATGGCGCAGAGTTATGAATAAGACGGCGTTGATAATGGGAACGGGAATAAGCGGCAGGGGCGCGGCGCAGCTGCTGTTGAGAAAGGGTTGGCGCGTTTGTGTCTATGACGACGGCGGGGTGTGCGTTCCCGCGGGCTGCGAAGACAGGAGCGGACTTTCGCCCGAGCGGGCGCTGCACGGTGTGGATATGCTGGTACTCAGCCCGGGAGTAAAGCCGCGCAACGCGCTCAGCGAATATGCCGCGCTCTGCGGGATAGAAGTGCTGGGAGAAGTGGAGCTTGCGTTTCGTCATTCCCGCGGGGAGATCGTCGCCGTGACGGGTACGAACGGCAAAACGACGGTGACGCTACTGCTCAAAGAGATATTGTCCGCCGCCGGGATAGAGAGTTACGCCATGGGCAATATCGGGGTCTCCTTTGCCGAAAACGCGGACAGGATAGGCGAAGACGCGGTCGTCGTTCTCGAACTTTCGAGTTTTCAGCTGGAAAGCATAGTCGACTTTCGCAGCAAGTATGCCGTCTGCCTCAACATCACGCCCGATCATTACGAGCGGCACGCGACTTTTGCCGAATATACGGACGCAAAGAGAAAGATATTCGTCAATCAGACGAGCGAAGACGTCGCCGTACTCAATTACGACGACGAGACCGTGCGCGCGTTCGAGAGCGACATAGCCTCACGGGTATATTTTTTCTCGCTCAGGCAAAAGGTCAGAGGCTGTTACATAGAGAGCGGAAAGATATATTTTTGTGACGAGCGCGACGAATTTGTGGCAAACGCGGACGACCTTCTCATGCGCGGAGAGCACAATCTCGCCAATGCGCTCGCCTGCGTTTGCGTGGCGAAACTCATGGGAGTGAAGAGCGAGGTGATAGAAAAAGTCCTCAGGAGGTTTTCCGCGCCGCGCTTTCGCTTGCAGTATACGGGCGAAGTGAACGGGAAAAAGGTCTATAACGACAGCAAGGCGACAAACATCGATTCCACGCTCAAAGCCTGTCGGGCGATGAAGGGCAGTACGGTCCTCATTATGGGCGGCTATGACAAGGGTATATCTTACGAAAATTTCTTCGCCCGCCTGCCGCGCACGGTGAAAAGAGTGATAGTCACGGGCGATAACGCCCAAAGCATAAAAGACGGACTGCCGCCCGAGCGGGATTTTTCCTTTGAGATAACGCCCTCGCTTTTCGACGCCGCGCAGAGGGCATGTTCGGGAGAAGAGGAGATAGTTCTCTTTTCGCCGTCCACGTCGAGCTTTGACAGATATGCGGATTTCGAAGAGCGCGGAGAGGCGTTCGATTGCATAGTCGGGGCGCTCGGATGCGGCAGAGTATGAGCAGAAAGGGAAAATATGTTCCCGACAAGATACTTTTGGCATGCGTTCTCGGGCTGGCGCTTTTCGGACTGCTCATGCAATACAGCGCGAGCAGTTATTCCGCGCTTACCCGCACGGGGGACGCCTTTTTCTATGTCAAAAGGCAGGCAGCGGCTCTCGCCTTTTCCTGCGCGCTCTATCCGTTCGTTTTCAGGGCGGATACGGCGATATTGTTCAAGCTGCGCTATCTGCTGCTCGCCCTCGGACTTGTCCTGCTTTCCGTCGTGCTTATCCCGGGCGTCGGCGCGGAAAATTACGGCGCGACGCGCTGGATAGACCTCGGTTTCATCACCTTTCAGCCTTCCGACATCGCCAAATTCACCTTGGTCGTCTTTGTGTCGGGCTGTCTGGCGAAAAGAAGCAGCGTGACTTTTGCGTCCATGGCGTCAGTGCTTGTCGCCTGTGGCGCGACCTGTGCGCTGATAATGGCGGAGCCGAACATGTCCGTCACCGTGTGCGTGGGGCTGGTGACGCTGATAATGCTCTTTTTGGGCGGAGCGAAGGCAAGGCACTTTGCGCTTTTGGGAATACCCGCCTTGGCGCTCGTCATCGCGCTCATCGCGGTGGAGCCTTACCGCTTGAAACGCATAGCCGCCTTTTTGGATCCGTGGTCCTCTCCGCTCGGGGAGGGCTATCAGCTCATTCAGTCATATTATGCGCTCGGCGCGGGAGGATTGTTCGGTGTGGGGCTGTTCAACTCGCGTCAGAAATATCTCTTTCTGCCCTTTGCCGAAAGCGACTTCATCTTTTCCGTGATCGGAGAAGAGCTGGGATTTGTCGGCTGCGTCATCGTGCTCGCCGTCTTCGGGACGATCGTATGGCGCGGACTTATCATAGCCATGCGCGCCGAAAACAGGTTCGATTGCTATCTCGCCGCGGGCATCACCGCCGTTATCGGCGTTCAGACGCTTTTGAACGTCGCCGTGGTGACGGGCAGTATCCCGCCGACGGGGCTGCCGCTTCCGTTCGTGAGTTTCGGCGGCACGTCGCTGCTCATGTTCGTCTGTTCCGTGGCGGTGTTGGAGCGGATCGCGGCAAAATCACAAACCCCGCTTGCCCGCCATAAAATGTATTGAGTACATAACGGCGAATGCCGCTACGGTGTGGAGAGAAAATATGAGCAGATACATAATAGAGGGCGGCAGACCTTTGGAGGGCTGCCTGCGGGTGAAGGCGGCAAAGAACAGCGTTCTGCCCCTGCTTGCGGCGAGCATACTGACGGAAGAGAAGGTCGTTTTGAGAAATTGTCCCGAAATTTCCGACATTAAAAACATGCTGAAAATTTTGGCGGGTATCGGCTGCGCGATCGAGCGCGACGACAGAGGCAATATCGCCATAGACTCCCGCGACATATATTGCGAGCAGATACCTTGCGTTCTCGCCAAGGAACTGAGATCTTCCGTTTTTCTTATGGGTCCCATGCTTTCGCGCATGAAGAGGGCGAAAATATCTTATCCCGGCGGCTGCGAGATAGGCATGCGTCCCATCGACATACACTTGGCGGGATTGAGGGAGATGGGGATAACCATAGACGAGGAGAGCGGCTATCTCGACTGCGACGCCACGGGAGCGCGGGCGGCGCAGATACTTTTGGATCTTCCCAGCGTGGGGGCGACGGAAAACCTGATGATGGCGAGCGTGTTCACTCCCGGCGTCACGGTCTTGCGAAACTGCGCGAAAGAGCCGGAGATAGCCGATCTTCAAAACTTTCTCAACGCCATGGGCGCGAGAGTGTCGGGGGCGGGGAGCAGCATGATAACGATAGAAGGGGTGACAAAGCTGCACGGAGTCGCCTACACGCCCATTCCCGACAGGATAATCGCGGGAACGTATATGATAGCGACGGCGATGTGCGGCGGGTTTGTGACCATAGAAGGCGCGATCCCCGAACATATCTCGTCGCTGACAGCCAAATTATCCAAAACCGCTTGCAAAATCACCTGTAAAAATGATAAAATAATCGTAAGAAGCAAAGGCAGATCGAAGTCGCTCGAGAGGATCGATACCATGTATTATCCGGGGTTTCCCACCGATCTTCAAACGCAGATGATGGCGTTGCAGACGATCTCGAGAGGAACGTCGGTCATCGCGGAAAATATCTTTGAAACGCGATTCAAGACCGTGCCGCAGCTGATAAAAATGGGCGCGGACATAACCGTCCGCGACAGAACCGCCGTGGTCAAGGGCGTGGCGAAACTGCACGGGGCGCAAGTCTGCGCCACCGATCTGCGCGGGGGAGCGTCGCTCGTGCTCGCGGGACTTGCCGCCGAAGGCAGGACGGAAGTCAAAGATATTTATCATATCGACAGAGGATACGAGGATATGGCGCCCGTGCTTTCCGAGCTGGGCGCGGATATAAACAGGGTGGTTTGATGAACAAAAGAGCGCTCGTTTTGATGATCTCGCTTGCGGTCGCGGTCGTGGTGATCGTGCTTGCGTGCAGCATTTTCGCCATAGGCGAAGTGCGCGTCGTCGCCGCAACGGACACTCTTTTGGACGAGGAGACGACGGCGGGCGTGATCGAAGCTGCGGGAATAAAGTCGGGCGGCAGCATTTTCTCCGTGGACGAAGAGGCGGTCATTTCCAACGTCGAATCGGCATATCCGCAGATAAAAGTCATCACCGTCGAGAGGAGTTTTCCCGGGACGGTTTCCATCAACTGCACGCTGCGTTCGCCCTGGATCTGCGTGCCCGCTCAAGGCGGCTTTGCGCTTTTGGACAGAGAACTCAAAGTTTTAGACGTCGTGGGAACGGCGCCGACGTCGGGATATACGATAGTGAGCGGTTATACGCTTTCTTCTTCCGAACTTGGGGCGTTCGCCGACATAGAGTGGCTCAAAGCTATCATCGAGGGCGGCGAAAACAACTATTTCATGGACGTTAAGCTCTCTTATTTCCTCACGTCGATAGTCTATCACGGCGGTGAAAAGCCTTTCATTCAAGCGGTAACGAACACGGGAGCAAGCCTGCTCATCTATGACGAAGGGGCGATAGGTTATATGTTTTCCGCGCTTTACAAGCGTTATCTCACCGTGCTGTTTAATGAGGGCGGCGCCGCCGCTGAGGAGGGCTATTTTTATCCCAATGTGATCGCGGACGGCTCCGTCAGGATCGATTATTCCCCGACTTTACCGAGCGGTTTTGCCGTTTGATCACGCGCACGCGCCGCGCGCGTTAATTATATTATAATATTTTATGTGAATATATTGACAGAACCCGCAACATGCTTTATAATGTAAAGTATGGGAAAGGATGTTTGCGTGCTCGACGTCAGATCGAACGCGGTCACCATGGCTTTCGGCTCGGGTTCGGGCAGGGGCATGGTCGGGCTCGACGGCATGACGAGCGAAAATTACGACGGATATTTCGACGGTCAATGGCTGAATACGGCGTCGCTTGAAGACGCAGTCGTAAAAGCATACAACAAACTTCCTTCTCACGGCTCGTTCGACACGCTCTATGTGGGAGTGCCCGCGGCGTTCTGCGATTTTTATGCGGACGTGAACGTGACGGCGATCGGCGAGGGCAGCGTCATAACCCGACGCATGGTCGACAATTCCGCTCGTGCGGGGCTGGCTCCGCTGCGGCACAGCCGTGACGTCATTCAAAATTGCCCGATAGGGTTCAGAGTGGACGGCGGCGAAGTGGTCTACGATCCCGTAGGCATGTCGGGAGCGAGCTTGGAAACTTACAACACATATATCTCCTGCAACGGCAACTTTTCTGCCGCGGTGGACAAGATAGCGTCGGCGCTCGGCTTTTCCTCTGTGGAATATATCCCCGTTATGTATGCCGAAGGAATGACGCTTTTGGATTATTCTTATCGCACGGGCGGGGAAGTGCTCGTCGATCTGGGCTTTCTCGAATGCGCGCTCGCGGGCGTGCGCGGAGAGGGATTGCAGGGGCTTGCGTCCGAGACGACGGGCGCTGCGGTCGTCGCCGCCGAACTTACGGACAGGCTCGACATAGATTTTTATGCGGCGCTAACGCTCGCGGGGCAGATCGATCTCTCGGACGAATTCGAACAGGTCTCATTTTACAGCGTGCCTAAGGACGGAGACGTGCTCAAATATCGCGCCGCAGAGGTAAACGAGATCGTACGCGGCTGTTTAAGAGAAGTTGCCTGTAAAATAAACGGCGCGATCGCAAAGGTCGCCGACGAAGAGTCTTGCAGGCGCATATTCGCCACGGGCGACGCATTTTTCAGCATGAGAGGTGCGATAAAATATTTGGCAAAAAGCATGGGGAAAGCGGTGACTCCGCTTGCCCCGAACCTGCCGGGATACGACAGAACAGAATATTCGTCGCTCATCTCGCTGTTGCGTCAGGCGCAGCTGAGACAGAGCGACAAGGGCTTATTGAGCCGTATGATCAATAAACTCAGGAGGGTGTGAAAATGGCGGATCTGATAACCGGAGCTGCGAAAATAAAGGTCATCGGAGTGGGCGGCGGCGGTTGCAATGCCGTGAATCAAATGGTGAAATCGGGCATCAAGAGCGCGGAATTTGTCGCCGTGAATACGGACAAGCAGGCGCTCATGGCATCGCTTGCGCCCACGAAACTGCAAATTGGCGCGAATCTCACCAAGGGACTCGGCGCGGGCGCAGAGCCGGACAAGGGAGAAAAGGCTGCGCTCGAATCCAGAGGCGACATCGAAAGCGAACTCAAAGGCGTAGATATGCTGTTTATCACTGCCGGTATGGGCGGCGGTACGGGAACGGGCGCCGCGCCCGTGATCGCGTCTCTTGCGAAAAGCGAGGGCATTTTGACCGTTGCGGTCGTCACGACTCCTTTTGCTTTCGAGGGGAAAAAGCGCATGATCAACGCCATGCTCTGCTTGGAAAATTTGAAGAAGAGCGTGGATACGCTGCTTGTGATCCCCAACGAAAAGCTCACCGAGATATTGCCTCAGGACACGCCCGTTTTGAAGGCGTTCATGGAAGCGGACGAAGTGCTGCGCAAGGCGGTGCAGTCGATAAGCGATCTGATCGCCACGCCTTCGCTCATCAATCTCGACTTTGCCGACGTGAACACGATCATGCGTGACAAGGGCATGGCGCATATGGGTATCGGCGAGGCGAGCGGGCAGGAAAAGGCGATCAAAGCCATGCGTCTTGCCGTTGCCTCACCTTTGCTTGAAACGAACATAGAGGGCGCAAAAAATGTGATAATCAACTTCCAGGGCGGAACGGATATGACGCTCAACGAGATGACGTACGCCTGCAAGCTCGTCCAGTCGATCGCCGATCCCGACGCGAACATCATCTGGGGCGCGGGCGTGGACGAATCGCAGAAGAACAAGGTCCAGGTGACGATAATCGCCACGGGATTCAACGATAAAGAAGGCGAAGAGAGCGGTAATATCAAGGGCGAGCGTTCGAGCTATAATCATGTCATGGACAGGATAAATGATTTCGAGCGCGGCGCGAAAGACGGCGTCGTCGGACGTCAGCGCGAAAAAGAGCCTACGCGCTCTTCGTCCATGCCCAATTACAATGCGCCCGACTTCGGCACGCGCGAATATGCTCCGCGCGAGAGGAGCGAGTCGTACGCACGTCCCGAAAGGCGCGACGACAATTACGGCGACGCTTACCGCGGCGGTTACGGCGACAACCGTTACAGAGACGAACGCCCCGTCTATCCGCCCTCGGGCTTTGCCCGTCCCGAACCCCGCAGAGAGGTCCCGCCGCAGGAAGAGCGCGGTGAAAAGCGTGGTATGCCGGGATTTTTGGAGCGTTTGCGCAGGATGCGTAACGACGATGACGACAACAGATAACTTTAATCGGTAACGATAGAAAGATATCCGCTTCGGCGGATATTTTTTTATCTTCGGGCGACATATTCGGAACTTTTCCGCACGGCGGAAAGGCTATAATGCTCATATGGTCGTATATATCGAATATGTGCTGCTGAGTAATTTTCTCATCGACGCTTTCGTTGCCTATTTGACTTTGGTCAGCCTGCGTATGCGCGCTTCACGTCTGCGCATATGCCTTGCGAGCGCGTTCGGCGCCGCGTTTGCCGCCGCAGTTCCTTACATAAATTTTCCCGCCGCGGGCGCGGTCAAAGTTTTGATGCTGCTTTTAATGACCGCCGTTATGAGCAAATACACGCGATTTCGGCAGTTTCTCTTGGCAACGCTTTTATATTTTGTCTATACGGCGGCGCTCGGCGGACTTGTTTTGATGATACGCAATCTTTCTTTGAGCGACTTTATTTCCGCGATGTATTATCCCGGAGATCTCACGGGCGCTTATATCGCCACTGGAGCAATCGTCCTGCTTTACGCGATAAGACAGGCGGTCGGCTATACGGTCAACAAGCGCCGCACGGGCAGCAGGGAATGCAAAGTCATACTCGAAGTTCAATGCGGCGAAGTGGCTTGCGAGGGTTTGATCGACACGGGCAATACGCTTTTAAAGGGCGGTAAGGGCGTCATCGTCATCGACGGCAAACTTGCGCAAAAACTCGTCAAAAAAGGCGCAACGCGAACGGGCGGCATTTGGGTCAAGACTGTCTCGGGGGAATGTTATCTCCCCACCATCGCCTTGAGGTCGGTCGCCTTTCCTCAGGAGAAGGGCAGGCGCGTTTACGACGTGACCGCCGCGATCTCGCAGACCGCGCTCAAAGACTTTCGCGTTATCCTTCCTGCGGGCATTTGAGGTGAAGTATGATAAAAAGACTTTTGGCAAAAATATTAAAGGCGCTCGATCTGTTCGATGAGCGCGCGGACTTCATCGGCGGCGGCGAAGCGCTTCCTTCTCCGCTCACTCCCGAGGAGGAAAAAGAGCTTGTCCTTCGCCTTGCGGAAAATGACGAAGAGGCGAAAAACGAACTCATAGAGCGCAATTTGCGCCTCGTCGTCTATATAGCGAAGAAATTCGACAACACGGGGAGCGACATTGAGGATCTGATCTCGGTGGGGACGATCGGACTCATCAAAGCCGTCAATTCCTTCGATCCGCAAAAAAAGATCAAGATGGCGACTTATGCGAGCAGATGCATCGAAAACGAGATCTTGATGTTTTTGCGCAAAACCTCCAAGCGCAAGAGCGAGATGTCGCTCGACGAGCCGCTCAACGTGGATTGGGAGGGGAACGTGCTTTTGCTTTCGGACGTGCTCGGAACGGACAGCGACGTCATCTATAAAGACGTGGAAAGCGAGGCTGAGCGGGATATGCTGTTTTTATCCTTCGAAAAGCTCGCGCCGCGCGAAAAAGAGATAATAAAGATGCGCTTCGGTCTTTTCGGCACGGAAAAGAAAACTCAAAAGGAGATCGCCGACATAATGGGCATTTCTCAGTCTTATATATCGCGTCTGGAAAAGAAGGTGATGAAGAAACTGAAAAAGGAGATCTCGAAATTAGCATAATATTAGGGCGGGCAATAACGCATATCTTGCGCGTATGACAGCTCTTTTCCTGCGCATAATTCCTCTTAAAGGGTACATAAGGAGGATGTATGCAAAAGGTGAATTTATGCAATTACGACACGGGGACTCTCCCGCGTCTGAGCGCGGAGGAATGCGAAAAGCTCCTCGAAAGAGTTGCGGGCGGAGATACAAGCGCCCGAGAGCAGCTCGTGATGGCGAACGTCCGCCTCGTCCTTTCAGTGATCGGACGATTCAGGGGCAAAGCGAGCAGCGACGACCTGTTCCAAGTCGGCGTTGTCGGACTGATGAAGGCGATAGACGGCTTTGACCGCTCGTTCAACGTGCGCTTTTCCACTTATGCCGTGCCGATGATAATCGGCGAGATCAGGCGGTTCATCAAGGAAGAAACTTCTATCAAAGTCAGCAGAAGCATGCGCGACATCGCCTATAAAACGCTCAAAGCGCGCGAGGAGATGTCGGTGGGCAGGAGCGAGCCGTCGCTCATGGAAGTTGCGGCGGAAATAGACGTCCCCTATAAGGACGTCGTGACCGCGCTCGACGCCGTCAGCGAGCCTATTTCGCTTCAAGAATACGTTTACGGTGACGGCGACGACAATGTCAGCCTTATCGATCAGCTGGGCGACAAGCGCTGCTGCGAAGATAAGTGGATAGACGATATCTCTATCAAGTCCGCGTTGAGCGAACTTCCCGAAAGAGAGAGGAAGATAATCCTGCTGCGCTATTACAAAGGGCGGACGCAGACGGAGATCTCACGCATAATGGGTATTTCCCAGGCTCAGGTAAGCAGGCTGGAAAAGGGAGCGCTCGCTTATATAAGAGAATTCGTCGAACCGTAATCATCGGCAAAAAGTCCGCATAGAATAAAGGCGGAGGGCGCTATGATAGCAGATCTTACGTTTTGCGAACTGAGGGAAAAAGAGGCGGTGAACATCGCCGACGGCAAAAAACTCGGGCGTATTCTCGACATGGCATTTACGTCCAACGGCACGATCAAGGGGCTGATAGTTCCGGGAGAAAAGAAGTTTTTCAAGAATATCTCGGGCGACGAGAGCATTTTCGTGCCGTGGAAAAACATCGTCAAGATAGGCGAAGACGCCATTCTCGTTCAGCTCGGAGAGATGGGCGTTATCTGTCCGCCGCCCTGTGATTGCTGAAAACGTTTGCGCAAGCGATACCTTTGTGATATAATATAAAAAAACACAGAGGTATCGTTATGAAATGCATCTATTGCGGCTGCATGGACAGCAAGGTGATCGATTCGAGGGTGAACGAGGACGGAACGTCCATTCGCCGCAGGCGCGAATGCACGGCGTGCGGAAAACGCTTCACGACTTACGAAACGGTGGAGTTCGCGCCCGTCATGGTCGTCAAGAAGAACGGTTGCAGGCAGGCTTTTTCCGCTCAAAAGGTCAAGCAGGGCATATTGAAAGCGTGCGAAAAGCGTCCCGTGGCGATGCAGCGGATAGACAATCTCGTTTCCGACATCGAAAAGCGCGTCGCCAATCATCTCGATCAAGAGATAACCTCGGACGAGATAGGCAATATGGTCATGGACGGACTTAAAGAAATAGACGACGTCGCTTACGTCAGGTTCGCCGCGGTCCACAGACAGTTCAAGGATATAAACAGCTGGTTGGACGAGATCAACGAGATAGTCAAGAAAAAGTCGCATAAGTGATAATTCCGCCTTCGGGCGGGATTTTTTTATTTTCCGCATTGTACAAGCCGTCTGCCTCATAAACTTTCTCAGAAAGAAAAAGGCGGTGCGATATGTTATTGAGCGGAATTTTTGCCTTGCTGGGCAACGTATTTTTTCTCACTTCTTATGTCAAGAACAAGAGCAGTTTCCCTCTGCCGCTCGATCCCGAGCGGGAAAAGCAGCTCATCGAGCGAATGTGGAAGGGAGACAAGAGCGCGCGGGACGAACTCATCGACCACAACATGCGCCTTGTCGTCCATATCGTGAAAAAGTATTCGGGATATAACGACAATGACGAACTGATCTCGGTCGGCTCGATCGGGTTGATCAAGGCGGTGAACACTTATTCCGCGGGCAAGGGTACGCAATTTGCGACATATGCGAGCAGATGCATAGAAAACGAGATACTCATGACCTTGCGCGCGAGTAAAAAATACCGCGGAACGCGCTCGATTTTCGAGCCTGTGAGCAGCGACAAGGACGGCAACGAAATAACGCTCATGGACTTGCTCGAAGACGATTCGGACGTCATCGGCGAGGTCGAAAATGCGATCGTCAGGGAAAAATTGGGGCAGGTCGTCAAAGCCGCGCTCGACAAACGCGAATACGAGATAATCCGCATGCGTTACGGTTTAGACGACACGCCCGCGCACACGCAGCTGCAAGTCGCGGAGAAATTCGGCATCTCGCGCTCTTATATCTCGCGTATCGAAAAGAAGGCAATCGGCAAACTCCGCGAATATATCAAGAGCCGCGGGCTTGACTTTTGAGCGCGCGAATGTTATCATAAAGTCCCAAACGATCGGATGACCGCACGAAAGTGAGGAAAGTCCGGACACCGCAAGGCAGAGTGCCGGCTAACTACCGGTTAAGGCGACTTAAAGGAAAGTGCAACAGAAATAAACCGCCCGCGCAAGCGGGTAAGGATGGAAAGGCGAGGTAAGAGCTCACCGATCCTGCGGCGACGCGGGATGCCCTGTAAACCCCACTCGGTGCAAGAGAAAACGACATATGCGGCAGCCTGTCGCGTCGGAAAATCGCTTGAGCGCCGCGGTAACGCGGCGCCTGGATAGATGGTCATCGTAAACAGAATCCGGCTTACGGATCGTTTGGGAAAGACGGCGTCGCCGTCTTTTTTTCGCCCAAGTCGGGGCGGATCTTTTTTGACGGAATAATCGTTCGGCGTAGGTCAATAATTGCCAAGAGGTAATCATGATCTATTATATCGTCATCGCCGCATTGATATTGAGTTTTATCCCCGCGCTCGCCTTGCTCGAACGCCGTCATCGCTTTGCCATGGCGGTCAGGGCGGATGAAGAGGAAGTGCGCCGCAACGCCGCGGAACTCGCGCTCGAAATGACCGCGCGAGACAGGACGGGCGTGGGTCTGCCCCTTTATGCGACAATACGAAAGATAAGACGTGCCTATCGGCTTGTGTGCAAAAGAGCGGACGAAGATCTGCTCGAATGCGAAAAGCGCCTTTACGAAAACGGGGCGTCACTGCTTGCGCGCATGCATATTCGCTCTCTTTACGCGCTCGATGCGTTGCCGCGAAGCAAGGGCAGGATCAGAGTAGTTGCCTTGGCGCGCCTGCTTTTGTCGCTGAACGCATGGGAACTCGACGGAGAAAAATTCGGTGCAGGCGTCAAAACATTCAACAAATATGCGCCGCTCGACAACGAAGAAGTTTTTGCGTTGCCCGCGGCGGCGGAATATGTGCTGCTGCGGCGTTTGAGCGCGATGTGCGAGCGCATGATCGAGATAGATCGCTCGCGCAGATACGCAAGCAAGGACAAGATATATTCTTCTCGCCGCGAAAACTTGCTCGGTTACGCCTATTTTCGCAAAATTTCCGGTCAAGATGCGCAAAACGAATATTCCCGTGTAGGTGCGGAAAAGGTCGAGATAACCTTCGGAGCGGCTCTGACCGAAATCAATATGACCATCGCGCAATGCCTCAAATCCTTCAAAAGCGTCGGTGAGATATTAACCGCGCAAAGGCTTTTGTCCTTTTCCGTCACGGACGAAAGGATGAGCGAAGAGGAGACTTATCGCGCCATGGACGACGCCTCGCGCATGGCTTACACCGCCGCGGTGGCGAAGACGGCAAAACTCGCGCGGGTGTCCGAGCGTGCGGCGGCGGAAAAGGCGCTTCAACTCGGCGCAAGGGAAGAGGTGCATTTCGGAAAATTTCTCTTTGAGGAAAGAGCGCGGCTGATAAGGGCGTTGAAAGGCAAGCCCGACGAGATCCGTTCTGACGGCGGTAAGGCGCGCGCTGCGTTGCATTTTTCCGCGATATTCGTCTTTGCGGCGCTTTTTGCCGTCATCGCCGCCGTTTTGATGCCGACGGCGGGGCTTGCCGCGGCGGCATTTTTCCTCGTCTTCGTCGCCGCGCAAAGACCTATAGATTATCTGCTCGCCCGCATTGCGTCCCGCTTTTTACCGTCGAGACCCGTGCCGCGCCTCAAACTCGAAAGCATACCGGAAAAGGGCAGGACGATCGCGGCGGTGAGCGTGCTCGTCAAAGACGTCGAGCAGGCAAATTCCGCGCTCGACGGGCTTATTGCCCTGAAAAGCGGTAACGACGAAGAAAACGCGGCGTTTGTTTTGCTCGCAGACCTTCCCGAAAGCGCGAGCGAGACGCAAACAGAGGACGAAAATATCGTTCGGGCGCTCAAACGCGCGGAAGGGCTTGAACGCGTATTCGTGCTTGTGCGCCGCAGAAGCAAATGCGGCAAGATATGGCGCGGACGCGAGCGAAAGCGCGGCGCGATCGAAGATATGAACGCCTTGCTGCTTGGCGGCGGAAGTGAAAATTTCCTCTATATGAGCGCGGTGCCCGAAACACCCGAATATGTCGTGCTTCTCGACGCGGATTCGATTATCGCGCCGGGAGGGATAAAGCGCGCCGTTGCCGCCATGATGCATCCTCTCGCCGCGAGCGTCGATCTCATGGCTTTTACCTGCCGCTATAAGGTGTCGACCGTGATCACATTGCACGGGCGAGCCTTTTTGAACGAGAGCGGCGAGGAGAGATATTGCGCCTCGGACGACTTTTATTACGATCTGTGCGGCAGGAGCGTCTTTTGCGGCAAAGGCATATATAGGTTGAAAAGTTTTTCCGAAAAACTGCGCGGGGCGTTGCCCGAAGGGAGAGTTTTGAGCCACGACATCGCCGAAGGGGCGCTCACGCACACGGCGAGCGCGGGCGAGTGCGTTTACGAAGACGTGCCGCCGACTTATGCGGCGGATGTGAGCAGAAAGAGGAGATGGCAGAGGGGAGATCTCTTGCTGCTTCCGCTGGCGTTTTCTTCAAGGGCGATACACCCGCTTTATCGCGGCGTCGTTTTGCGCAATTTTTTCGAAATATTGCGTCCGTGCGCCTTGCTTGCCGCCGTTATCGCCGCGCTTTGCCTGAAAGAAGTCGCGCTTTTGATCGTTTTCGCCTTGCTCGTTTTTGCCATGCCGCTTGCGCGGGCGGGATTCGAATTGGATTCCGCGGGCAACGGGGTGCGATACCGCTATGCCTTGCGCGGAGCCCTTTCCGCCATCGGCGGCGCATTCGCGGAAATATTTTCCCTGCCCGCAGAAGCCGCGGGCAGCATAACGGTGATGGCAAAAACTATCCGAAAATTGATTTTCGGCGGCGACCTTCTCGAATGGAAGACTTTTGCAGTCAGTATGCGGGAAAGACCCGCTCGCGCGCATATTGCGGCTATCTTGCCCGCATTGCTGTTATGCGCCTTGCTTTCGGCGACTGCGGTCGTGTCGTTGGCGGCGCCCGTTTACGCGGCGGCTTGCGCGCTTTATATGTGCTTGCTCGCTTTGGGCGGGATCAAGGTAGGCAAGGCAAAAAAGCTCGACAAAGAGGATAAAGATATCTTGCGCTCGATCGCAATGAGGACATATGCGTATTTTGCCGAAATGAGGGAAAGATCGACTTATATCACGGATAATCTTGCTTTCGAACCGCGCACGCGCTCCGCGAAAATGACTTCGCCGACCGACATTGGAATGGCGATGCTTGCGCATGTCTGCGCATGCGAATGCGGAGTGATCTCCGAGGCGGAGGCGACGGTGCGGCTCGAAGAAGATATCGCCAAGGCGAAAAAGCTGAAAAAGTGGCGCGGCAATCTCTATAATTGGTATGATACGGACGGAAAGGTTTTGTCGCCGCGCTTTGTTTCGAGCGTGGACAGCGGGAATTTCCTCGCCTGCCTCATCTGCGTGCGCGCGTTTCTGAAAAATGCGGGCGCGGATACGCAAAAGGTGAGCGCACTCATCGAAAACACGCGCTTGGAGGCGCTCGTCGACGAGAGCTGCGGCAGACTGTATATCGGTTACAACGAAGAGGACAACCGTTTCGTCGGTCATTACGATATGCTCGCCTCTGAAGCGCGCACTGCGGCTTATATCGTCTCCTGCCGTCTTAACGATACGCGCGTTTGGCTCGGGGCAAAGCGCGAGATGATAGCGCGCAAGGGCAATATGCTCGTTGCCTGGGCGGGCACGGCGTTTGAGTATCTGATGCCGCAGCTGTTTTTCCCCGACGCTCCCTACGCCTTCATCTCTTCCTCATGCAAAAAAGCAAGCCTTATCATGTCAAAGAAAAAAGAGAGCGGAGTGTTCGGCAAAAGCGAGAGCGGCTGCTATGAATTCGACGACTGCGGAAACTATGTCTATAAGCAGTTCGGCGAGTCTTGCCTGAGCCTGACGACGGGGACGGACGGGCGCGTCATAAGTCCTTACGCATCCGCCCTGATGTTGAGATATATCAAACATAGGGCGGTCGTCAATCTGCAAAAGCTGAAAAAACGCGGCGTTTACGCGAAGTTCGGGTTTTGCGAAGCGCTGGATCTCAACGTCGGAAAAGCGGTCGGCGCTTTCATGACGCATCATCAGGGAATGATCCTTGCGGCGATAACGAACGAATTGAAAGAGGACGTCTTGCAAAAATTGTTTTGCTCGGACCCGCTCATAAAGGGCGGAATGAGCATGCTCGAAGAAAAAACGCCTCGCGGCCGCTGTTCGGCGCTTCCCGTCAAAGAGAGGAAATACGAAAAGGCGAAAGGGCTTGACTTTTTCGCGAAATACGACGTATATGACGGCGAACATGTTGCGATCATCGGCGAAGGGCGCTGTTCAGCGGTACTTGACGAATGTGGCGGAGGTTATACCATCTACGGCGGAGAGACGGTGAGCAGGAGAAGAAGGATAAGGAGTTTGCCCGACGGCGGATTTTTCGTCATCAGGGAACAAAAGGAGACTTTTTCGCCCACGTTTTTCCCGCTTAAAGACGCAAATTGCCGCTACACGTTCGAGTATAGCTGTCAAAAGGTAAAATATGACAATCTGTCCAAGGATTGCTCGCTCGAAGTGATGATGCTCCCGGGAATGGACGGCGAATTGAGAAAACTCACGATAACCAACAAGAGCGACAGCGTCAAAAGCTATCTCGTGACATACAGCGAGCGCATTGCCTTTGCCTCGGAAGAGGAATACCTTTCCCATCCCGTTTATGCGGATATGTTCGTTTCGGCATTCAGCGAACGCGAGACGCTGTTTTTGAAAAAGTCGTCAAAGAGCAGGGGCGGGGATAAGTTCTGCGCGGCGATGATGACAGGCGTGAAGGGGATAAGCCTGAGCGGCAACGCCCGCAAAGAAGACGGCAGCGAGATAAGCAGTTCTCTCGGGAGCGTACTTTACCCCGAGATCCGCATTTGCGGAAGAGTCGATATCTCTCCGCAAAAGAGCGCGCAGATATATCTGATGAAGGCGTTTTCGAGCGATTTGTCGCTTTTAAAAAAGAACGTCTTCGACATCGATAAGGAGGGATTTTTCGGTTATTGCGAAAAATTTGCCGATATGCCTACTTTGCGCACTTGGAAATATCGCGGCGATATTGCGACCAATATGCTCATCGACAAGATAGCGCCGCAATTACTTTATCCGACTGAGAATGCACAAAACATACAATTCGTTCGCTATTCAAGCGGTGAAAAATGCCTGCTTATCGATTACGAAAAGGACTTTTATCTGCTTGAAAGCGCGATTTTCGCCGCCTTATATCTCAATTTATGCGGTTTGAAATGCTCGTTATATGTGGTGATAGACAGGAGCGATAAGGATTTTTCACAAAAGAGCGAAAGAGTGACAAAGGGCAAAGCGGGCGATATATCCTCGCTGGGCATAGTGCACATAATAGACAATTTTGAATGCAAAAACAGGTTCGGCGCGTTTACGCCTCTTTCAAAAGCGTTGAGCTCAAAAAGTCAAAGCGCTTTCTCAATTAGCGACGGATCTGCCGAGAGCAGGCAGGACGCACCCGACTCGAAAGAGCCAAGAGCCGTCTGCGAACATATCGAAAAACCGCCTAAGATGATCGTGAGCGGCTGCGGATATTTTACTGGCGGCGGCTATGTCGTAGACAAGCCCTGCAAGCTTCCTTATTCCAACGTCATTGCGGGAGACAAGGGCGGCTTTGTCCTCACTCAAAACGGCGGGGGATTCACTTTCTTCGACAATTCCTGCGAAAACAAGGCGACTTTTTGGAGCGCCGATCCCGTCGAGGATACGCCGTCCGAAAGGCTTTTTGCGGTCATTGACGGCAAAAGGCTGAGAGTCAACAAGCTCGATCCGGGCGGCTATGTCCTTCACGGCAGAGGACAAAGCGTATTTTGCGGTCGAGCCGAAGGAGTTTCTTATCGTCTCACGCTCGGTTTGATCCGCCGCGGCGAGGGAAAAGTTTATCGCCTGCGATTGCAAAACCGCGAAAAGTTTTCCCGCTCGGTGACGCTTGAATTGTTTCTTCTGTTGCAGCTTTCGAGGGTATACGAGCCTTTTTCCGTTAAAATTTCGCCCTTCAAAGAGGGATTGAAGGCGGTCAACGTTTTGACGGGCAATGCCGCCTTTGTCAAATGTCTCGGCGGCTGCGAGGTCGTATGCAGAAAAGATGTGGCAAAGGTCAAAGGGAAAAAGCGCTCCTGCGGCGCATATGCTCCTTGCGCCGAATTGAGGAAAAATATCTCGCTTTGCGCCGAGGGCAGCCTTGAAATTTATTTTCTCATATGTTCAAGCGAAGAGGTCTTTGATGAATGTAACGAAGAAAATATCGGATATATGATTGAAGAGGGATTGAAAACATTTGAATTTGAGTCCGGTGTCGAACTTTTCGGCGTTCCCGAGGAAGAAAGAGCGCTCATGCGCGCGCTGCCTTATCAGGTCTATTCCTCGCGTCTCAAAGGAAGATGCGGCTTTTATCAGGCGGGCGGCGCCATAGGCTTCCGCGATCAGCTTCAGGATTGCCTCGCGCACATCTATGCCGACGAAAAATTCGTCGCCGATATGATAGCTGACTGTGCGGCGCATCAATACGAAGAGGGCGACGTCATGCATTGGTGGCATCCGCCCATGCTCGGAGTGCGCACACGCATTGTCGACGACAGGTTGTTCTTGGGATATGTCACGGCGGAATATATTCGTCATACGGGAGATAAGAGCATATTGGAGAGAAAAATCCCCTATCTTTGCTCAAAGCCGCTGAGCCGCGGCGAAGATTCGCGCATGGAGCAGGGGCGCGAGAGCGCGGAAAAAGGCAGCCTGCTCGAACACATTTTGCGCGCGATCGACAGCGCTTGTGAATTGGGCGAGCACTCGCTCGTGAAGATAGGCGGCGGAGATTGGAACGACGCGCTCAACGAGATTGGCTCAAAGGGCAGGGGCGAAAGCGTTTGGCTGAGTGAATTCGCCTATGACGTCATCATGAAGACGGCGCCCTATATCCCCGCGGAAAAAAGAGGACGCTATCTCGACCTTGCCGACAAGTTGAAGCGGGGCATAAATGCGGCGTTTTTCGACGGCAGATATGCGCGCGCCTTTACAGACGAAGGCGTCTGGCTGGGCAGAGAAGATTCGCCTTGCTGCAAAATCGACATAATTTCGCAGGCTTGGGCGGTGATCGCGCGCGTTGCGGAAGGTGAAAAAGCCCGCTCGGCGCTCGAAAGCGCCAAAACGCTCATTGACGAGCGCAGTGGCGTCGTGCGCCTGCTCGCGCCCGCTTTCGACAAGCAAAACTATTGCGGCTATATCTCGGCTTATCCCGAGGGCGTACGCGAGAACGGCGGTCAGTATACGCATGCCGCAGTCTGGCTTTTCAAGGCGTTTTGCCTGCTCGGCGACGTTGAATACGCGAGGAAACTTGCGCGCATGCTCGATCCGATCTATGCCTGTCAAGGGGAAGGAAATGCCCGCTATAAGGGAGAGCCTTATGTCATCGCCGCGGACGTCTATTACGCGCCCGAAATAAAGGGGCGAATGGGTTGGAGCTGGTATACGGGCAGTGCGGCGTGGTACTTCAAAACTTATCTTGAAGATTATATCGGTTTCCGCATCGAAAACGGCGCGATCGAATGCAAAAGACCGCTTGCCGCCGACGCGGAAAAGATAGTCGTGCTGTATAGGCGCGGCAAAGCCGTGTTCAACGTGCGCTTTGCTTTCGACGAGGAGGAAGGCGTGCGCGAAAACGGGATAAACATGAGGGGAGTGAGGATAGACACGAAAAGACCGCCGGGAGAATACGAGCTTACCTTTTTGTTCAAGAAAGACGAATAAGTCAAAATTAGGCGCTCAAAAACTTGACGGGGGGGGGAAAGAAGAGTATCATAAAAACGCAACCGCTCTTACGCATTTGACAATTAATGCGTGTGTATGCGATAATGTGCGCATGGAAAGTCTGTTTGAAATGGGCGATCGGGCAAACAAGCCGCTTGCCGAAAGAATGAGACCGACTTCGCTCGACGATTTTTACGGTCAAAGCCATATCGTCGGCGAAGGCACGCTCTTGCGCAGGGCGATCAAGACCGACACGTTGGGAAGCTGTATATTTTACGGACCTCCCGGCTGCGGTAAGACGACGCTCGCCAACATCATCGCCAACACGACGGGCGGAGCGTTCGTCAAGCTCAACGCCGTGACGAGCGGCGTTGCCGACGCCAAAAGAGTGATCGACGAAGCGAAGCGGCGCAAGCTCACGGAAGGGATAAAAACCTATCTGCTGCTCGACGAATGCCATCGTTGGAACAAGGCGCAGAGCGACTGCGTTCTCTCGGCGATAGAAGAGGGATACATAATTTTTATCGGTTCGACGACGGAAAATCCCTTTATCGCTATGACGAAAGCAATAGTCTCGCGCTGCCGCATTTTCGAGTTTCGTAAGCTTGAAAAGAGCGATATGCAGGACGCGATCTGCCATGCGCTCACGGACAAGACAAACGGGCTCGGAAGATATAAGGTCAAGTTAGATAAAGACGCGCTCGATCATCTCATATGGGCGAGCGACGGCGACGTGCGCACGGCGCTCAACGCCTTGGAGCTTGCCTTTTTGACCACGGAAGCGGGGAGCGACGGCGTGGTGCATATCGACTTGAAAACGGCAGAGCAGTCCATTCAGAAAAAGTCGCTCGGCGTGGACGAAAATATGTATTACGACATGCTCAGCGCCTTTTGCAAGTCGCTCCGCGGAAGCGACAGCGACGCGGCGCTCTATTGGTCGGAGCGCCTTCTCGCGGCGGGCTGCGATCCCATGCTCATCTTGCGCAGGCTGGTCGTTCACGCCTCCGAGGACGTGGGTATGGCGGATCCGCAGGCGCTCGTGGTCGCGACTTCGGCGATGTATGCCTTTGAGCATATCGGCATGCCCGAGGGAAAGATCCCTCTTTGCAACGCGATAATTTACGTCTGCGAAGCCTCAAAGTCCAATTCCGTCGTGACGGCGATGGAAAAAGCGGCGCGGGCGGTGGAAAAGGTCAAGGATGACAACGTCCCGCCCTATCTGCGTGACAGCCATTATGCGGGCGTTCACGCGGGCGGATATAAGTATCCGCACGACTACGGCGGCTGGGTGGAGCAGCAGTATCTGCCCGACAAGCTCAAAGACGAAGAGTTTTACACGCCTTCGTCGAACGGATCCGAAAAATTGCTCGTGAGAGCGAAAAAGATAAAAAGGAACAAGGGGTAACTTTATGGCAATGCTTGAAGTGCAAAACCTGACAAAAACTTACAAGGGACAGCCGTCCCCCGCCATCGAAAACGTCTCGTTGCAGATAAACGAGGGGGAGATCATGGCGTTTCTCGGTCCCAACGGAGCGGGAAAATCCACCGCGCTCAAATGCATAACGGGCATTCACCCTTATGATTCGGGCAGCGTCACGGTTTGCGGCTGCGACCTCAAAAAAGATCCGATAGGCGCGAAAATGAACATAGGTTACGTTTCCGACGACCATGCCACCTATGAAAATCTCACCGGTTCGGATTATCTCAACTTCGTTTGTAACGTCTATCGCGTGCCGCTCAAAGAGCGCAAGAGCAGGATAGAGGAACTCGCGCGGCAGTTGGAGCTGGAAGCGGCGCTCGACAAGCAGATCAACGGTTATTCTCACGGCATGAAGCAGAAGATCTGCATCATCGCCGCGCTCGTTCATCGTCCCAAGCTTTGGATACTCGACGAACCTATGACGGGGTTGGATCCGCGTTCGGCGCATGTGCTCAAAGAACTCATGCGCAGGCATTGCGACGAGGGCAACAGCGTGTTTTTCTCTTCGCATGTGCTCGAAGTCGTGGAAAAGCTTTGCGACAGGCTGGCGATAATAAATCGCGGTAAAATAATCGAGGTCATGAGCATGGACGAGTTGAGAAACAGAAAAGAGGACGTGTCTCTCGAAGAATTCTTTCTCTCGGTCACGGGCGGGAGCGACGTCGGAGAGGGCGTATGACAAACTTCAAAAGTATTTTTTCGCTCGATCTGAGGCTGAATTTTCTCGCTCTTTACAAGGACAAAAAGACCGCGCTCAAACGCCTCGGGCTTCTCGTTTTGCTGCTCATAGCCTTTGCCGTGCCCCTCGCTTTTGTCTTTATCATGCTTTATTATCTGGCGCAGGCGGCGGTCTTCGGCAGCTATCTCGACGAGATACTCAACCTCATCTTCGCCGGCGTTCAGCTCATGATACTCGTCTTTTTTACGCCTTCATATGTCAACAGCGTCTGGTTTTCCAAGGACAGGCAGCTGCTCGCCGCCATGCCCGTTTCGCCGAGCGCGGTCTTTCTCTCGCGCATGCTCGTGATGTATCTCAACACGGTAATGATAAGCTTCGTCGTCACGATAGCAGGCGGCGCGGTGATCGCGGCGGGGAGCGCGGCGGCGGTGGAAGATTACGCTCAGGCGATAGCTCAGGGAGCGCTCGAACTTTCGCCGCAGGCATATGTCTACGGTAGCGCGGATTATTACCTGATGATGTTCTTCACGGCGCTGACTCTGCCCGTGATCCCGCTGTTTGTCATGGCGGCGGTTTCCTTCCCGATAATGAAGGTGATCTCTTACTTAAAACAGTCCTCCGTGCTTAAAACGGTGATAATGATAGTCGTTTACGGCGCGCTGTTCGCCGCGCTCTATGTGGGCATGTTTTATCTGCAAAACAGCATGGGGGAGATGGTTTTCGACGGCACGGAAGACGCTTTTGCCGTGCTCGACAAGATGCTCGCGAGCCTTTGCGGCTACACGCAGCATATCTATCCCTCGATCTGGGCGGCGCGCGGCATGTGCGGAGATTGGCAGAGCTCGCTTATCTACGCGGCGGTCATTCTCGTCTTAGGCGCCGCGGCGCTTGTCGGCAGCAGGGCGTTTTTCTCTCTGGCGGACACGCGGGCGGTGCACGCTTCGCGGCGCGGCGGAGAAAAAACAGTCAGATTGAAGACCGCGGGAGTGAGAGCGGCGCTGATCAAAAAAGATCTTGTCGGGATAATGCGTGAGCCGCAGCTCGCGTTTCAGTCTTTTTCCTCGCTCATCCTCGCGCCCGTCATGTTGCTTGCGTTCAATCTGCTTTTGCCCATGGGCGCCGCCGAGGGCACGGACGAAATGTATCCGTCCATGCTCGCGGGGACGTCGCTCTGCCTTATGTGTGCGATGAGCGCCGCCAATGTTTTGGCGTCCGTCGCCGTTTCGCGCGAGGGAAAGAGCTTCAAGATCGCGCGCTTTATGCCCATATCGAGCAGGGACATCGTGATCTCGAAGCTTTTGCTTGCCGATATATTCACCTTTTTGTCCGTCGTCATAGACGCGGTGATATTGATCGCGCTCGGGACCTTCAACGTGCTCGACTTTTTCGGCTCGATAATATGTTTTACGCTGCTCGGGCTGGGCTTGAATTCTTACGGCTTACTGCGCGACATAAAAAATCCCAATTTCAATTATATCAATTATAAAGAACTCATCAAGTCGTCGTCCAAGACCCTGTCGTCGCTGCTCATCGCCATGACTGTGGCGGTCGCGGGCATGCTTTTATATATGCTGCTGCCGTCGGCGGGGCTTACCGGCTATGCGCTTTCGGGCGTCGTCTGGGGCGTCATGGCGGTCATATGCGCCGCGGTCTGCGGCGTCTTCGGTTTCAGATGCATAAAGCGCATGAGCGCGGCTCTGGACGCGATGGATTAGGAGGAGAATCATGACGGGAAAAAGATATATGGGCATAGATCTCGGCGACGTGCGCGTGGGGATCGCCGTGAGCGACATCATGGGGATCGTCGCCGGCGCGCTCGAAACATACCGCAGACAGGAAGATGAGGCGGACCTGCAACACATCTGCAAGCTCATTGAAGAGCAGAACGTGGGCGTCGTGGTGGTGGGACTGCCGCTCAACATGGACGGGAGCAGCGGACCTCGCGCGCAGATGGCGCGGGAATGGGGAGACGCACTTGCCGAGCGCACGAATGCAAAAATTGTTTTTCAGGACGAACGCTTGACGACCGTCTCGTCAGAAAGAGTACTGATAGAGTCGGGCATGAGGCGGGAAAAGCGCAAGGGAGTCATCGACAGAGTGGCTGCGACGATAATCTTGCAGACATATCTCGACAATCCTTGCAAAATACCCCTTTAAGAGAGGGTAAAAGCGCTTGACGGCGCCTTCGACTTTATAATATGATAGGAATGCCCGATCGGGGCAGAGAGGTGTTTAATATGGCAGACGAAAAAATGAACGAAGGATTCGAAGAAGAAGACGAGACCCTCGTGCTCGTAGATGAGGACGGCAAAGAGGTCGAGTTCGAGCATATCGCCACGCTCGACTATAAGGACGAATGGTATATCCTGCTTCAGCCCGTCGTGCTCGAAGACGACATGGACGAGGACGAAATGTTCATCTTCAAGATAGGCACGGACAGCGACGGCAACGACCTGTTTATTCCCGTCGAAGACGAGGAGACCTTGCAGGGCGTTTACGACGTCTATCTCGAAGAGGCGGGAGCCTGCGAGGACGACTGCGATTGCTGCGATCACGACTGCGATCATCGCAGCGAGAGCAAGAAAGGGGATAAAAAGTAAGTTTTCCCGATAAAAAACGGTAAAATGGCGGATATTGTGCGTGAAAACGTTTGATTTTGCGCGCAATATCGTGTTATAATCACACAAGAAAATAAACACCCGACGTATAGCCTCAGGTAGTTGCTGCTCACGCAGTTGCCTCGGGCGTCAAAACGGCGGGGGTGAATAAAACAAAAGGAGTTTTTATTATGGCAGTAGTAACGATGAAAAACCTGCTCGAAGCAGGCGTCCACTTCGGTCACCAGACCAAAAAGTGGAATCCCAAGATGAAGAAGTACATCTATCAGGCGCGCAACGACATCCACATCATCAATCTGGAAGTTTCCGTGCAGGAAGTGGAGAAGGCTTATGCTTTCGTGCGCGATTCGGTCAAGGCGGGCAAGTCCGTTTTGTTCGTGGGAACCAAGAAGCAGGCTCAGGACGCGATCAAGGAAGAGGCGCAAAGATGCGGCATGTTCTATATCAATCAGCGTTGGCTGGGCGGCACTTTGACCAACTTTAAGACCATTCGTTCGCGTATCGACCGCCTGAACAAGATCAATCAGATGGAGATAATCGGCGAGTTCGATCTACTTCCCAAGAAGGAAGTCGCCGCGCTCAAAGCCGAAAGGGCTAAGCTCGACGCCAACTTGGGCGGCATCAAGAACATGACCTCGCTTCCCGGCGTCATGTTCGTCGTGGACATCAAGAACGAAGAGATCGCCGTCAAGGAAGCGCGCAAGCTCGGCATTCCCGTCGTGGGACTTGTCGACACCAACTGCGATCCCGACATGGTCGATTACGTTATCCCCGGCAACGACGACGCGATCAGAGCGATCAAGCTGATCGCCGGCATTATCGCCAACGCGGTCATCGAAGCAAAAGAAGGCGTGGCTTATTCCGTCGATGAGGAAGAAGAGAGCGCCGAAGAGCCTGCGGCGGAGAGCGCCGAGGAAAGCGCTACGAGCGAAGAATAAGGAGAAGGACAATGAGTTTTACGGCTAAAGACGTTATGAAACTGCGCGAGCAGACAGGCGTGGGCATGATGGACTGCAAAAAGGCGCTCGTCGAAGCGGACGGCGACATGGAGCAGGCTGTGGAGATACTCCGCAAAAAGGGCATGGCGACCAGCGCCAAGAGAGCGGACAAAGTGGCTTCCCAGGGCGTGGTCAGCGCCTGCATCAAAGGCAGCGTGGGCGTGCTCGTGGAAGTGAACTGCGAATCCGACTTTGTCGCAAGGGGAGATCAGTTCAACGAATTCGTGGGCAAGATCGCCGCGTATATCGCCGACAACGACGTGGAAGACGTTGCCGCGGTCGTGGCTGCCAATCAGGATCTGTTGCATGAGACGATCGCCAAGATAGGCGAGAAGATAGAGATCAGGCGCTTTGTCAAATATGTGACCGACGGCGCGCATAAGGTCGATTCTTATATCCATATGGGCGGCAAGATAGGCGTGCTCGTGGAGATGGACGCCGCCGCGAGCGACGAACTCATTCACGACGTGGCTTTGCAGATCGCCGCGGCTAATCCCAAATACGTCACTTCCGCCGAAGTTCCCGCGGAAGAGATCGAGCACGAGAAGGAGATCCTCAAGGCGCAGGCGCTCAATGAGCCTAAGCCCAAGCCCATCAACATCATCGAAAAGATGGTCGAGGGTAGGATCAATAAGTTCTATAAGGAAGTTTGCCTTGTGGAGCAGCCTTTCGTTAAGGACGCGGACAAAGCCGTCAAGCAGCTGCTTAAAGAAAACGGCGGCGTGAACGTTGTCAGGTTCACCCGTTACACCATGGGCGAAGGTTTGGAAAAGAAGGAAGAAGACCTGGCGGCGGAAGTCGAAGCTCAGATAAACAAAGCCAAGTCGGGCAACTGATAAAAGCCGAGGGAAGCGCTTTTGCGTTTCCCTTTTTTTCAAGAGGAGGGAAAAATGGCGATCTATAAGAGAGTTATCATCAAGCTCAGCGGCGAAGCGCTGGCGGGAGAAAAGGGATTCGGAATAGACGAGTCCATGCTCGAATACATTGTCGAACAGATAAAGAAGGTGCGCGAGGAAAACGTCGAGGTGGGAATAATCATCGGCGGCGGCAACTTCTGGCGCGGCAGGCAGGCGCTCAATATGGAAAAGTCCGCCGCGGACCATATGGGCATGCTGGCGACGGTCATGAATTCCATCGCTCTTCAAGACGCCTTGGAGGCTCACGGGATACCCACGAGAGTTCAGACCGCGCTCACCATCACGCGCGTTGCCGAGCCTTATATACTGCGCAAGGCGCTGCATCATTTCGAAAAGGGCAGGATAGTCATCTTCGCTTGCGGCACGGGCAATCCCTTTTTCAGTACGGATACGGGCGCTGCGCTGCGCGCCGCGGAGATCAATGCCGAAGTGCTTTTGCTCGCCAAAAACGTGGACGGCATTTACGACAGCGATCCCAAGACCAACCCGAACGCCAAGAAGTTTGACGAGCTTAGCTATCTCGACGTCATTCAAAAGGGACTTCACGCCATGGACACCACGGCAATTTCCCTCTGCATGGAAAACAAAATACCCATAATCGCCTTTGCGCTCAAAGAAAAAGACAGCATAGTCAGGGTCGTGAACGGCGAAAGAATAGGCACGATCATCCATTAAAGTATTGCTTACCGCGCGCGTGTCTGTTATAATCAATATATAAAGACTTAGAGGAGAGAATTATGGCTGCATACGATAACGAAGACGTATTATTGCTTTTCGACGATTACGAAAGCAGGCTGGAAAAGGGAGTCGAAGGACTCAGGCATGAATTTGCCGGCATCAAGGCGGGTAAAGCCAATCCACATATGCTCGACAGGATAACGGTCGATTATTACGGCTGCGCCACTCCGCTCAATCAGGTGGGCAACGTTTCCGCGCCCGAAGCGAGAATGCTCGTGATCAACGTCTGGGACGTGAGCATGCTCAAAAACGTGGAAAAGGCGATACTCGCCGCCAACATCGGCGTCACTCCCACCAACGACGGCAAGGTGATCAGGCTCGTGTTCCCCGAGCTCACCGAAGAGCGCAGACGCGAATATGTCAAGCAGATGAAGGCGCTGGCGGAGAACTGCAAGGTCTCTCTGCGTAACGCCCGGCGCGACATCAACGACGAATTGAAGAAGTTGAAGAAAGATTCCGCGATAACCGAGGACGATCTCGCCTCTTTGGAAAAGGATGTCGACAAGAAGCTCAACGACACGATAGCCAAAGTGGAAAAGATGGTCAAAGACAAAGAAGCGGAGATCATGTGCGTCTGACGCCGAGATGATTTTTTAGGCAAGTCGGATATTCTCCGACTTGCCATTTGAATAACTTTGAATAACGGGTCATGCAGGAAGAACGTAAAATACCGACTCATATCGCCTTTATCATGGACGGCAACGGACGTTGGGCAAAGCGCCGTCTTATGCCGCGCAAATTCGGGCATAAGATGGGCGTCGAAGCGCTCAAAAGGGTGATAGACGCCTGCGAAAAAGCGGGAGTCAAAGAGGTTTCCTTTTATGCGCTCTCGACCGAAAATTGGTCGCGACCGAAAGACGAGATAGACGCGCTGCTCGATATGGTCAAAAAGTTCGCCGACGACGAACTGCAAAAATACGTTGAAAAGAATTACCGCGTGCGTTTCATGGGCGAGCTTCACCGCCTTCCCGAAGTGACGAGAACCGCGCTCGAAAAGATCGCTCGCGCTTCGGCGGGCAACACGGGCATAGTCGTCAACATCGGCTTGAACTATGGCGGCAGAGACGAGATAGTCAGAGCGGTTAATAAACTCATAGAAGAAAAAAAGCCCGTTACGGTCGAAAGCCTGAATTTGGCTCTCGACACGGCGGGAATGAACGATCCGGACGTCATCGTGCGTTCGGCGGGCGAAAAGAGACTGAGCAATTTCATGCTTTGGCAGAGCGCTTATTCCGAATTTGTCTATATCGACGATTTCTGGCCCGATTTCGACGCCGCAACGGTGGAGAGGATAATAGCCGAATATTCGAAAAGGCAGCGCAGGTTCGGCGCCCTGCAATGAGGTGCATATGTTAAAGAGGATAGTTACGGCGGTCTGTATACTCGCCGTTTTGTTCGGTTGTATTTTCGGACTGAGATCGATATACTTTCAACTTGCGAACATTCTCGTGCTGCTCATGTTTTTGGGCGTTTACGAGATGTATCACGCTTTCAGGTTGGCGGGACTGCGCCCCATACCGTCCGCGCTCATTCTCGGCTGTATCGCCTGTTTCCCGCTCACTTATTTTCTCATGGCGGACGGCGTGATGATAACCTTGGCGGTCACCGTCATGGCGGCGCTCATCGTCTTTACCCTGAAGCATAATCTCGGCGAGGCAAAGGAGAGCGCGGAAGGAGAGGAGAGCGCAGTCAAAGGTTACGGCTTGAACGATCTTTTCGCCACCGTCTTTATCGCCATCTATCCCATGTCCCTCTTTATGCTTTTCCTGCCCGTCAACCATTCGGACGCGGGGCTTTTGGGCATCATGCTCATCATTGCCGTTCCCGTCATGGCGGACACGATGGCTTATTTTACGGGCATGGCGATAGGCGGAAAGAAACTCTGCCCGCAGATAAGTCCGAAAAAGACGGTCGCGGGCGCGGTCGGAGGAGTCTTAGGCGGCATGATCGGCGCGCTCATCGTCTTTTTCCTCTTTGATTTTTCGGGCGCCATGGCGGTCTTCCCCAATGCGGGCGCGACCGAACTCATAAAAGGCAAATTATACGGTTCGCTCGGGCTTTATCTCGCGCTCGGCTTTGTCGGCGGGATCTTGGGCGAGCTGGGAGATCTCTGCGCTTCGTGGATCAAGCGCAAGGCGGGGATCAAGGATTTCGGCAAGCTTTTCCCCGGTCACGGCGGAATAATGGACAGGCTCGACAGTATCTTGTTCATGCTTCCGCTTGTCTACCTCGTGCTTATTTTTGTCTGAGCTTATGAAAGAGATAATTATTCTCGGAAGTACGGGTTCGATAGGGACGCAGACGCTCGACGTCATCGCCGCCTATCCCGACAAATATCGCGTCAAGGCGCTCGTCTGCGCGAAAAACATTCGTCTGCTCAAAGAGCAGATAGAGCTTTTCCGTCCCGAATTCGTCGCCGTGGAAGACGTTGAGCGGGCGCGCGAACTCGCCGCTTTGACTTCCGTCCCCGTTCTCGCGGGCAGAGAAGGCGTGCTCGAAGCGGCGGGCGTCAAGGCGGACGTCACGCTCAATGCGCTCGTGGGTATCGGCGGCTTGGAGCCTACCTTGGCGGCGATAAACGCGGGCAACGACATTGCGCTCGCGAACAAGGAGACCTTGGTCACGGGCGGGGAAACGGTCATGCGCGCCGCGGCGGAAAAGAAGGTCGCCATGCTGCCCGTAGACAGCGAACATTCGGCGATCTGGCAATGCCTGAAAGGCGAAAAGCAATGCAAAGAGCTCATTCTCACCGCAAGCGGCGGCGCGTTCAGAGGCTATTCGAAAGAGCAGCTAAAAGAGGTTAGCGCGGCTCAGGCGCTCAAACATCCGACGTGGAACATGGGCGTCAAGGTCACTATCGACAGCGCCACGCTCATGAACAAGGGCTTTGAGGTCATCGAGGCGATGCATCTCTTCTCCATGCCCCCTTCGCGCATCAAAGTTCTCGTCCACAGGCAGAGCATAGTCCATTCGCTGGTGAAATTCACCGACGGCAGCATTTTGGCTCAGCTGGGCTATCCCGACATGAAACTTCCCATTCAAGTCGCACTGAGTTATCCCGAGCGCGGCAACATCGAGTTTTCGCCCACCGATCTGACGGCGCAGCCGCTCACCTTCGAAGAGCCGGACACCGAGGCGTTCCCTTGCCTGAAAATTGCCGTTGAGTGCGCAAAAGCGGGCGGCGCCGCTCCCGTCATACTCAACGCGGCGGACGAAGTGCTCGTGGATTATTTTTATCGCGGACTTATAAAATTTTACGACGTGCCATATTATATCAGTAAGGCGGTTGATGAGTTGTCGGGCGTCGATTTCGACGGTTCGCCCGAAGCTATCCGCTCTACGGACGCGCGTTGCCGCAAATATCTTGACGGCTGCCTGTCCCGGAGGTAGCGATGTTTTTACTTTCAGTCACCTTTGTCGAGGTGCTCGAATGGATCGGATACATTCTGGCGGCGCTTTTATGCCTGATGTTCATAATCGTGGTGCACGAATTCGGACATTACGTCGCGGGAAAGATCTTCAAGTTCAAGATCAACGAGTTTTCCATCGGTTTCGGTCCCGCCATTTTCAAACACACCAATAAGAAGACGGGAGAGCAGTTTTCCCTGCGCTGCATACCGCTCGGCGGATACTGCGCTTTTGACGGCGACGAAGAGGAAAAGCAGTCGCCGAGCGAGGGAAGCTATTATTCAAAGCCGCCCTGGCAGAGGATAATCGTCCTGCTCTCGGGCGCAATGTTTAACTTTTTCAGCGCGATCATCGTTATCTCCGTGTTCTTTATGGCGTTCGGAGACGTCTTGCCGACGGTCGTGGAAACGGTCGAAGTTTATGCCGACAAGGAGATGACGATCGCCGCCGAACAGCCGCTCAAAGAAGGGGATATAGTTTTGAGTGCGGACGGAGAAGACGTCTATTCGCTCATAGACGCCACGGCGTTTTCCGACGCGATGAAGGACAAAGAGAGCGTTACGCTCGTCGTTCTGCGTGACGGGGAAGAAGTCGAACTGAACGTCAAAAAGGTCTATTACGCGGGCGAAGACGGACAGGCGTCTTACGGACTCGGGATCACATACGGCTATACGCAGTATAAAATGGGATTTTTCCCCGCGATAGGGCATTCTTTCGTGTTCGTCGGCGACGTCATAGAACTCATCTTCACGTCGATAGGGCAGCTTTTCACGGGAGACGCCAAGGTGAGCGAAACGCTCGGCGGAACGGTCACGGCGGTCGCTTCGCTGGCACAATTGACACAAGCGGGTTTTTATGCGATAATGTATGGGGTGTGCGTGCTCTCCGCGTCCGTCGCCATAATGAATATACTGCCGTTTCCCGCTTTGGACGGCTCGAAAGTCATATTCACGCTCATCGAATGGATCAGAGGAAAGCCCGTGAACCGCAAGATAGAAAACGTAATACACATGGTGGGGCTGGCGCTCATGCTGATTTTGGCGATAGTGTTGGATCTGCTGCATTTTTTGGGATGATATGAGTAAGCAAGTTAAGATAGGAAAAGTGACCATAGGCGGCGGCGCCGATATAGCCGTTCAATCGATGACGAACACGCCCACGAGCGACGCGGAAGCGACGCTGGCGCAGATAATGCGCCTTGCCGAGCGCGGCTGCGACATCGTCCGTGCGTCCGTTCCCGACGAGGCGAGCGCGATCGCCTTCAAGACCATATGCGAAAAATCGCCTCTTCCCGTGGTCGCGGACATTCATTTCGACTATAAAATGGCGATCGCCGCCATTGAAAACGGTGCGGCAAAGGTGAGGATCAACCCGGGCAACCTCGGCGGAGAGGACAAGCTCAAACGGGTTGCGGATTGCCTGAAAATGCATAAAATACCCGTCAGAGTGGGCGTCAACGGCGGCTCGCTCGACAAAAAATACGCCGCGCTGCCTTTGCCAGAAGCCATGTGCGAAAGCGCGCTCGAATATTGCGCGATGTTGGAAAAACACGGCGTAGACGACATCGTCGTTTCCGTGAAATCCTCTTCCGTGAAAGACATGGTTGAATGCAACCGCATGCTGGCAAAACGCTGTGACTACCCCCTGCATTTGGGTGTGACCGAAGCGGGTCTTTATCTTCAAGGCTTGGTAAAGTCCGCCGTGGGCATAGGCGCGCTGTTGCTCGACGGCATCGGCGACACCATCAGAGTCTCGCTCACCGACGATCCCGTCAAGGAAGTGGACGCGGCGGCGGAGATACTCAAAGCCGCGGGCAGATATAACAAGCCCTATGTGGAGATAATCGCCTGTCCGACCTGCGCGCGCACCAAGATCAATGTTCGCCAGCTTGCCGAAAAGGTGAGAGAATATACAAGCGGAGTGCATAAAAATTTGCAGATAGCCGTCATGGGCTGCATTGTGAACGGAATCGGCGAATCCTCTCATTGCGACATCGGTATAGCCGGCGGCGAAGGGAGATCGGCGCTGTTCAAAGACGGAAAAATAATCAAGACGGTCGAGAACAAGGATTTGATGAAAGAATTGCTCGCCGCCGTGGATAAATTGTAAAAAATGCGGATAGAAGACAGATTCGAGCAGCTCACCGAGGGAAAATATCCCTATTTGAAATTCAAGGACGCGACGATCCTCAAAGCGGAAAAGAGGGTGCGCGTCTCTCTTTCCGCGCCTTACGAAAAATGCGACGAGTTGATGAAAAGCGGCGAGGACAAACAGATCGAGCGGACGATCAAAGATATTTTTGCCGCCGAAGGCATAACTTACGAGGTCGAAGTTATATTCAAAAAAGTGTATTATAATGCAGAGATAATAAAGCATATTACGGAAAAATTCATCTCCGAGCAATATGCCGCATACTGTTCGCAGATAGCGGAAAACGCGATCGAGACCGCGGTAACGGACGGCACGCCGATCATAACGCTGAATTTGCCCGATTATTTAGCGGGAGCGTTTGTCGGCGCCGAAATACCGAGTTCGATCGAAAAACACATTTTCGATCTTTACGGCGTCAAGCCGCAGATAAAAATTGTCGAATATTCGGGGAAGGCGTACGATATATCTTCCGTGCCCAAGCTCGAAGCGGTGACCGTCAAGCAGTATCTGCATGTGACGAGCGAAGAGATGGGGCTTATCGGCGAGACGATCGGCGAGCCGGCGGTCTATATCTCGCGCGCGCCGAAAAAGGGTGATGTTTGTCTTGCGGGGACGGTGAGCGATCTTCAAGACAAAATAAGTAAAAAACAATATCATTATCACACTTTCAAGCTCTCCGACACGACCGGGGAGGTCGAATGCATAAAATTCACCCGCCGCAAGAAGGGCGGAGTGCTCGGCGCGCTCGAAAACGGCAATACGGTCAAGGTGCGCGGCAGCTTCGAGGACGGAGAGCATTCGTTCGGCGAGCCGAAGTTCATCGTCTCCGAACTTTCGCTTTGCAAGATAGATTATTCCGCCGTGGACGACAGCGAGCCCAAGCGCACCGTGTGCGAGAGCGTACCCATTATCCCTTACAACGATTCGGCGGACAATTTGGAGCAGATACTCTCGGAAAGCCACCCGCGCATATCGGGCAGAACGTATGTTGCGCTCGACTTTGAGACCACGGGCAAAAATCCCGCTTTGTGCAAGGTCATTGAGATAGGTATGGCGCGCATGACGGACGGCAGGGTCGTGGAATATTTCGACACTTTTGTCGATCCCGGGATACCCATACCCGCAGACGCTTCCCGCGTCAACAATATCTTCGACCCCGACGTGAAGGGGGCGCCGGACATACGTTCCGTCTTGCCGCAGATGATGAAATTCATCGGCGACGCGCCGATAATAGCGCATAACGGCAACGGATACGATTATCTCATCTTGGCGCGCATACTCAAAGACGAGGGCATGGAGCTCAAAAACGAACTCATCGACACCTTGGAAATAGCGGACGAACTGCATGTTCCGGGCAGGCACAGATTGGGCGATCTTTGCGAATATTTTCATATCCCGCTGCTCGATGCGCACAGAGCTTATGCCGATTGTATCGCCACGGCGAAACTCTTTGCCGCGCTCGTCAGATTCGCCGACGCGAGAAAAAACAGATAAATCGGGGAAAAACAGTTGCATATCGCATAAATAAACGCTATAATATAAGTGCAAGAATAAAGAAATTTATTTGAGCGACCGAGAGATCGGTCGCTCAAACGCTATCTAAGGAGGGCATATGTCGAAAATTGCCGAGGCTACGGAACAACTCGTCCGTCCCATCATCGCGCTTCACGGCATGGAGCTTGTCGAGGTGGAATATAAGAGGCTGTACGGAACTCCGACCATCACCGTCTATATCGACAAGGAAGGCGGCGTGGATCTCGACGACTGCGAACTCATCCACAGAGCCATCGACGGACCGATGGACGAACTCGATCCCACGAACGGTCAGCCTTACAATCTCAACGTCTCTTCGCCCGGGCTCGATCGTCCGCTCAAGACGCTGCGCGACTATGAGCGCAAGATCGGAGTAAAGATAGAGGTCTCGCTTTATGCGCCCGTGGAGGGCAAAAAGAGATTTGTCGCCACGCTCACGGCGGTCGACGGCGAGGAAATCACCATTGACGATAACGGTAAAACCGTAAAATTACAATTACAGCAGATTGCGGCGGCAAAGCCGTATATCGAATTTTAGGAGGATAAGATGATCAATAAGGATTTTTTTCAGGCGCTCGATCAGCTTGAAAGGGAGAAAAAGATAAGTAAGGACTTATTTATCGAATCGCTGGCGGCGGGTATCGCTTCCGCATATAAGAAGGAAACGGGTCTCAATCGCGGCATAGACATTCAGCTCAATCCCGTGAAATGCACGATAAGAGTTTTCGCTTACAGGATCGTTGTCAACACGGTGGAAGACGAGGAAAAGGAGATCTCTCTCGAAGATGCGCGCAAGGTCAAGTCCGTTTACAATCTCGGCGATCATTTTATCGACGACGAAATATCGACCAAGCTCTTCACGCGCATTGCCGCGCAGACGGCAAAGCAGGTCATCATGCAGCGCATCAACGACGCGCGCAAGAGCCTTGTTTTGAGCGAGATGAACGAAAAGGAAGGCGAGATAGTGACCGCCATCATCCGCAGAGTGGAGAACAACAACGTCTATGTGGAGATAAGCGGTTCGCAGATGGAAGGTATCATGATGCCTTCCGATCAGATCCGCGGCGAGAGATACAACGTCAACGACATCATCAAGGTCTATGTCAAGAACGTGCGCACCTCGGCGAGGGGAAATTCCCAGGTCATGGTCTCCCGCGCCTGCGTCGGATTCGTCAAGCGTCTCTTTGAAATGGAAGTGCCCGAGATCAGGTCGGGGCTTGTCGTGATCAAGAAGATGGTCAGAGAGGCGGGATACAGGACAAAGATGGCTGTCGCCTCCGACGATCCTTCGCTCGACTGCGTGGGCAGCTGCGTGGGCGCGCGCGGCATGCGTATCAACAACATCGTCCATGAGTTGGGCGGAGAGAAGATCGACGTCATCGAATGGTGCGCGGATCCGAGCGAATTCATCGCCAGGGCGCTCAGCCCCGCGAAGGCGATGATGGTCCAACTCAACGAAGAGGAGAAGAAGGCGATCGCCATCGTTCCCGACGACAAACTTTCGCTTGCGATAGGAAAGGCGGGTCAGAACGTGAGGCTCGCGGCGAAGCTCACCGAATGGAAGATAGACGTCAAGCCTTATTCGGAAGTGAGCGGAATGGTCGACGACGTTTTCGATAACTGAGATGAAAAAGCCTGTCATCAGAACATGCATCGCCTGCCGCACGGCAAAAGATAAAAAAGAGATGCTGCGCATAGTGCGCGACACGGACGGAAATATCAAGCTCGACTTTACGGGCAAAGCCTCGGGTAGAGGCGCGTATATATGCGACGATCCGAAATGCATCGAAAAATGCGTCAGGCAGAAGCTGATCGGAAGGGTGTTGGACGCGCCCGTATCCGATGAGGTATATAAATATATCGCCGAGGAGTATGCAAAGTCGAAAAATTGACTCGTATATAGGGTTTGCCGTCAGGTCGGGTTCGGTCATTTGGGGATTGGACGAACTGCTTGCCGCAAAAAAGCGCGTGTATCTGATCATGCGCGACGCGGATATGGGCGGATCGTCGGCGCGTAAAGCGGACAGAAAAGCGCAAAGCGAGAATATCCCCCTGCTCATATGCAAGAGCGGAGAGATAGCCCGCGCCGTTCATAAAGAGAACGTGAAACTGATAGCCCTGACAAGCAATGAATTGGCGGACGCGATACTTCGCTCGGACAAATCGGGCATAATAACGGAGGTAGAAAGTGAGTAACGAGAATTTGGACATAACGAAATTGATCAAGGAAATCGAAGCCGTATTGACGGAAAAAGTGTCTCCGCTTATCCGCGACATAAAGGAAAAGCGCGCGAAAATACCCGCGCTCAACGATAAGATCTCCGAAAAGATCAGAGATCTCAATGAAAAACTGCGCAAAAAAGAGGAAGAAGAAAGGGCCGTAACGGAGAAAAAAGAGTCGCCTGCGCCCGAAAAGGCGGAGCAGGCTCCCGCTCCCAAAACCGAAGAAGAGAGCAAGAGCGTCGAAGAGGTCAAGCCTCCCGTTGCGGAGGAAAAGCCCGCTCAGCCCGCTCCCGAACCCGCCAAGCCCAAGACTTATATCAATCCGGAATTTTTGAATACGGGAAGACGCCGTGACGGCGCCCCGACGGGAGAGAGAAAATTTCCGCCCAGAGACGGATCGAAGCCCGCTCCCGACAGGCGTCCCGGACCGGGAAGGGGACCGGTCGTTGCGCCGCCCCCCGCGCCCGTGTCCGGTCAAGGCGTCGATAACAAAAAGAAAAAGAGCGGATTTGCGCAAAAAGACGAACAGAAAAAGTCTTTCTCCAAGCGCGATCTGATCAAAAAAGGCTATGTCTATGAAGACAGCGGCGAGGACGGCGACGTCAGATACAAAAAACAGCGCAGATCTCAGCGCGAGGACAATATGCGCGCTGCGGCTAAGATAGACCATGCCGAAGTCAACACGGATATAATACCGATCAAGGTGTTCAGCGAAAAGATAGGAAAAAGCGCCGCGGAGATCGTCAAGAAACTCTTCGACATGGGCAAAATGTGCACTATAAACGACGCGATCGACTTCGAAACCGCGGAATTGATCGCCATCGATTACGACATAACGCTCACCTATGTGCCCGACGTCACCGCGGAAGACAAGCTGCGCGAGCTTGAACTTGAAGAAAAGCAGAACGCTCATCTCGAACCTCGTCCGCCCGTCGTGGCTATCATGGGACACGTCGACCACGGCAAGACTTCCTTGCTCGACTATATCCGCAAGAGCAACGTTGTCAAAGGCGAGGCGGGCGGCATAACGCAGCACATAGGCGCTTATACGATCGATCTCGACGGAAAGCCGATAACTTTCCTCGATACGCCCGGTCACGAAGCGTTCACCGCAATGCGTCAGCGCGGCGCCAAAGTCACGGATATAGCGATAATCGTGGTCGCGGCGGACGACGGTATCATGCCGCAGACGGTCGAGGCGATCAACCATGCGAAAAATGCGGGCGTACAGATAATCATCGCCGTAAACAAGATAGACAAGCCGGGAGCGAATATCGATAAGATAAAGACGCAGCTCGGCAACTACGATCTCGTGCCCGAGGATTGGGGCGGCGACGTCTATGTCTGTCCCGTCAGCGCGAAATTGGGTACGGGCGTTCACGAATTGCTCGAATGCGTGCTGCTCGTGGCGGACGTGCTCGAATTGAAGGCGGACAAAGACTGCATGGCGAGCGGCTCGATAATCGAAGCACGCCTCGATAAGGGACTCGGTCCCGTCGCCACCGTCCTTGTGCAAAACGGAACGCTGCGCGTTTCCGATTATGTCGTCGCGGGAACTTGCGTGGGCAGGATCAGAGCCATGACCGACTTTAACGGCAGGCGCGTCAAAGAAGCGGGACCTTCTTACGCCGTGCAGATCCAAGGCTTCACCAATGTTCCCAATGCGGGCGATAATTTGGTCGCTGTCAAGGATTCCGCCTTGGCAAAGCAGGTCGCGGAAGAGAGAATAGCGAAGGAAAAAGCGGCGCAGGCGCTCAAAACGGTGGGACAGCGCGGTTCGCTCGAAGAGCTGTTCAAGAATACTGACAGCGCGGAGATCAAGCGTCTTTCCCTCATCATCAAGGGCGACGTTCAAGGTTCGGTCGAAGCGGTCAAGCAGGCGATGCTCAAGCTCGGCAGTGAGATGGCGGAGAAGAATATCGAGATCCGCGTGATCCACAGCGCCGCGGGAGCGATCAACGAATCGGATGTCATGCTTGCGGACACTTCCGGGGCAATGATCGTCGGCTTCAACGTCAAAGCGGACGCCAAAGCGCGCGCGATGGCGGACAGAACGGGCGTTGAGATCCGTACCTATTCGGTCATCTACGACGCTATCGACGAGGTCACCAACATTCTCAACGGCATGGTCGAGCCTATCTATGAAGAAGAGATCATCGGTCACGCAGAGATACGCGAAGTGTTCAAGATCACGGGCGTGGGCAATATCGCTGGCTGCTATGTTACGGACGGCAAGTTGCAGCGCGGCTGCAAGATCAGGCTCGTGCGCGACAATATCATCATCTATAACGGCGTGCTCAACTCGCTCAAGAGAGAGAAAGACGACGCCAAAGAAGTCGCTCACGGCTATGAATGCGGCGTAGGTCTGCAAAAGTGGGGCGACATCAAGAAGGGCGACACCATCGAAGCCTTTATCTTGAAGCAGGTGAACGCATGAACAAGACTGAAAGGATAGCATCCGAGATCATGAAGCGCCTTTCCGTGCTCATCAAAGACAACGTTCGGGATCCGCGCGTTTCCGCGTGTATCGTCGGAATAACCGATGTTAGGGTGGATCCCGAGCTGTCCCGCGCGCTCGTTTCCGTCAGCGTTTACGGCGGAGACGGCGAGCAGGCGGTCGATGGATTGAACCATTCCGCCGGCTTTTTGCGTTCTCGTCTCAAAGAGCTTATGGAGATAAGGACGATGCCCGCGCTCAAATTCGTGCTCGACAGGGGCGCGCAATATTCGCAGGAGATCGAGGATCTGCTCAAAAAAATCAGGACGGAACAATGATCTGTAAACAAGATAAGATATACGAACTTATCAAAAAAGCTAACGACATCGCGCTCGTATGCCACGCAAACCCCGACGGAGACACTCTCGGCTCGGGGCTTGCGCTCTTTTTCGCCCTGAAAAAGGAGGGCAAGAATGCGGAGATATTTTGCGCGGATGCGCCCAAGGGCAAGCTTGCGACGCTCAGCGGCGCGGGATCGGTGCGGACGGACGTTCCGAGCAAGGCTTTCGATCTTGCGATAGCGATCGATTGTTCGGACATCAATTTGCTTGCAAGCCACGCTTATATTTTGCGCAAGGCGAGAGTCAGCGCCTGCGTGGATCACCACGTCAGCAACAACGATTATGCTGACTTCACCTTTGTCGAACGCGGAGTTGCCGCGGCGGCGCAACCGGTTTATAAACTCATAAAGCTTATTTTGAAAGAAAAAGCGCTCGACTTGACGATCGCGGAGCTGCTTTATACGGCGCTTGTCACCGACAGCGGCGCTTTCGCGTTTTCGTCCGTGACGGGCGAGACGATGCGAATGGCGGGAGAGCTTTTGGATCTCGGCGTGCGCGGCGACAAGATAATCGAATTTTTCATGCGCGACGTGCGCCCGGAAGTATTCGCGTTGGCGACGCGCGTTTTGAATAAAGCCAAATTTTTCGAGGACGGAAAGATAGGATTGATAATCTTTTCTCAAGAAGATTTCGAGGCGACGGGAACGGATCTGTCCGACACGACCGGCATAATAAATAACATCAGAGACGTTGAAGGCGTTTTTATCGCCGTTTCGCTAACTCAGGCGGCGAAAAACGAATATAAAGTGAGTATCCGCACGGACGAACACGCGGATGCCAATCGTATCGCGGCTGTTTTCGGCGGCGGCGGGCATGCGCGCGCCGCGGGATGCAGAACGTACGGCTATTTCGAAGACGTCAAGGAAAAGGTGCTCAAAGCATGCAGGGATCATCTGGAATAAGCGGGTTTCTCTGCGTGGATAAGCCGAAAGGGTGGACGTCCGCCGACGTTGTCGCCGCCTTGAAAGGCGCGTTCTATAAGACGTGCGCGCAAAAGGTCAGGATCGGACATATGGGAACGCTCGATCCCGCGGCTACGGGAGTTTTGGTGGTCGCGGTCGGTAAGGCGACGCGCCTTTTCGATCTGCTCATGAGCAAGACGAAGGGATATGTCTGCTCAATGGCTTTCGGCGAGGAGACGGATACGCTTGATTCGGAAGGGGCGGTCACGGAGAGCACGGAAGTTTTTCCTGCTTACGGCGACGTGAAAGATGCGGTCGGAACTTTTATCGGCAGGATCGAGCAATATCCGCCGATATACAGCGCCAAAAGCGTGGACGGAGTTAAGGCGTATAAGCTCGCGCGTGCGGGCAAAAGCGTGCAGGTGAAGCCCGTTGAAGTCGAGATAAAAACGATCGAGATCTTGACCGTTAACGATAAAAAAGACGCCGACGACGATGAGAAAGTGAAGACGCTCTCGCTCAAAGTAGAATGCGGCGGCGGAACTTATATCCGTTCGCTTTGCCGCGACATTGCGCGAAAATGCGGCAGTTTAGCGACGATGACGAGTTTAAGACGCACATACAGCGGCAATTTTTCTCTCGAATCGGCTCATTCGATAGAGCAGTTGCGGCTCGCGCCGTCGGGATATCTCATGCCAATAACAAAAGCGCTTGAGGGCGTCATGCCTATTCAAGAGCTTGACAAGCGATATATCAAGCGTTTCACCAACGGGGCAAGCGTCCCTTCGGAAAGAAAGGGCGATCTGCTCGTGACCATTGACGGCAGAGAATATGCCGTCGCGCATTGCGAAAACGGCGAAATGAAGGCGGCGATCAATTTATGGATGTGAGGACGATCGATTTTAATATCGGAGATAAAAAGACGGAGATCGTGCTTTGCTTGGGGTTTTTCGACTGCCTGCATTTGGGACACGCAAAGTTGCTTCAACGGGCGAGAGAGCTGGCAAAGACGGCGGGCGCAAAAGCGGCAATGTTCACTTTCGACAGGCAGCCTTCGGCGGAAAACAAGGAGATATTTACGCTTGAAGAGCGGCTTTATCGCATGGACGAATTGGGAGTTCATATCGCCGTTGTCGCGCATGTCGATCCAGATTTTTTAAGCATCGGACATTCGCTTTTTATGAATATGCTCTTTGAGCGATTCAACATCGTCGGGATAGTCTGCGGCAGCGATTTCACTTACGGAAAAGACGCTGAGGGGAACGTTCACGAGCTGAAAAAAGAATGCGTAAAGCGCGATATCAAACTTGACGTCATCGAATTGGAAAAAGACGCATCGGGCAGAAAGATAGCTTCCCGCCGCATTAAGGAATTTATCAAAAACGGGGATATGCGTTCGGCAAACACTTTTTTGCCACTTCCTTACATAATGATGGGAACTATCGTCCACGGCAGAGAAGCAGGCAGGGCGATGGGTTTTCCCACCGCGAACATGAACATTCCCGAGGAAAAATGCGCTCCCGCCGCCGGCGTATATTATACGCGCGTTTATGTGGACGGAGCGGACAGAATATGTATTACAAACATCGGTACTCATCCTACCTTCGGCGACTATTCGTTCAATGCCGAAACGCATATATTGGATTTCGACAAAGATCTTTACGGAAAGAAACTTGTCGTAAGATTTATGGATAAAATAAGAGACATTGTAAAGTTTGATTCAAAGGAGGAAATAGCGGCGCAGCTCAAAGCAGATTCGCTCGTTGCGCTGTCGAAAGCGAAAAATGATTAAATTCGGACCGAGCGGCACCTGCGCCGATTTTTCCGCGGCGGGACACGCGCACACGATCGAAGTTCCCGCATGGCTCAAAGAGCACGATCTCGACTGCTTCGAATATTCTTTCGGCAGAGGGGTCAGGATCGGCGAGAGTTCGGCGAGGGCGATCGGAGCGGAGTTTGCCGCAAGCGGAGCGGAGATCTCCGTTCATGCGCCTTATTTTATCAATCTCGCCACGCTCGAAGAGGAAAAGGCTGAGAATAATCACCGCTATATTTTCGATTCGCTTGCCGCGCTCTCGCTCTTCGGCGGCAGTAGATGCGTGATACATCCCGGCTCGCCGCTCAAAGCGGAAAGGGGACAGGCGATGGACCTTTTGATGAAAAGGCTGGAAAAGGTCGCCGAGTTAAAGCACGAACTCGGCTATGACGACATGTATCTTTGCCTTGAGACTATGGGCAAAGCCGCGCAGCTCGGCTCGCTCGAGGAGGTGATACGCATGTGCGGAGTGGACGACAGCTTTATCCCCTGCATTGACTTCGGTCATCTCAATGCGCGCGAAGGCGGGGTCTTCTTCACCGACGACGATTACGCGCGGGTGATCGAACGCCTCGCCGAAGGCGTCGGTGAGAAAAAATGCTCGATCATGCACGTTCATTTTTCCAAGATAGAATTTTCCGCCAAGGGCGAGGTGAGACATCTGACTTTCGACGACGAAAAATACGGTCCGCCCTACGAGCCGCTCATGCGCGTCTTCAAGAAATTTGCGCTTTCGCCCTATATAGTCTGCGAGAGCGCGGGCACGCAGACGCGTGACGCGCAGGCGATGAAGAGGTATTATTATGGGCTTGACGCTTGATGAATGCAGAGAAATACTCGATAATTCGCATACCGACGGCGCGCTGATAGTTACCGAGCCGAACAGGATATATCTGTCCGGTTATGCGTCCACTCAGGCGGCGATCGCGATAACCAAAGAGGGCGTTTTTTATTTCACCGATAAGCGCTATCTTCACGAGGCGAGAGAAAAAATACCCGCCTATATGCGCATCGGGGAGGGCAGTATAGCTCAGGCGGCGGAGCTTTTGCGACCTTGCCGCAGGATCGGTATAGAATTCGAGCTTTCGCACTCTCTCTTTAACTTCGCCGCGGCAAAGACGGGAAAGCGCGGTATCTTTTCCCGTGCGCTGCACGACATTTCGCCCGTGCTCAAAGACATGCGGGCGGTCAAGTCGCAGAGTGAACTTTGCCATATACGCAAGGCGCAGAGCATCACCGACGACGCTTTCGCAAAACTCAAACCGTTCATCAAAGAAGGAGTGAGCGAGATCGAGCTTGCCGCACGGCTGGAATATATCATGCAGTCGCAGGGTGCGGCGCTTGCTTTCGACACCATCATGGCTTTCGGCGAAAACTCCGCTGTTCCTCATGCCCACCGCAGCGAGAGAAAGCTGAAAGATGGGGATATGATAGTTATGGATTTCGGCGCGAAGTGGCAGGGGTATTGCAGCGACATGACGCGCACGTTGGCTTTCGGCAGTATCTCGGGGCGCAGAGCGCAGATATACGATCTCGTCTTGCAGGCAAACGTCAAGGCGATCTCCCGCCTCAAAGCGGGCGTCGTCGGCGCGAACGTTCAGGATGAGACAAGGAAACTTTTTGCCGACGCGGGCGTGAGCGAGCATTTCACTCATTCGCTGGGGCACGGCGTGGGCATAGATATTCACGAATCGCCCAACTATAACGCTCGGCTTTTGCGGGAAAACAGCGTGATAACCGTTGAACCCGGACTTTATTTCGACGGTGATTTCGGCGTCCGCATAGAAGATATGGTAAAAATTGAACAAGATGGTGCGGAAAATTTGACAAAGTCGGATAAATCCCTTATTATAATAGGGAAGAATTGATATTCGGAGGTTTTTTATGGCTGATTTCGTAATGGCAGGTGATTTCAGGAACGGCGTTACGTTCGAGATGGACGGCAAGGTCTATACCATCGTGGATTTCTTACACGTCAAACCGGGCAAGGGTGCGGCTTTCGTGCGTACCAAGCTGCGCAATGTGATTTCAGGCGGCGTGATCGAAAAGACTTTTAACCCTACGGACAAGTTCCCCACCGCGCACATCCAACGCAAACCCTACACCTATTCTTACAGCGACGGCGATCTTTATTATTTCATGGATCCCGAGACGTTCGATATGGTCCCGCTCAACGGCGACGTCTGCGCAGACGCGCTTAAATTCGTTCCCGAAAACGGCGAAGTCACCATCAACTTCTATAACGGTTCGCCTTTTTCCGTCGAGCCGCCCAACTTCGTCGAGCTGCTCATCACGCATTGCGAGCCTGGCGTAAAGGGCAACACCGCTACCGGCGCTTCCAAGCCCGCGACGCTCGAAACGGGATTCACGCTCAACGTTCCGCTCTTCGTCAATGAGGGCGACACGATAAGGGTCGATACCCGTACCGGTTCTTATATGTCGAGAGTTTGATTTTCGCTTGATAATTATCCGCCTTCGGGCGGATATTTTTTTGCGCAAAAACATATTTTTTAATATGAAGCGGGTGAGAGCGACGGTCGTTTGCGTTCAAGAGGGCGAAAAAAAGAATGTTCGAACGAAAAAGGCCGCCACATACGCCGCACCGCCGCGCCGCGTCAAACGCCTGTTCATGACGGCGTTGGGAACGCTTTTTTTATTGCTCGGATCGCTGGGCGTGATCCTGCCGCTTTTGCCCACGACGCCTTTTTTACTGCTTTCAGTTTATTGTTATAAAAAGATCGGTAAAAGCCACGCGCTTTTTATGCGCTTGAACAAGATATTGTCCCCGCGTAAAAAATAGCATATAAGCCGGCTTGTCCAAATATATTAAAACAGGATATGTTGGACAAGTTGTTGAACGAGAGCATATATAATGCCGTATTCGCGGATAGGAGCGAAAGCGAAGTGACCGAATTGCGTATGCGCGCGGGCAAGCCGCTGTCTTTTGCCGTAAAAGGAGAATATCTCACGGCGGACGGCGTTATCGTGACTTATGACGACATCGAGCACACGATAGGCATGGCGAGCAAGCATTCGGTCTATGCGGTCAACGACAGTATTGCTAAGGGTTATATCGTCTGCGGCGAAGGGTATCGCATTGGGCTTTGCGGCGAAGGAGTGATGAAAGAAGGGAGATTGTTCACGCTCAAAAACATCACTTCGCTCTGTCTGCGCGTTCCGCACGAAATAAAAGGCTGTTGCGAAAGTATAGCCGTCATTTTCGAAAACTTGGATAACACCTTGATCATTTCTCCGCCGGGGCTGGGGAAGACCACAATGCTCAGAGAAGCGGCACGCATTGTTTCGCGGCGGCGCAACGTCCTCGTGCTCGACGAACGCGGCGAACTTATTCCCGTAGACGGCGGCAGGATATGCGTAGAGACGGGACAAATGTGCGACGTGGCGAGCAATATCCCTAAACTCATCGCCTACGAAACGCTCGTGCGCACCATGCGCCCCGACGTGATCGTGACCGACGAAGTCTTCGGGGAGAGGGAAGTGAGGGCGATATGCGATATTTCCCGCTGCGGCGTCAAAGTCTTTGCCTCGCTCCATGCGGAAAAGTTGGAACAGGTGTTTGCGAGCGAGATCTATCGTCCGCTTTGCGGAATAATGAGATATTTCGTGACCATAGAGGCTGTCGGGAAGGTGGGTAAATTATACGACAAGGGGAGCGGCAGATGCTTGAATTGGTGATAGGCGGCGTACTTTTCGCCTGCTTTGCTTATACGGGAATGGGTATTCGCGCCTACTATCGCCGCAGAAAGGAACTTTTTGAGCAATATGTCGGTTTTTTGGAATATCTCAAAGAGAATATCGGCTTTTTGCGATCGCCGCTCGCGGAATGCACGATTGAATATTGCCGAGGGAAAAAGGGGGAGTTCATCAAGATATTGAACGAATACGCAAAGATGCTCGAAGAGGGGAGAATGGGGCGCGAAGATTTTGAAAAGCTGTTTTCTTCACCCTATATCGACAAGGAGAGAAAACGGGAGCTTTGCGCGGTTTTTTACGGCTTGGGAAAGGTGGACGAAGATACGCAGATAGACAATTTGCGCAAAGCAAGGGCGGTTGCCGAAGCGCCTTTGGAGTTTTATCGCAAAAAATATGCGACAACGGGCACGCTCGCGTTCAGACTCGGCGTCGTCTTCGGGATCGCCGCAATGATCTTAGCTGCATAGGAGGGGAGATGGAAGTAGAGGCGATTTTCCGCATTGCCGGCGTGGGCTTGCTCACCGCGGTGATAAATATCATTCTGAAAAAAAGCGATAAGGACGAAATAGCCACCTTCGTCACTTTGGCGGGACTGATCATCGTGCTCGTCATGGTGCTCGATATGCTCGCGGGGCTGTTCGACGACCTGCGTTCGCTGCTCAATCTATACTGATGGACATAATCAAGGTCATAGGAGTGGGAATAATCGGCGGCGTTGCCGCGCTTATTTTGCGCGGCACTCGTTCGGAATATGCGCCGTTGGCGGTGATAGCCGCGGGCATAGTCATCCTTATCCTCACGCTCAACGCCCTATCCGACGTTATCGTTGCTTTCGAGGAGATCGTCGACAAGACCGATCTCGACCGCTCGCTCTTTTCATCGCTGCTTAAAATCATCGGTATAGGTTATTTGACCGAATATTCCGTGAGCATTTGCAACGATCTCGACTGCGCGTCGATCGGCAAAAAGATCGCGCTTGCGGGCAAGATAACCATATTTTTGAGCGCGTTTCCCATCATTACCGCGCTTATCCGCGTCATAGGAGCGCTCGTGTCATGAAGAGGCTGCTTGTCGTCACGGCGATATTGAGCACTCTTTTTCTCTCGCTCGCATTTATTCCCGCCGCGGCTGCGGAAGAGAACGACAGCGAAGTGGAGCGCGAACTCACCGAAAAAGTCGAGGAAGGCTTGGACGCCATAGACTTTTCCGAACTTGAAGAATGGGCGAAGACTTACGGCGACAGCGATACTTTTTCGGACGGAGTGAAGAAACTGGTCGAAAACGTCTTGAACGGGAACGCCGTCGTGGGATTCGAAGAGTTTTCAAAAACGGCTCTCGACGCTTTGACGGGCGGGATAGTGAGCTGTATCCCCGCTTTTGCCGCGATATTCGCCATCGCCGTGATGATGAGCATGATGCAGGGGCTGTCATCGGGATTTTTGCGCGACAATACGCGTGAGATCGTGCATTTTGCCTGCTATGCGGCGATAATCGTTATTCTTTCCGTTCGGATAACCGCCATCGTTCTCTCCGTAAGCGAGATCGTCGAGGGCATGAGCAAGCTCATGCAATGCGTCTTTCCCGTGCTCTTGACCCTGATGACGGCGCTCGGTTCGGTCTCGGCGGCGGGAGTATATAACCCCTTGATGGCGACGCTTTCGACGGGGATAGGTACGGTCATTTCTTCGATCGTGCTGCCTTGCTTCATCGCCACCGTAGTTTTGAGCGTGGCGGGCAACATGTCGAACGGGATAAAATTGGGACGGCTTAGCAAATTTTTCAAATCCGCGGCTACGTTCGTTTTGGCGGGAGTCTTTTCCTTCTTCGCCGCCTTTCTCACCGTTCAGGGACTTGGCGGCGGGATCGCCGATTCGATCTCGCTCAAAACGGCAAAATTCGCCGTTCAAAGCTATATTCCCATTCTCGGCGGTTATCTGTCCGACGGCATGGATCTGGCGATGGCTGGGATCGTACTGATAAAAAATTCGCTCGGCATAGTGAGCGTCATGTTGCTTTTCTCCGCGGTCGCCGTGCCCGTGATAGAGACGGCGGTCTTTACGCTCGGGCTGAAACTCGTGGCGGGACTTTGCGAGCCTGTCTGCTCGGATAAACGCATAAGCGATCTTTTATACGGCGTGTCGAAAAACACGGGACTGCTTACCGCCGCGATCGCCGGAATGGCGTTTATGTTCATAATTACGGTCATGCTCGTCATCTCGACGGCAAACGCGGGGGTCATATGAGCGCATGGATATTGGGGATTGCGGGAGTGATAGCCTTGACGGCGCTGGCGGAGATATTGCTGCCCGAGGGCGAAACGGCTAAATACATCAAAGGCGTTTTGGCTGTCTTTATCGTGGCGGCGATAATCGCGCCTCTACCGTATCTTTTGGACGGATCTTTTTCTTTCGAGGAGATCTTTGCGGCAAAAGAAGTGGAGACGGACGAGGAACTTTTGGACAAATTGCTCGATATGAGCGAAAAGCAGGAAAATTCCTCTGCGGAAAAGGCGAGCGCAGGCATAGGCGGCGAAAATCGCAATATATATATTACAGGCAGTCATCAAAATGATCATGCGGGAGAAGTAAATGACGGCGCGAAACAAATTGAAGGCGTTTACGGATAAGCTCAAAACCGTGAAGCATATCGAACTGATATTGCTCCTTGCCGCGATCTGCATCGGCGTGCTCGTCTTTCTCGCCGTGGGAGAGCGGGAAGAGAAAAGTCAAACGCCCGTCTTTTCCGCAACGCAGGGAGAGAGCGAAGAAGAGCGGCTCGAATATCTTCTCGAAAGCATAGACGGCGTGGGAGATTGCAGCGTGATGATAACTTACGGCGAAGACGAGAAGGCGGAGGGCGTGGTCGTCGCGGCGAGCGGCGCGGGAGACATGAAGATTAAATTGAAGATAATCGAGGTTATCAGGACTCTTCTCGACGTGGACGGCGGAAAGATAAAAGTTTACAAGACAAATTAAACCCCAACGGAGGTAGCAATATGAAAGCAAAAAAACTGTCGGCAAACGCCAAAAAGGTTTTGGTGTTATGCACAATGGTGGCGCTGTTGATCGTGACCGGAACGCTCAATTTCGTGCTCAACGACAAGCTCACGTCGCCCACGGACGGCACGGACGTCGTCACGACTTCGGAGACCTTCTTCACGTCCTGCCGCGCAGAGCGCGAGACCGCGAGAGCGGAAGAGTTTTCCCTGCTTGAAGCCATTCTGACTTCCGACACTTCGACCGAAGAGTTGATCGCCTCGGCAAACGAGAAAAAGCTCGAACTCATCGACATGATCGAACGCGAACTCGTGCTCGAAGGACTGATCAAGGCGCAGGGATTCGAAGACAGCGTGGTCACGATGAGCGAAGACAACATCAACGTCGTCGTCTCCGAGAGCGAATTGACGAGCGAGCAGGTCTCGGCTATATTGTCTGTCATCTTGCAAGAGACGGAGTATAACGCGACGCAGGTCGTGGTCGTACCTTATACCGAGGAATAAGCGCAAACAGTTGAAATTTCTTTTGCCTTGTGTTAGAATAATACAAACGAGGGCGCGTATTTATAATTATAATATGCGTAGAGAGGTAAAATGGGTAGCAGCAAACAGGACCTGACCAATAAAGATACTTACAAAGGCGTCATATCTTCGATCGCGTGCGGCGTGGCTTCGCAGGTGGAAGGCGTGGCTTCCGTGTCATACGAAGTGGGCTATAACGGTCCCGCGTTTACTCCGTCGCGGAAAAAGAGGACGAGCGCTATCTCCGTTACGCTTACGGACGATACCGCGACCATAGATATTGCCGTCAATGTCTTTTACGGATATGTCATACCGCAGGTGGTATGCGATATGCAGGAAAAGATCAAGCATGCGGTGGAAAATTCCACTTACTATAAAGTCAAAGCCGTCAACGTCTTCGTTGCGGGCGTTGTCTTTAACGATTAAATCACCTCGCCGCCCGGGCGGCGAGGGCTTTTTATACTTGTGAGGAACAAAGATGAGCAGAAGAGCTGCCAGAGATTACGCCTATAAGCTGGTTTTCGAATATATTTTCCGCGGCGAACGCGCCGACGTGTCTTACGATCTCGTCTGCGCCGATCCGAGCATAACCGCGGCGGACAAGCAATATGTGGACAGAGTTTACAACGGCGTTTTGGATCATTACGACGAACTTGTTTTACTTATTTCGAGCAATACGACGGGATTTAACCCCGAGCGTATTTTCAAGCCCGATCTCGCCGCGCTGCTCGTTGCGGCATACGAGATGAAATATATGGACGATATTCCCATGCCCGTTTCCGTGAGCGAAGTGCTCGAATTGGTCAAAAGTTATTCCACGGAAAAGAGCGCATCATTTGTCAACGGCGTGCTCGCGGGCATATATAAATCGTTAAAAAAGGAGTGAAAATGGAACTTATCAGCGGAAAAGCCGTTTCGGCGGATATCAGGGCGCAACTTGCGCAAAAGACAAAACTTTTTGCCGAGAAATTTGGCAGAGTGCCCGCGTTGGCGGTCTTGATCGTCGGTGACGATCCCGCCTCGCATACCTATGTGAACAACAAGATAAAGGGCTGCGCCGAGGTCGGCTTCCGCTCGATATGCAAAAAATACGAAAACGGAACGCCGCAGGAAGAGATCGCGCAAACGATAAAAGACCTCGCCGCGGACGACGGCGTGGACGGCATACTCGTGCAGCTGCCTCTGCCCAAGGGTTACGACGAAAAATACCTGCTTTCGCTCATTCCCGACAGTAAGGACGTCGACGGCTTTTCGCCGACGAATACGGGACTTTTGTCGATGAACAGACCCAACACCGTCTCTTGCACGCCGCTGGGGATAATGTATCTGCTTGCCTCGACGGGAGTTGAGCTTAAAGGCAAAAACGCGGTCGTCATCGGCAGGAGCAACACGGTGGGCAAGCCCATGGCGATGCTGCTCATCAACGCCGACTGCACGGTCACCGTCTGCCACAGCAAGACGAAAGATCTCGCGTCTTATACGAAAAACGCAGACATAATCGTCGTGGCGATCGGCAGGGCGAAATTCCTCAAAGGCGACATGGTGAAAGAAGGAGCGATCGTCATCGACGTAGGCATCAACAGAGTGGACGGAAAGCTCGTCGGCGACGTGGATTTCGACCAAGTCGCGCCCAAGTGCTCATATATCACTCCCGTTCCCGGGGGCGTCGGTCCCATGACGATAACCATGCTGCTTGCCAACACCTTGAGCGCAGCGCAAAACAGGCTTTCATGATGCAAAACGTTTTAAGCGTCACCCAGCTCAACGGCTATATAAAGGCTATTTTCAACGCCGAAGAGATGCTGCACGACATCTGCGTCTGCGGCGAGGTGAGCGGTTTGAGTCAAAGAGCCTCAAACGTCTTTTTCGATCTCAAAGACGAAAACGGCAAGATAAACTGCGCGGCGTTCGGCGCAAAAACATATATCCCGAAAAACGGCGAAGCGGTCATAGCTTTCGGCAGCGTGAGCTATTGGGACAAGATGGGGAAGCTCTCTTTCAACGTGCGTTCGATCAAGCCGCTCGGCGAGGGCGCGTTGGCGATAAGGCTCGAACAGCTGAAAAACAGGCTGCGAGAAGAGGGCTATTTCGACGAGGGACACAAAAAGCCCGTGCCGCAATTCCCCAAGCGCGTCTGCGTGGTGACTTCCGCCGCGGGAGCGGTCAAGCGCGACATCATAACCACGGTGCGGGCGGTCAATAATTATACCGACATCGACATTTTGGATACGCCCGTTCAGGGCGTTGAAGCCGCTGGCAAGCTTTGCGCGGCGATCGCTGCGGCGGACAAGGCGGAATACGATGTCATCGTCATTGCGCGCGGCGGCGGCTCGATGGAAGAGCTGATGCCGTTCAACGACGAAAAGCTCGTAAAGACCATATATGCGGCAAAAACGCCGATAATATCCGCCGTCGGGCATGAAACGGATTTTACGCTCTGCGACATGGTCGCGGACAAGCGCGTGCCCACGCCCACCGCGGCGGGAAACCTTCTCGCCTTTGACGTGGGGCAGCTCATCGCATATATCGAGGATATGATCGACCGTGGGCGCCGCGCGCTTTTCGACAAGATAAGCGAAAGGCGTATGCGGCTTCAAGAGGTATGTATGCGCATGTCGTCCGTCTCGAAAGAGCGCATCGCCTCGGCAAGGGGAGAGATCTTCGCGTTGGGAGCGAAGATGAGTTATTCCGCGCGCGCTCTCTGCGACGGTTCGCGCGGCAGGCTCGAGAACGCCGTCATAAAGCTCAAAATGCTCGATCCGCGCAATATGCTGAGCAAAGGCTATTTCATTTTGCATAAGGGCGAAAAGCAGCTGCGCGGTGTCGCCGAGTTGTCGGCGGGAGATATAATAAACATAAGGGGCGCGGACGGACAAGCCGCAGCCGAGATCCGTGAGGTGAAAAATGACGTTTGAAGAAAATCTGAAAAAACTCGAAGAGATAGTCGAGAAGATGGACAGTAAGGACACTTCTCTCGACGAGGGTTTGAAACTGTTCGATCGCGGCGTGAGCATCGCCGGCGAATGCATGAAAAAGCTCGAAGAGAGCAGCGGAAAGGTCAGCGAACTCACGCTTCAACTCGACAAATTGCGCGTAAAAGAGGACACAAACGGTGAAAACTGATCTCGCCTCATACAAGGAGCGCTTTGAAAAGCTGCTCGCAAAAACGCTCGAGGATTATCCCGTCAAGCTCTCGCCCGTCTGGGACGCGGTCGTCTACGCGGTCTGCGCGGGCGGAAAACGCGTGCGCCCCGCGCTCGCCTATATGGGCGCGGAAATAGCGGGCGGAAGGGCGGAAGACGCGGACAGCGTTGCGCTCGCGGTCGAGTTTATTCACAATTATTCGCTCATTCACGACGATCTGCCCTGCATGGACGACGACGATCTGCGCCGCGGCAGACCCACTGTTCATAAGGCTTTCGGCGAAGGGACGGCGGTCCTCGCGGGCGACGCCCTGCTCAATATGGCGTTCGAGCATGTCGAGGGCAGAGCGGCAAGATATATCGCAAGAGAGAGCGGCATGCGCGGCATGGTCGGAGGGCAATGCCTCGACCTCGCCAACAGCGGCGGCGCGGGCGTGGACGGAGCGGCATGGCTTGACAAGATAAACTCCCTGAAAACTTCGGCGCTCTTTCGCGCCGCGCTCGTGGGCGGAGCCATCGACGCGGGAGCGGACGAGAAGCTTTGCCACAGCCTTGAGAACTATGCCGAAGAGCTGGGAAAAGTTTTTCAGATAGTCGACGATCTTTTGGATGCGCTTGCGGACGAGAGCGTACTCGGGAAATCCGCGGGGCAGGATGCTAAGAACGGAAAAGTGACTTATGTGTCGCTTTTGGGCGTCGAAGGGGCAAAAGCGCGCGCAGAGGAATTGAATGAAAATTGCAAAAGCGCCCTTTTGCCTTACGGAGAGAGAGCGGAAAAACTCATCTCTCTCGCCGACGAGTTGATCAAAAGAGTGAAGTGATGTTATAATCGCATATATCGCACAAATATAATAGATATATGCAAAAAGACGGAGCGGAGAGAATAAAGAGAGAAACTTCGCGCTCTTCCATCTGGACGGCGAAGATCACGCCGATAACCTTCGCGCTCTCGCTGGCGTCGGGCGCTCTTGCGCAAACCGTCATCACGCATACGGGCATCATCCTTTCGCTCGTACTGCTCGGATTGCTCGTGGTCACGGCGGTGATCTTCGACGGCGTGGGCGTTGCGATAACCTCATGCGATCGGGCGCGGGTGAAAAAACTTTTGCAATCTCATGCAAAGCGTGCTAAAATAGCAATGAGGATGATGCGCAACGCCGAAAAGGTCAACAACGTCTGCGCAGACGTCATCGGCGACATCTGCGGCGTGCTGAGCGGCGCCTGCGGCGCGGCGATAGCGGCGGGGCTTTCCGTTCGGAGCGGAGCGGGGGCGGGCTGGCTTCCCACGCTGACTTCGGCGGCGGTCGCGGCGCTCACGGTGGGCGGAAAGGCTTTTCTGAAAGGGAAAGCCGTGAAAAATGCGGATAAATACATAGCTGCGGCGGCGACGCTGCTGTCTTACATATATACGCCAAGGAATAAAAAGGATAAAAATAGATGAGTAAGCTGCTAAATAACGTCAATTCCCCGAAAGACATCAAGTCGTTCGATCTTTCCGAGCTTGAACGGCTTTCGGCGGAAATACGCGAACTCATATTAGACGTCGTGCTCGAAAAGGGCGGACATCTTTCCTCCAATCTCGGAGTCGTGGAATTGACCGTTGCGCTCCATTACGTTTTCGATTTTTCCAAGGACAGGCTGATCTTAGACGTGGGTCATCAATGCTATGCGCATAAGATCTTGACGGGCAGAAAGGATAATTTTGCCTCTCTGCGTTCATACGGAGGGATAGCCGGTTTTCCCAAGCGGCAGGAGAGCATTTACGACGCCGCCGACACGGGGCATTCCTCGACGTCCGCCTCGCTTGCCTGCGGCATGCTGCGTTACGGGCATGACGGCGCGCAGATCGTTGCGCTCATCGGCGACGGCGCCATGACGGGCGGGCTTATCTATGAGGCGTTCAACGACGTCAAGACGATCGGCAAGAAGTTCATCGCCGTCATCAACAACAACGATATGTCCATCTCCAAAAACGTGGGCAGCGTTGCCGAATATCTGCGCGATCTGGATTCCGTGCGCCAGCCGTTCAGGGAATACGGCATAAAATATTACGGCTCGGTGGACGGGCATAACCTCGAAGATCTCATCAAGGCGTTCACCTATGCGCGCGACAGCAAGAACAGTATCATCATCAACGTGCATACGCAAAAGGGCAAGGGCTATGCCGAGGCGGAGAAATATCCGGACAAATATCACAGCTATTCTCCCGCGAAAGCCGCGGGCGATTCCTTCGGCTCGCGCATGGGCAAAAAACTGCTTCAACTCGCCAAAAAAGACGGGCGTATCTTTGCCATAACCGCCGCCATGGCGGACGGCACGGGTCTGAGCGTCGTGCGCGACGAGCTTGCGTCGCAGTTCGTGGACGTGGGCATTGCCGAAGAGCATGCGCTCTGCATGGCGAGCGGCATGGCGGTGAGCGGAGCGAAGCCTTACGTCGCCGTCTATTCTTCATTCCTGCAAAGGGCGTACGATCAGCTCATTCACGACATCTGCCTCAACGACTGCGCCGTCACTCTCTGCATAGACAGGGCGGGTTTTGTCGGCGGCGACGGGGAGACGCACCAGGGCGTTTACGACCTTTCTTATCTGAGGACGATGAAGGAAATGACCATCTTTTCGCCCAAAGATCTCGAAGAATTGGACGCCGTTTTGGAATGGTCGGCAGGATTTGAGCATCCTCTCGCGATCAGATACCCCAAATATGTGCCCGTGCATAAATATTCCACTCACGAAAAAATCGAGCTTTCGCGCTGGGAATGGCTGAAAAAGGACGGCGAAGACGTCGTCGTGCTCGCCTGCGGCGCGGTCATGAACGACTTGGCGATGAGCCTGCACGAGAAAAGAGGCGGATTCGACATCGTCAACGCCCGCTTTGTCAGACCCATGGACGAAGAGATCTTGAACAAGATCAGGGATAAAAAGATAATAACGCTCGAAGACAACGTGCTCTCGGGCGGATTCGGGAGCGGCGTTGCGGAATATTATCTGTCAAAGGGCATGCGCGTCCCCGAGATGATCTGCAAAGCCGTCGATGAGAGCAAGCTCACACACGCCACGCTCTCGCGCCTGATGGAGCTTTGCGGCTTTACGGAAGAAGCGCTTTCCGAAGACATCGACAACTTGAAGAAAAAATGAGGCTTGATCTCGCCGTTGCGGAAAAATTCGCGCTCTCGCGCAGTAAAGCCGTCAAGCTCATCGAGCGCGGCGAAGTCAGAGTGGGCGGGGAAATAAGGCTCAAAGCCGCCTTCGAAGTTAAGGCGGGCGACCTCATAGAATTGGAAAAACTGCCCGAATATGCCTCTTTCGGCGGAGAAAAGCTCGCCAAGGCGTTGAAAGATTTTGACTTTTCCGTGAAAGACATGGTCTGCGCCGACCTCGGCGCCTCCAACGGCGGATTCACCTCATGCCTCATCAAAAACGGCGCGAAAAAAGTTTACGCCGTGGACGTGGGGGAGTGCGCTCTGCCGCCCGAATTGACGGCGGACGAGCGCGTCGTCGTCAAAGACAAGACCAACGCGCGCTATCTCAAAAGAGAGGACATAGGCGAAGAATGCGACCTCGTCGTCATCGACGTGAGCTTTATCTCGCTCACGCTCATTCTCCCCGCGGCGAAGGAAATTTTGAAAAGTTCGGGCTATATCATCGCGCTCATCAAGCCGCAGTTCGAAGCGGGAAAAAAGGCTCTTGGCAAGAGCGGGATCGTCACAAACGCCAAAGAGCGGGAGAAAAGCATCGAAAAAATACGCAATAGCGCCAAAGCGCTCGATCTTGTCGAACGCGACCTTACGTCGGCGCCGCAAAGGCAAAATAAAAATATTGAATTTTTAATACTTTTAAGCAAAAAGTGATTGTATAATTACAAATTTTATAGTATAATATTCACGCTATGAAATTGGGTATATACAGCAATCCCCATAAGGACGTACACGGCAGCTTCGCCATCGAGCTTTGCCGCGTCCTCAAAGAGGCGGGAACGGAATATTTTTTGTGCGACAAGGAGATCTTTTCTCTCGACAGCTGTCCCTTTGTCCCCGACGCCGTCATCGCTTTCGGCGGAGACGGGACGATGTTGCGCGCGGTCGGCGTCTGCGCCGAAAAGGGCATTCCCATCTTGGGCGTGAACTTGGGAAAGGTCGGATTTTTGACGGAAGTGGACTGCAAAGACGTTGCGCAAGCCGCAAAAAAGCTGATAAGCGGCGATTATTTCACCGAAAAGCGCCTCATGCTCGAGATAAAATGCGGCGCGGAGAGCTTTTTCGCCCTCAATGAGGCGGCTTTGACGGGGACGTTATGCCGCGTTGCGGAAATAACAGTCGAGATAGACAAAACTCTCGCCGACAACGTGCGCGCGGACGGAGTCCTCGTCAGCACGCCCACCGGCTCAACGGCATATTCGCTCGCTTGCAACGGTCCCGTTCTCAGTCCCGAGATAGAGGCGTTCATCGTCAACGCCATCTGCCCGCATTCGCTGCATTCCTGTCCGATCGTGGTCGGGAGCGGCAGCGCGATAACGCTCAAAAGCGCGAGCGAAGGGCTGAACTTGGTCGTTGACGGGAGCATAGTCAAGAGCGGGATAAGCGGCGCGGAGCTGCAAATAAGCAAGGCGGAGAGATACGCGGAATTTATCAGATTCAGCAAGCAGAATTTTTATAACAGGCTTTTGCATAAGCTGAGCAATTGGAGTTGATATGACAAGAAACGCAAGACAACGCAGAATAATCGAGCTTATCAAAGAGCGCGACATCGAAACGCAGGAAGACCTCGTCTCCCTGCTTCAAAGCTCGGGCTTCAACGTCACGCAGGCGACCGTCTCGCGCGACATAAAGGACTTGGGACTGATAAAAAGCCAGACGATAAGCGGCAGCTACAAGTATTCATTGGTGGAAAACGCGCGTCCGCAGACGATGGGGAAATTCGGGACCATGTTCCGCGAAGCGGTCGTTTCGATAAACCGCGCCAACAACCTGATCGTGATCCGCACGGTGACGGGCACGGCGGGCACGGCGGGCGCCTTTGTCGATTCCATGAGTTACGAAAACGTCTTGGGCAGCGTTGCGGGCGACGACACGATCCTCATCATCTGCGACACGGCGGAACACGCCGAAGAAGTAAAAAAACAGTTGGAAAACACTCTCGAATAATGCTTACCGCTTTAACGATAGAAAACATTGCGCTCATAGACAAGCTGGAAGTGGAGTTCGGCAAGGGGCTGAACATTCTCTCCGGCGAGACGGGCGCGGGCAAATCCATCATCATCGACAGCGTAAACTTTGTCTTGGGCACGCGCGCGGACAAAAGTTTGATCAGATACGGCGAAAAGACGGCGCGCGTCTTTGCCTATTTCGACGAGATAACTCCCGAGATAAAGAAGCTTTTGGACGAATACGGGATAGAAGAGGAAGGGGAGTTGATGCTCTCCCGCTCCATGTCGGAAGACGGGGCGAGCGTTTGCCGCGTCAACGGCAGAAAAGTCACCCTTTCCATGCTCAAAGAGCTTTCTTCGCTCCTCGCGGACATTTACGGGCAGCATGAATCGGTGAGCCTTCTCGATCCCAAGCAGCACCTTAACGTCGTGGACGAATTCGCGGGCGAGGCGCTCAAAAAGGCTTTGAAAGAGCAAGAGGAACTTTGCGCGCAATATCATGGCTATAAGCGCAAAATTGCCGAATATGATGAGATAGCCGGCGAGGATCGGGAATATCTCGACTTTCGCATAAGCGAGATCGAAGACGCCTGCCTCAAAGAGGGCGAAGAAGAAGAGCTTCATGCCCTGCGCCGCAAGTTGAACAATTTCGAGGCTTATCTGACCTCGCTTTCCGCGGCGGAGCAGGCTTTGAGCGGCGAAGGCGGCGCGGTGGAGAATGTGTCAGCGGCGATGAAGGAGCTTACGCGCGTGAGCGACGACGAACCCGCACTCGGCGCGCTCATCGAACGCCTCGACGCGGTGAGCATAGAATTGGACGACATCGCGGCGGAAGTGAGCGGCATTTTGAGCGCTTCCGAATTCGACGAGGGGAAGGCGCGCTACGTCGAAGAGCGCATCGCCAAGATAAATTCCTTGAAGAGAAAATACGGCTCGAGCGTTCAAGAGATCTTGAACGAATGCGAAAAGCTCAAAGAAAAGAGAGATAAGTTCGACGACGCCTCTGCCGAGGCGGAGATCTTGAAGAAAAAGATCGTTGAACTCGAAGACAGGCTCTATGAAAATACGCAAAAAATATCCGCTCTGCGCCGCGCGGCGGCGGAAAAGTTCGCTCAAAGCGTGACGGGCGAGCTTAAACAGCTGGGAATGAAGAACGCCGCCTTTGTCGTGGACTTTGCCCCTCTTCCCGAAAAAGAGAGCGCGAAATTCTCTCCGCAGGGGAGCGACGAGGCGCAATTCCTCTTTTCCGCCAACTCCGGTCAACCCCCGCGCCCGCTCTCAAAGATAATTTCGGGTGGCGAGCTTTCCCGCTTTATGCTCGCGCTCAAAAACTGCCTGCCCTCGGGTTTCGGCATTCAGACGATGATCTTCGACGAGATAGACACGGGTATCAGCGGCGAGACCGCGCAGACTGTCGCGGAAAAACTTTATAACATCTCGCGCGGCAAGCAGGTTTTGGCGGTCACCCACATGCCTCAGCTGGCGAGCATGGCGGACAGGCAGTATCTCATCTCAAAGTTTGTCAAAGAGGGCAGCACTTTCACCTCGCTCACCCCGCTCGACAGGCAGGGCATGCTTTCGGAGATCTCCCGCCTCATCGGCGGCGCGCAATACAGCAAGCATGCGCTTTTGCACGCGGAGGAGATGAAGGCTCACGCCGACGAATATAAAGCCGAGATGAATAAATAAGCGCTTTTTCCTTACACTATCCGCAAGGAGAGCAGCATGAACAAAAAAGTTTTTTCCACGCTGCTTGTTCCCCTTGTCTGCGCCCTGCTTTTATGCGCGGCGCTTGCGGGAGCGGGCGGCTTTTTTCAAGAGGACATAAGAGGCGGCGCCGCCCTTTGCGCGGCGGGCGCGGCAAAAGAGAGCAACTCGCTTCGGCTCGAAGAGACGGCGAGTCTTCCCGCCATGAGCGGCGAGGAGACCGTCCTTTTGGGCGGTTATCCCATCGGCATCGACATTCGTCCGCAGGGAGTCATCATCACTTCTAAGGTGGGCGTCGTCACGAAAAACGGCGTCGTCACTCCCTTTTCGGGGATAGAGATAGATCAAGGCGACCTGCTTTGCGCGATAAACGGCGAGCAGGTGAGGAGCGCGGAGGACATCGCCCGCTTGCTCGAAAAGAACGACGGCGAAGTCACCGTGACGATCGAGCATGCGGGAAAGCGGGAAAATTATCTCGTCACGCCCGCCGAGGATTCGGTCAACGGGCAAAAAAAGCTCGGACTCATGCTTCAAGAGAGCGTTTCGGGCGTGGGGACGCTGACTTTCGTGGACGGGCGCGGCAGATACGGCGCCTTGGGTCACCCCGTCAAAGACGCCCACGGCAACACGATCGAGCCCGAGGGCGGGAATATCTATCCCGCCGCGATCAAGGGCGTCGTCCCCGGTAAGCGCGGCAAGGCGGGTGAACTCAAAGGCGTTTATTCAAAAGAGTCGGGCAGCATCGGCGAGATCGATTCTGACAATATCTTCGGCATTTTCGGCAAATATTGCGGCAACGGCGAAAAACTCACCGAGATCGCCGTCGCGCCCCGCGAAAGCGTTCAACCGGGCAAGGCTTATATCTATTCCACCGTTTTCGGGACGTCTCCGCGTCTTTACGAGATAGAGATAATTAAGGCGGAAAGGCAAAATTCCCCCTTGGATAAGAGCATGGTCGTGAGGGTCACGGACAGAAAGCTGCTCGCGGAAACGGGCGGGATCGTTCAGGGCATGAGCGGCAGCCCCGTCATTCAGAACGGGAAATTGGTCGGCGCCATAACGCATGTGCTCATCGACGACCCCACCAAAGGTTACGCCGTCTATGCGGAGTGGATGATGGGAAGATAAGTTGACAAAAACGCTTTTGCGATATATAACGCCGAGAAAGAAAAAGTTATTACAGATAGCGATATAATCTTTGAATTTGATGCCCTAAAAGATGTAAAGATATATACCATTCCCGCATAGTTCAAGCGACCGCAACGGGTCGCTTTTGATCAATGCGCCAAAATAAGCAAAGGCGGGGAGTTTGCGCCTTGACAATTTCCCCTTTTTATCTTATAATTTTAATATCAAAAGTGAGAGGGGAATCTTGAAAGAGCTTTCGCAAAAGGGCAAAAAAGCCGTTAAAATATCGCTTATCGTTATCGCAAGCATGCTTTTGCTTTGCATTTTGGGCATCGCCATCTATTCCTTAGTCGCCTTTGCGCCGCTGCGCCTCAATATCGATCTTGCCGAAGAAAAGCAGACTATCTCGGGCTTCGGCGCTTCTTCCGCCTGGATCTATCAAGACTTGGGCAAGGCGGAGCACGAAGAGCAGGCGGACGAGGCTTTGGAAATGCTCTACGGCGACAGCGGCTTGGAGCTGAGCATTTTCCGCTATAATATCGGCGGCGGGTCGGCTGACGCCTCGCTCGACGACGTTTGGCCTTACAACAATCCCGGCTTTGACAAGCTGCGCCGCGCGGAAAGCTTTTTCGTGGCGGAGAATTATTCCGAGCCTTCAGACTTTCTCGATGAGAGCAACTATGACTTCGAGCGCGACGCCGCCGTGCGCGGCATGTTCGAAAAGGCGCTTGCGCTCGGGAACATCGAAAAGGTGGTCTTCTTTTCCAACTCGCCGCACTATCTGATGACGCATTCGGGCGTTTGCACGGGGAGTGAAGAATATCAAAACAACCTCAAAGAGGAGTTTTACGAAGAATATTCGTGGTATTTGCTCATAATTACAAATCATCTTTACGAGACCTATCTCAAAGATCTGCCCTCCGTTCCCGAGGTTTGGATAAGCCCCGTCAACGAGCCGCAATGGAAGTGGGGCGGCGAAGGCTCTTCGCAAGAGGGCTGCCATTACGATCCCGAGGTCTTGGCGGCTTTTTATGAGGTATTCTATGAGCAGCTGCAAAAATTCAATGCGGAAAAGGGGACTTCCTTCAAGCTCGACGCCTTCGAATCGGGCAATTATCTTTATTATCTCGACTATGACATCCGCGACTATTTGGACGAGATGAGCAAATACGATTATTTTGCCGAGCTGGACGAGATCTCCGTGCATGCTTACGGCGCCAACGACAGCAAGTACGACCGCAAGCGCTTCGCCCGGTTCATAGACAAGAATTATCCCGAGCTCAAGATAGCTTCTTCCGAGTTCTGCGAAATGGAATGGGGAGAATTTAACACGATAGAGAGCGGAATGTTCCTCGCCAAAGTCATTTTGCGCGACCTCACCATGATAGACGCGGTGGAGTGGAGTTGGTGGCTCTCGGTCGCCAAGGGCGGCTATAACGACGGACTCGTCTATTGGAACGAAGAAAGCGGGGACGTCTATGTGCTCAAACGCTACTATACTTTTGCGCAGATAAGTAAGTTTTTGGATAGCGGCGACAAGCGCGTCGAGGCAAAGCTCTCCGACACTGCCGGTTGGGCGGGCGTGGACGCGGGCGTCTTTGTCAAGCCGGACGGCAGCGTTGTGGCGATCTTCATCAACGACGGAAAGGAAAAGAGCCTCAAATTGAACGGACTCGACGCTTTCGTCGGCTCGACTGCGCAAGTGACCTTCACGACTCAGGCGGAAAACTTAGTCGAGGACTCCTTCACTTTCGAGGGCGGCATAACTTTGCGCGAAAACAGCGTGACTACGCTCGTTTTGCAATGAACGGAGAAAGCGTTGAAAAACTCGCGCATATGATAGCGCGCGGCGGAGTGGTTCTCTTCGGCGGAGCGGGCATGTCCACGGAAAGCGGCATTCCCGACTTCCGCTCAAAAGACGGACTTTATGCGCAAAAATTCGCCTATCCGCCCGAAGTTATGCTTTCGCACTCATTTTTCATGACGCATACGCGCGAATTTTTCGACTTTTACCGCGAAAAGATCCTCATCTGTCTGTCAAAATCTCCCAACGCCGCGCACATTCTCTGCGCCGAATGGGAGAAGAGAGGGCTTTGGGACGCCGTCGTCACGCAAAACATCGACGGGCTTCATGCCGCGGCGGGGAGCAAAAAGGTCTTTGAGTTGCATGGCTCGGTGATGCGTAACTATTGCCGAAAATGCGGAAAGAGTTTTTCCGCGCAATTTATTCAAAACGCCTCGGGCGTTCCGCGCTGCGACTGCGGCGGCGTTGTCAAGCCCGACGTGGTCTTATATGAAGAGGCTCTGAGCGAAGAGGTCATGCGCGGCGCGATCTCAGCCGTGGCGCGGGCGAAAACGCTCATCATCGCGGGCACGTCGCTCACCGTCTATCCCGCCGCCGCCATGCCGCAATATTTCGGCGGAGAAAACCTCGTCCTCATCAACCGCGACATAACGCCGCTCGACAAAAAAGCCGACCTCGTCTTTCATGAAAAAGTCGGCGACGTCTTTTCCGCCTGCGCAAGAGTGCTTTGAGGCAATTTCGGGCGCTGCGCGCTTGCTTTTTCACCTATTATAAGGTAATATATATAAGAAGAATTTTTACGAGGTGAACTTTATGGCAATGACCTATACCGATCCGCTTACCACGCGCTACGCGACCAAACCCATGTTGGAAAATTTCAGCGAAGAGCACCGCATGGTCCTTTGGCGCAAGCTCTGGGTAGCGCTCGCGGAGAGCGAAAAGGAACTCGGACTCAACATAACCGACGAACAGATCGCGCAGATGAAGGCGCATATCGACGACATCAATTTCGACGTCGCGCGCGCAAGAGAAAAAGTCGTGCGTCACGACGTGATGGCATACGTCTATGCTTACGGACAGCAATGCCCCGCGGCGATGCCCATCATCCATTTGGGCGCGACGAGCTGCTTCGTCACCGACAACTCTGACGCCATCATCTATCACGACGGACTTGTCATGCTGCGCAAAAAGGTCATCAACGTGATCGCCGCGCTCGCCAAGTTCGCGGAAAAATACGCGGGACTTCCCACTTTGGGCTTTACGCACCTGCAGCCCGCGCAGCTGGTCACCGTGGGCAAGAGAGCGGGGCTTTGGATACAAGATCTCATGCTCGACCTCGAAAACCTCGACTATGTGATAGAAAACACCCGCCTTCGCGGCGCCAAGGGCACGACGGGCACGCAGGCGAGCTTTTTGCAGCTGTTCGACGGCGACCACGAAAAGGTCAAGAAACTCGACGAGATGGTCGTGGAAAAAATGGGCTTCAAGTCCAAGTTCGCGCTGTCGGGACAGACATATACGCGCAAATATGATTACAATATCCTTTCCGTGCTCTCGCAAATCGCTCAAAGCGCCTATAAGTTCGGAAACGATATCCGCCTCCTTCAAAACATGAAAGAGATCGAAGAGCCGTTCGAGAAATCGCAGATAGGTTCTTCCGCCATGGCATATAAGCGCAACCCCATGCGCAGCGAACGCATTTGCTCTCTGGCGCGCTACGCGCTCTCTCTGCCCGTGAACGCCGCCGTCACCGCCGGTACGCAATGGCTCGAGCGCACCTTGGACGACTCCGCCAACCGCCGCCTGGTCATGGCGCAGACCTTCCTTTCGCTCGACGCCATCTTGGAGCTTTATCTCAACGTGGCGGACGGACTCGTCGTCTACGAAAAGACGATCAGAAAGCATATCATGGCGGAGCTTCCGTTCATGTCCACCGAGGTCATTCTCATGGAATGCGTCAAGGCGGGCGGGGATAGGCAGGAGTTGCACGAACTCATTCGCGAGCACTCCATGGATGCGGCGCGCGTGGTCAAGGAGCAGGGCGGCGACAACGACCTCATCGGGCGCATAAAAGCCGATCCCGCCTTTGCCGCCATCAAGGACAGGATAGACGGCTTGCTCGCCCCCGAAAACTTCATCGGCAGGGCAAAAGAGCAGACCTTGGAATATCTGCGCGACGAGGTCAAGCCCATGCTGGAAAAGAACAGGGACTGCCTCGGCGCTACGTCGCATATCTCCGTCTGATATAAAGACCGCAATATTGAAAACAGTCGCTTCGGCGGCTGTTTTTTTGCCCAAAAAGCCGCAAAAGGGCAGTCGTTTTTTATTACCGAGGTAATAAAAAGGCTTTTGACGGAAAACTTTTGGCGATTTTGACGAGAAAGCGGATTTTTATGTAAAAATCATAAAAAGTTTTTCTCGCACTATTGAAATTTTTCCGCAAAAGTGGTATATTATTTTTGATAAAAAAATAACAAACGGAGGTAATTTATGGGACGTTTTACTTTGCCCCGCGATCTTTATCACGGCGAAGGGGCGCTTGAAGAACTCTCTAACCTTAAAGGTAAACGCGCCGTGCTCGTTTTGGGCGGCGGCAGCATGAAAAGATTCGGTTTTGTCGACAAGGCGGTCGCCTATCTCAACAAAGCCGGCATGGACGTCAAACTCATCGAAAACGTCGAGCCCGATCCTTCCGTGGAAACGGTGATGAAGGGCGCGGCGATCATGCGCGAATTCGAGCCTGATTGGATAATCTCCATGGGCGGCGGTTCGCCTATCGACGCGGCGAAGGCAATGTGGGTGTTCTATGAATATCCCGAAACTTCCTTCGAAGAGATAATCCAACCTTTCTCGTTCCCCACGCTGCGCACCAAAGCCAAGTTCTGCGCCATTCCTTCCACTTCCGGAACGGCGACCGAAGTCACGGCTTTCTCCGTCATCACGGATTATCAAAAGGGCATCAAATATCCGCTCGCGGACTTCAATATCACTCCCGACGTGGCGATCGTCGATCCCGCGCTCGCCGAGACCATGCCTCCCAAGCTCACCGCGCATACGGGCATGGACGCCATGACGCACGCCATTGAAGCTTACGTCTCCACGCTCCATTGCAACTATACCGATCCGCTTGCGCTTTGGGCTATCAAGCTCATAGCCGAGAATTTGAAGAATTCCTATGAGGGCGACATGGAAGCGCGCAAGACCATGCATGACGCGCAATGCCTCGCGGGCATGGCGTTCTCCAACGCGCTGCTCGGCATCGTTCACTCCATGGCGCATAAGACGGGCGCGGCGTTCAGCGGCGGTCACATCATTCACGGCGCGGCAAACGCCATGTATCTGCCCAAGGTCATCGC
>DVNJ01000022.1 GCA_018714485.1 Candidatus Caccalectryoclostridium excrementigallinarum | reverse complement strand
TTGAGCAAGGCGACTGCCTTGCACGAAGCGCAGCGCAGGCGGAAAGGGGTGGATTTTCACGGCAAAGGCGAGCCGCGCTTTCGCGCAACTCGCCGTGAAAAAAGGGGAAAACAGCAGCGGAGCGTGTTGGGGTTTCCCCTCAAGCAAGCGAAAAACAAAAAGGCAGACGCGGCTTGTGCCGCACCTGCCCTTTTCCTTTTTGTTTTTCGCTTAATATTAAGCGTTTGCGTATGTGACCAAGAAAAAAGGCGGCTTGACAAAGTATCACGCGCCTTATTTGCGGCGCCCGTGCGGAAGGAGAATGAGCGAAAGGGCGGGTACGCAAACCGTATCCGCCCTTTCGCTCATTCTTAACTTACAAAAGTATACATAAAACTCCGCCCTTCCCCTCATTCACAATCCTTCCGAGCGTCTTACGCAATTTGACGCGCGCGTCGCCGGGCATGGTGCGCAGCTTGTTTTCCAAGCCCTCTTTCGCAAGGCAGGAGAGCGTTTTCCCGAACATATTGGTGTCCCAGATGCCTTCGCCGTCCTCGCCGAAACCGTCCAGCCAATCGCGGATCACCTCTTCGCTGTCGCCTTCGCCGCCGAACATGGGACTGACTTCGGTCTCCACGTCAACGCGCATGATATGCAGGCTGGGCGCGCTGGCTTTCAGGCGCACGCAATAGCGCCCGTTCTTTTTCACCACTTGCGGCTGTTGCAGGTCGAGATCGCCCATGTCGGGCGTGACCACGCCGTAACCGACCGCTTCCACCTCGTCGAGGGCGTCTTTGAGCTTGTCGTATTCGCTCTTGGCGTGCGCCATATGGCGGATATAATTTATCAGCGCGAAATCGTCGTCTATCTCCACGCCGCATTTTTGCGAGAGCACGCGATAGAACAGCCCGTCGGCGGGCGTGAGCGTTATCCTGACCGTGCCCGTTCCCGGATCCGCCTCGCAGGAAGCGCGCTTGACGAATTCGTCGCCCTCGAAGACTTCGGCGAGGCTTTTCGCGTCGCCCATTCTGAGCGCTTTTGAGCACGAAAGGCGCACTTTTTCCATAATGTCCGCGATCACGTCCGCTTCGCGCGGCAAAGTGCAGAGCCACTTGGGGATGTCGTAATCCATGCGCTTGATGGGGAATTGCATGAGAATGCTGCCAATGACTTCGATGAGGTCCGCTTCCGTCATTGCCGCCGCGTTTTTGACTATCACGGGCGCGCCGTATTCCTCTTGCAGCTGAGCAGCCTCGCGCAAGACTTCCGTATTGTCGGGATACTTGCTGTTGAACAATACGGCGAAGGGCTTCCCGAGCGCGCGCATCTCCTCGACTACTCTCTTTTCGGGGGCGCGGTAACTGCTCCGCGGTATGCCCGTGATGCTGCCGTCCGTGGTCACGATGACGCCGACGGTGGAATGGTCTTTTATGACCTTGCGCGTGCCTATTTCCGCCGCCTGTTCAAAGGTCATCTCCTCGTCGCTCCAAGGGGTATGCACGAGCCTGCTCTTTTCCCCTTCCGTATAGCCCATCGCCTCGTCCACGGGATACCCGACGCAGTCGATAAGGCGCACCCTTGCGCTTATGCCCTGAGAAAATTGCACTCCTACGGCGGCTTCGGGCACAAATTTCGGCTGAGTCGTCATGATAGTCCTGCCGTCGGCGGACTGAGGCAGTTCATCCACGATACGCGCCTTTCGCGCCTCGTCTTCAATGCGCGGCAAGACGAGAGACTGCATAAAATTCTTTATAAAAGTGGACTTACCCGTGCGCACGGGACCCACCACTCCGATATACACGTCGCCGCCCGTACGCGCGGCGATGTCGCGGTATAAATCGAATTTTTCCATAAACTCCAAAAACCTCCGAACGTTGTCTAATGGAGTATATGCCGACAAAAAAGAGCTTAGAACGAAAGCAAAAGGCGCGGGTCAAATATCTTTGAGCTGACTTTCCCACTCCTTGAAGTCAAAACGAAAATTGCGCGTTGAGGTCGAACCCATCTTCACCGCGGGCAGCGATATGTCTTTTTGCAGCCACTTAGAAAACAGCTCGGCGCTCCTGCCGCCGTTGAGCAAAATTTTCCTGATCTTCCCGCCCGCGATCAGCCCCGCGACGTCGTTGATCTGCTCGCGTGTCGGCTTGAGATCTTCGTCTCCCGATCCCTTTATCTCCGTGCGCTTCACGACGTCCCAAAGGGCTATCTTATGCGCGAGCAAAAAAGCTTTTCTGCCCTCGATGTCGGTCGGGACCTGCTCGCCGAAAACCTGCGCCAGCATTTGCCAAAAGCGGTTGCGCGGATTGGCGTAATAAAAATTGCCGCGCGAGAGAACGGAGGGGAAGCTGCCCAAAATGAGTATTTCGCAGTCGGGCGAATAGACGGGCGGCAGCCCTTCTTTCATGCCGAAAACGTCGCGCGTCATCGCCTGAAAGTGCAAATGCGCCTCAGCTCTTCGATCGGACCTTTGAGCGCCTTGGGCGCGCGCAGCCCGCTCGTGAGCGAATCGAGAGCGCCCATGAACATTTGCTTTTTGCGCGCGTTGCGCATATTATAGCGCGAGACGACGTCCACGACGCTCTCGCGGTAATCGGCGTTGCAGGTGAAGACGCAATCGCGCAGCGTGACCACGACGGGAACGCCCGTATACTCGATAAAAAGCCCTTTCTTCAACTCTCCCCTGTCTTCGCCGTCCGCTTCGACGCGCGCGGAGACGATGTCGCGGAAATTGAGATATATCCTGCGCCCCTCGGGGAGCAGCGCCGTATCTCCGCCCGCGGGCATGACGGTAAAGACCGCCTCGTTGCCCGAAAGAGTTATGCTCATATGCGTCTTGACGAACGCTCCGTCTTTATAAGCCGTACTCACGCCGTCGTCTTCATAGAGGACATATTCGCCGTTGCCGCGGTAGATCCAAACCTCGAGATCCTTTTGTGCGGCGAGAGAGTTGTCTTCGCCGTCCTTATAGAGCGGAATGATCGCGCCTTCGCGGGCGAAAACGGGCGTTTTGCCCATGTCGCGGTAAACGCGGCAGTTGCCGCCCGAATAGACGTTGCCCGTGAAAATGTCCGTCCATCTTCCCTCGGGGAACCAGACGTCGGCATAGGCAAGCCCCGTGCGCTTGTCGCTCTTGCGGGTGATCGGACAAGCCAAGAGGCAAGAGCCGAACATATACTCTCCCTTCGCCTCGTATGCCTGCTCGCAGTCGTAAGAATAATACATAGGCTCGCAGAGCGCGCGCCCCGCGGTGTGCGTGATGTGGTTTTCCGTGTAAAGATAGGGAATGAGCCTGTGTCTGAGCCTGAGATATTCGCCCGCGACCGCTTCGGCGGCGGCGCCGCACTTCCAAGGCTCCTTGCCCATAAATTCGTTGGCAGTGGAATGCAGGCGGTTGATGGGCGAGAACACGCCGAATTGCAGCCATCTGACATAAAGCTCGTCGTCCTTATAGCCGAAATGATGCCCGCCTATATCGTGGCTCCACCAGGTATAGCCCACGTTAGTCGCCGTCGCCGTCATATAGGGCTGGAATTTGAGCGAGCGCCAGGTCATAAAGGTGTCGCCGGAAAAGCCCACGGGATAGCGATGGCTCCCCTCTTTGGCATAGCGCGAGAGAATGAGCGCGCGCTTGCCCTCGTCCTCCTGATCGAGGAAATGATAGTGGTTGAGCGCCCAAAGCGGATCGAGCCCGGGAACGTCGCTGATCTTGCCCTGCTGCCAATCTATCCACCAAAAATCCACGCCGTCTTTTTCGTAAGGGCGATGAATGTCGTCGAAATAGGCTTTGACGTATTTCTCGTTTGCCAGCGAAAAACTTATCTGCTTTTTGCTCGCGGGATCCACACCGACCGTCTTTGCCACTTTTTCATACATATCCTCGAAAAATCTCACGCCCGTGGCGGGGTGGACGTTGAGCGTGACGCGGTAATCCATCTCTTTCAGCTCGCGCAGCATCGCCTTGTAGTCGGGAAAGAGATCGGTGTTCCAGCTATATCCCGTCCAACCGGGCGTTACCGTGTTATAAAAAAGTTCGAGGACGGTCTTGGGCGCCTTGGGACGCGCCTCTTCGCCGAATTTTTCCACGATATTCACCCAATGCCAATCCATGTCGATCGTCGCGATGGTGAAAGGCAGTTTTTCGCGCTTGAAGCGGCGCATGAGCGAGAGATATTCTTCCTGAGTATACGCCTTATATCTGCTCCACCAATTACCCAAGGCAAAGCGCGGCAAAAGCGGGACCTTGCCGCAGAGCTTGAAAAAGTCGGCTACGCAGGCGCGGTATTCGCTGCCGTAGGCAAAATAATATTTATCCGAACATTTGGGGCGGGAAACTATCTTGTCGCCGCGTAAGATCAGCCCGTTCGAGTCGTCCATCACCGCCACTCCGCCGCGCGAGACCAAGCCGTTCTCGAGCGGCACGGCGCCGTCGCAGCCGTCCAGGGTGCGGCGCGTTCCTTTGAGATTGCCGCGCGAAAAATGCGTGACCCTCCTGCCGTCGGCGAGGATTATGCGGCGCATGGAGCCGCTGCGCAGACTGTACATGAAATGCGCTTTATCCGTAACGATATGCACCACCCGTCCCTTTTGCTCGCAGGTGAAGACGGGTCTTTCAAAATCCCTTTCCCAAACTCTCTGCGTGGGTTCGTCGCAAAAATTGCCCTTTTCCACCCTCACAAGGCAGGGGGTAAGTACGCTCAAGCGCGTGTTGCCGAAAACCACGGTGCAGCTCTTGTCCGTCACGGACGCGGTCTTAACTTCGAATCTTTTCATAATTTCCCTCGCGGCTTTTCGCCTCACTTATTATATAATGAGACATACTTTGCCGTCAATACGAAATCGCGGCAAAATCGCCCGCGCGGAAAAATTTTACACGCGCCTTATCTGCCGAATCCGCCGCCCGTGGCGCGGAAAAGAAAGGTATGCGGCGGGTGAAAGGTGAAGAGGAAAAAGCAGGTCAGGATCACGACGACGCCTATCAGGGAAATGACGGAAAGCAGCGCATAGCGCTCGGACGTGAGCAGATAATACGCCGCGCACCAGCCGAGAAAGGTCCCCGCGGCAAAGAGCGCTATGTCGAGAATGAGGATAGAGTCGCGCACGATGGAAAAATAGAGATAAAATCCGCCCGTGACAAAGCCCGCCGAAACGACGAGGCAGAAAAAGAGCGCCGAAAGATAGTTGTCGGCGCCGCGCACGAAATATGCCCCCGCCGCAAAATAGAGCACGACGGGCAAAATGAGCAGCTTCAAATGCTCCCAAACGCTCTCGTTCACGGGGAAAAGCCACGCCGCCCACTCCGCGCCGCCGCTCCATTCATAGACAAAATGCCCGAGCGAGCCCAACACGAGCGTGAACACCGCCCCGCCGAGAGTGAAGATAAATATGCGCCGCGAGCGTACCATAATATAGATTATGGCAATGGCGAGAAAATTTATAACAGCGTAAAAGAGCAAAAAAACGGGGCGTAACGCCCCGCGCGATCTATCCCAGCGCTACGTCGAGCACCATCATGATGACAAAGCCCGCCACCGTGCCCCACGTCGCAAGATGCGGATGTTCGCCGAAGTGCGCGTCGGGGATCAGATCCTCCACGACCACGAAGATCATGGCGCCGCCCGCGAAAGCGAGCATCCAAGGTTGCAGGGCGGAAACGCCCGTGGCGAGAAAATAGCCTATGACCGCGGCTATGGGTTCGACAATGCCGCTCGCCGCGCCGTAAAGCGCCGCTTTCCACTTGCTGCCCAGCGCCGTGCTCATGGGCAGAGCCACGGACGCGCCTTCGGGAAAGTTTTGGATAGCCATGCCGATGGAAAGCCCGAGCGCGCCCGCAAAAGCGCCCGCGTCGCCCTCCGCCGCCGAGACCGCAGCCACGCTGTACGCCACGCCCACGGCAAGACCTTCGGGAATGTTGTGAATGGTCACGGCGATGAACATCTTCATCGGCTTGGTCATGTTGCTATGCAAGCCTTCCTCTTCTCCGCCCGCATGCATATGCGGCAAGAGCTTGTCGAGCACGGTGAGGAAAAGTCCGCCCGCAATAAAGCCCACCGCCGCAGGCACCCAGGAAAATTTACCGTATATGCCCGATTCCTCCGCCTGCGAAAGCGACGGATCCAAAAGCGACCAAATGCTCGCCGCCACCATGACGCCCGCCGCAAAACCCAAAAAGAGCGTGTTCGCACGCGGCGAATCCTTCTTGAAAACAAAGGCAGTCAGCGCACCGAGCGCCGTGCCGATGAAAATGATGCTCATGCCGAGCACCGTCATACCCGTTCCTGTCATTACCCCTCTGCCGCCTCCCGAGCGGCAAAGCCTCCCTAAAGACTGCCATTATGATACTCCTTATACGCGCGCACGTCAAGAAAACTCAAGCCCCGAGAGAAATCCGTATAAAAATTTTTCTCCAAAGCTTGACAAGGGCAATAAAGGTGTGGTAAATTATTAAAGCTGCACGGAGGCATAGCCCAGTTGGTTAGAGCGCTACGTTGACATCGTAGAGGTCACAAGTTCGAGTCTTGTTGTCTCCACCACATGCAAAGAAAACCGAACCCGTTGGTTCGGCTTTTTCTTTATGCGGTGCAGTAACAAGACGTCTCACTTGTGAAGCATGCTGCGCATGCCGTCACAATGCACGCGATCG
>DVNJ01000021.1 GCA_018714485.1 Candidatus Caccalectryoclostridium excrementigallinarum | reverse complement strand
CGAAAGCGCGGCTCGCCTTTGCCGTGAAAATCCACCCCTTTCCGCCTGCGCTGCGCTTCGTGCAAGGCAGTCGCCTTGCTCAAAGTGCGCTCACCGAAAAGCGCGGTTTTCGGTGGCGGGAATTAAACTTTATTTGGGTGCAGCGTCACGCTGCCGCTCGCCTTACCCGCAAAAATTCACTCTTTCCGCCGCCGCGGGAGCGGCGCGCAAGGCAGTCGCCTTGCCCAAGGATACGCTTGGCAAAAGTGCGATTTTGCCGTGCCGCGCAGGAGATTTCTTGACTTTTTCCCGCATTGCATATAATATATTTACTATGGAAAGAAATTTATTTGTTTTCTCCGACGGACTCAAACTCGTGCATTGCCGCCTCGACGGCGTGTATTCGGCTTATCTGTCCGTGATGACGGGGGCGGGCAGCGGCAACGAGAGCGCCGAAAACAACGGCGTTTCGCATTGCGTGGAGCATATGCTCTTCAAGGGCACGAAGAGGCGCAGCGCCTTTGCCATCAGCGACGACATCGACAAGCTCGGCGCGCAGATTAACGCCTTCACGTCCAAGCTTGCGACCTGCTATTATACGTTGAGCCTTGCCGAGCATTTGGAAGAATGCGCGGACGTCCTCGCGGACATACTCTTCGAGCCGTCGCTCGACGAGGGCGAACTCGACAAGGAGCGCAAGGTCATCGATGAGGAGATCTCCATGTCCGAAGACGACGGCGCCGACCTCTGCCTCGACGAGCTTTCCGCCGCCTATTTCGGCGAGCACCCGCTCGCGCGCACCATCTTGGGACCGCGCGAAAACGTGGCGCGCTTCAAGAGCGCGGATCTGAAAGAGTATATCGCCCGCAACTATGCCGCGGACAGTACGGTGGTCACGATCTCGGGCAACGTGACCTTTGAGCGCGCGAAGCAGGTCGCAGCGAAGTATTTTTATTCGCGCCTGCCCAAAGCGGGCAGGGCATGGCAGGACGTGCCCGCCTCTCCCGCCTGCGGCAGCCGCGTGAGGGAAAAGTCCGACTTGGAGCAGTCGCATATCGGTATCGCCTTGCCCTCGCTGCCTTACCGGCATGAAAAGGACATGGCGCTCGCGGTCTTCAACGCCGTCCTCGGCGGCAACATGAGCTCGCGCCTTTTTCAGGAGATCAGGGAAAAGCAAGGGCTTGCCTATTCCGTCTTTTCCTCCCCCTCGACCTATATAAATAACGGCTATCTGTGCATTTACGCGGGCGTGAACAGGAAAAACGCGGTCAAATGCACTCAAACGATCGCCCGGCTTTTAGAGGATCTGAAAAAGCATCCGATCACGGCAAGCGAGCTGGAAAAGGGCAAGCAGCAGATCAAGACCGCCTATGCCCTTTCGGGGGAGAACACGCTCGGCTGCGGCGGACTTCATGCCCGTTACGCCCTCTATACGGGCGAACTTTTGGACACGGCGAAGGAGATAGCGCGCGTGGAGAGCGTCACGCTCGACGACATGGTTTGGATAGGAGAAGAGCTTTTGCGCCGCGAAAAGGCGAGCGTATCCTATGTGGGCAGAGAGATAAAGAGGGACCTTAGGGAAGTCTTGCTCGAAAAGTGAGTTTTTTCGTGACGCCGCCCTGCTCGGCGCGGGGCGGCGTTATATATTTTTTATTTTAATTTTATAATATATACTTGTATTTTCCCGCCCGTATGTGCTATAATTTTCATACAGAATTATGGCAGGGAGTATACGCTCGGTGAAAAAGAAAGAAAGAGAAGAAAGGAATATCGAAAGGGAAGAAAACGGAAAGGAGATGAGCGGTTCGCTCTTTACGGCGCTCATCTGTTTGGGGATCTCCGTCCTGTTCATGCTCATCTTGTTCGGCGCGTTCGGCAAGGCGGGAGATTACGTCAACAGATATTTCTTCCTCGGCATCTTCGGCTTCGCCTCTTACGGCGCCGCGATCGCGCTCTTTGTGGCGGGGATACTCAAGCTTTTCAAGGTCAAGGTCAAGGTCTCGCCCGCGATGGCGTGCCTCTATGTCGCCACTCTCTGCGTGGTCATTCTCATGTGCCATCTCGCCACGGCGCGCGTGCATGTCGCCATGGACGAGAGCCGCAGCTGGGGCGATTATATCAGGCAATGTTATTTAGGCGCGGACACGGCGGGCGGAGTCATCTTCTCCCTGCTCACCTATCCGCTGCTGCTTTCCGATTTCATGTATATTTTCAGCATGGTCGTGCTCGGGCTGGTGACGGCGGGGCTTGTGGCGCTCATCGTCGTTTGCATGTTCAATCTCGACAAGATAGCCGCCCGCCGCCGCGCCGCCAAGCTGGGCAAGATAAGCACGGGCGAGGATTATATCTCCGCCGGCAGGCGCGAGCCGTTCAGGCGCGAAACGCCGCGCGAACCGGAAGACGGGCTGCGCACGATCGGCACGGATATGTATAACGGCACGGTGAAGGGGAAAAAGCTGGACGGCAATTTCCGCGGCGCCTTCTTCAACCGTCCCACGTCCGTCAAGTCTATCGACAAGCTCGCCGAAGAAGAGCAGGAGCAGGTGGACGACGACATCATCGCGCCCGACGTGAGCGGGGCGGTGAAAATGTATAAGGAGCTTGACAAAGCCACCGCCGCGCAGCTGCTTTACGGCGAAGAGAGCAGGGAAAAGCCCGCGGAGAGAAGGAGAGAGGTCACCCGCGACGACGCGGCGCAGCTGCTCTACGGCGAAAGTCCCGAATTTGCCGAGGACGAGCCGCAGGCGAGCGAAGAAGAGCAAAGCGGTCACGGCGTGGATATGCGGCTTTATTTCAACAGCACGCGCAAGCGTAACCTCGAAGAGAATATCGCCAAGCTGCAAAGCGAGAGCGCCGAGAGCGACGACGAAGTCGACCGTTTTATCAACAAGACCATCGCCAAAGAGCAAAAAGACGATTTTCATCTCACCTCTTCTTTCGACGACGAGAGGAAAAAGAGCGAAGAAGTCGAGGATAAGTCCGACCGCTCCGACCGCGTCATGGAAGATTTTTCCGAGCTTTTCGGCAAGAAAGAGGAGAAAAAGCAGGACGACGCGCCCGTGCGCCCTTCCTTTGTCGAGCCTAAGCCCGAACCCAAGATAGAACCTGTAATAGAGCCGAAGCCGGAGAGCAGGGTCGAAAAGAGAGAAGAGCCGAAGATAGAGCTTGAGCGCAAGGTCGAAGTCAGACCCGAGCCCAAGATAGAGATCAAGCCTCTGCCCAAGGTCGAGCCGTCCAAGCCCGCCGAGAAAAAAGAGGAAAAGGAAGAGGAGAACACCTTTAACGGCATTCCCGTATTCGTGCCCGTGAAGACGCGCAAATACACGCCGCCCAAGCTCGAACTTTTGGAAGATTACGCCGAGAAGGTCAACAACAACGTGGACTTCAACGCCATGGTCGCCGAGCTTGAGCGCACGCTCGAAGACTTCAAGGTCCCCGCGAAGGTGGTGAACATCGTTCAGGGACCCGCCTTCTCGCGCTTTGAGCTGCAAATGCCGCGCTCCATCTCCGTCAAAGAGATACCCAAGCTCGAAGAGGACATACGCGCCTGCCTGATGGTGGACAGTATCCGTATCGAAGCGCCCATTCGCGGCAAGAACCTCGTGGGCATAGAAGTGCCCAACAAGGAAAGGGGCAAGGTGGGCTTGAAGTCGGTGATAAATTCGACGGAGTTTATCCGCGCGGACAAGAACAAGGGACTTTATTTCGGCTTGGGCAAGGACATAGACAACAACAACTATGTCTGCAACATCTGCGATTTCCCTCACGCCCTCGTCGCCGGTTCGAGCGGCTCGGGTAAGAGCGTCTTCCTCAACTGCCTGCTTTGCAGCATGGTCTATAAGTATTCGCCGCAGGACGTGAGATTTTTGCTCATCGACCCCAAGGTCGTGGAGTTCAAGCCTTACGAGGGCTTGCCGCATATGCTGCTGCCTTACGCCATCTCGGACGAGCATATGGCGATAAAGGCGCTCGAATGGCTGGTCAACGAGATGGAATATCGTTATAACCTGTTCAGCCAAAGCAAGGTGAGCAATCTCAGCGAATATAACGCCGCGCAGGCGGAGAACAAGCTGCCGAGCATCGTGCTCATCGTGGACGAGGTGGGCGACATCATGACCTCGTCGGTGAGCAAGGAGTTCGAACAGCTCATCAAGCGCTTGGCGCAAAAGGCGCGCGCCGCGGGCATAAGCATGATCCTCGCCACCCAGCGTCCGTCCGTGGACGTCATCACGGGTACGATCAAGGCGAATCTCCCCACGCGCATCGCCTTTGCCGTCACTTCTTATATCGACTCCAAGACCATTCTCGACAGCGTGGGCGCGGAAAAACTGCTGCGTTACGGCGACATGCTCTACAAGGAAGGGAGCAAGCCCAACATGGTCAGAGTTCAGGGCGCGCTCATTCTGAGCAAGGAGATCTACGCGGTCGCCAATTACGTCAAGGAGCATAACGAGGCTCATTTCGATCCCGCGATCGAAAAATATATCACCACGGTGGAAGAGGAAAAGACTTCGATCTCCGACTCGGGTGAGCTTGCCAACGGCTCGTTCGCCGAAGACCCCTATTTCGTGCAGGTGCTAAAATACGTCATCGAGACCAACAACGTGTCCATCTCAAAGTTGCAGCGCGTGTTCGGATTGGGCTTCCCGCGCGCGGCGAAACTCGTGGACAAGATGGAGGCTCAGGGCTATATCGAGCATTCCATACCCGGGAAGAAGGAGAGAGCCGTGCTGATAACCATGGATCAATTCAATGCGCTTTACGGAGACGGGAACGGTGCCGAAGGCTGAGCTTGCGGTCATATCGCTCGGCTGCGATAAGAACAGAGTGGACACGGAGAACGCGCTCGCCTATTTTGCGGACGCGGGCTGGGGCGTTACCGCCGATCTTGCGGGGGCGGACGCGATACTCGTCAACACCTGCGGCTTTATCGATCCCGCCAAGCGCGAGAGCATAGACGCCATACTCGAAGCCGCCGCCTACAAGAAGACGGGCAGGTGCCGCGCGCTCATCGTGAGCGGCTGCCTTTCCCAACGCTATAAGGAGCAGCTCAAAGAGGGTATACCCGAGATAGACGTGATCGCGGGAACGGACAGATATGCCGACCTGCCCGCGGCGGCGGAACGCGCGCTGGCGGGAGAGGGTTTGCAGCTGCTCTCAAACGACATCAACGACAGGCATTTCACGAACAGGCGCATACTCACCACGCCCGCGCACTATGCCTATCTGAAGATAGCCGAGGGCTGTTCCAACCGCTGCACTTACTGCGCCATACCTTACATACGCGGCAACTATACCTCGCGCGGCGAAGAGGAGCTGATAAAGGAAGCGGAATTTCTCGTCGAGGGCGGCGTGAAAGAGCTTATCCTGGTCGCGCAGGACGTCACGCGCTACGGCGCGGACAGAGGAGAGAGGCGGCTGATACCGCTGCTTGAAAAGCTCTCCGCGCTCGATCTCGAACGTATAAGGCTGCTCTATCTCTATCCCGAGCAGGTGGACGACGAACTTATCGAGTATATCGCCAAAAACGACAAAATTTGTAAATATGTTGACATACCTTTGCAACATATAAGCGATAGAATATTAAAGAGAATGGGCAGGCGGGTGAACAAAGAAAGCATACTCGCCCTGATGAAAAAGCTGAGGAAGAGGGATATCTTCGTGCGCTCGACCTTTATCGTCGGCTTCCCCGGCGAGAGCGAAGAGGAGTTCGAAGAGCTGCTTACTTTCCTCAAAGAGGCGCACCTTTACGCCTGCGGCTTTTTCGCCTATTCGAAAGAGGAAGGAACGCCCGCGGCGAAGCTGGACGGACAGCTCTCGGCGCGGGTCAAAGAGGCGCGCCGCAAGAGGGCTTACGCCGTGCAAAACGCTCTCTCCGCCGCGGACAAAAAGGCGCTCGCGGGAAAGACCTTCAAGGTCATCTATGAAGACATAGACTTCGACAGGCAGATGTTCGTGGGCAGGACGTGTTTTCAAACTCCCGAAGTGGACGGCGTGACCTATTTCACTTCCGCGCTGCCCGTGCAGGCGGGGGAGAGCTATGACGTGCTCATCACGGGCGCGGAGGGCGAAGATCTCATCGGCGAGGTGAGAGAATAAAAGGCGGCTTGCCGCAGGGATAACGAATATGGGAAAGATACATATAAATTTACCGACCAAGATAACAATAGCGCGCTTAGCGCTCATTCCGCTGATAATCATCGCTTACTGCGTGCAGGAAGCCTTTTCCGGGCACGTTTGGATATGCGCGGTGACGGCGGGGCTGTTCTGCCTTGCGGGCTGGACGGACTTTTTCGACGGTTATATCGCGCGCAAATACAACATGGTGACCGACCTGGGCAAATTCCTCGACCCGATCGCGGACAAGATCCTCGTCATCGTCGGGCTGGCGTTCGTGGTGGACGGGAATTACCTCGGCGCGATAGGCGTCCCCTATGCGGCGATGATCTGTTCGGTGATCATCGTGGCGCGCGAGTTCATCATCGGACTGCTGCGCCAGATGGCGGCGCTCAAAAGTTTCGTGATCGCGGCGGACAAGATGGGAAAGCTCAAGACGATCGCCACGCTTTCCGCGCTCACGACGCTGCTTTTCGCGCCCTTCCATGTCGTCATCTGCTGGCTGGGCTTTGTCGAGCTTTTGATAGCGACCGTGCTCACCGTTGTTTCGGGCGGGCATTATATCTATAAAAATCGCGCGATATTCTCAGGCGAAAAAGACGCCGGGCGCGGGAGCGAGGATAAGGAGGAAAAACAATGATGGAGCAAGACGGTTTCAAGAACTACTGCGTGCTCAAAACTTTCGGCGTCAGGCGTTCGGAAGTGCAGCCCTTTCTTTCGTCGGGATCCGTGAGCGTGGATTTCAGCGAGGACTGCCTCGACGGGACCATTCTCATCGTCAACGGCGAGGGCGACGAGGTGGAGTTTCAGGCGGCGGTGGACAAGCTCAAAGGCGCTTTTTCGGACAAGATCTATGCCGACGAAGACGTCTCGCTCGCCAAAAAGCTCGTTGAAGTCTGCCGCGAAAACGCCGTGAGGCTCGCCGTGGCGGAATCGCTCACGGGCGGAATGATCTGTTCGCGGCTCGTGGACGTGCCGGGCGCGAGCGAAGTCCTCGTCGAGGGCTTGATAACTTATACCAACGCCTCGAAAGTCAGGCGTCTGCATGTCAAGCTGAGTACGCTCGAGGAATACGGCGCCGTCTCCAAGGAGACCGCCGCCGAAATGACGCACGGGCTTTTGGAGAGCCGCGACGCGGATCTTGGGATCGCGACGACGGGCTGCGCGGGTCCCGACAGCGACGAGAAGGGGACGCCCGTGGGCTTGGCGTTCGTGGGCGTCGCCACGCGCAAGGGCGGCAAGATCTACCGCATGAACCTGAACGGGGACAGGAATTACATCAGAAAATGCGTAGCCAACGCGGCTATGTTCTATGCGCTCGAAAGGGCGGAAAACAAGGATAAGGAGAATTGAAATGGCAAACGAAGAGCCTAAAAAGACAAAGGATAAGAACGACCTTCTCGACGAGGCGATCTCGAAGATAGAAAAGCAATACGGCAAGGGCGCGATCATGAAGTTAGGCGACGGGAGCGTCCAGCCCATCGAGGTCATCAGCACCGACTGCCTCACGCTCGACTTTGCGCTCGGCGTGGGCGGCTTGCCCCGCGGCAGGATAGTGGAGATCTACGGACCCGAATCTTCGGGTAAGACGACCGTGGCGCTGCATGCGATCGCCTCATGTCAGCGCGGCGGCGGTACGGCGGCGTTCATCGACGCCGAGCATGCGCTCGATCCCGTCTATGCCGAGAATTTGGGCGTGAACATACGCGACCTTTACGTCTCTCAGCCCGACAACGGCGAACAGGCGCTCGACATCGCGGAAATGCTCGTGCGCAGCAACGCCGTGGATATAATCGTCATCGACTCGGTGGCGGCGCTCACTCCCCGCGTGGAGATAGAAGGGGAGATGGATCAGTCCATCGTGGGTGCGCAGGCGCGCCTTATGTCCAAGGCTCTGAGAAAGCTCACGGGCATAGTCAACAAGGCTAAGACCTGCATAATCTTCATCAATCAGCTGCGCGAAAAGGTGGGCGTCATGTTCGGCAATCCCGAAACGACCACGGGCGGCAGAGCGCTCAAATTTTATTCGAGCGTGAGGATAGAGATCAGAAAGGGCGACGCGATCAAAAACGGCTCGGATATAGTGGGCAACCGCACCCGCGCCAAGGTCGTGAAAAACAAGCTCGCTCCCCCCTTCAAGACGGCGGAATTCGACATCATCTTCGGCAAGGGCATTTCCGCCAACGGCTGCATAATCGATATGGCGCAGGAAAAAGGCGTGGTCGTCAAGTCGGGGTCGTGGTTCAGCTATAACGGCGACAAGATAGGTCAGGGCAGAGAAAAGACCATCCAATTTCTGGACGACAATCCCGAAGTCGCGGAAGAGATCAAGGGAAAGCTCGTCGAACTCATGAAGCAATAAGCAAAAACGCGCCGCGCCCCGCAAGGGCGCGGTTTTTTGTCCTGCGCGCCCTTGAAGGCGCTTTCGGCGCGTAAAATTTTTTGAAAAGCGGCGCTTTTTTGCGCGATCGAGCTATTCAAAGGCGTGATCGCTTTTTCTGAATGTGTGACATTTTAAGTTGCGTTTCCCGGCGCGCAAATCCTTTTGAAAAATATCTTGACAAACAATGCTTAATAATATATAATAATTATAATGTTATATGCGGATACTCCGCGTATACGCGCAAATTAAAGTATGAATGCCGCTAAGGCGGCAAAGGAGGAGTCAAATGTTTAATTCGTTGAGCTTTCTCCTCGGTAGTGTCTCAACCGGCGGCGCGATAGGCATCGCCGTAGGCATAGTAGCCGCGCTCGTCGTGGGCGTGGCGGTGGGTTACGTCATTTTCAGGTTTGGCGCACGCAAGAAACTCGGCTCGATAAAAGACGAGTGCGCGCGGCTTTTGGACAGCGCAAGATCCAACGCAGACACTTACTTAAAGGAAGCAAGGCTGGAGATCAAGGAAGAACAGCACAAAATGCGTTCCGATCTGGACAAGGAGTCCAGGGAGCGCAGAGCGGAGTTGCAGCGCTCGGAGAACAGGCTTTCGCAAAGGGAAGATCAGCTCTCCTCGCGCGAGCTTTTGCTCGACAAGAAATCGGCGTCTTTGGACGACCGCAAAAAGGCGCTCGAAGGCAAGGAGCAGGAAGTTGCGCATTTGCAGGAAGAGCTTTCCCATGCGCATGAAAAAATGCTCGAACAGCTGGAAAAAGTCGCTCAGCTCACTCAGGAAGAGGCGAAAGCCCGCCTGATGGAGCAGCTGCTCGACGAGGTGCGCAAGGACGCGGGCGAAAAGGCGCGCGAGATCGAGCAGACGGCAAAGGAAGAGGCGGAAAAGAAGGCGAAGAACATTGTCGGTCAAGCCGTTCAGCGCTGCGCCGCCGATCACGCCTCGGAGATCTCCGTCTCCACCGTCGCCCTGCCGAGCGACGAGATGAAGGGCAGGCTGATAGGCAGAGTGGGACGCAATATCCGCTCGATCGAAAACAGCACGGGCGTCGACCTCATCATCGACGACACGCCCGACGTGGTGACCGTCTCCGCTTTCGATCCCGTGAGGAGAGAGGTGGCGAAGCTCGCGATCGAACGCTTGGTCGCGGACGGACGCATTCACCCCGCAAGGATAGAAGAAACGGTGGAAAAGGTCAGGCGCGAGCTGGACAATCAGATGAAAGAAGCCGCGGAAAACGCCGCCTTCGACGCGGGCGTGTTCGGACTTCATCCCGAAGTGATCAAGCTCTTGGGCAGGCTCAAATACCGCACGAGTTACGGTCAGAACGTGCTCAAACATTCGCTCGAAGTGAGCTATCTCGCCGGCGCGATGGCGTCCGAGCTGGGAGCGGATTTTAAGATCTGCAGGCGCGCGGGGCTTTTGCACGACATAGGTAAAGCCGTTGACCATGAAGTCGAGGGTACTCACGTCTCCATAGGCGTGGAGATACTCAAACGCTTCAAGGAATCGCCCGCGGTCATTCACGCCGTCGAGGCGCACCATAACGACGTCGAGCCTTCCACGCTCGAAGCGATGATCGTTCAGGCGGCGGACTCCATTTCCGGCGCACGTCCCGGCGCGAGAAGGGAATCCATCGAGAACTATGTCAAGCGCTTGGAAAAGATAGAGAACGTCGCCAACTCCTTTGCGGGAGTGGAGCAGTCCTTTGCGATCCAGGCGGGCAGGGAGATCCGCGTCATGGTCAAGCCCGAGGAGGTGGACGACTCCGCGACCATGTTCATGGCGAAGGAGATCGCGCGCAAGCTCGAGGCGGAACTCGATTATCCCGGACAGATCAAAGTCAACGTCATCAGGGAACTGCGCAGCGTGGAATACGCGAAATAAATTCAGAGCAGCTCTTTTGCGCCCGCCTCGAGCGGGCGCTTTTTTTTGCCTTATCCCGAAAAATTTCCCTCTTGACGCGCGCGCGTGACTATAGTATCATAATATCGGGCAGCGATTGCTCAAAGAGGGAAGATCATGAAGGAAAAATTACAGCAGATGTGGCTCACGGTGCGCCGCTATTGGCAGCGTCCGCAAAAGGGCGAGACCGTGGCGTATAAGGAAGTCGCGGCTTATTCGGTGGGAGCCATGGGCGTCAAATCCTACGGTTCGCTCCTCAATTACATTCAGATGGCGCCCACCTGTCTTTTGGTCGCCTCCGTCTACGGATTGAGCCCCACGGACATCATGTGGCTCTTCATCGTCACCAACGTCGTGGGCGTGATAAAAACTCCCTTTGTGAGCATGTTGCAGGACAACACCAACACGCCGCTGGGCAAATTCCGCCCCTATATGCTCTGGGCGGGCATACCCTGCCTGATAAGCACGATCGCGCTCACCTGGTTCATTCCCTGTTCCTCGTCCGTCATTCCCTTCGACACCGCCTCGATGGCGCCCGAGACGCTGCGCATCGTGAAGATAGTCCTCATCGCGATCTTTTTCAACCTCTTCTCGATCGCTCAGCCGCTGCTCACCAACGCCTTCACCGCTATCTCGCAGGTGATTAGTCCCAATTCGAAAGAGCGCACGCGCGTCATGGGCATTTCGGAATTTCTCGGCAATCTCGGTCCGAGTATCGTGCAATTTCTGCTCCCCACGCTCGGGCTCATCTTCTTCGGCGAAGAGTCGCTGGAAAATATCTGGACTTACCGCATTTTCATGCCCCTGTTCGGTCTGGCGGGATTTTTGCTCGGGCTTTTGGTCATGACCGGCTCGCACGAGCGCGTGGTTTTGCCCAAGAGCTACGTCAACAAGATAAAGTTCACGGACGGCATGAAGATACTCGCCAAAAACAAGGAGTTCTGGCTGATGACCATGACCAAGTTCTTCGGCGGGTTCCAAGGCGTGCTCACCACGCTTTTGCCCTGGGTCTGCGCCTATCAGCTGGGCAACAGTGGACTTACGGGCATAGTTCAGACGATAACTTCCGTGGGCTTCACCCCGGGGATAATACTCGCGCCCATCATCATCTCCAAGTTGGGCGCGCGCAAGGGCGGCTTTATCTTCGCCATGGGCAACGCCGTGGCGGCGCTCATCATGTTTTTGACTTTCAGGCAGGGATTCGCCTTTTTCGTCATCTCCCTGTTCATCTATAACTTCGCGCTCGGTCCGCAGTATATCATGCAAACGAGCGTCATGTCGGACGGCTTCGACGCACAGCAGCTCAAAACGGACACGAGGATAGAGGGCTTTGCCAACAACTTCCAGGTCATGATCACCACCATCGGCAGCATAATCTCCACGGTCGTCTTCACCTTTGTCTATGAGAGCAACGGGCTCGTCGCCGATCCCGTGACGGGCGAGACGGATTATTCCATTCTCACCAACGCCGCCGTGCGCGAACCGATAATCTCCACGCTCATACTCATCGTCATCTGCGCGAGCGTGCTCACCGCCGTGCCCTATCTCTTCGTCACGCTCGACGCGGGAAAGATGAAGGGGATACGCGCCGCGCTCGAGCGCAGGAAATTCATCACGGACAACGCCCTTCAAGGCGCGAGCGAGGAGGAGATCAAAAAGGCTTACGGCGCCTATCTCGACGAAAAGGAGAGGCAGGAAGAACTCGCCGCCGAGCAGGCGAGAAGGGAAAAGAGCGAGCTTTTGAAAAAGCAGGAGCGCGAGCGCGAAGAAAACGCCGAGCTTGAAAGGCGGATGAGAGAAATTTACGACGACGTATGCGCGCGCGGCGGCAGCCGCCGCGAGGCGAAGAGGGCGGCGTCGCGTCCGCTGAAAGAGCGTAAGGCGCGCCTGAAAGCGGAGAGAAGGGCGCAGATGAATAAGCTCAAAGAAGATATGGCTGCGCTCAGAGCGCGCAAAAAAGCCTTCTGTAAGGAGTGGATCGCCGCCGCCAAAGCCGAAGGTAAGAAAAAGTGGCTCAAAGTCCTCGCCTCCGAGGCGTTCTCCGACCTCTTGGCGCAAGAAGCCATGGCGGAAGCGGAAAATCCGAAAACGGAAGCATAGAAAAAGCCTGACGTTCCGACTTAAAAAGAGCGCGCCTCGCGGCGCGCTCGCTGTTTTTGCGAAAAAGTCATTCACTCGTCCTTACTTTCGCCGGGCGACTCTTGCGCCCCATCGTTTTCGTCAAGGTCGGGCGCGGCGTTTGCCGCGCTTTCGCCGCCTTCTATGTTTTCGCTCGGCTCGGCTTTTTCTTTTTCGTCCTCGCCGCTCGCTGTCTCTTCGTGCGGCTTGTCGTCCGCGCCGGTTTCGGAACCGCCGACGTTTTCGCTTACGGTCTTTTTGCCATTTTTCAATCGCTTGAAGAGCAGGGCGAGCTTACTTTCGGGGACTTCGGGGAGTTCCTCGATGCTCACGTCGTCGTATTTTTCCTCCGTTTCCGCGAGCAGCTTGTCGGGATCGAAGCCTTCGGGCGCAGGCTCGGGGCTTTGCTCGCCCTTGCGTTTGCGCTTGAAGAGGTCGTAGATCACGGGAATGAAGAAGAGCGTCACAATGGTCGCGTAAAGCAGTCCGCCGATAGAGGTGATCGCCATCGGTTGCAGCATTCTGCCCGTGGCGCTGCCGTCGCAGGCGGTGATGATAAGTCCCACGATCGTGGTCAGGGCGGTGATGAGGATGGGTCTGAGGCGAGTCGCGCCCGCGGTGATGAGCGCCGTGCGCTTCTCCACGCCCTCTTTGACGAGCTTGTCGGTCAGTTCGACGAAGATTATGCCGTTGTTGACGACGACGCCCATGAGCATGATGAGACCGAGCACCGCCACGACCGAGATGCCCACGCCCGTGACAAAGAGCAAAAGCAGGCTGCCCGTGAAGGCGAGCGGAATGGTGAACATGATGATAAAGGGCGTTTTCAGCGAGCCGAACTGCGCCGCCATGACCAGATAGACGAGCACGATCGCCACGCCGAGAACGATATAGAGCGTGTTATATATCTCCTCGACCTCAGCCGTCTGCTTGACGAATTGTATCTCGAGCGCGGAGTCGGGGTGAGAGGAGTTGTAAGCGTCGATGAGCGCCTGTATCTGCTCGCCCACCCTGTTTGCCGAAGCGCCCGATTCGAGGCATACGGTCACGGCGGAATATCGCCTGCCGTCCTTTCTGTCGATGGAGACCATGCCTTCTTGCGCTATGAGTTCGCCGTCTTTATTTCCGTCTACGAAAGACGAGGGCAGGAGCAGATCGCGCAGCTTGACCGTGCCGCTCTCGACGCCGCCGATATGTGAATTGAGCGTGTAACTTATCTCCGCGTCGAGAATGTCGCCGCGCGCGGAATCGTCGCTGAAATATTCCTCGCTCACGTCCGCCTTGTAGGCGCCGTCGTTGAGGGAAAGATAGCCGTTCTCGTCATAGAGCAAGGCGCCGTTTTCCTTCTTGTCGGCTAAAAGCCTTGTTATGTCGCCCGTCTGCTTGTCGATGAGATAATATTCGCGTTCGATAGAGTAAGTTTCGCCGCTCTTGAGATATTTGTCCTTATAATAGATATTGACGTTTTCTTCTCCCTTGAAGCCCTTGTGCCAGGTGAGCAGGGAATAGAAGTAGTCATAGATAAAGACGTCGTATGCGCCCTCGCCCTCCGCGACGGTGAGCGAAGTTGCGGGGGTCAAGGTCACGTCGGTGAGCAGCTTTGAGAGCTGAAGATAGATTTCGCCCACCGTCAAGCCGTATTTCATCGCTTCGTCGCGGTCGATTTGCAGCGTGTAGGAAATGCCGCTGCCGCCGATATTGTCCGAGGTATAGGAGACGCCGTCAAGGCGCGCGATCGAAGAAGAGAGCGTCCCCACCGCCTCTTTGAGCGCGTCGAGATCGTCGCCGTAGACGTTGACGGTGAGGTTGTCCGACGCCACCGCCGTGTCGATGACCGTGCCCGTGGAGCATTCCGCCTTGACGAATTGAGCGTAAGGCAGGGAGGAGGAAAGCTCTCTTGTCAGCTTGTCGCAAAGTTGCTTCGCGCTCTCGCGCTTTCCCTCTTTGAGCTTGACCATCGCCGAGATCGTGTCCGCGCCCACGTCAAGACCTTCCGCCTCGATGTTATAGCCGGCGATATTGACGTTGCTTGAGATGGTCATGTTGACGTGCTCGCTCTCGGGCATGGCGGAGAGATAGTCGAAGAGTTTGTCGCATACCTCTTCGCGCACTTCTTCGTAAGAGAGCTTTTCGCCCTTTTCGTCCTTGGCGGAATTGACGGCGACCGCGTCTATGCTCACGTTGACGGTGAGCGAGCCGGTGTCCGTTTCGGGGAAGAAGCGGCTGTCCATGAAGAAGAAAGAAGTCACGGCGAGCGCGAGCATAACGCCCACCACGACGAGCGTTATCCACTTATGCCTGAGCGTGAAGGAGAGCGACCTGGAATAAGCTTTCTTGACCGCGCTCATCGCTTTGTCCTCGCGCGGGCGGTAATTTTTGACCGTGTATTGCGCCAGCGAGGGCACGAAAGTCACCGCCACGACGAGCGAGACCGCGAGCGAAAGGCAGAGCGTGATCGCCATGTCCTTGACGACCGTCTTGGTCAGCCCCTGCGTGAAGAGGATGGGCAGCCAGACGATGAGCGAGGTGATGGTCGAGGCGAGGATGGCGCCCGACATTTGCGAAGTGCCCGTGACGACCGCCTCTTTCACGGGCGCGCCGCGCGCACGCAGACGATATATATTCTCGATCACGACGACCGAGTTGTCCACGAGCATGCCTATTCCCATGGCAAGTCCCGCCATGGACATGAGGTTGAGGGAGATGCCCGCGAAATACATGATGACGAAAGTCGCGACCACGCTGATGACCATGGAAAGGGCGGTGAGCAGGGTGGGACGCAGATCTTTGAGGAAGATGAAGAGGATCACGACCGCGAGCAGCGCGCCCCAGAGCAGGTTTTCGATGACCGTGTCGATGAGTTCGTTGGTGTAATGCCCGTCGTCATAGAGCACGGCATACTGCAAGTCGGAAAATTCCTCTTCGCCCGTTAGGCTCTCCAAGAGGGCGTTGAGGTCGTCCGAGAGCGTCGCGCCCGAATATCCCGCCTGCTTGGTCACGGAGATGGTTATGGAATGCGCGCCGTCCAACTTGGAAAAGACGAGCGCGGAAGTGTCGATGACGGTGATGTCGGCGATGTCGTTGAGCGAGAGGGAGATGGTCAGTTTTTCAAACTCATCGGAAAAAGCGCTCAAATTCTCTTTGTCGATGACGTTCGCGCCGCTCTCGTTTCTCGTCAGCCAGCCCGCGTCGTTGAACAGCTTGACGAGGCTGCCGTCCTTGTCGATATAGGCGTTCGCCGCCCATTGTTCAAGCAGCGTCGTGTCTATGCCCAGCGCCTGCTCCAATTCGTCCCACTTGGCGAAATCTACGGGCGAGCCGTTCAGGAGCGCGCTCAAAAATTCCTGCACGATCGGCTCTTCGAGGGGGCTTCCGTCCTCGCCGCTCGGCAGCAGAGAGGCGATGAAGGAGAGAATGCCGTCCGCTTCGCCCCAAGACGAGGTGAGCAACGAGAGCAGGTTTATGCCCGTCGCGGGCATAAAGATCAGATCTTCCAGCGAATTTATGCTGCCGTCGACGTTGACGATATAGGTTATGCCGTTTTCCGTATAGCTGCCCGCGGGCAGAGAGATGTCCTGCGCCTGCAAGAGCGTGCCGATGAGATCTGAGTCTATCACGGACGAGAGCGTCTGCGTGAGCTTTTTATAGATCTCAGCCGTCTCGTCTCCTTTTAACTGCGCAAAGAGCTGTTCAAAGTCGTCATAGCCCAGCGCCGAGCAGATCGCCTTTTCTATCGAAGAGACAGAGACGTTTTCAAGAGCCTTTTTTGCGCCCGCGACGATTTCTTCTATCGTGAAATTACTGTTCGGGATAGAGCTGTCCGTCCTGCCCAAGCCGCCCGTATATTCGATCAGGGCAGCGGCAAATTCAGCCGTGTGTGCGCGCACATATTGCGCGACGGTCGCATAGGGATGCTCGCCCGTCCAAAGCTCATTGCCGGCATTATCCTTGCCGAAGCTATTGAGCAAAAACCCCGCGACATTGCTTTCTATCGCCTGCACGCTTGCCGCGCCCGACTGTTCGGAAATATGCCCGAAAACGCTCTCAAAGACGTCGGGAGAAATATAGAGCATCGCCGAGGCGATAAGCTCCACCGCCTCGCCCGCATTTTCCGCCGCGTTTGCCACCTGCGCGCCGTAATCGCTGCCCGTCGTCGAAGAAGAGAGCAAAAGCCTGTTGATATGCACGGCGGCATAGTCCGAGGTCTCGGGATAAAGCGACTTGATAATGATTTTTGCCGCGGAATAATCGTTGCGGGTAAGAAGTTCGTCGATCTTACTTGCCGCCGCCTTTACCACTTCTTCGCGTGTTGTCATTGCCTTGATAGTGTCGGTGGCGAGGAAATCATTGAGTTCGTCGTAAAAAGCCGCCAAATTCTGCATTATGGTGGCGAGCGAAGCGGCGTCGGCGAGAGAGAGGTCTTCGAGCTCTTTCAAAGCCGCGCTCAGATTGCTTTCCAGCGACGACATGAAGCGCTGAACGGCGTTCAAATTCGCTTGACCTTCTTGCGCAAAGAGCTTGTCTTTCACCTGCGCATGCAGGACGTCCGCCGTCTTTTCGTCGTTGAGGCTGAGCAGGATATAATTGTCGATGAGTCCCTGAACGCTCACGTCCTGAACGCCGTCCACCGCGCGTATGCGGTCGGCGAGAGCGGCGAAATATTCACTGCTGTCGGGGACGCTCTCTCCCTTGCGCGACACGGAGACGGACATCGAGGGGAGCATATTGGGATTGGCTTTGATGACCATGGATTCCTGCAAATATGCCGAATCTGGCAACGCCGCGCCGTCTATGCGCCCTTGGATCTCTTCCGCGGCGACGTCCACGTCCGAACCCGAGTCGAGTTGCAGGCTGATCACGGACACGTTGTCATATGACATCGAGGAGACCGATCTGACCGAGGACATGCTGCCCAGCGCCTGTTCGAGCACCGCCGTGACTTCTTTTTCCACGATCTCGGCGGGCTGACCCGCGTAGACGGTGGCGACGACCACATAGGGAAGATCCATATCGGGCAGAAGATCCACGTACGTATTGAGAACGGAAATGACGCCCAAGACGACTATTATTATCACCATGACCGCGATTACGTACGGTCTTTTTACGCTGAATCTCGTTAGCACAATAATTTTCCCGCCGATGTATTTTGCGCTTCTTTCGCTTCGATCTTTCAAAAGGCGAAGAGAAGCCGTTTCGCGTCCGAAAGACGCACACGGTTATTATAACGCATTATTATTAAAATATCAAGCGCTTAACGCCCGCGCCGCAACGCCCGTGCTCACATGAAAAACAACTTGTAAAGAAGAGGAATGAGAATGCAGCTGAAAAAGGCGGCGGCGGCAAAGACGAGAGAAAGGGGCAGCGCTTTGAAGAACAGACGCTTGACCGAGGATGCGGAGGAAAAGACGCCGCAGGCGCCGCATATGCTCGAAAAAACCATGCAGATATAGACGATAAAGACTGTCCCCGCCGTGAGATAGAGGGGGAGATAGAAAAAGATCACGCAGGCGACGCCGCCCGCGCCCGAGGGTTGAAGGCAGCCCACAAAACCCAGCCCCAAGCGATAGCCCAAAAAGGCGACGAGAAAAAAGGCGGGGAAGATCAGCCACCTGTTGAAGCCGCAAAGCAGAATGAGCGCAAGTCCGCCCCAACCGAAAAGCAGGGCGAGAAAGAAGGTCTTGGCGAAAGAGTAAGAGCCGCTATGAAGCTCGAAGATGAAGTTGAGCTTGTAATAGTCCTCGCCGAAGCTGCGCGCCGACAAGACGCCGACGACGACCCCGCCGAGCAGGCAGAGGCACCCTAAGAGCACAAAAAGCCTGTATTCACGCAGAAAAAGCTTGAGCGAAGTGAAAAAATAAGCCGCCCGTCTTTTAGTCTTCATTCCCCCTCCCCGCGCAGCCGTTCACGCGGCGGCAGCGCAGGTTTTCGCAGGCTTGGAAGATGAACTGCAAGTTTCCGGGTTTGCCTCTGTCGCTGCCTATGGTGTTGCCGAACTGCGTATAAAGCCTTTCGATATCACCGCGCATCCAGGCGCTCGAGACGGCGTTTTGTATGCTCTTGTCCACGGTCGCGGCGCTCTTACGGAATTTTTGCGCCACGACGGCATAGCCGCGCTTGCTCAAAGGGGCGATCTCTTCGCCGCGAAAGTGCATGAAGATGAGTTCGCAAAGATAATAAAAGCCGCTGTTGCCCGGCTTAAAGCCGAGGGAAAGCAAGTATCTCGTTATTTCGGCGCGTTCCGGCTCCATAAAGACCCCTTTTTTGCTCGGTGATACTATTATATATTTGTCACCTTGTAGAAATATGAGATTTAATTTTCCCCCTTAAACGATTTTGCCGAAAAATATTTGCGCTGCCGCTTGCGCATATGACGCGCGCGAAGAGGGGAATATCGGGCGGAGACGAGGTGCCGCCTTCTTGCGCATAAAACGCGCGGTAAGTTGCATACTGAACGCAAGGAGAGCTTATGAAAAAGATAATCACATGTCTGATACTTATCGCCGCCGTTGCGGCGGCTTTTGCGGCAAATACGGCTTGCGCGGAAGAAGAGCAAAAACTCGTGACCGCTTTTTCCGCCTATCTCACCGACAGTAAAAGCGGCAGAGTGCTTTATGCCAAGGACGAGAACGAGAAGCACGAGATCGCTTCCATGGTCAAGATAATGACCGCGACGCTGACTTTCGAGGCGCTCGAGCGCGGCGAACTTTCGCTCGAAGAGGAGATAGTCGTCTCTCCCGAGGCGGCGGGAATGGGCGGCAGTCAGATGTTTTTGGACGCGGGAGAGAGCTATAAAGCGGGCGACTTGATCAAGGGCGTCGTGATAGCTTCCGCCAACGACGCCTCCGTCGCGCTCGCCGAACGCATAAGCGGCTCGCACGAGGCTTTCGTGAATAAGATGAACGCCCGTGCGCGCGAGCTGGGCATGAACAACACGCGCTTTTGCTGCGCCACGGGCTTGCCCGACAGCGGCGAGCAGTATTCCACGGCAAAGGACGTGAACGTCATGACGCGCGAATTGATGAAACATAAGGCTTATTACGATTATGCGGGCATATGGATGGAGGATTTCGTGCATCCGAGCGGCAGGACGACCCAGCTTGTCAACACCAACAAGCTCATCCGCAACTACTCCGGCTGCGTGGGCGGCAAGACGGGTTTTACCGACGAGGCGGGATTCTGCCTTTCCGCCTGCGCCGAGAGAAAAGGCGTGAGAGTGGTGGCGACGCTCATCGGCGGCAGGGACAGTAAGACGCGCTTTGCCGAAGTTTCGGGAATGTTCAATTATGCCTTTGCGAACTTTGAAAACGTCAAAGCCGTGACTGCGGGCGAAGAGCTGGGAAGCGTCGCCGTTCGCGGCGGGAAAGTCAAAAGCGTCCCTTACGGGAGCGCGGCGGACGTGGAGGCGCTGCTCAAAAACGGCGAAACGTTGCCTCCGCCCGAGTTGAAGCTGCCCGAAAAACTCAAAGCGCCGATAAGCCGCGGCGAGGTCATCGGCAGGGCGGAATACTCTTTGCCCGGCGGAGAAAAACTTTCCGTGGATCTCGTGGCGCTTTGCGACGTGCAAAAGGCGAGCATTTGGGATAATATCAAGGATATTTTTGATTGATATATGACGAAAGTGCTTAAAATAAACATGTATGCCGCGTGCAACATTGCGCGCGGCATATTTTTCCTCTTATTTCAAGGCGGGCGCGTTTTGCCTTTTTATCCACTCTTGCGCTTCAAAGACCGATTTTGCCAAGAAGTCGGGCGCGGCGTTTTTCAAGGCGTCGATGTCCGCGCTCTGCGCCCAGGCGGCGGCGATGACGGCGATGCCCGCTCTGCGCGAGGCGAGAACGTCGCTCACCGCGTCGCCGACATAGACCGCTTCGCTCTTTTTCAGATCGAGCTTTTTAAGGACCTCGGCGATAAAGACCTCTTTGCCCGTCGACTTTTCGTCGCCGTGTCTTTTCATGCAGAAATATTTGTCTATCCCCATCACCTCGAGAGAGATGTCGAGAGACTTTTCCCCCTTGCCGCTGACGATGACGCAAGCGATCCCCTCCTTTTTGAGCATTTCCAGAAGCGGCACGATGCCGTCAAAGGGGCGGGGAGCGAGTATCTCATGCTGCTTTCTGTAAAACTTCAAATAAAGGTCTATGCCTTCTTGCTTATGCTCGGGCATGAGTTTGCCGATGATCCCTTCTTCCGAGGCGCCGAAATATTTGAGCACCGCCTTATCGTCGAGCAGCTTTCCCGTGGCTTTCTGCACGGCGAGCCTTATGCCGCCGATGCATATGGGCAGGGTATTGCCCAAAGTTCCGTCCATGTCGAAGATGACGCACTTTATCATTTTTTGTCCTCTATGTTCAGTAAGGCGATCTTCTTGTCCAAGCCGCCCGCATAGCCCGTCGGATCCCCGTTCGCGCCGATGACGCGGTGGCAGGGGATAACGATCGCGATCGGATTGTGTCCGACGGCGCCTCCGACCGCTTGCGCCGCGACCTTTTTGCCGCTTTGCTTTTCCAGCCGCGCGGCAAGTTCTTTGTAGCTCACCGTCTGAGAGTATCCTATCGTTTTCAACAGCTCCCAAACGCGCCTGCGGAAGGGCGTCGCCTTCTCGAGCGATAGCGGCGGCGTAAAGTCCGGCTCGCGCCCGGAAAAATAGACGTCCAGCCATTCGCGCACGCGGGCAAAGACGGGCAGTTCGCGCTCGAGCGCATCTTTGCTCGTATCATCAAAAAATTTCCCGCCTTCGAACCAAAGTCCCGTGAGCTTTTCGCCGTCGCTCGTCATGAGCATTTTTCCGAGCGGCGACTCGTATTTGCCGATATAACGCATACTCTCTCAATACCTTTTATTTTTACCTATTATAATATATCCGCGAAAAAATTTCAATCGTAAAAGCCGCCCGAGAATTTTACGTTGGGGAGGGAAGAGCTTTTTTGCGGGGTCGGCGTAAACCGCGGCAAACGCGCGGGCATGAAAATACCGCTCCCGAAGGAGCGGTACGTTTCAAAAGGGATGGATCAAATTTCCATCAAGGCGCCGAGGTTTTCGATAAGTTCTTCAAAGAAGTTTGAAAGATCGTTGAGGCTGTAATCGCCGAGATCTTTGAAGTCCTCCATTTTCGAGGGATAATCGTCTATCTGCTTAACGTCGTTTATCGCCATGCTCAGCTTGGCGCCCGTTCCGGCAGCCGCGTCGGATATGTCCGCCTTGAAGGCGTATTCGAGATCCACTTTCGCGCCGCTGAAGTTGCCCGTCTCCTTATCCGTGACGATGATGAGGGAGAGGTCGGCTTTTGCCAGCGTTTGGATAAAGTCGGCGTCGTCGCCGCCGCCTTGCAGTTTAGCGAAAAGCTCGACGGGGAGTTCGAACTTGACGCGGTCGTAATCGCCCGAGGAATTTATGTAAGACTTCAAGCCCAGCTCCTGCAATTCCTCGTAGGGGATCGCGGAGAGAATGCTTGCCGTGTAATCAAGACCGAGACCGGCAAAGGCGCTCGAGAGAGTGGTCAGCATTTCGGAGAGCGCGGAGTTGACCACGTCCAAAATGCCGCTGTTGCTCATGTCCGCCTTGGCTTGCAGGGGTACGCCGCCCACGGTGATGTCGGAATAATACACCTTGTCTTTGAGATAAGCGCCTATCTTTGCGCTTATCGCCTTGTCGTTCACGCTGCCGTCCGCGCTTGCGTTCAGAGAGAATCCGCTCATGTCGAACAAAAGCGCGCCGCTCGCGCTCATGCTGCCCGTCGCGGCGAGAGCGTCTTCGCCCAAGCTCGCGTCGACCGTCCTCGTCGAAGAGACTTCAAAGCCTATGCCGCTCCAACCCTCGACGGGCGTCTCGTCGCCGCTTGCGAGCGAGGCGCGCGCGGACGAGCCGTTGATCGCTTCATTCGCCGCGTCCCATGCGGCTTTCGCCTGTTCGGCGGTCGCTTCTTCCTTGAAAGAGGCGTCGAACATGTCGTCTTTGCAGGCAAAGAGCGAAACGCATAAGAGCGCGATGAGGACTGCGCATAAAACTGCCGTCAATTTCTTTTTCATTTTTTACCTCCACGGTGTTGTTGCTTATATTATACAACATAATGTCTATAATTAGCAAGCATGTCTATCAAATTTTACAAAAAAATCTTTATTCACCGCCGAGGAGCGATTTTGTTGAAATAATTTGCCGCATGGTTTATAATTTTTTTTATGAAATTCAAAGGCGCGATATTCGATCTCGACGGCACGCTGCTCGACACCATGGACGTCTGGGAGAGGGTGGACGAGGAATACTTCGAAAGTCTTTCCCTGCCCGTACCCGAGGGGTATGCGCTTGCCATACGCGACATGACCATGTTGCAGGCGGCGGAATATACCAAGAGCGTCACGGGCGCGAAAGAGGACGCGGAGAGCATATGTGCCCTCTGGCGCAAAATGGTGGCGCGGCATTATGCCGAAGAGGTGAGGGCGAAAGAGGGCGGACTCGAACTGCTCGACGCGCTCGCGCGCAGCGGCGTCAAGGCGGGGATCGCGACCACGCTGACGGAAGAGACCTATCTCCCCGCGCTGAAAAGGTTGGGCATCGAGTCCAAGTTCTGCGCCAAGGCGAGCGTGCGCGACGTGGGCAGGGGAAAGGGCTTTCCCGACGTCTATCTGCATGCCGCGGCGCTCATGGGTTTGAATCCGCAGGAATGCGTGGTCTTTGAAGATATTTTGAAAGGGATAAATTCCGCGCGTTCGGCGGGCTTTTGCACGGTCGGCGTCTACGACCGCTCTTCGGCGGCGGACGAGGCGGCGATAAGGCGCGCGAGCATGCTCTATGTCAAAGATCTCTCCGATCCCGAGATAATAAAGTTGTTTGTCTAAGCGCTCAGCGCCGCGTCGAGAAATGGTCTTAAAGTCTTGGTGACGAGATCGTAACCGTTCGGGCGCAGATGAAGCCCGTCGGGCAGCACGAGTTCGGGGCGAATGTCGCCCGCGGACGAGGCGAGCAGAGGATACATGTTCACGAAAGTCACCCCGTATTCTTCGCAAAGCGCCGCGATGCCCGCGTTCACGCTCTCGAGTTTTTCCACCGTGCACTCTCCCGGCATGTTTTTGAAGATGCCGTCATTCCTCGTGTTTATCGGATAGAGCGATTGAACGATCACCTTGACTCCGTCGAGTTCGCTTTTCAGCGTGGCGATGATGTTTGAAATGTTTTCGAGGACGACGTCCTCTTGAGCGCCGTGCCTGAGGTCGTTGCAGCCGCCGAGGAAGACCACGACGTTCGGCTTTAAGGCGGTCACGTTGCCTTTGAGGCGTTTGAGCATATGGTCGGTCGTGTCTCCCGAAATGCCTCTGTTAAAGACTTTCAGGTCGGGATAATGCTCGTCAAGTTCGTACATCTCGGTCAGAGAGTCGCCGAAAAACACGACTCCGCCGCCTTCGGCGTTCTCGCTCGCCTTGTCGTAAAGGTCGGCTTTATAGTTTTTTATCGGCTCCGTGGTGATAAAAGCCCAGCCGTAGATCCCGTAAACCAGCAGAAAAACCGAGATGAGCAGGATAAGGGCGGCTGTCGAGCCGATCAGAGCGCGGACTTTCGTATCATTAAGTTGTTTTATGTTTTTTTTCATATTTATCGTTGCGCGCGCGAAAAGTGTCGTTAATCGGTTGTAATTCCGTGCGCGTCTTTGATATAATTATAATGCTTGAAACTATGTTTTGCAAGAGGTAAAGATGTCAAGACGTAAATACGGCGCATATTGCGACAGCGACGAAGGCGACGAAGACGAGCTTGCCGGCAAGGCGGGCAGGTGCGGCTCCGCCCCCGAAGATATCGGGGATTCGGACGAACCGCGCGAGGACCTTTACGGCGGAGACAGCGATTCTGAGGAGGACGGCTATGCCGTTCCGAGGCGGAAAAAGCATCGCTGCTGTCTTGCCGTGGTCATAACTTCGCTCGTGCTGGTCATCGTGCTCTGCGGCGGTATTTTGGGCGGGGCATACTTTGCCTGGGATCATTTTTTGGGCGAGCCCACGCAAATGGATCTTTTCCAAGGCTTGAACGTTCTTTCCAATCTTTATAAGGCGGATCCCGCGGTGGTCACCGCTCCTTACGGCGAAGAGGATCTGGACGGATTTTACGATCGCGTCCTCGACGCGCTTTGCATGACGGTCGATGACGGCTACGATCTCGATCTGCCCGCGATCGTCGTGGATATGCTCAACAGCGCCGGGAGCGGCGAGGAGACCGTTCAGGCGGCGCTCGCCGCGCGCAACGACGGCGTTTCGCCCTATGCGGCGGTCGAAGAAAACTCCCGCGCGGGCGACGAGCAGACGACGGGCAGCGAAGAGCTTGACAAGCTGCTCAACGAATTGAAATTCAACTGGGAGTCGCTCAGAAATCCCACCGCCAAGACGGGCGAGGTGGAGATCTCCGGTCCGCAGATAGCCGCGTTCGTCAACGACGTCTTGCAGGAAGCTTTCGTCGGCGCGGACAGCCTCGTGCAGATGCAGAGCGAATGGAACGTGAATTTTGCCGACGTGGTCAGCTTAGAGCAGGTCATCGTCTCCGCTCCCGACACGATAAACGACGCCGCCACCAAGCTCAAAGCCACAGTGAAAGTGGAGCTGCGTTCGGCTTTGCAGAGCGTTGCCTCAAAGTTTACGGGCATTGCCGCGTTCGGGATCAAAGCCGCGGCGGCGATACTCCCCAAAGAGATATATTTCTCCGCCGAGGTCGAGCCTTGCGACGCGGAAGGCGCGGCGGGAGTCGTCGTCAATTCCACTTCGGAAGAAGATATGGAAAAGATGCTGCGCATAGTTGACGCCGTGTTCTCGCTCACGGGCTCGGAACTCAGAACGGGCGACTTTTTGACGCAGATAAACGCCACGGTCTATAACGCCGTGCAGTCGGTGAGCGAACTCTTGCCGATAAACTTCGTCTCCGACCTCGTCAACGCTCAGCCCATCGGCGCGGTCATCAGCGCTTTGGGATTGCAGCTCACTCCGCTGGAGTTTTTCGAGATCGTGCGCTATGTCGCCGCTCCCGACCACTATATGCAGGACGACGACGGCGACGGACAGATAGACGGCTTCGAATATGTCGAATATGACTGCAACGAACTTATAAGGACGCTTGAGGACAACTTCGGTCTCATCACCAAAGACACCCCCGATCCCAATGTCCAGGGCATTTATATCGACGATAATAATCTTTATGCGAGCATAACGGACATTTTCTCGGGCACGGACGCCATCATCGACAATATCGCTTTTGGCAAGGTCGCGGCAAATCCCGCGGTGACCGTCACGAGCACGGCGACGATAGATTATGCCTCGCTGGCGGCGATAATGCGCAGCTATATGCAGTCGGGCGAGGCGACGGGCATGATCGCCGAATACGGCTTCGAGCTTTTGAGCCTTGGCGACGGCGAGAAGAGAGAGGACGGCTCGGTCTATATCACCGTCAAGTTCAAGTTCGACATACGCAAAAGCCTGGAAAACGCAAGCCCCGATCTCTTTGACGAGAACGGTCTGTTCCATAACATCATCGGACAGCTCATACCTTCCGCGGTATATCTGACCGCCGACATAGAAATATCCGCCGCAGAGACGGGCGATATGCATACGGACATAATTTTCAACGACGCAAAGTACGGTAAGACAAAGTCGTTGCTCGACAGCCTCTGCGAGCTTCTCACCGGCTTCGGCGCGGGCGGAGACATAGTCGAAGATCTGAGTTACGACTCGGTTTGCAAAACGCTTTCCGAGGCGATAACTTCCGTGCTCGCCGAGAAGGACGAAAACGGTCAGGAGGCGGGCATAAGCAGGTTCATCGCCGGATACAGCGTGTACGGCATTGAGATGGACAACGTCTATGCGCTGCTTTATGCGCTCGTCTACGAAGATAAGCTCGAAGAGGGCGAAAAGGCGGAAGTGACAAAAGCGGCATTCGCCGACGCGATCAAGCATATCTATCTTTACAACGGCAAAGAGGCGAACGGCAGCCTTAGCCCTTCCGATCCGGGCATGACGCCGAGCGCCTTCTTGGGCAGTGATCACCGCCCGAGCGGCGACGGCTTCGATCTCGCCGCCGAGATCATCGGGAGCTTCGGAGAGACGCAGGGCGCGACGATAGACTTGGTCGACACGGCTCTTGCCGACGTCATCATCGGGCGCGAGGCGGCGGTTGCTGCGGGCGATCCCGAAGAGCCGAACGACGAGCGCGCAAAGTTCGCGGCGAGCCTCGGACTTTCCGCTGACGTGGAATACGGCGAAGATTATTGGATAGACCAGCTCGTCATGCTCGGTAAAGACGGCGGCGCCGAGGAAGAGAAGATATTTGCCTCCTTCGAGAGCAAATATAACGACTGGCGCTATGTGAACGGTCTGGAGGAAAAGAATTCTCCCGACGAACTGCTCGTGATAACCGCGACGCTTTCCTCCGCGGCGCTCGCGGACAATAACGCGGCGTTCAAGCTGCTGCCGCAATATTTCACCGTCACCATAATCATGGATCTCGAACTGACCGAGGAGCAGAGGAACGACTTGCGCAGCGCGGGCAGTATCGAAGACGTGGTGGGCGGAACGGATCCCAACGACGGCAGCACGATCGCGCCCGACCCGAAGTTCAGGGACGTCTTCCCCGTGGCGGTCTTTATCAATGACATGGAAGCGAAAGACATCGCCGCGATCGGGAAAGTGCTCGCGATCGATCCGGAGACGGCGGACCTTGCCGAGACGGTCTTCGGAACGGACATCAACGCCAAGATCAGGCAGTTCCTGCTCAGTTTCGCCCTGCATGAAAACGAGGGCGATAACGACCCCATTCCCGACATCGGTCTTTACACCGTGCTCGCTTACGGCGAGGTGGTCGTGAGAGAGAACGAAGGCGCGGGTACGGGCGCGGGCAGCGGCTCCGAAGGCGCGGACGACAAGCGCGAAGGCTTAGGTCTGCTGCGCATAGACGCCGAGGCGCTGATCGAAAAGCTGTTCCCGATAGAGCTGCAAGGCTCGCCGAAAATTGGCTAAAAGCGCCCGACTTATGGATAGAACGGCGAAAAATGGTCGAAAAAAACAACAAAAAGACATAAAAAAGCGAAAAAAGGGGTTTATCATGGCAAAGTTTTATGATATACTATCCATAGGACATATATCCTTGGATTATAATATCGACTACTTGGATAACGAGATAGTCGAGGTCGGAGGAGCCGTCATCTATTCTTCCGCCGCCGCTCACGCCTTGGGTCATAAGGCGGGCGTGGTCACCAAGCTGGCGGAGGGCGACAGGGACAGACTGAACGTGTTCACGATCGCGAAAGAGGATGTCTACTGTCTGCCTTCGGCAAAGTCGACGTCCATCCGCAACAAGTATCATACGCCCGACAAGGAAAGGCGTACCTGCACTTGTATCGCGCAGGGCGATCCCTTCACCGAAAAGGATATACCCGGGGTCGATTGCGGCGTTTATCATTTCGCGGGTCTCATCTACGGCGACTTTGACGGCGAATTGATCAGGCAAATGTCCTTACGCGGCAAGACCGCCGTCGACGTGCAGGCGCTTTTGCGTCATGTGGACAAGAACACGTCGCTGATGTATTTTGAAGATTGGAAGGATAAGCTCACTTATCTGCCCTATATCGATTATCTCAAAACGGACGCCGCCGAGGCGGAGATAATGACGGGCAAGACGGACAGAGCGGAAGCGGCAAGGCTGCTGCATAAGTGGGGCGCGAAGGAAGTCGTGATAACTCACAACACCGAAGTGCTCGCCTATGACGGCAACGAGATATATACCTGCCCCATCAAGGCGAGGAACCTCTCGGGAAGAAGCGGCAGGGGAGACACGACATTTGCCGCATATATCTCCGAGCGCGGGCATGCGGGCATTGCCGATTCGCTCCTTTGGGCGACGGCGACCGTTTCGGCGAAGATGGAAAAGCCCGGTCCTTACAAGGGCACGCGCGCGGACATCGAAGATTATATAAGGCGCTTTTACGGCAGATGAAACACACCTATAAAACTCGCGGCACCTGTGCCGTGCAGATAGATTTGGAACTTGAAGGCAACAAAGTGTACAACGTAAAATTCAAGGGAGGCTGTCCGGGTAACTTGCAAGCCGTTCCCATACTTGTACAAGGCAAGACCGTCGAGGAGATCGAGAGGCTTTTGGGAGGCATCAGATGCGGATTCCGCAACACATCGTGCGCCGATCAACTCGCCAAGGCGGTTCGGGCAGCTTATGAGGAGGAAAAGGATGAGCACAAACGCATTCAGTGAAAGGGTACGCCAGGATGCAAAGCACAGCGCCTATTACGACGCGATCAGGGACTGCCTTTTGAGCTACAAGGGCGTCAAGAGCCGTTTGAGCATCAGATGCGACAGCTATCGTTACAAAGGCAAGCTGCTTGCCAAAATAGCCGTCGGCGGACATACGCTCAAGCTTTATTTGGACGCGGAAGTTCCCGAAGATATGAAGGTGAGCAAGGTGAGCAAGGACGGCGTCGCCGCCTATAAGGAAGTTCCCCTTATGCTGCCTCTCAAATCGGACGTGGCGGTCAGGAAGGCGCAGGCGGTCATCGCCGGCATGATGGAAGCCAAGGGAATAGAAAAAGCGTAAATTCCTTCCCTTGAACCATTGAACGCAAAACATCGGCTCTTCCCTTAAAGGGAACCGCCGCAAGGGTTACATGCCGAAACGGACTAATACGAATCGGGTTCGGCGCCGCTGATTTCCGCCCGATCAGCGTCATTCGCCTTGCCAATACGGGTCAAGTATTGGCTGCGGCGACTTTTACCCCAACTGAAAATCATAGATTTTCACTCGGGGACCCCGGAATTGCTCAGCCAAAAATCGGCAGGCGCGGAACTGCTCGCACCTCAGAGCAAGAGATTTTCGGATGGTGTTGCACGGGCGGAACGCAGGCAATAGTATACATATTGGCAAGTTTCGGCTGTGCAAAAGCGCCGAAAAGAGTTGCTCCGAGGCCGGTTCGTATTATTCCGGTTCGGCATACCGGCTTTTACGACGATAATACCATTCGCATAGACCGTCACAAAATACATCGAATATTGTATATTGCGTACTTAATATATACACATCTGCTATGATAAGTCAATATTTTGCATTAAAGATTTTAGAATATTATTGATTAAATATACGTAACATTACTTTTTCTGTGTATGTTTTAGATGAAAAAGTACGCCGAATACAATATTCGGCGTACTTTTTCCACCTTGAATCGCCGCCGAAAAAATTGTATTGACAAAAAACGTAAGGGAGGACAATCAAATGAAAAGAACGGTTCAAGCAATGATAGCCGTGGCGCTGATGATCGTCGTTGCGCTTTGCGTGTTCACTGCATGCAACAGCAGCGCGCAAAGCCAGAACGGCGGCTCCGACTCTTCGACCGTTGAGCCGCCGGTCGGCGGAAATGACGGCGATACACCGCAGGAGGAAGAACCGCTTATCGCCATAGACTCATTGTGGGATGAGTCGTTTGGTGACACGTCGTTTGCAGACGATCTGCAGACAGCGTACAGCGCACTTTGTGAAACAGCACTGCCCGGGCTGAACGCCGCGGTCGAAGACGTAAGTTACGATTCTTCGTCCGGCAATGTCAATATGAGCGTATCCTATTACGAATATGACGCCGTGCGGACAGGCAACATAACCTTCTCCGCCCCGGACATAGTAAGACAATTGGAGAGTGACGGAGCAAAAGCCGCGGTCTTGAGTGCGGCGGGATACTCGGAGACGGCGCAAATCAAAGAAAGCGAGGCAGACGAAGCGAAAGCCGCCGTCACGGCTGCAATAGAGCGCGTCCGCGCGGCGATCGGACAAGCGATTGCTTCTCTGAACGCAAGCGATCTGTCCGTCACAAAGGAAGAGATCCGCTTCATCACCTATGACGAAATATACGACGAATATTTCTCAGACCTGAGCTTTGACGAGGACATCCGCACGGATCTGCAGTTGCTGTTAGACACTTCAGTAAATTCATGCCCTATATTGATGTGGTATCGGGTTGACGCCGAAGGCCGCACAATAAAACTTCGGACAGACACTACTTCCAAGGGAAGTTATAATGGTGACGACTCGGAACCTAAAGAAACGTCGTATTGCAACCAAAGCGGGCAGTTACAGATTCGGGATATGCCCCAAATCATTTCAGACGCGACGACGGATGTAAAGGGGCTTGTGTTCGCACAAATTGGTGTGCCTGCACAGACGGAAGTGCCCGTCAACAAGACTTCCGAAGTGAGAGACGAGATTGGCAATACAGTCGAGAATATAAGAGCCGCTTTGCTCGACGCCTTTTTGTCTATTGATTTTAACGACATAAATACAGTACTGGAAGATCATGCATCATTCGGCAACGCGATGGATCAAGTCAAAGCAATGGAAGCCGCGCGAAAACTGCTTCCCGACAAAGAGATCCTGTGCTGCTATGTTGACACGCCTTATTCAAGAAGTTTTGATGATGCCCCGGAAAATTCAGGGTATACCGTGAGCGGTCCCACGTCGAGATATTTTATCCCCACCTCGGGTTACATAACCGGTTTCAACGTCAACATCCTTTACCTGGAGGGCGACGACATCATGCGATACTACGCGAGGATCGTCGTACCGTGGTACACCGATGTGTCCGGCAGGGAATACTGGGAGGGCTTTCTGCAAGGCGTAACGTCGGACACAGGGAGCGTAATCACATCTTCCAGCACAAGATACCGCTACAAAGTCACGACGCAGTCCACCGCGTTCGATTGCAAGGCGGAGGAGTGGCTGGGGGCTGTCGAACACAGCGGAGAGATCATCGAGGAGGACTGCTCTTACATCATACGCAACGACAAGGCATATCTCCTCTCCGTAAAAAACCTGCAAACCGACACATACTCTGTCCCCTCGGAACTGGGCGGCAAGGAAGTTGTTGGATGGTGGGGACCGGCATTGACTTACTCTAACACCGTCGCTGAAATAGAAGTGCCGGACACGATAGAATTTTTAATGGCAGCTTACGGCAATGGCGGTATATTCGGATCTAACGTAAAATATGTCCGGCTGCCCCAAAGTATCAAATCTATTGGTCGCCGTGTATTCTTCAGATGCAGCGAACTTACTGCCATATATTATGACGGCACTGTCGAGCAGTGGCACGAGATCATCAAAAAATCCGAATGGGACGCGGAAACAGGCGATTATGTCGTCATATGCAGTGACGGCACACTGACAAAGGAACAGGCAAACGGCACTGCGTAAATGACACAAAAAACTTACATACGAAAAGAGTGCGCAATGCGCACTCTTTTTGTTTTCGTGATGTTGAGGTGTTGCGCCGCAGGCGCAATGCTGCGTTGCAAGCCCTCTCTCGGCAGGGGCGGCGCGGACGGGTGCTCAGGCGCAGGGCTCTCTTTTGTACACTTCCGTGCGTTTGTGGGGGCGGACGGAGGGGAAGGCGGCGTTGCGGCGGGAGGCGATGAGCTTGGGCAGCACCTCGTTGAGGAGCAGGGCGACGAAGATGACCGCAAAGCCCATGCCCACCTGCAGGGTGAGGCGCTCGTGGTAGAAGATCATGGAGAACGCCACGCCGAACACGCCCTCCAGGCTGAGGATGAGCGAGGCGGCGATGGATGAGGCGTACTTGATGCCCACATTCATCATGACGAAGCACACGCACGTCGCCATGACGGCGACGTACACCAATGAAAACGCGCTGTCCGATGAAAGCGACGTCGGCATGCTCTCCTTTGCGAGGAAAAAGACGAGGCATATGACGAAAGTGGTGAAGAACTGTATGGTGGTGAAAAGGAAGGTGTCCAGCTTCTGCCCGAACTTATCCACGGCGACGATCTGAAGCGCAAAGAAAACTCCGCAGATGAGCGTATATCCCTCTCCTTTCAATGAGAAACCGCCGCTGCCGCCGTCCATGCACACAAGCCCGATGCCCGCCATGCACACGACCGCCGCCGCGAGGTTGAGAAGTGTCGGACGCCTCTTCATGACCGCCCAGCCTATGAAAGGCACGAGGATACAGTAGACCGTGGTGAGGAATGCGCTCGTCCCCGGCGTTGTGTTCTGCAGACCGAGCGTTTGAAAAATGTACGCGAAGGCGAGAAAGACACCTGTCAGCACCCCTTGCCACAGATAGGTGACGTTCATGAGTTTCCACTTCTTGAAGCAGATCAGACCTAGCAGCACCGCGGAGACTAGGAAGCGGAATGTGAGCAGAAAGTAAGGCGGGACTTCGTCCAAAGTGTCTTTCAGAATGAAATAACTGCTCCCCCACAATACCGTGCTGAGAAGCAGAATGATCTTCGCGCCGTTGCGCTTCCTACTGTCCGAAAGACGTGTTAAGAATGACGTTTTCAATGTTTTATCTGCCGTTTTTGTGTTTACGTTGTTCCTCCGCCCTCCGCACTCTCCGCGGTGAGCGCCTTCTTTCACTCGAAATCCGCGAGATAACCGCCGAGGTCGCTCTCCAGACGGTCGCACACGCGGCGCATGAGAGCCGGATCGGCGCCTGAATACGGATCCGTCACTCCGGCAGAGAAAAATCCCGCCTTTTTAGCCGTTTCCGCGCCCACCGCGCCGTCCTCGACTACGGCGCACTCCGACGGGAGCAGCCCCAACCGCGCCGCCGCGGTAAGATATACGTCGGGGGCGCTCTTGTCCTTTCCCACGTCGCCCACGGACACGAACACCGGGAAAAGCTCCCACACCCCGTGTCTTGTAAGGCACGCGCGCGCGAGGTCCTCGTCCAAAGCAGTGGCGATGCCCAGCTTTTTGCCGCGTGCGGAGAGTGCGGAGAGCAATTCCTTCGCGTGCGGAGTCATCTCGATCGCGGAGGCGTACGCGTCGCCCGCATACTCTCTCCACACCTTCGCCACTCCTTCCGCGCCGCAGGAAAGCCCGAAGCGTTCCGCGGTATAAGCCGTGCCCCGTGAGATGTCCAGATGATTGACGTGCGCGACGTAATCGTCCGGCATTTCTATGCCGAAACGGGCGAGCGCCTTGCGGTAGATGCCGTACCACAATCCCGTGGAGGCGAGCAAGGTGCCATCGAGGTCGAATATGTAGCCTTTGAGATCTGCAAACTTCATCAATACCATATCTCCGGTGCGAATTT
>DVNJ01000020.1 GCA_018714485.1 Candidatus Caccalectryoclostridium excrementigallinarum | reverse complement strand
GGAACTCAGGGGGCTTCGACATTCCGCAAGCAAGTTGCGGAGAGTCGAAAGCAATTTCGGCGGCTCAGCCGCGTTGGGCGAGCTTTTTGGTTCTTTGCCGAAATTGCCGCACCCAATATTTTTTGCACAAGGCAAAAAATATGTGGGTACGATGTCTCTGAGGGTGCACCAATACAAAAGCAACACGGCAAAAACCGTGTCGCTTTTGTATTGGTGCACCCTCAGGGACTCGAACCCTGGACCCACTGATTAAGAGTCAGTTGCTCTACCAACTGAGCTAAGGGTGCTTATGGAGCGGGAGACGGGACTCGAACCCGCGGCCTTCGCCTTGGCAAGGCGACGCTCTACCAACTGAGCCACTCCCGCATATATTTTGGATGGTGCGGATGACAGGACTTGAACCTGCACGTCCGAGAACATCGGATCCTAAGTCCGACGCGTCTGCCAATTCCGCCACATCCGCCGGTCTGGTGACCTATCCGAGAATCGAACTCGGGACACCATGATTAAAAGTCATGTGCTCTACCGACTGAGCTAATAGGTCGCAAGCATTACATAATATAACACAACGCCTATCAAAAATCAAACGTTTTTCACGCCTTGGCGAGAAAAAATTCGCGCCTCGGCGAGTTCCACGTATGGCTGGGGTGGAGGGATTTGAACCCCCGAAATGTCGGAGTCAGAGTCCGATGCCTTACCGCTTGGCTACACCCCAACGGCGGTCAATTGTGGCAGGGGCAGCAGGATTCGAACCTACGAATAACAGAGTCAAAGTCTGTTGCCTTACCGCTTGGCGATGCCCCTACAAGTAAGTGGGGTGAGTAGAGGGATTCGAACCCTCGGCCTCAAGAGCCACAATCTTGCGCTCTAACCAGCTGAGCTATACCCACCGCATTCTGGCGAGCCTGAAGGGATTTGAACCCCCGACACACGGCTTAGAAGGCCGTTGCTCTATCCAACTGAGCTACAGGCTCTTACTTGGAGCGGGTGATGGGAATCGAACCCACACGGCCAGCTTGGAAGGCTGGAATTCTACCATTGAACTACACCCGCGCAAAATCAGGCAGCCAGCGCCACAATTTTTTTGCTTACAAATTTTAGCACATAAATATGCGCTTGTCAAACGTTCTTGGCATATTGAATAAAATAATTACGTCGATATTTTCGGCGTCGAAGTGCTTTTCACATAGTCCGCGAGCATGGCGGCGGCGTCCTTGACGTCGATAGCGGACGTGTTGATGCAGATGTCGTAATGACTCTTGTCGCCCCACTTGCGCGCGGTGAAAAATTCGTAATATTTGGCGCGGTGCTTGTCGATGTTTTTGATCATCCTGACAAGCTGCCTGTCCGTGCGCTCTTCGTCCGGTCTTTTTTCGCGGCAACGTTCGATCCTATGCTGCATGCGGGCATAGACAAAGACGCTCAGCGGCTCAAATTCGCGCAAAATATAGTCCGAGCAGCGCCCGACGACCACGCAGTCCGACTTTTCCGCCATCTCTTTGAGGATCTGGCATTGAGCCATGTAGACCGTCTGGGTGGGATTCCAGATGGCTTCCGTCATGACGAAGCTCGTGCCCGTGTGAATGGGGAAAGAAAAGGCGGGTCTATGTTCCAAGATGTCGTTGACATAGTGAACGGAAAGCTCGGAGCGATTTGCTATCTCTTCGACGATCTCGCGGTCGTAATAGGCAAAGCCGAGCGCTTCGGCGAGCCTTCTGCCCAGCTCTCTGCCGCCGCTGCCGAATTCGCGGCTGATGGTGATGACTTTGTTCATGACTGTTCCTCCTTATTCTGAATTTCCTTTTTATTGCCCGAGCGGCAAGCAAAACGCGCCTTTCGGCGCGCTCAGATCTTGACGATATAGCCGTCCTTGCGCGGTTTCGCGGGGGCGGGCGGAGCGGCGGCATAGCCCAAGGCTATCGAGCCTACGCCGACGAGATCGGGATCGAGACCCCATTTTTCGAGCAGGGCTTTGCCTTCGGGGGAGTCGAACATCTCCCTCTCGCGGTTCACCCAAACGCTCGCAAGTCCCACGGCGTGTGCGGCGAGCATCATGTTTTCCAGAACGCAGCTCGCGTCCTGAACGAAAGTGGAGGCGTTTTTGTCGGCTAAGACGAGGACGATGACGGGCGCGCCGTAATAGGGATCGGAGTCGGTGCCCATAACGGCGGCGTTCATCTTCATCAATTTGTCGCGCGTGGCTTTATCCCTGACGGCGACGATCACGGGCGACTGCCTGCCCATGCCCGTGGGCGCCCAAGTCCCCGCTTCAAGGACCTTGTCCAAAAGCTCTTCGGGGACGGCGTCCGCCTTGTAAGCGCGCACGCTGCGGCGCGTTTTTATATTTTGCAAAACTTCTCTTTCCATTGCCCACCTTTTGCCCGCGTCAAGGCGCGGGGCTAAGCGTTCTTCTCCTTTATTTTAACATACGCGCGCGCTCTTTGTCAAGACGGCAAAATTCCGCCCCTGCCGCCGTTTTTTCTTTTAGTATACGCTCAAAACGTGCCCAATTCAAAGTAAAAATCAAGGGTTGACTTCAAGAGCGGCATATGATAAAATAAAATAAAAAGAGATCGATCTTGATCTTTGATAGGAGAGACGTATGGACTGGACGGAATACATGGACGAAGAGCACGCTGCCGAGGTGGTCAAGCTCGCCGCCGGCAGGAGGGTAGATATCCCGCTCACCTCGCAAAAGGCGATCAAAGCCGCCGCCGTTTTCGGCGGCATTGTGGGCATGGACAGATTCATGCTGGGAGATATAAAGAAGGGCGTGGCGAAACTTGCGGCATTTGTGGCGATAATTGTGACGTTTATCGCGCTTTTTGCCGTTATCTGCGCGCGCACGATCGCGGCTTTCCCCGTGGACATGAATTATTGGGACAACATCGTGGAAGCCTGCGGCGCACCGCTGGCGTATTCTCTGTTCGTGCCCGTTGCGGCATTTGTCGTTTTTGTGGGAGCGGTGGCGGCGGACGGCGTCCTTTGCGTGAAGAAAAATGCGCAAAACAATTATTACGCCGCCGTGCACGCCCTCAAAGCGCTTCCCTTACTTTAACGCGGCGCCGCATTCGGGGCAGAATTTTTCGCCTTTCCCGGGCAGCGGCTTTCCGCATTCGGGACAGAATTTTTTGTCTGCCGCCTTTTGGGCTTCGTACGCCGCGGCGTTTTGCGCGGCAGCCGCTTCGAGATTAGCTTGTTGAAGTTTTGCCGCCATCTTAGCCACTTCGGGCATGTCGTTTGGATCCATGCCCATGTTGACAGCCGTTTGCAGGTTGTAATATGCGGCGGCTTCTTTGAGCGCGTCTTCCTCCGTGATCTCCACGCCTTCTTTGACCAGCATGGCGCCCGCGACGATGCGGTAGCCCTCGAGGTTGCCCGTGTCGATGAGCTTTTGCGCCGCTTGTACGGAGTTTTTCGCGTAACCCAAGACCTGCGTGAGCGGCACTTTCTCCTGCGCCTTGACATAATTGACTATGCGGCAAAGCTGCGCGTTATAGCCGTATTTGGACATCACTATCATGGCGGGAACGGCGGGGATGATCAAAAACGCCGCTATCATCATTATTTTGCTCGCCTTTTGCAGCTTTTCGCAGCGCTTTTGCAAATCGGGCACGATCGTTTTGAGATCTATTTCATTGACTTTCATTTTTCTCCTCCTTCTTGTTGAGTTTTTTTATCAGGGCGATATAGCCTATCGAGATACCCGAGATAAAGAGTATGAGCAGGATTATCCACCAAACGCAGCCCATGAAATAGGGCATTTCCGAGCTGAAACCGAAGGCGCCCGCGGGCGAATCCCAGTTGAGGAAAAAGTAGGGATAGTTGTTGCCGCCGCCGAAGTCCCAATTCAGGGCGTAACTATGCCGGCGAAGATGACGTAATAGACGGGCGGAATGAGCGCGAAGGGGAACTGCTTGAAAGCGGGGGCGGGATCGCGGCAGACAAAGAGGTCGATCACCGCCGCGAGCGGCACGATCACATGGGTGAGCACGTTCGCCGCCGACTTAAAGCTGCCCGGCAGGGTGGGGGCGAGCACGCAGCAAAAGACTATCCCCGTTAAAGTTATCGAGACGGTGAACACATATTTGATCACGTGCATAGCGCGCGGTATCTTAAAGTCGGGCTTGAAGATGGTGGCGATATTGAGCGCGGCGAAGACGGCGCAGGTCGCGCCTATCCAGAGATTGGACTGCACTGTGAAATACAAAAACGCCGTGCCGCCCGCCATGAAGTCGCCGCCCATCTGCGAGGTGAGCGCGATGCCCGCGATCATGCAGGAGGCGGTGAGAAGTTCCAAAAAAATACTCATCGCCTTTTTCGGAGTGAGAGATATATTGCGTCCCATATTCAAATTATACAACAAACGCGCGCAAATGGCAAGACGTGATATGCGATAGCTCAAAATGCGGATAATTGACTTTTTCCCGCCTTTTTGCTATGATAAAAAGAAAAAGGGCGCAGCTGCGCCTCGGAGGCGGATATGTCGCAGCAGATGAATATGTTCGACGGGACGGCGGGCGAGCCTTTGGCGGCGCGTCTGCGCCCGCGCGATTTAGACGAATTCGTGGGACAAAGACATCTTTTGGGCGAGGGGAAGATCTTGCGCAGGCTCATCGAGGGGGACAACATCGGCTCGATGATCTTTTGGGGTCCGCCCGGCGTGGGCAAGACCACCTTGGCGCGCATCATCGCCCACCGCACCAAGTCGAGGTTCGTCGACTTCTCCGCCGTCACGAGCGGCATAAAAGAGATAAAGCAGGTGATGGAAGACGCGGAAAAGGGCAGGCGCTTCGGCGAAAAGACCATTCTCTTCGTGGACGAGATACACCGCTTTAACAAGGCTCAGCAGGACGCCTTTCTGCCCTTTGTGGAAAAGGGCAGCATAATCCTCATCGGCGCGACCACGGAAAACCCCTCTTTCGAGGTCAACGGCGCGCTCCTCTCGCGCTGCAAGGTCTTTGTCTTACAGGCGCTTTCCGAGGAGGACATTATCGCCCTTCTCTCGCGCGCGATCACGGACGAACGCGGTTTCGGCACTCTTAGGGTGGACATAAGCGAGGACGCGCTCAAAGCGATCGCCTCGTTTGCCAACGGCGACGCCAGAAGCGCACTCTCGACCTTGGAGATGGCGGTCCTCAACGGTGAAGAGGACGAAAAGGGCATACATGTGGGGCTTGACACGATCGAGCAATGCACCTCGCGCAAGTCGCTTTTATATGACAAGACGGGCGAGGAACACTATAACATCATCTCCGCGCTGCATAAGTCCATGCGCAATTCCGATCCCGACGCCGCCGTCTATTGGCTGGCGCGCATGCTCGAAGCGGGCGAAGATCCACTCTATGTGGCGCGGCGGGTGATCCGCTTTGCGAGCGAGGACGTGGGGCTTGCCGATCCGCGCGCGCTCGAGATCGCCGTGGCGGCTTATCAGGCGTGCCATTTCCTCGGCATGCCCGAATGCAGCGTTCATCTCACTCAGGCGGTCGTCTATATGTCCGTCGCGCCCAAGTCCAACTCTCTCTATATGGCTTACGAGAGCGCGAAAAAGGACGCGCTGACCACGATCGCCGAACCCGTGCCGCTCGTCATTCGCAACGCGCCGACAAAGCTCATGAAGCAGCTTGATTACGGCAAGGGTTATAAGTACGCCCACGACTATGAAGAGAAGCTGACCGACATGCAGTGCCTGCCCGATCGGCTCGCGGGAAAGACATATTACCGTCCCGTCGATCAGGGCGCGGAGAGCAGGATAAAGGCGCGCCTTGAAGAGATAAAGCAGCAAAAAGAGCGGCTCAAAAGCAAAAAATAAGGCGTTTTAAGCAGTTTTAATGGCGCGGGCTTGATATATCCCGCCGCGCGGAATAAAATATCCTTGAAAGCCGCTCTTGTGAGCGGCGCCGAACGCGGAGCGCTCGGCAAGCGGCGGTGCTCATACGCAAAAAGGTCAAAGCGGGTAAATAAGAGTAAGAGCAAGGGCGCATCGCCGCGGGCGGTGCGCTTTTTTTTACTCTTGCCAAGGGCGGCGTTTTTTGTTACAATGTCTGTAAGTAAGAATATCGGGGGCTTTTATGGAAGCAGGTAAAAAACGCATTATCAAAATGACCGCCGCGGTCCTTGCGGTCGTGATCCTCGCCGTGGGCGCCGTTCTTTCGGGCATGGCGATCGCGCAGACCGTCAAAGTCGGCGAGGCGGAAGACCACAAGATAAGTTACGAAGGCGAGAGGCTGAACGTCATCTTTATGATAGGCGACGGCATGGGTTTTGACCATGTCGCGGCGGCGGAGGCGAAATACGGCGAGCTGTTTTTCAACAATAACGCCGACGTCGAGGGCGAAGTAACGACTTTTTCGCGCAACACCTTCGGTCCCACCGATTCGGCGGCGGCTGCCACCGCTCTCGCCACGGGACGCAAGACGGGGAACGGTCAGGTGGGGCAGTATTGCGGAAAGCCGTTCGAGTCGCTGACCGAAACCGCCTTGAAGCAGGGGCTTGCGGCGGGCGTCATCGCCACGGAAGGGGTGGACGGAGCCACGCCTGCGGGCTTTTCCGCGCATACTTCTTCGCGCAACGACAAGGACGGGATATTGAGCGATCAGCTTGAGAGCGGCATAGACCTGTTTTTCGGCAGCAACGCCGAGCGCTACGATGGCTTGCAGGCGCAGATAGAGCAGGCGGGATATGACTATGTTCAAAACTTTGAAGAGCTCGAAGGGGCGCAGGGGAAGATATTCGCCTCTTTCGAAGAGATATTGAACGGCAGCGGCGGCAGGACGCCCTCGCTGGCGCAGCTGGTCACGAGCGCCTTGGACGTTTTGAGCGCAAACGAAGAGGGATTCTTCCTCATGGTGGAAGAGAGCCATATCGATAAGTGCAGCCACGACAACGATCTGAGCGGCGCGCTCGAACACGTCCGTCAAGGCGGCGGTGGAATATGCGCAAAGTATAGGCAACACGATCGTCATCGTGACCGCAGACCATGAGACGGGCGGACTGCAATATAACGACGAGAGCGCGGCGGAGCTGAGCGACGATATGTATACGCGCGACAGCCACAGCTCGGCGAACGTGCCTTATTTCGTGTTCGGCGAAGTCGACTTTGAGTTTACGGAAGTCATGGATAATACGTGGCTTTCCCGTCTGGCAAGAGCGGTGCTCACCGCCTGAAAAGCCGAGAGAGGTGAAAATGGAAAAGATAGCGAGTTTTCAAATAGATCATCTTGCGCTGCGGTCGGGGATATATCTCTCGCGCAGGGACGTGAGGGACGGGGTCGCGGTCACGACTTTCGACCTGCGTATCACCGAGCCTAACCGCGAACCCGCGGCGGACATCGCCGCCCTGCATACGATAGAGCATTTGGGCGCGACATTTCTGCGCGGTTCGAAGAGAGGGAGCGAGATAGTTTATTTCGGTCCCATGGGCTGCCGCACGGGCTGTTATCTGCTCATGTTCGGCGAGCTCGAGCCTTTGGACGTCTTCGACCTTGTCAAGGATATGTGCGATTTCATTTTGAACTTCGAAGGGGAGATACCGGGCGCGAAGGCGGAGGAATGCGGGAATTTTCTCGAACACAACCTGCCGATGGCGAAATATTATATCCGCATTTTCAAGGAGCGTTTGGAAAAATATCGCCGCATGAGTTATTGTACCCAACCGAAATAATACGAACCGACCTCGGCGCCTGCCGATTTCCGCCCGATCGGCGTCATTCGCCTTGCTAATACGGGTCGAAAACAGGGCGGCGAGAGCGCGATTTTACAAAGATTTTTCCCGCGGCGGGCGGGAAATTTTTTTTGCCCGCAAAAATGCTTTTACATTGCCGCCTTATTGTGATATAATTCCATATGATTTAAGGGGCATGAGAAAAACAAGCGAAAAAAAGAGGAAAAAAGAGGTCATTTTATGGACAGACATTCCAAGATTTGTATCATAGGCGCCGGCATGGTGGGCGCGACTTCCGCTTTCGCCATCGCCAATCACCGCATTGCTTCAGAACTTGTCATAATCGACGTCAACAACGAAAAAGCCGAAGGCGAAGCCATGGACATCAGTCACGGACTTATCACCATGGGCTCGATGAATATCCATTCGGGCAGCTATGAGGACGTGAAGGATTCGGACATCATCGTCATCGCCGCGGGGCTGGGCAGAAAGCCGGGCGAAACGCGCTTAGACCTTGCCGCCAAGAATATCGGGATCGCGAAAGACATCGCCCGCAACGTGATGAAGTTTTATAACGGCGGCGTCATTTTGGTCGTTTCCAACCCCGTGGACATTCTCACTTATGTCATTTTGAAAGAGACGGGGCTGCCCGCGAACAAGGTGTTCGGCAGCGGCACGGTGCTCGATTCCGCGCGCTTCCGCTATATGCTCAGCGCAAAGTTGGGCGCGGATATCAGAAATATCCACGGCTTTATGGCGGGCGAGCACGGCGAGAGCCAATTCGCCGTTTGGTCGAGCGTTCACGTCTCGGCGATGCAGCTGGACAGCTATTGCCAAAAGCGCGGCATAAAGATAGACAAGGACGAGATGGTGCAGGAGATAATCGGTTCGGGCGCGCAGGTCATCAAGCGCAAGGGCGTGACCAACTTCGCCATCGCCGCCATCGTCGCCGAGCTTTGCGCCACGATCATGGGCGACAGGGGCAGCATTTTCAACGTCTCTTCGCTTTTGGACAATTATTACGGCATAAGCAACGTATGCATTTCCGTGCCCTGCATTTTGGGCAAAAACGGCGTGAAGGAGCATCTTGCCTATGACTTCTCCGAGGACGAGATGGTCAGGCTCAAAGCCTCCGCGCGCAGCATACGCAACTTTATGGATGACCTCGGTTTATAAAAATTTCACACCTGTAAAGGAGAAAAATAATGGATAAGAAACAATACGCTTTGGATAAGCACAGAGAATGGGCGGGTAAGATCGAAGTTGTCACCCGCGCTCCCATCACCAACCGCGAGGAGCTCGCCGTAGCATATACTCCCGGCGTTGCCGAGCCTTGCCTGAAGATCTCGGAAAACGTGGATCTCTCTTATACCTATACGCGCAGGCATAACCTGGTCGCGGTGGTCACGGACGGCACCGCCGTTTTGGGTTTGGGCGACATCGGTCCCGAGGCGGGCATGCCCGTCATGGAAGGAAAGTGCGCGCTCTTCAAGACTTTCGGCGACGTGGACGCCTTCCCGCTCTGCATTCGTTCCAAGGACGTAGACGAGATAGTGAAGACCGTGGCTTTGCTCGCGGGCAGCTTCGGCGGCGTGAATTTGGAGGACATCTCCGCGCCCCGCTGCTTTGAGATCGAGAAAAAGCTCAAAGCCATTTGCGACATTCCCATTTTCCATGACGACCAGCACGGCACCGCCGTCGTCACCATGGCGGCTATGCTCAACGCCCTCAAGCTCACGGGAAAGAAGATAGAAGATCTCTCCGTCGTCGTCAACGGTTCGGGCGCGGCGGGTATCGCCATAACCAAGCTCTTGATGAGCAAGGGCTTGAAGAAGGTCGTGCTCTGCGACCGCAAGGGCGCTATCTATAAGGGCAGGGACGGCCTTAACGCCATCAAGAGCGAAATGGCGGAGATCTCCAACCTCGAGATGAAGAAAGGCTCGCTCGCCGACGTCATCAAGGGCGCGGACGTGTTCATCGGCGTTTCCGCTCCCGGAAGCCTGACCAAGGAGATGGTGAAGACCATGAATCCCGACCCCATCGTCTTTGCGATGGCGAACCCCGTTCCCGAGATCATGCCCGACGAGGCGCTCGAAGCGGGCGTCAAGATAATGGGCACGGGCAGGAGCGACTTCCCCAACCAGATCAACAACGTGCTCGCCTTCCCCGGCATTTTCCGCGGCGCCCTCGACGTGCGCGCGAGCGACATCAACGACGAGATGAAGATAGCCGCCGCCGAAGCGATCGCGAACGTCATTCCCGAAAGCGAACTTCGCCCCGACTATATCATTCCCGACTCCTTTAATCCTCACGTCAAAGACGCCGTGGCAAACGCCGTCAAAGAGGCGGCAAGAAGGACGGGCGTGGCGAGAATTTAACCGCACCCAAAAAGCAAAAGTCAAAAGCGAAGACGGACGCAACGGCGCCCGTCTTTTTTTGCGCCGATCAAATCCCGTCAAGGTTTTTATTAAAATTAACAAAAAACTTGACGGGGGAGGGTAGCAATGGTACAATAAAAACGCAAAGATATTTTTACATAATATTATAAGGAGGGAATTATGAAAAATAAGATCGCCTTGTGTTGGACAAGTACGACAATCAAATATGATTTCCCCTTGCGGGACATCACCCTATGGGGGGCGCGGAGACGCGCCCCTATTATTTTCACTTATTTTGTAAACTGCCGCCATTTCGGGCGGCAGTTTAAGAGCAGGGCGGCTTTTAACGAGTTGATTTCTTGTACGTTTTCTTAGTCGTTTTCTTGTACGTTTTTTGAGCGAAAGAGTAAATAACGCATTGCCGAGGGGCGGTATACTTCGGCAAAAGTATCTTTAAGTCGGTATGGCAGAATATATTGTGAAGTACAATTTTTTTTGATATAATAAAAATACAAAGGTTCCGAGGGAGAATTATGGCAAAAGAAGTTTTCGTGAAAGGAATAAATGTTCGATACAACAGCGTAAACGATAATGACTACATATGCTTAACAGACATCGCAAAGGCAAAAAATCCCGAACACTCAGGGCAAGTCATCAACAATTGGCTTAGAACTCATTCCGCAATAGAATATTTGGGCTTATGGGAAATGCTGTATAATCCGAATTTTAAAGTAATCGAATATGAGTACTTTAAAAATAAATCGGGAGAAAACGCCTTTGTTCTTACGGCGCAGGAATGGATCGAAAAGACAAACGCCATAGGCTTGATATCCAAAAGCGGGCGGTACGGCGGAACTTATGCGCATAGAGATATTGCATTCAAGTTTGCAAGTTGGGTTTCCACGGAATTCGAATTATATCTTATAAAAGAATTTCAACGTTTGAAGTTTGAAGAGCAAAAGGCGTTAGAGTGGACGGCGAAGCGGGAGCTTGCCAAAGTTAATTATCGTATCCACACGGACGCAATTAAAGAAAATATCGTTCCCACGCTTACCGAAGATCAGCTGAAATTTGTTTATGCAGATGAGGCGGATTTATTAAATGTGGCATTATTCGGGAAAACCGCAGGGCAGTGGAGAGAGGAAAATCCGGCGCTGAAAGGCAATATGCGCGATTACGCTACGATAGAGCAGTTGCTTGTAATAGCGAATTTGGAAAGTCTCAACGCTTATCTTATCGAACAGAATGTACCGCAAGCGGATCGATTAAAGCAACTTAATAATATGGCTCGTTCGCAGCTTAGAGTATTACAGGAAAGTAATTCCAAGCTTATAGTCGACGGACGCAAGGATTGAAGCGCACGATTTTTGATATTTAAGCGTAAAATTCATCGATATTACGGTAATACTGCATAAAATAATATGACGCGTATTGTTTTAGTGCGCGGAACGATTTTCTTGAATGCAATAAAAAAGCCCGCTTTGCAGCGGGCGAATTTTCGTGACAGAGCTCATTATTCGTCGATGTCCTCGGTGACGAGCTTTTTCACCTTTTTGGTGGGACGGACGACGAGCAGCAAGATCAGCAGGGCGGCGAGTATGACCGGAGCGATGAACATGGGCATATTGACCGCGAACTTTCCGCCGAGGTCGAGATAAGTGTTGCAAAGGTAAGAATAGACCCACGCGAACGCCGCCATAAAGCCGGTGAGCAAAATGGCGCTTATCGTGGTCAGCTCGTTGCGCGCCTTCCATTGGCGCTTGCGCCATCTGTCGCCCACGACATAGGTCTTGGACGCCATGATACAGCCCATTATCAAGGTCGCAAGGACCATGATCGCCGCCACGCCGAGGGGAATGAGCCATGCGGCGAGGTCGAATTCGGCGGGGATATTTTTCGTGAACATGCCCGAAGAGACCGCCTGACCTATGCTGAGCGAAATGCTCTCGCCGCTCGTAGCGGTGAAGGTGAGGGGGTTGGTGAGCGAAAGGCAGAAAGCGGAGATGAACGCCGCGTCCATGAACATATAGCGGAAAAGTCCCTTACCGATAAACTTGTTGGGATATGCCGCGTAGCGCACCACGCCCACGATGAGCATGCCCGCGAACGCCGCGCCGAAGAGCGCGTAAAGGAAGATGCCCGCGTTGCCCACGGCGCCCAGCTGCAGCATGAGCAGGGAGAGGATCGTGAACGTGCAGGTGAGGGGGAAGGCGATATGCAGGCTCTTGCCGTTGCGGCAGAGAATGAGAATGAACAACCCCTTGATCGAGAGTATCACCAAAGACAGCACGGCGAGCGCCATCGGCAGAGCCGCGCCTACGCCCACGACGCTCAAGCCGAAGGTGACGTAAAGCTGAACGGTGTCGATGATGCTGTCTTCCTCTTCGCCTTCCGCGGGGGGAGTTATGCCGCCGAGGTCGGCGTCTATCGTGCCGCGCGCCGCTTTAAGCTGCAAAAGCGCACTCACGAGCACATATCTTGCGAAATTTATCTCCGTCTGTTCGGCAAGGACTTGCTCGTAAGCTTCCTTGATCGCTTCGGGATCGTCGGAAGGAATGTTCGCCGTCGCGAATTTCTTTTCCAAGCCCTCGCTGATGAGCTTGTCGGCGGAAGTCTTGTAAGCGACAAGCTCTTCGTCCGACATGGCGAACGCCGTGAACGCCGAACCCATTTGGATCATGTTCTGGCTCACTTCCGCCTGAGAACCGTCGGAGAGAGGGATGATGCCGAAAGTGGCGTTGGAGAAAGCGCACATGGCTATGAGCGCTATGCAGACGACAAGTATGAGAACGTTGCCGACGATGTGATATTTGCTTTCAAAGGCGGCGAAAGCTCCGGGGGCGTGCTTGCGCTCCTTCTTGGGCTTTTTTACCTCAGGCTCTGCGATCATCTCTTCTTCGCTCATTTTCCTCTCCGAACCTCACATATAAGCCGCGAAAGCTTCGCGGGTATTCATAGTATGTTCATTATATCATATATTGAGTTATATGTCAAAATATTTGCGCGTGCGCAGAATATTTATTACAGTAAGATTAAGTTTGCCCTAACCGCGCGCGTAAAAGTCGGGTCATAGGGCGCCTTTGAGCCGCGCGCTCATTCCCTCGGGCGCAAAAGAGCGGGCGGAACGTAAAATTTAACGCCCTTTTTCTCGCCCTCGTCCGCGACGACCGTGGCGCGCTTGGTCACGCGCGCGACCGTCCCGAGAATTATCTTGCCGCCATAGACGAATTGCACCTTGTCTCCCGCCTTTATCCTGTCTCCCGCGCCCGCGTCGGGTACGAGCACTCCCGCTTTCGTCATGACGGGCAGTGTATGCCCGACCGCCTTTTTCGGATCGTGACCGAAGAGGGAAGAGGCGAGGGCTTTGAAGCGCTTGCCGTGTCCCGTCGAGCCGTATTTCGCCCGTTCGATGAGGTGCGTAAGCTCATGCTCGAAGACCAAGAGCGCGCAATCGAGCGCGGTCTTGACCCTGATCCCGTCTATGCTCACCTCTTCCACGTTCGACTTTTGCAGGCGCATGAAAGGATAGGGATTGAGTTCGACGAAAAACTTCCCCTCCTTTTGCCTGAACGTCCCCGCGCACTTGGAGTCCCGCCTGCCGAAATAGCGCACCGTGACGCCTTTTATCTCTTTTAGGGCGGCTTCGGGCACGTTTTGCGCATAAAGATCGAAGAGAATAATCAAGTCGGAATTATAGCAAAGCGAAAGATAGCCGTCCTGCCAGCCGGCGCATTTGAGCAAAAACTCCGCCTTTATTTTCTCTCGATCGAAAGCCATTATTGCTGCTTGGAGCCGTATTTGAGTTTGAGCCTTTGCTCGCGGCTCAAAACCACTTTGCGCAGGCGTATGCTCTTGGGCGTCACTTCGACGAGTTCGTCCGCGCCGATAAATTCGAGGCATTGCTCGAGGCTCATGACCACGGGCGGCGTCAGGCGCAGCGCGTCTTCGCTGCCTGCGGCGCGGTTGTTGGTGAGTTGCTTTTTCTTACAGACGTTGACCACGAGGTCGTCTTCGCGCGAGTTCTCGCCCACGATCTCGCCGCCGTATACGGGCACGCCCGCGCCCAAAAACAGGGTCGCGCGTTCCTGCGCGTTGAAAAGTCCGTAGGCGGTCGTCACGCCGTCTTCCCAAGCCACGAGCGAGCCGCGCGCCCTCTCGCGCACGTCGCCGCGGTAAGGAGCGTAGCATTCGAAAGTATGCGTCATCACGCCGAAGCCGCGCGTGTCGGTGAGCATTTCGCTGCGGTAACCGATCAGACAGCGCGAGGGAATGGTGAATTCGAGGCGCGTTCCGCCGCGTTCGTCGGGATACATCTCTTTGAGTTCGCCCTTGCGCGCGCCGACCTTGTTCATCACCGCGCCCACATATTCGGCGGGGACTTCGACGACGAGCCTTTCTATCGGTTCGCATTTGACTCCGTCTATCTCCTTGATTATCACCTCGGGACGGCTGACCTGAAACTCGAATCCCTCGCGGCGCATGGTCTCGATGAGGACGGAAAGATGAAGCTCGCCCCTGCCGTAGACCTTGAAGCAGTCCGAGCTGTCCGTCTCCTCCACGCGCATGCTCACGTTTGTCTGCACTTCCTTGAACAGGCGCGCGCGCAGATGGCGGCTGGTGAGGAACTTGCCTTCCTTGCCCGCGAAGGGGGAATCGTTGACCATAAAGAGCATGGAGAGCGTGGGTTCGTCTATCTTGACGAAGGGGAGCGGGTCGGGCATGTTGTAAGTGCAGATAGTGTCGCCGATGCCGAGGTTCTCGGGACCGTTCACGGCGATGATGTCGCCCACGGAGGCGCTTTCGCTCTCCACGCGCTTCAAGCCCTCGAATTGATAAAGGCGCAAAATGCGCTCCGTGCTCGTCGAGCCGTCCGTATGGCAGACGGTCGAGGGCTGTCCCTCGTTGATCTTGCCGCGCACGACGCGGGCTATGCCTATCTTGCCCACATAATCGTCATAGTCGAGATTGCAGATTATCGCCTGCAAGCCCTCGCCCGGTTCGCCCTCGGGGCAGGGGATATCCTTGATGACCGTGTCCAGAAGCGGGGTCATGTCTTGCCCCGGCGAGGCGGGATCGAGCGACGCCCAGCCCTGCTTCGCGCTGGCGTAGACGGTGGTGAAATCTATTTGATCGTCGTTCGCGCCCAGCTCGATGAAGAGGTCGATGACCTGATCGATGACCCTGTTCACGTCGCCGCCGCGGTCTATCTTGTTGATGACCACGATGGGCTTTTTGTTGAGTCCGAGTGCTTTTTTCAGCACATAGCGCGTCTGCGGCATGCAGCCCTCGACCGCGTCGATGAGCAGTAAAACGCCGTCCACCATGGAGAGTATGCGCTCCACCTCGCCGCCGAAATCGGCGTGACCGGGCGTGTCGATGATGTTTATCTTCACGCCCTTATAGTGCACGGAAGTGTTCTTGGCGAGAATGGTTATGCCGCGTTCGCGCTCCAAGTCGCCGCTGTCCATGACGCGCTCTTCCACATGTTCGTTTTCGCGGAAGATCTTGTTTTGCTTCAAAAGCTGATCGACCAGCGTGGTCTTGCCGTGGTCGACGTGAGCGATTATCGCTATGTTTCTGACGTCCTTTCTTTCCATTTATCTTACCTTAAAATTTGATCACGAATTTATGTCCGCCTTCACCGCGTAGAGCTTGCCCTTGTCCGCGACCGCGTAGCAATAACTGCCTTTGTAGCGCAGCGAACCGGGATTGACGAAGGTCACCTCTTCGAGCTTTTCGACGAGTATGGTGTGCGTGTGCCCGAAGAAAACGTACGCCGCGCCCTCTTCCCTCGCCCGCGCGAGCAGTTTTTCGAGACGGGTGCGCACGTTGTAAAGATCGCCGTGCGTGAGCAGTATCTTGCAGCCGTCTATCACCTCGACGCGCTCTTTTTCGCCGATAGTGTCGTTGTTGCCGCGCACGAAGAGAAATTTTCCGCCGTAGCAGCTTTGAAGAGAGCGGATGTCCGCCTCGCCGTCGCCCAAGTGAAGGATATAGTCCGCCTCGTCCATCGCCGTGAGCAGGCGCTCGGGCATGGACGAAAGCCCCATGTTATGCGTGTCGGAGATAATGAGCAGCGTTTTCACAGTTGTTCCTTTAATGCCGCGAGCGCCCTGCCGCGGTGCGAGACGGAATTTTTTTCCTCTTCGCTCGCTTGGGCGAAGGTCTTGCCCAGCTCGGGCGAGAAGAAGACGGGGTCGTAGCCGAAGCCGCCCTCTCCCTCGGGAGAGAGGGTGATGCTGCCGAAGGTGCGCCCCTCGGCGGTCAGCTCGCGTCCGTCGGGGAAGACGAGCGCGACGCAGCAGGAAAAGTGCGCCGAGCGGTCAGAGTTGCCCGCCTCGGCGGCTTTTTTCAGGTTTTTCAGCAAAAGCGCCGTGTTGTCCGCCGAGTCTTTGCCGCTGTAACGGGCGGAATAAACGCCGGGAGCGCCGCCGAGCGCGTTTACGCAAAGCCCCGAATCGTCCGAAAGGGCGGGGAGGGAAGTGAGGCGGCAGATCTCGCGCGCCTTGATGAGCGCGTTTTCCTTGAAAGTGGCGCCGTTTTCTTCGGGGTCGGCGCTCACTCCCGCCTCTTTCAGGGTGAGCGTTTTTCCCAACTTGTCGCCCAAGATCTCGCGTATCTCGCGCACTTTATGCTCGTTGTTGGTGGCTAAAATTACCGTCATTCCTCTTCCTCTCCCACGATCTCGTATTCCGCTTTTTTCGCCAGCGAAGTCGCCGTTTTGGCGAACTCGTCGAAAAGCTCGGGGTCTATCCTGATCATCTCGCCGCGCACGGCGGGAGCGCCGTTTTCGGTGACGGTCAGGGCGTAATAGAGCGCGAGCGCGGAACGCTTTTCGTCCGAGCGCAGCTTCAGGATGCGGTCGTAAGGGATCTTTTTGACCGCGAAACCGATGTTGACAAAGAGCGCGTTTTTGCCGAAGGTATATCCCGAGCCCCAGACGAACGCCGCCGCGCAAGCCGCGATGAGCGGCAGGATCACGCAGGCGGTGATGTCGAGCGGGTGGTTATAAGAACGCATGCTCCCCACCTCGGCGAGCTTCAAGACGTTGACAACAAGCGCCGCCGCGACTATAATTATCATGAGCGCGGCGATGAGATGAAAAATTATGCTCTGACGATAAAAATACCTTTTTTTCACGAGAGATATTATAACAAAGCGCGCGCATAAAGACAAGCAAGTGACGGTGATTTATGAACTTCGAAAGGGTAGATGAGAGGGCGGAAGAGGAGATAAGAAAAATGCTGGCGCTCACGAGCTATGAGGGCAGCGAGTTTTCCGAGCTTTACCGCAGGGGCTGGCATTTTTACGATTACTCACATATGCAATGGGCAAAATGCGGGGAAAGCATCTTTATCCGCTTCAAGCCCAAGGGCGGCTTCGGGGACTGCGAAAACTTTGTCTATCTGCCGCCGCTGACGAAAATCGAGAATGTTAGGGCGGCTGTCGAGCAGGTCGTCGCCTTTGTGAAGGAGAGAGGGGAGCATGCCTGCATCATGGCTCTGCCGCAGGAATACGTCGACGCTTTGAGCGGGTCGGGACTTGACACGGAAAACAGCAATCCCGACTTCGAAGAATATCTCTATTCCCCCGCAGACCTCATAACTCTCGCGGGCAAGAAATTCCACGGCAAGCGCAATCACGTCGCCCGTTTTTGCAAGACTTACGAGGGCAGATATGTCTTTCGTCCCTATACCGCCGCGGACAAGCAGGGACTTTTGGATCTTTACGCCAAATGGAGCGAGGGAAAAGAGGACGAGGGGACGCTCATGGACGAATTCCACCTGCTCGCGCTCGGCTTGCAGATGACTCACGAGGGGAAGACGTTCGCCGACGTGATGGAGATAGACGGGGAGATAGTCGGCTTTGCCTTGGGCGAGATCACCGCCTCGAACGTCGCTATCGTGCATATAGAAAAGGGCGAAACGCGCTTTGACGGCATTTATGCCGCCATCAATAAGATGTTCGCCGAGCGGCACTATCAAGGCGTGCGCCTGGTCAACCGTCAGGAAGACATGGGACTTGAAGGGCTGAGAAAGTCGAAGCTCTCTTACCGCCCCGTGAAAATGGTGAAAAAATACGTTATACGCATATAAGTCGCGCGAGCGCCCGAGCGGACTTTGTCCGATGATATGCGCCCAAAAAGCCTGGCCGCTTTTTGGGCGCATATTTTTATGGCAAGAAAAAATTCGACGCCGACCGCTCGGCTCGGGGCTGCGCCGAGCGTTTTACGAAAATTTCACAAAAAAAGTTCGCCTTACCCCTTGACAAAGCCGGTAAAAGGTGTATAATAAAGTCAAAGGTCAGACAAGGTCAAAAACGCGGACGGCGTCGAAGGGCGTCGAAGGCGGACGGAATTTGACCGAGGGCGGAGGACGCGATGAATATTTCGACGGAAATAGAGCAGTTTATATTGCAGGTGCTGGGCGGTAGCGACGAGATCACTCTCTCGCGCAGCGAACTGGCGCAGTATTTTTCCGTGGCGCCCAGCCAGATAAACTATGTGCTCGCCACGCGCTTTACTTTGAGCAGGGGATTCATCGTGCGTTCCAAGCGCGGCGGAGGCGGCGGGATCACGCTCGTGCGTATCGCCGCGGACGGCGATCTTGTCGCAAGCCAGCTCAAAGAGGTGTCCGAGGCGGACGAACTGCCCGAAAACCGCGCGCGGGACATGGCGGAAAGGCTGCATGCGCAAAAGGCGGTCACGGACAGGGAGCTTGCGCTCATTTTGGCGAGCGTTTCCGAAAGCGCGCTCAAAGGGGCGAAGGAAAGCGGCGCGCTGCGCCGTAATATATATAAGGAGATACTCATCGCGCTCATGCGCAAATAAAAAGGAGAGGATATGGACGAGATTTGTCAGATATGCGGCATGCGTAAAGCCACGATAGTGGTCAAGACCAACGTCAACGGCGTCAAGAGCGAGCAGCACTTGTGCCCTTACTGCGCCGCCAAGCTGAGCGAGGGGGAGAACTTCGTTCAGGACTTTTTCAACGAAGCGGCGATGCTGATGTCGGGAATGGGTGGATACCGCACCACTTCCAAGGTCTGCAATAGGTGCGGGACGACCGAGCGCGAGGTGAGGAAAAATCTGCGCTTCGGGTGCAGCGAATGCTATCATGTCTTTGCCGACATAGTCGAGCAGACTTATCGGCAGATGCGCGGAAAGCCCTATACGGGGCGCGCGCCGCGCGACACGGTCATCGAGCAAAAACCCAAAGAAAAGCTAAAACCGATAGACGAGGCGGAGGCTATTTCAAGGCAGATAGACGAGGCGGTCAAGGCGAGGGATTTCAATCTCGCGGCAAAGCTTCAAGCCAAGCTCGACGCCCTGAAAAAGTGAGGTGAAAGATGACGGACAGATGTAAAGACGTGGTTTATTCGAGCAGAGTGCGCTTTGCGAGGAACATAAATTCGCTGCCTTTCCCCGCCAAACTTTCGGGAGAAGAGGAGATCTATTCCGTGCTCATGCGCGGCGTGGAAAAGGCGCTCGCGCCCTTGGGCGAATTCCGCATGTACCGCATGAACGGGCTGGATCCGCTCGACGCGCAGGCGCTCGTGGAAAAGCATCTCATCTCACCCGCGCTCGTCAATTCGCGTTACGGCGCGGTGATGATAAGCACGCTTCAGGATATCTCGGTGATGATCAACGAGGAAGATCATATCAGGGCGCAGTGCATAGTGCGCGGGTTCGATCCCGACTCCGCCTTCAAAAGGCTCGTGCAGGCGGACAAGGCGATGGCGGAAAATCTCGATTTCGCCTTCGATCCCAAGTACGGCTATCTCACCGCCTGCCCCACCAATATGGGCGCGGGCATGCGCGCTTCCTTCATGGTGTTCGTGCCGGCGCTCACGCTCACGGGCGCGTTAGGATCGGTGATCAACACGCTGCCCAAGTTCGGCGTCACCGCGCGCGGAGTTTACGGCGAGGGGAGCGAGGCGAAGGGCTTTATGTACCAGATCTCCAACCAGGCGACGATAGGCGCGGGCGAAGAGGAGATACTCGGGCGCATAACTAAGGTCGCCGAGAGCTTCATCAGGGCGGAACGCGCGGCGCGCGAGGACCTGGCAAGAAGGGGCGGCATAGATCTGAAAGACAAGATAATGCGCGCTTACGGCATTTTGAGCAACGCCTGCAAGATCTCCTCGGACGAATTCATGGAACTTATCGCCTACGTCAAGTTGGGCATAAGCATGGAACTTGTCAAGGCGGACGCGGACAAGGCGGACGAACTCATAACGCTCACGCAGCCGGCGATGCTCTGCAAGGCTGCGGGCAAAAAATTAAACGCGGAAGAAAGAGATATGACGCGGGCGAGAATAGTAAAAAACGCGCTCGCCCGCTAAGGAGGGTATATATATGGAATATAATTTCGCAAGCGAATGCGACAAGGTGATAAAGGCGGCGAGCAAGCTTGCCGCGCATACGGAAGAAGGGCTTTTGGGCACGGAGTTTTTCGTCGCCGCCATGCTCGGCGTGGACTGCGAGGCGAGGAGCTTTCTCTTTGACGAGGGGCTGACGGAAGAGAGCGTGAGCGACCTTGTCACTTTGGGCAGAGAGACTTCGCTTAGCAGAGTGGCGCTGAGCGAGCGCACGAGAAAGGTGCTCGATTGGTGCATGGCGATGGCGAGCCGCAGCGGCGGCGCGATAACTTCGCCCCTGCTTTTGCTGGGCATACTCAACATGCGCGACAGTTACGCCGTGCAAAAGCTCATGGCTTTGGGCGTGGACGCGGACGGACTGCGCGAAAAGGTGCGCGCCTATCTCTCCTCGGGAAAAGACGAGGAAGAAGAGGATGAAGGGGAGGAGATAGATCCCTTCGAGGAAATGCGCCGCAGGTTCATGCAGATGGCTGCGGGCATGGATCCCGCGAGGGCGGGCATGCGCTCCGCGCGCAGAGCGGGGAGCGACCGCGAAGGCGCGGCGCAGAACAAAGAGCGCGGCGGCGTGACGCGCGAGATGGAAAAGCTCGGCTCGGACATCACGCAAAAGGCGCGCGAGGGCAAGCTCGACCCCGTGATCGGCAGGAGCAAGGAGATAAGCAGGATAATCGAGGTGCTCTCCCGCCGCACTAAGAACAATCCCGTGCTCATCGGCGAGCCGGGCGTGGGTAAGAGCGCCATTGTCGAAGGTCTGGCGCAGGCGATCGTGGCGGGCGAAGTCCCCGAAACGTTGCGCGGGAAGACTATCTTTTCCCTCGACGTGGCGGGACTGATGGCGGGCACGAAATACCGCGGCGAATTCGAAGAGAGAATGAAAAAGCTCATCGACACCATCAAGGCGGACACCAACATCATTCTCTTCATCGACGAGATACATCTCATCGTGGGGACGGGCTCTTCGAGCGAAAATTCGCTCTACATGGCGAATATCCTCAAACCGCTGCTCGCGCGCGGCGAATTGCAGACGATAGGCGCGACGACCATCGACGAATATACCAAATATATCGAAAAGGACGCCGCTCTCGAACGCAGGCTGCAACCCATCATGGTCGAGCCGCCCACGGTCGAGGAGACCGAGGTCATCTTGAAGGGACTGAGGAGCAAATACGAAAAATTCCACGGCGTCAAGATCAGCGATTCGGCGATCAAGGCGGCGGCGGTGCTTTCGGACAGATATATCTCCGACAGGTTTTTGCCCGACAAGGCGATCGACCTCATGGACGAGGCGATGGCGAAAAAGAAGGTCTCGAACTTCGTGCTCCCTCAGCCGATAAAGGACATGGAAGAGGAAGTGAACAAGTTGAAGATAGAGCTGAAAAATCATATCGAAAGGCGTAATTTCGCCAAGTGCGCCGAGATAGACGCGAGGATAAAGGAGCTCAACTCGCTCATCACCGAGGAGAAGAAAAAGTGGGGGAGCGACAAGGTCCAGACCGAGCTTTCCATTGACGAAAAAGACATCGCCGAAGTGGTTTCGGCAACCACGTCCATTCCCGTCGCCAAGCTCACCGAGACGGAGTCGCATAAGCTGCTCAACCTCGAAGAGGAGCTACGCAAGCGCGTCGTGGGTCAGGACGAGGCGGTCTCCGCCGTCGCCCGTGCGGTGCGTCGGGCGCGCGCGGGAGTTCAGGACAGGCGCCGCCCCATCGGTTCCTTCATCTTCCTCGGTCCCACGGGCGTGGGCAAGACGGAGCTTTCGAAGGCTTTGGCTCAAGCCATGTTCGGCGACGAGAATCTGATGATCCGCGTGGATATGTCCGAATATATGGAGAAGTTCAACGTCTCCAAGCTCATCGGCTCCGCGCCCGGATATGTGGGCTATGAAGAGGGCGGTCAGCTCACGGAAAAGGTGCGCAGGCATCCTTATTCCGTCATTCTCTTCGACGAGATAGAAAAGGCGCACCCCGACGTCTTCAATATCCTCTTGCAGGTGCTCGACGACGGTCACCTCAAAGACTCTCATGGCAGAGAGGTGAACTTCAAGAACACCATCATCATCATGACTTCGAACGTGGGCGCGAGCGAGATCAAAAATTCCCGCCTCGGCTTCGGTTCGAGCGAGCAGGATTACGACGACGTGCGCGATAAGCAGATGCAGGCGTTGAAAAACACCTTCAAGCCCGAGTTCATCAACCGCGTGGACGACATAATCATCTTCCGCAGCCTGGAAAAACAGGATATGCAGCTTATATGCAGAAAGATGCTCGGCGACGTGGTCGACCGCCTTGCCGAACGCAACATCACGCTCACCTATGACGACGCGGCTTGCGAGCTGCTGATCGAAAAGGGATATAATAAGGAATACGGCGCGCGTCCTCTGCGCAGGGCGGTGCAGCGCAACGTGGAAGATATGCTCTCGGAAAAACTGCTCTCGGGCGCTGTGAACGAGGGCGACAAGATAGGCTTGATTGCAAAGGACGGCAAGTTCGAGATAGTCAAAGAGTCTTAAAAAGCGTGACTCGACCCGCCGCGCCCCGCTCGGGGCGCGGCTTTGCTTTTGAGGCGGAGTTGAGCGAGTTTTCGCGTCGCTTTGCCGCGCCTTAAAACTATATTATTCCTTAATCAATGAAAATCCTTTGTAAATTACTTTGTGCGCCCCTTTTTTTATGAGAAAATCTATGATATAATGTGATTACAAAGAGGGGAAACCTCGAAAAAGGAGGCTCTATTATGAAACTCGAGATCATTTCCAGGAATTACAAAGTATCCGATCATCTCAAAAACGTGCTCGAAAACAAAGTGGAAAAATTTTCCCGCTATTTCGAGGACGACGCCGTCATGAAAATATCGCTCAAGCAGATAGGTAAGGACAAGTACGGCATGGAGATCACCGTTTTCTTCTCCGGCAACAATATCGTGCGCAGCGAAGTTATTTCGGACAATATGTATAACAACATAGACTTGGCTCTGCCCAAGATCGAGGGACAGATACGCAAATACCGCACCAAGCTGGGCAAGAAGATCAAGCAGTCCGCCATCGACGAAATACCCGTGCCCGCCGCGCCCGAAGTCCCTTCGGACAAGATCGTGCGTAAAAAGACTTTCGCCCTGCATAAGATGAGCGTGGAAGAGGCGGTCGCCGAAATGGAACTCGTCGACCATACCTTCTTCGTCTTCCTCAATGCCGAAAGCGGCATGGTCAACGTCGTCTATCGCAGAGAAGACGGCGGCTGCGGTCTTATCGACTTGGTCTATTGAGAAAAAACAGTATAGGCAAAAAATTGTTAGGAATGAGTTCGGTTCAAGCCGAACTTATTCTTTTTGTGTTCTGCCGAACAGGCGCTATACGAGCACGCGATAGAGCGTGCCTTTACGCACATCTTTGGACGGCGAAGACTTGATAATACGGCAAGTATTACCTGCGTCTTCGCCGTCCAAACCTGCACGCAAATGCATCGCTCTCTCACGCACTCTTATAGGCGCCTGTCCGGGCAGCGTGACGCTGCACCCAAAAAAGTGTAATAAAGCGCGGCAAAATCGCACTTTTGCCAAGCGTTACCTTGAGCGGGACGACTGTTCCGCACGGAGCGCAGCGCAGGCGGAAAGAGTGAATTTTTGCGGGTAAGGCGAGCGCGAGACCTTGACACTCTCCCGCAAAAAGAGAGAAAACCACGCCTCAAGAAAACGATCTTGCGGCGAAACAGAGTTCCGCCGCAACGCGCAATGGTGCGTTATATTCGCGGAGTCGTTTTCGAATGGCGGGGTTGTCTCTCAAAAAGCGAAAAATCGAGAGGCGGAAAAAGTTTGCAACTTTTCCCGCCCATATCCTCGAGATTTTTCGCTTATATTTTACATGTATGAACCCCATCTCCTGTTTACTTTTCACGCGCATTATGTTATGATTGACATACTGTATATTATGCGCGTGTGCGTTTTGATGCGGCTAAGGCGGGCGAAAGTCTGCTCGGCGGCAAGGCGCACGGGCGAAGGCGGAGAAGAGATGAAAAAAGTGGTTTACAGCGCCGTTCAACCTACCTCGCAGCTCACTTTGGGCAACTATCTCGGGGCGGTGAACAACTGGCTGAAATTGCAGCAAGACGAGAGCAAGGAGCGCATATTCGCGGTCGCGGACTTGCATTCGCTCACGATCAGGCGCGAGGCGCGCGAAGTGAGGGAGAATACGCTTTCGCTTTTGGCGCAGTTTTTGGCGTTCGGTCTTGACGAAAAAAGAAATATCATCTATGTGCAGTCGCACGTTCCCGCCCATACGCAGCTTGCGTGGATACTCAACTGCTATACCTATGTGGGCGAGATGTCGCGCATGACGCAGTTCAAGGATAAATCGGCAAAACATGCGGACAATGTGAATATGGGCCTCATGGATTATCCCGTGCTCATGGCGGCGGACATACTGCTTTACGACACCGATCTCGTGCCCGTGGGCGTGGATCAGGTCCAGCACCTCGAGATCGCGCGCGACATTGCCATACGCTTCAACAATATCTACGGCGAGACCTTCAAGGTCCCCGAAGCGCTCTTGGGCAGGGCGGGGGCGAAGATAATGAGCCTGACCGATCCCACCGCCAAGATGAGCAAGTCCGATCCCAATCCCATGGGCAGGATAAACGTACTCGACAGCGAGGCGGACATTGTCAAAAAGTTCAAAAGAGCGGTGACCGACAGCGAGTCGGTGATCGCCTACGATCCCGAGAAAAAGCCGGGCGTTTCCAATCTGCTCGCCATTCTGGCGGCGGCGAAGGGGACGATACCCGAGCAGGAAGCGGGCGAATGCGAAGGGCTGATGTACGGGCATCTCAAGCTGCGCGCCGCCGAGGCGGTCTCGGCGATGCTGCGTCCCGTGCGCGAGAGATACGAAGCGCTGATAAAGGACGAGGGATACTTGCTCGAAGTGGCGAGAGAGGGCGCGGAAAAAGCCGCCGCGATCGCCGAAAAGACGCTGAAAAGAGCGGGCGCCGCAGTGGGGCTGTTGCAGGGCTGATGTACGGATACGTCGTCATCGATAAGCCGGATATGTTCGTCAAGGACTTCGCGCTTTACCGTGCGTTTTACTGCGGCTACTGCAAGAGCGTGGGCAAAAAGTGCTCCCAGCTCATGCGCTTCACCACCAACTACGACATCACTTTTCTCGACATACTCCTTCACAGCGTCTATGGCAGGGAAAAGAAGTTGGACGATCAGGTGTGCGTGCTCAATCCGCTGCGCAAAAAGACGATCGCCCTGCGCGACGAGCTGACGGACAGGTGCATCGACGCCAACAATATCCTCATGCACTATAAGCTCGAGGACGACGTCATCGACAAAAGCGGCGCGGGGAGAGGCTTTCTCGACAAGGTGCTTTTGCGCAGACACTATAAGAAGGCGAAGAAAAACCTGCCCGAAAGCGACGCGAGCTGCGCGAGAAATTACGCGCGGCTGAGAGAGCTGGAAAAGAGCGGCTGCACGAGCACGGACATGGCGGCGGACCCCTTCGCCTGCATAATGCAAGACATGAGCCGCGAGATCTTCGCGGAGAAATACGGCAACGAGATAGGAGAGCTTTTCTATCACTTGGGAAGATGGATCTATCTCATCGACGCGGTGGACGACTTGGAAAAGGACGCGAAAAAGGGCGCATACAATCCCTTTTTGGCGGGAAGGAAGTTCAAGGATCGCAAGACGTTCGTCGAGGAGAACAGAGAAGAGCTCGATCTTATCTTCAACTCCTGCCAGGGCGCCATCATGAAGGCGTTCGACGGGATAAGCACTCCCTTATACGAAGGCGTGCTCACGAATATAATATGGTACGGGCTGCCCGCAGCCGCAAAAACGACGATCGGAGGAAACAAGATTGCAAAAAAGTCCTTATTCGGTTCTGGGATTGAAAGATGACGCCACTCAGGAACAGATAGACAACGCCTATTACGACCTCAAGCAGCAATATGAAGCCAAGCTGTTCGAAGAGGGCGAGGTGGGCATGGAAGCGTCCAAAAAGCTCGCCGAACTCGAACGGGCTTACAGCGACTGCGTGGAAGACCTCAACAAGCGCGTGACTTACGACAATTACGGCGGAACTTACGGCATGGTCGAGCAGCTCATCAAAGAGGGCAAGATCAACGAGGCGCAAAAGCAGCTGGATTCCATCGAGCCGCGCGACGCGGAATGGCACTATATGCAGGCGGTCATCTATTACAAGCGTAATTGGCATATCGAGAGCAAAAAGCAGCTCGAACTCGCCGTCGCGCTCGATCCTTCCAACCCCAAATATCAAAAGACGCTCGACAGGCTCACCGCCTCAATCAACAACGCCGCGGGCGCGGCGCAGGGCGCGGGCGATATGCGCGGAGGATATTCCCGTCCCGACGCGCAGGCGGCGGGCAACGCCGCCACGGCAAGCGCCTGCTGCAACACTTGCAGCACGCTTATCTGCTGCGACTGTCTCTGCGAATGCTGCGGAGGCGATCTCATTCCCTGCTGCTGAGCGATGAAAAAGCGTTATTCTTATGAAATAGCGCTTTCCGCCGTCGCCGCCGCCATAGCGATACTCGCCGTCGTGGCGCAGGCTTATGTGGACGCGCTGACCATCGCGTTCAACGTGATAGCCGCCTTAGCAATACAATTACCGCTCACAAAGGGGCTTTGGAAAGGCTCGCTGATGGCGTTTGTCGTCACCTCGATAGTCTCATTTTTGATAGTCAATATCCAAGCGTTGCCCTTTGTCATGCTCTTCGGCTCTTACGCCGTGCTCTCCTGGGCGCTCGACTTCAAATTCTATAAGATAGAAAAGCTGCCCAAGGCGTTCAAAATAATCTTCATCGCCCTTGTCAAGATAGGCTATTACGCGCTCATGTTCTGGGGCTGCTGGCAGGCGATGAACCTTCTTTTCGTCAACACGATCAACATCTTCGGCGAAAAATACGATCTCACCTTCTATGCCATCTGGGGCATATGCTTCGCCGTTTTCTGCCTCTACGATCCCTTCATGCGCTGGGTGTTCAAAAACGAGTGCATTTTGGTGAACAAGATAGTGAAAAAATAAGCTTAGCCGCTCACTGCGCGCAGGTGAAGGAGAGCGGCGTGAACCTGCTGCCCACGCACGAGGAGAACATCATGCAGCAAAGCGCGAGGCTGAGCGGATCGCATGAGTTGGGCGGCGGACAGTTCTCTCCCGTGCAGGTCCCCGTCCCCAGCGCCATCAAAAGCAGTATTGCATATAAAGAATTGTTCATGATCCCCCCTTTTTCGGCGAAAAGTTCCCTTTTAATACGATATGCGCCCTGCGCCGCGCGCGTTACCGCTTTATAATATGACTATGAAGTTCGACGACTGTTTATACATGGACGCCTTCCGCGAAGATCTGCTGCGCCGCTATATGCCCACGGACGGGGAGGCTTACGCCTTGGCGGACTTTTTCTCCGTCTGCGCCGATCCCACCCGCGTGAAGATCTTCTCCGCGCTTGCCACGGGGGATATGTGCGTGGGCGATCTCGCCTGCGCCGTGGGCATGCACCCCTCGACGATCTCCCATCAGCTGAAATTGCTGCGCGACAAGGGCATGGTGAACGTGAGACGGCGGGGCAAAGTGGTCTATTATTCGCTCTCCGATCCCGCCGTGGAGGCGGCGCTCGACATCGGCGCGAACAGGCTGGCGCGCAGGGCGTGAGCTTTTGCCGTTTGCCCGCCCCGCGGGGCGTTATTTTTCTTGCGTGAAAGTCGCGCGCGTGATAAAATAAAAGCATGAACGATATTTTGCGGCAAAAGATAAAAGATCTGCCCGAAAAGAGCGGAGTTTACATCATGTATTCCGAGTCGGGACAGATACTCTATATCGGCAAAGCCAAGGTGCTGAAAAACAGGGTGAGCCAATATTTCAACGCGGGCGTCAAGACGGAAAAGGTCGCGCGCATGGTCGCCAAGATACACACTTTCGATTACATCATCACGCGCAACGAAGTGGAAGCGCTCGTCCTTGAAAACAATCTCATCAAAAAGCACAAGCCGCCCTATAATATCCTGCTCAAAGACGACAAGAGTTATCCCTTTATCAGAATAGACGTCAAGGCGGATTTTCCGCGCGTGGAAGTGGTGCGCAGGCTGAAAGCGGACGGGGCGAAATATTTCGGTCCCTATATGCAGGGGATCTCCTGCCGCGACATCACCGATCTCATCCATTCCGCGTTTTCGCTGCGTACCTGCTCGCTCAATATGGACAAGGTCCCGCCCTCGCACCGCCCCTGCCTCAACCGCCATATCGGCAGATGCCTCGCGCCCTGCACGGGCGAGGTGAGCCGCGAGGAATACAGAAAGCAGGTGGACGGAGTGATCGCCTTTCTCGGCGGCAACGACAGGGGAGTGGAAGAGATGCTCAAAGCGCGCATGACGGCGGCTGCCGAGCGCGAGGATTATGAGCAGGCGCTTTATTACAAGCAAAAGCTCGAAGTGCTCGACAAGCTCGTGCGCAGGCAGGTGACGGCGCTGCCCAAGGACCTGAACATCGACGTGTTCGCCGTGGCGTCGAGCGGGCTGAACACGGTCGCGGCGGTGCTGTTCGTGCGCGGCGGGAAGCTGCTCGGCGGCGACAAGCAGGTGATCGAGGATGTCTCGCTCGACGAAAAGAGCGCGCTTTCTTCCTATATTTCGAGTTATGTCTCCGCGGTGGGCTATGTCGCGGACGAAGTGGTCACGAGCGTCCCGCTCGACGATGAGGACGCCATGGCGCAATATCTGAGCGGGATAAAGGGAAAGAAAGTAAGCGTCGTCTGTCCGCATCAGGGAGTGAGGCGTCAGCTGGCGGACATGGCGGAGTCGAACGCCAAGGATTTTTTGGAAAAATCGCTCTCCGTGCGCGAGCGGCATGACAATATGACCGTGGGCGCGATGATGCAGCTGGGGGAGATGCTGCATTTGCCGCGCATACCCGCGCGCATGGAATGCTACGACATCTCGCATGTTTCGGGGACGGACAAGGTCGCGTCCATGGTCGTCTTTCTCAACGGCGAACCCGCGCGCGGGCATTACCGCAAGTTCCATATAAGGGAGGTCGAGGGGAACAACGACTTCGCCAGCCTGCAAGAAGCGCTCACCCGCCGCCTCGCGCACCTGAACGGAGAGGAGACGGACGTGAGCTTTGCCTCCGTGCCCGACCTCATCGTCATCGACGGCGGCAAGGGACAGCTCTCCTCCGTACTCGAAGCGGTGGGGGAGGCGAGCGAAAAGATAAGTTTCATCTCGCTGGCGAAGCGGGAAGAGGAAGTCTTCACGCCGCATAAGAGCGAGCCGATCGTGCTGCCGCGCGATTCTTACGCGCTCAAACTCTTGCAGCGCATACGCGACGAGGCGCACCGCTTCGCCATCACCTTCCACCGCGGCACGCGCGGCAAGCGCATGCGCCGCTCTTCGCTCGAAGACGTTCCCGGAGTGGGCGCCGTGGGCGCGAAAAAATTGCTCAAAGCCTTCGGGAGCATCGCCGCGATCAAGCAGGCGACAGTCCCCGAACTTGCGCAAGTGGTCAACAGGCGGGCGGCGGAAAACGTCTATGCTTTTTATGCCGACGGCGAATAGTGCCGCCGTTTTCTTGACTTTTCGCGCGCATACGCGTATTATCTTAGTATGAAATATAAAGCGATATTCAGCGATTTCGACGGCACGATCAGCCGCTCGGACAACACGGTCTCGGAAAAGGTCAAGCGGGCGATCGGGAAGTATGTCGCCGCGGGCGGCAGGTTCGTGCTCGCCACGGGCAGGCTTTTTTCCGCGGCTTATCCGCGCGCGCTCGAACTCGGGCTGCACGGGAAGATGATAGTCTATCAGGGCGGCGGCATCTTCGACATCGACAGTCAAAAGCCCTGCTATCTCAACACGATCGAGACGAAAAGCGCGGTAAAGCTGCTGCGCGGGCTGGAAAAACTCGATTTTTGCGAGAACCTCGCCTATTTCGACGACAAGTGTCATTGCGCGCGCGAGAGCGAATATGTGGACGTCTTTTGCGACATCTGCGGCGTTCCCTCTTATCCCGCGCAAATGCCCCTTTCCGATTACATAGAGCAAAACGGCATAAAGCCGGTCAAGGTGCTCTCGCTGATGATGCCCGAGCGCACGGAAGAATTTTTGACTTACGGCAGAAAGCTCGCGGGCGGGGAGATGACCTTCGTGCGCTCGCATAAGAGCGTCGTGGAGATATTGCCCGAGGGGATAAACAAGGGCGCGGCGGTCAAGAGGCTTTGCGCCGAGTTCGGACTTGACAGGAGCGAAGTCATCTGCATGGGCGATTCGGAGAACGATGCGTCCATGTTCCCCTGCGCGGGGCTGGCGGTCGCCGCCGGCAACGCCATGCCCGCCCTCAAGGAAAAAGCCGATCTCGTCGGAGTGAGCAACGACGAGGACTTTGCGGCGTGGGTGATAGAAAATTATGCGATGAGGTGAATATGAACAAGCAGAGCGTGGATCCCAAGAGCATGAGGATAAAGGATTTTTGCAAGGCGTGCGACCTTGAAGTCATCGGCGGCAGCGACTTGCAGTATATAACTTTTTCCTCGATGATGGTCAACCGTCCCGGACTTATGTTTGCCGGTTTCGACGCCTATTTCGGCGCGGGCAGAGTTCAGCTCATCGGCAATGCGGAAAATTATTATTTGCGATCGCTCGGCGAAGAAGAGAGGCGCGAAGCGGTGAAAAGACTGCTTTCCCGCCATGTCCCCTGTGTGATCTTCGCGCGCGGCATTTTGCCCGACACCATGTTCACCGAAGAGGCGGAGCGTTACGGCGTCCCCCTTTTCTCGGCGCAGAGCGTGACCACGGTCATGAGCGTGGCGCTTTCCAACTTTCTCTCCGAGCTGCTCGCGCCCGAAGAGAGCGTTCACGGGACGCTGATGGAGATAACGGGACTGGGCGTGCTCATCACAGGCGGCAGCGGCATGGGCAAGAGCGAGACCGCGCTCGAACTCATCAACCGCGGGCACAGGTTGGTCGCGGACGACGCGGTCTTGGTCAAGCGCGTGGGCGACAAGCTCATCGGTAAGGCGCCCGAGCGCACGAAATTTTATATGGAAGTGCGCGGCATAGGCATAATCGACGTGCGCAGAATGTACGGCGTGGGCGCCATTTTGAACAGCGAGCATATCGACCTCGTCCTCGATCTGATCAAGTGGGAAGAGAATATGCAGCTCGACAGGTTGGGCGAGAGCGGAATGTGCCGCGAGATACTCGGCGTGCGCGTACCCAAGCTCACGCTTCCCGTCATGCCGGGCAGGAACCTCGCCATCGTCGCCGAGGTCGCGGCGCGTAATTTCCGCTTGCAAAGCATGGGCTTCGACGCGCTCAGATCCATGTTGGAGGGAAAGTGATGAACAATTTAGAAAGGTCGCGCCTTGCCGAGCGTTACGACGAGGACTGCGAAGAGATCTTCGAGGGCGATCTCGAGGACGCGCAGAAGTTCGAATCGAGCGCCGAGGCGTTCAAGCGCAAATACAAGGAGTTTTACACCGACATCAAGATAAGCCACAAGGAAGATTGGTGAAGGCGGTTGCGCGCGACGCGCGGTTTATATTACAATAAAGGCGTATTCAGCGTCCGCTTCGGCGGACAGAGAAAACGGAGGACAAGATGACAGATGCGGTAAAGGTCTTCGGCGGGGCGTTCGTGCTCGACGGAGAGATCAAACAGGAAAAGCAACTCGCGCAGGCGGGGATAGCGCAAAAGGCGCTCGACGAAGCCTATAAGGGCACGATGGCGTACGCTATCCTCAGCGCGCACAACACGCTCGCAAAGACGGGAAGGGGGCTGCCGTTGAAGATAAAATTCGACGCCATGGCGTCGCACGACATAACTTATGTGGGCATAATCCAAAACGCCAAGGCGAGCGGACTTGAAAGATTTCCCTTGCCTTACGTTCTCACCAACTGCCATAACTCGCTCTGCGCGGTGGGCGGAACGATCAACGAGGACGACCACGTCTTCGGACTCTCCGCGGCGAAGAGGTACGGCGGCATTTTCGTGCCCCCGCATCAGGCGGTGATCCATACCTATATGCGCGAAGAGATGAGCGGCTGCGGCAAGATGATCCTCGGCAGCGATTCGCATACCCGTTACGGCGCCTTGGGCACCATGGCGGTGGGCGAGGGCGGTCCGGAACTTGTCAAGCAGCTCTTGGGGCGCACTTACGACATCGCCTATCCCGAAGTGGTGGCGGTCGTTTTGAAAGGAAAGCCGAAAAAGGGCGTGGGTCCTCAGGACGTGGCGCTCTCGCTCATCGGGAAAGTCTTCCCCGGCGGCTTGGTCAAGAACAAGGTGCTCGAATTTATCGGCGAGGGCGTGAGGGCGCTGCCCGTGGAATACCGCAACGGCATCGACGTCATGACCACCGAGACCACCTGCCTTTCCAGCATCTGGCGCACGGACGACGAGGAAGTGAAGAATTATTACGCCGTGCGCGGCAGGTTGGACGAATATCGTCCTCTCGCTCCCGAGGCGCTCGCCTATTACGACGCGGTCGTGGAGATAGATCTGGGCAAGGTGCGCCCCGCGATCGCCATGCCTTTCCACCCCGCCAACGTCTACGACCTCAAAGAGGTGATCGAAAATCCCGACGACGTCATGAGCGAGGCGGAGAAAAAGGCGAACGAACTTTTGAAGGGCAAGGGCAGGCTCGATCTGCGCTCAAAGGTCAAAGAGGGAAAGATATATGTGGAGCAGGGCATAATCGCGGGCTGCGCGGGCGGCACTTACGACAACATCATCGAGGCGGCGTCCATCTTGAAGGGCAGAGACATCGGCAGCGGCAAGTTCACGCTGAGCGTCTATCCTTCTTCCACGCCCGTCTATATGGACTTGATGAAAAAGGGCGCCTTGGCGTCGCTTTTGGACGCGGGCGCGATCGTCAAGACCGCTTTCTGCGGACCTTGTTTCGGCGCGGGCGACGTCCCCGCCAACGGCGCGCTTTCCGTGCGCCATACCACGCGCAACTTCGAATCGCGCGAAGGCTCCAAGCCGGGCGCGGGACAGATGGCGGGCGTGGCGCTCATGGACAGCCGCAGCATAGCCGCGACGGCGGCAAACGGCGGCGTGCTCACGAGCGCGCTCGACTTTGATTACGACAACGCCGTTCCCGCCTTCGAATATGACAGGAGCATATACGAGCGCAGGGTCTATAACGGCTGGGACAAGCCGCTGGGTACGCCGCTCGAATACGGTCCCAACATCAAGGATTGGCCCGAGCAGCCCGCGCTGGCGGACAACGCCGTCTATAAGGTCGCGGCGGCTATTTACGATCCCGTGACCACCACGGACGAGCTTATCCCCTCGGGCGAGACTTCGAGTTACCGCTCCAATCCGCTCGGGCTTGCCGAATTTGCGCTCTCGCGCAAGGTGCCCGAATATGTGGGCAGGGCAAAGGCGATACGCGCGGACGAGGAAAAACGCGCCGAAGAGGGACTTTTCGGCGAATACGAAAGGGCGGTCGAGAAAAGCGGGCTCGATCTTCGCGGAAGCGTGCAGATAGGCAGCGCGGTCTTTGCGCTCAAACCCGGCGACGGCAGCGCGCGCGAACAGGCGGCGAGCTGTCAGAGAGTTTTGGGCGGAGCTTGCAACATCGCGCGCGAATACGCCACCAAGCGCTATCGCTCCAACCTGATAAATTGGGGCATGATCCCCTTCCTCTCGGGCGAGGACGTCGAGGCGGGCGACATCATCATCGTGCCGGGCGTGCGCGCGGGCATAGAGGCGGGGGAGAGAGAATTTGCCGCCAAGCTGGTCAGAGGCGAGAGCAGCCGCGACATAACGCTCGCGCTCGATCCGCTCACCGCCGACGAAAAGCAGATAATATTGTGCGGCAGTTTGATAAATTACTATAAGCGTGGATAAGTTCGAGGCGAGAAGGGCGGCGCGCGCCGCGCAGAGCAAGATGAGCGAAAGGGAGAGAAAGCAGGCGGACGAGGCGATCTCCGCCTATGTGCTCGCCCTTGCCGAATGCGTGGAGGGCGCGGTCTGCCTTTACAGCCCGCTCGAAGACGAGGCGGACGTTTCGGCGGCGACGCGCGAGCTGATCGCCGCGGGAAGAAAGGTCTTTCTGCCCGTGATGAGAGAGGGCGGGATAAAGCTCGTGCAAGTGGGCGCGCGCAGCAGGTTCAAGAGCGGCGCTTACGGCATTCTCGAACCGCAGGGGGAAGAGGTAGCGCCGAGGGACGCGGATATAGCCCTTTGCATAACGCCGCTCGTGGCGTTCACTTCGCGCGGCGGCAGAGTGGGCAGGGGAAAGGGCTGCTACGACGCCTTTTTCGCGCAATGCCCCTGCCTGCGCGCGGGCGCGGCTTATGCGTGCCGATATGTGCGCGGCGTACGGCTTGAAGCGCACGACGTCCCGCTCGACGCGGTGATCACGCAAAACGGGATATTGAAAGCGGAGGAGATAGAGTGAGGATCTCGGCGGGAAAACTCAAAGGCAGGAATATCCTCGCTCCCGAGGGGCGCGAGGTGCGTCCCACGAGCGCGAAGGTGCGCGAGAGCATTTTCGACAGCTTGCAGGCGCAGGTGGGCGGGAGCAGGTTCCTCGACCTCTTCGCGGGCAGCGGCGCCGTGGGGATCGAAGCGTTCAGCCGCGGCGCGTCGGAGGTCTATTTCTGCGAACGCGGACGCGACGTCCTGCCTCTGCTCAAACAGAACGTCGCCCTTTTGAAGGGGGCGGGGAAGGTCTACGAGGGCGATTCCTTCGCGCTCTTGGAGCGTCTTCCCGGCGCTTTCGACATCATCTTCGCCGATCCGCCCTATAAGGAGGACTGCCTCGAGCGCATCTGCGCCGTGTGCGTCCGCCGCGGACTGCTCGCCGAGGACGGGATCATCGTCTATGAGCATGCCGCGGAGAAAAAAGTCGCCGCGCCCGAAGGGTTTCGGATAATCAAGAGCAAGCGTTACGGCAGCGCCGCGCTCGAATATATCAGGCGCGGGAGCATATGCGCGGTGACAGGCTCTTTCGATCCCATGACGCGCGGGCATGTCGAGGTGGTGCGCCGCGCCCTGAAAATGTTCGACAAGGCGGCTGTGGTCATCGCCGTCAACGACACAAAGCCCTCCGCTTTTCCGCTCGCGGTGAGGGAAAAGATAGCCAAAAAGGCGCTCGAAGGCTTGGAAAACGTGAGCGTGGACATCTGCGAGGGATACGTCTATAAATATTGCAACAAAAAGGGCATACCCGTCATCGTGCGCGGACTGCGCGGCGAGCAGGACAGGGAATATGAGGAATTCATGGCGCGCTATAACCTCGAAAAGGGAGGCGTGAGCACGGTTTTCACCTCTGCCGAGGGGTTGACGGACATCAGTTCCACCGCGCTGAGAAAGGCGCTCGCCGAAGAGGACGATGAGGCGATCGAGAGACTTTGCGCGCCGGGGACGAGCCGAATTGTCAAAGAAGAATATAAAAAGCTGCATGCAGCGGGAGGGAAATAATGACCGAAGTAGAAAGACTGCTCGACAGCCTCGAAGAGGAGATCAGGTCGGGCAAAAAAGCCATGTTCGCGGGCGCGGGGCTTAAACTCGTGGACGAATTCAAGTGTCTTGAATACATCAATCAGATACGCAACATGCTGCCGTCCACCATCTCGGAGGCGCGCGTCGTGCTCGCCGACAAGAACGACATTTTGGAAAACGCCAAGTCCAACGCCAACGCCATCATCGAGGGCGCCCGCCGTCAGGCGCAGACGCTCGTGGACGAGCACGCGATCGTGGACGAGGCGAGGCGGCAGGCTCAGGGCATACGCGACGAGGCGGTGGAATATGCCAACCGCGTCGTGAGCGACACTTATAAGTATCTTTGCGGCATGACGGACGACGCTTACGGCAAGCTCAACGAAGCCATTCAGGCGGTCATCGCCACGCGCCGCGAATTGGACAGCAAGATGAGGTGAGAAGATGAAAAAGACGGCGCTTGTCGCGATCGCTGCCGCGCTGCTCATCGCGGTGACGGCGCTGTGTTTCGCGGGCTGCACGGAGGAATGGAATGACGGAAGTTACGATCTTTCCCTTCCCGAGCTGGAAAAGATAACCGCGACTTCGGGCGTGGACGAGGACGGTTGGTATCTCGTCTTCGAGGACGAATTCGACAAGGGCGATACAAACAGCGACGACCTTGAAGACGCGCTTAACGCGAGCACGGTCTTCGGCGAAGTGTATAAGCAGAAAAATCCCGAGGACTTTGAAAGGCAGAGCAAAGAGGGCATCTGGACGACTTCGCCCGAGGGCGTGAGATGGGAGAGCAACGACGCGGACAAGCCCGAGCAGGCTTGCTATTGGTGCGCGGACATGGTGAGCGTGGGGGACGGCTATGTCACCGTGCGTTCGGCGCAGGAGAGCGATCACGTCTGCTCGCAGAACAAGTGCCCTCAAAGCGGCAGATTCACTTCGGGAATAGAGACGCGCGCCATAATCGAGGGCGAGGACAGCGAGGTCGCCAACAAGGGTCAGGCGGACGATCTGCTCTTTGCCCAGGCGTTCGGTTATTTCGAAGCGACGGTCAGGTTCCCCGCCGCCGAGGGCATGTGGTCGGCGTTCTGGCTGCAATCTTCCGGCATGCGCAAGACGGGCGCCGAGGGCGTGGACGGCACGGAGATAGACGTTTACGAGAGCGCGTTTTACCGCAGCAGAAAGTCGAAGATGGGGCATGCGCTGCTTTGGAACGGCTATGGCGAATATGCGCGCGTGGAGGGCTATATCGGCGAGCTTGACGTGGATCTTTACGACGGAGAGTTCCATACTTTCGCCCTCAAATGGACGCCGGAATATTACGTTTTCTATGTGGACGGAAAGGCGACTTGGGCGAGCAGAGCGGGCGGAGTTTCGCATGTGCGCGAGTTTCTGCGCCTGACCGTGGAGCTGGACGCGGGCGACAAGTGGGGACCCCACGGGCAGAAGATCGGCGCGTTCAAGGAGGGGGCGGACTTTGTCATCGATTCCGTGCGCGTCTTCCAAAACGAAAAATACGAGAGATACGTCATCGACGATTCTCAATTCGCGGGGGAGCTGGATCTGGGCAACTGAGGCATGCACGAAGAAGATTATATCGTCAAATTTTATAAAGAGCCGGGGCGCGATCTCGTGATCCTCAATCTCGCCGACGTGCAGTTCAACGACCTTTTCGATCTCTTCGGCAACCGCAACATGACCGTGGAGACGATAAAGCGGCTGGCGGAAAGGGTGAAGCCCGATCTCATCACGCTCACGGGCGATCAGGTGTGGGGCTTCCGCACCAAGAGTTCGCTGCGCTTTTTGTGCAAGCTGATGGACGGCTTCGGCGTGCCCTGGGCGCCCATTTTGGGCAATCACGACTGTTCGGGCAGGGCGGACAAGGAATATACCGCCGCGCATTACCGCAAGAGCGAGCTTTGCCTCTTCCGCAACGGTCCGAAAGGGCTTTTCGGATGCGGCAATTACGTCGTCAATATTATGCTTCCCGCGCGCGGCGCCGAGGCGGAAAGGATAGTTCATTCCTGCTTTTTCTTCGATTCGGGGGCAAAGGCGGAATATATGGTGCGCGGCGAGGGCGGCGTGAGGGAAAAAATCACCGCCTACGACAACGTCAAATATAATCAGATAAGCTGGTATCGCGCCATGCTCGGCGAATTCAAGCGGATGAACGGCGGAAAAATGCCGCCCTCGTCAATTTTTCTGCATATCCCCATTCTGCAATATGTTTCCGCCTACGAGCTTTGGCGCGCGGGCGGCTTCGATCCCGCCATGGGCTTCGGGGAGAATAACGAAAATATCTCCTGCCCGCCCGTGGACAACGGCTTTTTCACCATGATCAAGGCGCTCGGGAGCACGAAAAACGTCATCTGCGGACACGATCACACCAATTTCGCCTCTATCCTCTATGAAGGCGTGCGCCTTACGTTCGCCTTGAAGACGGGCGACAGGTGCTATTGGAAAGAGGGCGTTTCGGGCGGCAGCGTCTTCAGAGTGGACGATGAGGGAAATATGAGCGTAGAGCACGTTTTCGTAGAAGTTTGAAAGTTCGGGACAAAAAATGCGGCGGCGTCGAGCCGCCGCTTTTGCTTTTCGGCGGATATATTTTGGCTTATTTCAAGCAGACGATCCTCAGATCTTCGGGGTTCCAGCCCGTGGCGAATGTGCCCGCGCGGAAATCCCAAGTCTCGCGCGTACCGTTAAAACTTATCGTCAAGGAGCAGTTTTCAAAGGCGTGATAGCCGATATTTTTTATGTCTGCGCCTATAATCACGCCGCCCGCCGCACAGTCCTTAAAGGCAAATTCGCCGATCGTCTCTATGCTGTCGGGCAGGATCACTTCCGTCACCTTAGCGCTTTCGAAGGCGTATGCCGCCACGCTTGCGAGATGCTCCGAGGCGGAGAGATCCGCCGCCTCGCCCGTATGGCAGGCGAAGAGGAGCGTTTCTTGACGGTTTGCCTGCATGCTGTCCGCCTCTATCAGACAGCCGCCGTGCATATAATAGGAAAAGCCGCCGTCTTCAACGCTCATGCCCACGAGCGCGGGGCAGTTTGAAAACGCCCCTTCGCCTATCTTCGTCACGGTCGCGGGAATGACGAGAGAGCTTATCCTTGTCCTGCCCGAAAAGGCGTAAGGCTTTATCTCGCTCACCATGTTCGGGATGACCGCGCCGTTCACGCCCGCGATAAGTACGCTGTTGGGCGCGCCGTTTTGCATCAGGCAGCCGCTTTCCACGCGGAATTTTTCGCTGCCGCTCAAAATCAACTCGTCCGTGTCGCAGCCGAGGATAAAGGTGGACGCCACGCTCTGCACGGCGGCGGGCAGCGTTACTTTTTTGAGCGAGACGCAGTTTTCAAACAGCCGCGCGGGAATGGAAGTAACTTTGCCCGGCAGCGTTATCTCATCGAGCGCGCAGCCCGAAAAGGCGCTCATTCCCAAGGTTTCCAAGCTCTCGGGCAGAAAGATCGCGGTCATGCCGCAGCCGGCAAAGGCGCTTTGACCTATGCTTTTCAAGCCGTTCGGAAGGGAGATTTCGGTCAGCGCGGAGCAGCCCGAGAAGGCGCTGTCGCCTATTTCGGTCACGCTCGAGGGCAAAACTATGGAAGTGAGCTTGTGCTCCGCGCCTGCCTCCGAGGCGGCAAGCGCCGCCACCGCCGTGACGGGAACGCCGTCGTGATAAGGTTGCACTACGATGTCGCCCCGCGCTTCCCCCAAACCCGTCAGGGACATTTTGCGCTCGACATAACCGAATTCAAGCCCGGGCGTATAGTAAGAGTGGTCGGGAGCAAGGCAAAGAGAGCAGACGTGCTCGTCATTGAAAGAGTGCGCTTCAAGGGGCAGGGCGAGCTCTTCCGCGCTCACTTCGCGCGTGCAAGCTATGTCGTCGAACAGCTTGCCGCAAGAGGAGCAGGCGTAATGCCCGCGCGATCCCGCCTGCGAACAGGTGGAGGGGATCTCCGCCCGAGGCTCGGGCTTATGCGCGGCTGGCAGCACGGGCGGCTGACTTATCGGCAGTCTGTCCGTTTGCGTGAACATCGCTCCGCAGACAGAGCAGCGCAAATAAGGCTCATGTCCCGCCTCCGTGCAGGTGGGCTGTACTCCGCCGTGGTATACGAGCGTGTGTTTGCTTTCGAGCGTTTGCGTTTCGCTCTTGCCGCACCGCATACATGCGCGCACGCGCTCTCCCGCATGGGTGCAGTCGGGCGCGGAGGTCTGCTCCCATTCTCCCCAATCGTGATCGTCGTTTTTGGGCAAAACAGCTTGGTCTTTGCTTATCTCGCGCGTGCAGGCCGCGTCGGAAAAATATTTTTTGCACCCCGCGCAATAATAATAGCCGCTGCTGCCTTCGCTTAAACAGTTGGGCTGCGCGGCGGGAAAATATGCCGCCTCATGCGTATGCGTATCCACGCAGCAGCAAAGCGCCGCAAGCGCGGCGAAAAGCGTAAGCAGGATAAGCAAGGCAAAACTCTTTTTCATATTTTTATCATATCATGAAAAAGCCTTTATGGCAATAGCCAAAATTAGCGAAAGCAGCAGGGCGGCGAGGCTTTGAGTGAGTTTCATCAACAAAAATTTCCCCGCGCCTATGCCGCAGGGGGAGAGAAAAGAGAGCGACTGCCCGATTATCGAAAGCCCGCCGAAAGAGAGGATAAAGGAAAGGGCGGGAAGAGCGGAATATGCGTCTACGCCCGCCTTTGCGATGCGATCTGCGCCTTTTGTCACTTCGATCAGCCCGATGAGGACGCCTTCGGCGACTTCGCGCGAGACGAGCGGCTCGAAAAGCCGCGCGAGCAGGGGAATGAGCCCGACGTTGACGAGCGCGTCCGCCGCCATGCCGAAGACGACGATATATCCGCCCACGGTGAGCAGGGAAGAGAGCGCCGAACTCATGCTCTCGCTCACCGCCTCGAGCGGACGCGACTTTTTGGGCTTGACGGCGGCGCCGACAAAACTTTGTTTCTTGCCGCGATAAAAAAATCCGTTTATAAGGGCGGCTGTAAAATGCACGGCGAGCAAAATATATCCCGCTTTTGCGTTTTCAAACATTCCCGCCGCGACAGTCCCCACGACAAAGAGCGGTCCCGAGGTGGAGGTGAAGGAGGCGATCGCGCGCGCCTGCGCCCTGTCGATCGCGCCGCCCTCGTAAAGCTCGCGCGTGAGTTTCGCGCCCACGGGGTAACCGCTCAAAACGCTCATGCACCAGACATATCCGCCGCAGCCGGGTACGTTGTAAAAAAGCGAAGCGGGTCGCCGAAAGAGCGCTCCCGCCCTCTCCGCGCCGCCGAGGCGGGTGATCAGCCCGGAAAAGAAGAAAAAGGGAAAGAGCGCGGGCGCCACCTTTGTCCCGAACAGCTCAAGCCCGTTAAGAGCGCTTAAAAGATATGTGTCCGGATCGATGAGCACGAGCACTATCATAAACGCCGCGCCCGAAGATACCATCGCCGCCTTATAATTCGCGCGCGCATTTTGCAACGCCTTATTTTTATCCATATTAAATTGTATTTGCGACAAACGGCGGATAAGCCATAAAATTGCGTGATAAAAAGCGGCAAGCAATGTTGCCGCTTATATCCGCCTTGAATGTCAAAGATCTTCCATAAGCAGAAAGTCTTTCAGTTTTATATGCCGTACGGTGGAAGTGGAATAATCTATGTCGTCATTGGTTATGAGTATTTTTTCGCAGAGGTTATCCATATTTTTGAAAGCTTCGAACTCCCTTTGCCATGTCTTTTCTTCCGCCACGCTGTAAGCCACCTGAATATAATAACGTTTGCCGTTTTTGGTCGCGGCGAAGTCTATCTCCTTGCCGTTATTGTTATATACATAAAGCTCGTGACCCATATAAATGAGCTCGTTGTAAACGATGTTTTCCAAATTGTGGGTAATGTCGTAACGCTCTCCCAAACAGCGCATGGAATTAAAGCATACGTCGGCGTCGTATATTTTGGCGTAATAGGAAAGCTCGCTCTTGGTCTTGGAAGAGTAGGGCTTTATACGTTCGATGATATAGGCTTCTTCCAAATATCCCAAGTATTTGATGATGGTGTTGACCGAGCAATTTTCCCGCTCGTGCTTTAAGTATTCGCGCACGGAGTTGGCGGAAAAGATCCTTGCGTTGCTGCGCAGGATATAATCGGTCAGATTTTTGAAAAGCTCGTGCTTGCGTATTTTATATCTTCCGATCAGGTCGTTGAAAACTATCGTATCGTTCAAATCGCTCAAATATCTGTCCCGCGCCTCGGGAGAGGAAAATTCAAAGCGCTTGGGAAATCCGCCCCAGATCAGATAGTCCGTGACGGAAGGCGTTATGCCGAGTTCCTTGCAATATGCGCATATCTCTTTATATACGAAAGGACGCACGCGGAAAGCCACATATCTTCCCGAAAGCTCCTTGGTAAATTCTCCCGATAAAAGCTTGGAGTTAGACCCCGTTATAAAAACGGAATATCCGTAAAGACGGAGCGTTTTGCATGCGTCCTGCCATCCGTCCAAAGTCTGCACCTCGTCAAAAAAGAGATAGCATTTGCCGTCTTTTTTGCGTTCTTCCACATATGAAAGCAGCTTTTCCGCATTTGTGATATTGGCGGAAACGCGCTTGTCCTCAAAATTCAGATATATGATATTGTCCGAAGTGCGCCCTATCTCGTCCATGATCTGCTCCAAGATGACGGACTTTCCGCATCTGCGTATGCCCGTTATTATCTTTATCAGATCGGAGTCGTAAAAAGGTCTTACTTTTTCAATATAATGTTCCCTGGTTATCATATTTCACCTCAGCGATATTTTAACCGAAAAATGCTCCTATGTCAAGAAAATTGTTCACTATACTGAAAGATTTTTCGCAATTTAGCAAAATTGTTCAGTATAGTGAAAGATTTTTCGAAAAAACGCAAAATCTTTCAGTAGAAAGAAAAGTTCTCAAAAGTATTTCTGCCGCAAAAGCTGCCCGAGATAAGACATTTTCGGCGATCGACAGTTTGACATGAGATACGGTTTTTCTTATATTTTACACGCAAAACCGTTGACATATTTTCCGCGTGGTGTATAATATGAATTAGCAGTCGATAAGGGCGAGTGCTAACACTCAAAAGCCGCGATTGCCAAAAGGCGGAAAATGGAAAAACTCACTGACAGGAAAAAAAGGCTTCTTCAAGCGGTGGTGGACAGTTATATCACCTCCGCCGAACCTATTTCGTCCGCCGCCATTCAGCAAGGCTACATGCCCGACGTCTCCACCGCGACGATAAGGAGCGAGCTTGCCGGACTTGAAGAGATGGGATATTTGGTCAAACCGCACGTTTCCGCGGGCAGAGTCCCTTCGAGCAAGGCGTACCGCTTTTATGTGGACAGGCTGATGGAGAACGTCACGCCCGAGGACATAGACAACTTGGAGCAGGAAGGCAGGGCGCGCATAGAGGGCGTGGAGAGCGTGGTCAAAGAGGCGGTCAAGGTCGTGAGCGACGTGACCAACTATACTTCGCTCATGGTGCTCGAAGGGGTGGACGATCTCATCGTGAGAAACGTCAAGCTCGTTTCCTTGGGCGACGACACCGCGCTCGTGGTCATCATCACGGACGGGGGAGTGCTGCGCGACAACGTGATCAGCCTGCCCGCGGGCTGCGAAGAGGGATATTTGGATTCCGCCTGCGCCATCATCAACGGCTCCATGGCGGGAAAGAGCATAAAGAGCATCGCCGGCGGCGAGGTGGTCGCGGGAGTGGAGGAGTTCAAGGCGCTTTTCGATCAGATAGTCGCGCTTTTGCGCAAGTATGCCGAGGGCGGCGAGGTCTATGTGGAAGGCGCGGACAAGATCTTCGCCTATCCCGAATACCGCGACGTGGAGAACGTCAAGGGCTTTTTGTCCGTCATCTCGCAAAAAGACAAGCTGCACGAACTCACGCAGGGCGACGGCGTGGAGATAACCGTTAAGATAGGCGCGGAAGAGGGCGTGAAGAATATGGCGGTCGTGAGCGCGCGCTATTCGCTTTCGGGAAGGCAGATAGGGCATGTAGGCGTGATAGGACCGGAGAGAATGGATTATAAAAAAGTGATAAAAGTGCTGACGACGCTGGGAAAGCTGTCCGAGGCGAAAGGTAAAAAGGAGGACGGCAATGGCTAAGAAAAAGCCGGAGGAAAAGGCTGAGACCTTTGAGTTCGAAAAAAAGGAAAAAGCGAGCGAGGAAGTCGAAGTCGTCATGCCCGAGACAGTGAGCAAGGCGGAATACGACGACCTTAGCGACAGATATCTGAGACTGCTGGCGGACTTTGAGAATTTCAAGCGGCGCAACGCCGAGAGCGGCAAAGTCATGTACCGCAGCGGAAAATTGGATATGATAGACAGTATCCTCCCCACGCTCGACTATTTAGACATGGCGATCGCCGCCATCAAGGACGAGGGACAGCGCAAGGGCGTGGAGCTGGTCAAAAAGGCGTTTGCGGACGTGCTCTCGCGCGAAGGAGTGCGCGAATATGACCCCACGGGCGAAGAGTTCGATCCCAAAAAGCATGAGGCGGTGATGAGCCGCGAGGAAGAAGGACAGGCGGGGAAGATCCTGCAAGTTCTCAAAAAAGGTTATCTCTGCGACGATAAGGTGCTCAGGCACCCCATGGTCGTGGTGGGCAAATAAAGAAAATTTTTTAAGGAGATAGAGAATATGGCAAAGATAATAGGTATAGACCTCGGTACGACAAACTCCTGTGTGGCGGTGCTCGAAGGCGGAGAGCCTGCGGTCATCCCCAACGCGGAAGGCGGACGCACCACCCCTTCGGTGGTGGCTTTTGCCAAGGATGGCGAAAGGCTGGTGGGCAGCGCCGCAAAGAGACAGGCGGTGGCGAATCCCGAAAGGACGGTAAGCTCGATCAAGCGTCACATGGGTCAGGCTTACAAGGTGGACATAGACGGCAAGGGCTATTCTCCCCAGGAGATAAGCGCGATGATACTTTCCAAGCTCAAGGCGGACGCGGAGAGCTATTTGGGAGAAAAGGTGACAAAGGCGGTCATAACCGTCCCCGCCTATTTCTCCGACAGCCAAAGACAGGCGACCAAGGACGCGGGCAAGATAGCCGGGCTTGAAGTGATGAGGATAATCAACGAGCCTACCGCCGCGGCGCTCGCCTACGGGCTTGACAAGGGCGAAAACAAGGGACAGAAAGTCCTCATTTACGACTTGGGCGGCGGCACGTTCGACGTTTCCATACTCGAGATCGAGGACGGCGTTTTCGAAGTTCTCTCCACCAACGGCGACACCATGCTCGGCGGCGACGACTTCGACAAGAAGATAATGGATTGGGTGGTTTCCGAATTCAAATCCAAAGAGGGTGTGGATCTTTCCAAGGACGCGGCGGCGATGCAACGTATCAAGGAAGCGGCGGAAAAAGCCAAGATAGACCTTTCGGGCATGATGAAGACCAACATCAACCTGCCTTTCATCACCATGAAAGACTCTTCCCCCCTGCATATCGACATGGATCTTACCCGCGCCAAGTTCGACGCCATGACCGCAGACCTCGTCAACAGGACGGTCGTGCCCATGAAAAAGGCGCTCGCGGACGCGAACCTCACCATCGATAAGATAGACAAGGTCATTCTCGTGGGCGGTTCGACCCGTATCCCCGCCGTCGTGGAGGCGGTCAAGAAGACGACGGGCAAGGAGCCTTACAAGGGCATCAACCCCGACGAATGCGTGGCTATCGGCGCGGCGATACAGGGCGGCGTTCTGGCGGGCGACGTCAAGGACGTGCTTTTGCTCGACGTGACCCCGCTTTCGCTGGGCATAGAGACCATGGGCGGCGTTTTCACCAAGCTCATCGAGCGCAATACGACCATCCCCACTTCCAAGTCGCAGATCTTCTCCACCGCGTCCAACAATCAGACCGCCGTGGACATCAGGGTTTTGCAGGGCGAGCGCCCCATGGCGAACGACAACAAGGAGCTGGGAAGATTCCAGCTTGACGGTATCCCTCCGGCACCCCGCGGCATACCGCAGATAGAAGTCACCTTCGACATCGACGCCAACGGCATAGTCAACGTCAAGGCGGTGGACAAGGGCACGGGCAAGCAGCAGAGCGTGACCATCACCTCGTCGACCAACCTCTCGGACGACCAGATAGATCAGGCGGTCAAAGAGGCGGAGAAATATGCCGAAGAGGATAAGAAGCGCAAGGAGCTCGTGGACGCGCGCAACGACGCCGATCAGATGATCTACGCCACGGAAAAGGCGGTCGAAGAGGCGGGCGACAAGATAAGCGCCGAGGACAAGGCGACGCTCGAAGAGTCGGTCAAGAAGGCGAAAGAGGACGTTGCCAAAGCCGAGGACGCCGAGAGCGTGAGGAAGATAATCGAAGAGATGAGCAAAGCCAACGGTCCCATCTTCACCAAGCTCTATCAGGCGGCGCAGCAGGAACAGGCGGCGAAAAGCGGCAGTAACGGCGACGGAGAGGGAGATCCCGACGGCGGCGATACCATAATAGACAACGATTGATATGGCAAAAGATCTCTATGAAACGCTGGGCGTGAACAAGGGCGCCTCGGAGGATGAGATAAAGAGCGCTTATCGCAAGATGGCGCTCAAATATCATCCCGACAGGTATGCCTCGGCGAGCGAACAGGAGAAGAAGGCGGCGGAAGAGAAGTTCAAGGAGATAAACCACGCCTATGAGGTCCTTTCGGACAAGAACAAGCGCGCCAATTACGACCAATACGGCAGCGAGGACGGTCCGCAGGGCTTTGAGGGCTTCTCGGGCGGCGGCGGATTTTCCGGCTTCTCGGGCGGCGGCTTCGACGATATTTTAAGCTCCATCTTCGGCGGTTTCGGCGGCGGCAGGCGCAATCCCAACGCGCCCGTAGACGGCGACGACATCACCATTCAGGTGACGCTCGACTTCAACGAGGCTTATTTCGGCGTGAAAAAGACGGTCAAGTTTTACCGCGACGACGAATGCCCCGACTGTCACGGCAGCGGCGCCAAGGACAGCAGTTCGGTCAAGGTCTGCCCTTACTGCCACGGCAGCGGCTATGTCACCCAGACGCAGCGGACCATGTTCGGCACGCAGACGGTGCGCACGGTGTGCAGCAACTGCGGCGGCAAGGGCAAGGTGATAAGCGACAAGTGTAAGAACTGCCGCGGCGCGGGCTATGTCAGGCGCGAGGTGAGCAAGACGCTCGATATCCCCGCGGGCGTGGACAGAGGCACGCGCATGACCATTCGCTATGAGGGCAACTGCGGCAGGAACGGCGGACAAAAGGGCAATCTCGTCGTCGTCTTCGACGTCAGACCCAGCCCTGTCTATAAGCGCATAGACAACGATCTTTATATGGATCAGCACGTCACGTTTTTGGACGCGGCGGCGGGCTGCGAGATAGAGCTGGAGACGATGAAAGGTCCCGCGCGGCTGAAGATCCCCGAGGCGGTCCAGAGCGGCACCAAGATCAGGCTCAAAGGCTACGGAATGAAGATCCTGAAGCGCGAGGTTTACGGCGATCTTTACGTCACCGTCAAGGTGGACACGCCGAGGAATTTGGACAGAAAGCAGCTCAAACTGCTCAGAGAGTTCGATGAGTCGCTCAAAGAAGGGCAGCGTCCGAAATACGTGAAGAGATGAATAAAAAGGTCAAACAGGTAACTATCAAAACGACTTCCGCGGCGAGCGAACTTGTCGCGGACGTCTTGTTCGAAGAGGGAAGCGAAGGCGCGAGCGTTTACGACGGCTCGGACTTCGCTTCTTTGATAAATTCCGACGTCATTTGGGATTATGTGGACGAAAAGGCGGTGAGCGCCGATCCCGTCGTGCGCGTGGTGGGCTGCTTTGCGGAAGATAAGGAGCTTGACGCGCTGAAAAAGCGCCTTGAAGAGCTGAGAAAAAACTGCCCTTTCGACACGGGCTCGCTCGAGCTGACCTGCGCGCTCATCAGGGCGGATAATTGGGACGAGGAGTGGAAAAAATATTATTCGCCCATCAAGACGGGCAGGCTCGTCGTCGTCCCCGAATGGATAAATTACGCCGCCAAAAAGGGCGAAAAGATAGTCAAAATGGATCCCGGACAGGCGTTCGGGACGGGCGAACACGAGAGCACGCGCATTTGCCTTTATCTTTTGCAAAAAGAGATAAAGGGCGGCGAAGAGGTCATCGACGTGGGCTGCGGCAGCGGCATTCTCGCCGCGGCGGCGATCGTGGCGGGCGCAAGGCATGCCGACGCCTGCGACATCGATCCCGTCGCCGTGGAGGCGGCGGAACGCAACGCGAGGCTCAACGGAGTCGAGGACAGCGTGCGTATCGTGCTCGGCTCGCTCGAGGAGTGCGCCGAGGGGAAATACGACGTCATTCTCGCCAACATCACCGCCGACGTCCTCATCGCCATGAGCAACAGTTTCCGCGATAGGCTCAAAGAGGGCGGCGCGCTCATCATGTCGGGCGTGATCAACTCGCGCGCGGCGCAGGTGGAAGAGGCGATGAAGAGCGCGGGATTTACCCTCGAAGAAAAGCAAACGGAAAAGGAGTGGACGGGATACTTATGGAGATAAAGCGATTTTTCGCCGCGGGCGATCCGAATATGGGATATTTGCTCGTCGACGGCGAGGAGTTCCGTCATCTTTCCAAGGTCTTGCGCTATAAGGCGGGATATAAGGCGATCGCCTGCACGGGCGACGGCTTTGATTATCTTTGCCGCATAGAAAGCATAGAGGTCGGCAGGGCGGTCTTGAAAATAGAGGAAAAGCAAAAATGCGCGGGCGATCCGCCCTTCGAGCTTACCCTTTACCAGGCGTTGCCCAAGGGCACGAAGGCGGACTTTATCGTGCAAAAGGCGGTGGAGCTGGGCGCGGGGAAGATAGTCTTTTTCGCCTCGCAATATTCCGCCGAGGAAAAGTTCAACTCCGAGCGCCTTTCTCGCATCGCCGTCGAGGCTTGCAAGCAGTGCGGCAGGAGCTCTGTGGCGGAGATAGCCTTTCTCGAAAGTTTCGACAAGGTCCTTGAAAGCCGCGAGGGAAAGACGTTGGTCATGCCCTACGAACGCGAGAGCGAGGGCAGGCTCAAAGACGCGCTCGCGGGAGAGGACGGGAGCGTGGATCTCATCGTGGGCAGCGAGGGCGGCTTTTCCGAGGAAGAGGCGGAAAAAGCGCGCGCCGCGGGCGCTAAGCTCGTCACGCTGGGTAAGCGCATTTTGCGCTGCGAGACGGCGGCGCTCGTTTCTCTCGCGCTCGTGATGTATGAAAGAGGAGAGTTGGGCGGATGAAGGTCGTCGTCTGCAATTTGGGCTGTAAGGTGAACAAGTATGAGTGCGAATGCCTCATGCGCGCCTTTGCCGAAAAGGGACACGAAGTCTCGGATAAGCTCGGCTATGCCGACTTGTTCGTGATCAATACCTGCGCCGTGACGAGCGAGGCGGAGCGTAAGTCGCGTCAATGCGTGGCGCGCTGCCTCAAATATAACGGGGACGCGAAGGTTGTCGTCATGGGCTGCGCGAGCCAAAACGATCCGAAGTTCTTTGAAAAAGCGGCGGGAGTCACTTTTGTCACGGGCGTCGAGGGAAAGCAGTTCGCGGCGGAAAAGTTCGGCGAAAAACTCACGAGTATTTTGCCCCTGCCCCTTGTTTTTACGCCCCCGACCCGACCTCTTCCTCAGCGCACGCGCGCCTTTGTCAAGGTCCAGGACGGCTGCGACAATTTCTGCTCTTACTGCCTCATTCCCTATCTGCGCGGCAGGAGCCGTTCGCGATCTCTCGAGGAGATAGTGCGCGAGATAGGCGAGTTGGCGCCGCATACGGGCGAGATAGTTCTGACGGGGATAGACCTTTCCTCTTTCGGCAAAAAAGAGGGCGGGAGCCTGACGGGACTGCTGTGCGCGTTGAGCGGCGTAAAGGTGCGCCTGAGGCTGGGTTCGCTCGAGGCGAGCGTGATAGACGAGGGATTTTTGTCTGCGCTCAAAGGGCTGAAAAATTTTTGTCCGCAGTTTCATCTCTCGCTGCAAAGCGGTTCGAGCAAGGTCTTAAAGAGCATGAACAGGCATTATACGGGAGAGGAATACGAGGAAAAGGTGAGACTGATCAGGGAGTTTTTCCCGCGCGCGGGGATCACCACCGACCTCATCTGCGGCTTTCCCACCGAGGACGAAGAGCAATTTCGTCTCTCGCTCGAGCTTTTGGAGAGAGTGGGCTTTTCGCGCGTGCATGTCTTCGGCTATTCGCCGCGAAAGGGGACGGCGGCGGCGAAACTCTTCAAGCCTCTGCCGCCCGAGGTGGTCAAAGAGCGGGTCGCGCGCGCGGAAGAGACGGCGCGGCGCCTGGCGGAAAAATACATAAATTCCCTCAAAGGAGAGCGGCTCTCCGTCCTGCTCGAAGAGGAAAAAGAGGGCTATTTTGTCGGTTGGAGCGGGGAATACGTGCGCTGCTATGTGAGAAGCGGACGGCAGAACGAGGAAATAAACGTCGCGGCAAAGCAGCCGTTCAAAGACGGCGTTTTGTGCGAATAGGAGGAAGATATGGACAACTGCATTTTTTGTAAGATAGTGAGGGGAGAGATCCCTTCGTTCAAGATCTATGAGGACGAAAAGACTTATGCCTTTCTCGACATCGCCGACGATTACGAAGGGCATACGCTCGTCATTCCCAAGGCGCATTGCGTGAACGTGCTCGACTGCCCGGGCGAGGTCATGGCGGCGGTCATGGCGACCGTGCAAAAGCTGAGCAGGCACTATGTGGAGGACTGCGGCTACGAGGGCGTCGATCTCTTCAACTGCTCGGGCGAGGCGGCGCAGCAGAGCGTTTTCCATTTTCATATGCATATCATACCGCGCAAAAGCGGCGACGGCATCGATATGTTCCCCGCAAAGCCGAAGAAGGGGACCGATATGGAAAAGTTATGCGAAAAACTTGCGCTCAAAAGTTGAAAAACCGTTGACAAATCGCAAAACGGCTCACTATAATATATAGGCAATCGTATCCGAGAGCGGAAAGGAGGTGAAGTATATGTCGACCGTTAAGGTAGGTGAGAACGAATCCGTGGACAGCGCCATCAGGCGTTTTAAGCGCAAGTGCTCGCGCGACGGCATCATCGGCGAACTCCGCAAGAGAGAGGCATACGAAAAGCCCAGCGTAAAGCGCAAGAAGAAGGCGGAAGCCGCAAGAAAGCGCAGTTATAAGTCCTAAAAAATTTCGCTCCGTAAGGGGCGATATTTTTTTGGGCCGGGGCTTTTTTGCGAGCAAAGCGAGCAAAAAGCTCCCATACAAGCACAAGATAGTATAAGTCCTAAAAAATTTCGCTCCGTAAGGGGCGATTTTTTAGGACGAAAACAAGATATAAGTCCCGAAAATTTCGCTCCGCAAGGAGCGATAATTTTTAGGGCCGGGGCTTTTTTGCGAGCAAAGCGAGCAAAAAGCTCCCATACAAGCACAAGAGAAGGTTACGTCCTAAAAAATTTCGCTCCGTAAGGGGCGATAATTTTTTGGGCCAGGGCTTTTTTGCGAGCAAGGCGAGCAAAAAGCTCCTTTAATAAAGAGAAAGAGAGTTTGAATCCTAAAAAATTTCGCTCCGATAGGGGCGATAATTTTTTGGGCAAATACAATGGGATTGGTTTTCGCGCGTTGTAAATATAATGTAAATTATAATTATTTTACGAAAACGCCTATTGATTTTTTTTCGCAGCCGTGCTTATAATAATTTTCGGAGGTACGGATGAAGAAAAGGTCTTTTCTCTTGTTTTTTGCCGCGTTGCTCGCGCTCGCCATGGGCGGGCTGGTCGCCGCCTGCGGCGTGAGGGTCTCCGCCGAAGGGCAGTGGGATCTGATCGAGTGCAGGGACGAAAAGGGCAATATCGTCGGCTACGGCGCGAACATGCCCGCGTCGGAGGGGGAAAAGCTCAACGTATCCTGCGAGGTGAACGCGCACGAGTTCGTGCTGCGCGAGGCGGGGAAAGCCGTCTATGCCGATTATGACAAGGACGAGGAGAAAAACGCGCTCAATCTCACCATGACTTTCGAGGACGGTTCGCAGGGCACGGCGCGCTGCTATATCGTGAGCAGCAATTCGAGCGAATATCAGATAATGGAGCTTGTCTTCGGCGGCAAGACCTATAAATTCAGAAAGATAGCCTGACAAGGGCGTTAAAACTATTTTATTTTGCCGCGTACAATTTGGACGCGGTGTTTTTTTGACAAAATTTTTCCTCGGTGTTATACTGATATTAAGGCGTGCGTTTGCTCTATCCGCACAAGCTAAGGAGAAAATATGGTCAAGGGAAGGTCTTTTGCGGCGATCGCCGCGATCGTCGTTTTGTTATTGCTGCTTACGGCGGCTGTTATCTTTTTTGCGCCCGCGGGCATTGCCGTCGCCCAAGAGAGCGGCGGGAGCGGTGAGCCGCAGGGCGACGCCTGGTATCTGATACTCATTCTCGCCCTTCTCGTCTTCGGGGAGATAGTCGGCGTGATCGTGATCAAGCGCGGCGACAAAAAGCGCGTCAAGGACAAAGAAGGCAAGGACGATAAGGGGCTTGCCGCCGCTATGTTCGGCGGCGCGCTGCCCGCGTGGCAGATAGGCGCTTTGATCGCGCTCGAAGTCGTCTTTGTCGTCTTGGCTGTTTATATCATCTATCTGCTCAGGCGCAGTCCCAAAGCCGCCGTCGCCGCGGATATTGCCTGCGACGAAAGTCAAGAGGACGCGCAAGCAAAAGAGCAGGCAACGGAAGAAAGAGCATATGAAGAGGCACCCGCCTCGATAGCGGCGCCCGAAGAGAGCGAGAGCGCCAAGGAGCCGGAAGAGGCACCCGAAGAGAGTAACCAGGCGCCCGAAGAGATCCCCGAAGAGAGCGGACAGGCGCCCGAAGAGAGCGAGCAGGCGCCCGAAGAGAGCGAGAGCGCGCCCGCTGAAATTGAGCCGCAGGAGAGCGAGGACGAAAAGCTGCTTTCGGCGTTCAAGAGAGCCAAGGGGCTGAAACTCTCCCGCTCCTTCACCGCCAAACTCATCTTGGCGTCGTTTGAGAGCAAGGAATATTTCGCGCAGCTGAGCAACGCCCTGCTCGCGCATAAAAAGGTCAAGTGCCGCATAGGGTGGAACGACGCAGTCTTCAACCGCGGCAGGACGAAGATCGCGAAAATGACCTTGCGCGGAAAGACGCTTTGGCTGTTTTTGCCGCTCGAGGCGGAAAAGCAGGCAGAAAAATACCGCTGCGTCGATCAGTCGGACAAGGTCAAATATCAAGCCGTTCCCTGCGGCATGAAGATAAAGTCGGGCAGGGGCGTCAAGCGCGCGCTCGAACTCATTCAAAAAGTCGCCGAGCAAAACGGGCTTTCTCCCGCGCCGCCCGCGCGCCTTTTCGCCGCGGCGGAATATCCCGAGGACAGCGTGAAAAATCTCATCGCGCGCGACCTCATCCGCGTTTATCCCAAGCAAAAAAAGCTGCTGAGGAGCTTGAAGAGCTGCTCGAAGGCGAAAGCTACACTCCCTCTTCCTTCCTCTCGCCGTTCAGAACGAGCAGGGGACGGGTCGAGATCGAGCACGGCGAAGAGAATTGGAAAAAGACTCCCGCCGCCCGCGAGCGCATCTTGCAGGCGAGCGCAAGCATGGGAAAGGTCTTTAACTCGCGCTATAAGCGGGAAAAATAAAAAAAGGACGGGCGATTGTCCTTTTTCATTCGAGCGCCTTGATGATGCGGCGGCGCAGAGTCTGGCTCTTGCCGCGCTTTTCCAGCGCCAGCGCCGTCAAAAGTCCCGCGCTCAGACCGAGAAGGAATGTCTTCATCTGCTTTCTCCTTTATAATCTTTATCAAGGTCATTATGCGCAGGGAGAGCGCTTTTATGTTACATAATTTTGCCCGCTTGCATAAAATCTTGTTGGCAACAGGAAAAGAAGGTGGTACAATAAACTCATGGAACAAGAAAAACTGCTCAAAGCATTGAAAACGCGCGGGTTTAAGCCCGCATTGTTTGCAAGCGCCGAAGAGGCGGCGCAATATGTCCTCTCGCTCATTCCTGCGGGCGCGAGCGTGGGGGCGGGCGGCAGCGTCACTTTGACCAAGATGAAGCTGCTCGAAAGGCTCGCCGCGGCGGGGCACGAGGTCTATTCGCATGCCACGGTCGCGGAGGAAAGGCGCGGCGAAGTTTATCAGCTCGCCTCGCGCGCGGATTGGTACATATCCTCGGCGAACGCGCTTTCTATGAGCGGGGAGATAGTCAATATCGACGGCGCCGCCAACCGCGTGAGCGCGCTGAGTTTCGGCGTGAAGAACATAATCTACGTTATCGGACGGAACAAGATAACGCCCGATCTCACTTCCGCGCTCGAGCGGGCGCGGCATAAGGCGGCTCCGCCCAACGCGGCGAGGCTGAATAAAAAAACGCCCTGCGCCGTGACGGGCGAGTGCGCTTTTTGCAACAGCCCCGACTGCATCTGCAACGTGACCACGATCATGCACCATCCCACCAAATATCAAAGCGCGGTGCACGTTCTCATCGTGGATGAAGACTTGGGATATTGAGGTGAAATATGAAAGATATGCAATGGCTCAAAGAAACGGTTTTTTGCCACCGCGGACTGCATAACAACCGCGACGTGCCCGAAAATTCGCGCGCCGCTTTTCTGCGCGCCGCCGAGGCGGGGCTGGGGAGCGAACTCGACGTCTATCTCACAAGAGACGGCAAGCTCATCGTGCATCACGACCCTACCTTAAAGCGTATGTGCGGAAAGAGAGTTTTTCCTTACAACGTCGACACCTCTCACCTTGAAAATTATCCGCTCTTGGGGACGAAGGAATGCGTGCCTCTCTTTGAGGACGTGCTCAAAGATCTTGGCGAAAAGGGCAGGCTCATCGTGGAGATAAAGACGACTTCGCGCGTGGACTCGACTTGCCGCGCCGTCTATGACGCGCTCAAAGATTACAAGGGCAAATGGTGCATAGAATCCTTTAATTGGCACATCACCGATTGGTGGGTCAAGCATCATCCCGAAGTGGTGATAGGTCAGCTTTACGACATCTATTCTTTCCAATTTCTGCCCGTCAAACTGAGAAAGCAATATAAGACGATGGACTTTTTGGCTATCCCCGTGAAAAAGCCGCGCGAAGAATATTTTCTGCCGATAAAAAAGGCGCACCCGGAAAAGATGGTGATCATGTGGACGGTGCGCACTCCCGACACTTTCGAGACGGCGAAACGGATCGCGGACAACATCATTTTCGAATGCGACGACAAAAAGGCGGACAACATCGCTCTTGAAAAGGCGAAGAGCTTTTTGTCTTAAAGAGGAATTTCGCGCGCGGGCTTAATTTAATTGCCAAGGCGCGCGATTTTTTATATAATATCCCTATGCCGAAAGATCAAAGCAACATCAGGAATTTCTGCATAGTGGCGCATATCGACCACGGTAAATCCACGCTCGCCGACAGGATAATGGACGTCACGGGCGCGGTCTCCGCGCGCGAGGCGAAGCAGCAGCTTCTCGACAGCATGGACATCGAGCGCGAAAGGGGCATCACCATCAAGCTCACGCCCGTGAGAATGAAATATACCTTTAAGGGCAGAGAATATACGCTCAACCTCATCGACACTCCCGGTCACGTCGACTTCACCTATGAAGTCTCCCGCTCGCTCAAAGCCTGCGAGGGCGCGATCCTCATCGTGGACGCTTCGCAGGGAGTGGAGGCGCAGACACTCACCAACGTCTATCTGGCGCTCGACAACGACCTTGAAATAATCCCCGTCATCAACAAGATAGATCTGCCTTCCGCCCGTCCCGACGAGGTCAAGGCGGAGATAGAGGACGTCATCGGGCTTCCCGCCGACGAGGCGCCGCTCATCTCGGCGAAAGAGGGGATAGGGATAGAAAAGGTGCTCGAGCAGGTGATAGAGCTGCTCCCGCCGCCCAAGGGGGATTTTTCCGCGCCGCTCAAAGCGCTCATTTTCGACTCTTTTTACGACAGCTACAAGGGCGCTATCTCGATAATCAGAGTTTTCGACGGCTGCGTCAAGGCGGGCGACAGGATAAAGATGATGTCCACGGGCGCCGTTTTCGACGTGACGGAAGTGGGATTTTTCACCCCCAACTCCACCCCCTGCGAGAGTTTGAGCGCGGGCGAGGTGGGTTATCTCTGCGCGAGCATAAAGAACGTCGCCGACACCAAGGTCGGAGACACGATAACTTCCGAGTCCTCCCCGACGGCGGAGGCTCTGCCCGGCTTTAAGGAAGCCGAGCCGATGGTCTTTTCGGGCATATATCCCGCCGACGGCGCGCATTACGACGACCTCAAAGAGGCGCTGGAAAAATTAAAGCTCAACGACGCGGCGCTCTTTTACGAGCCTGAAGTTTCCGCGGCGCTGGGATTCGGATTCCGCTGCGGCTTTTTGGGACTTTTGCATATGGAGATAATCGAGGAGAGGTTGGAGCGAGAGTTCGACCTCGACCTCATCACGACCGCGCCGAGCGTTTCTTACCGCGTCGTCACGACAAAGGGCGAGACCTTGGTCGTCTCCAATCCCACGGCGCTGCCGCCCATGGGCGAGATTGACCACCTCGAAGAGCCGATGGTCAAGGCGAGCGTGTATACGCCGCCCGAATATGTGGGCACGATCATGGAGCTTTGCCAAGACAAGCGCGGCAGCTTTGTCAACATGACCTATATCGAGACCACGCGCGTTTTGCTCGAATACGACATGCCGCTGGGGGAGATAATATACGACTTTTTCGACAGCCTCAAATCGCGCAGCAAGGGCTATGCCAGCCTTGATTACGAGATGAACGGCTATAAGCGCAGCGATCTTGTCAAAATGGACATTCTCCTCAACGGTGAGATCTGCGACGCGCTCAGCCTCATCATTCACCGCGACAAGGCTTACGCGCGCGGCAGGGCGATCGCGGAAAAGCTCAAAGACGTCATTCCCCGCCAGCAGTTCGAGATCCCCATACAGGCGGCGATAGGCGGCAAGGTCATCGCGCGCGAGACGGTCAAGGCGGTGAGAAAGGACGTTCTCGCCAAGTGCTACGGCGGCGACATCACCCGCAAGAAAAAGCTGCTCGAAAAGCAGAAAGAGGGGAAAAAGCGCATGCGCCAGATAGGTTCGGTCGAAGTTCCGAGCGAGGCGTTCATGACCATTTTGAAGTTCGATAACAAATGAGCGCGGGGCTTTATATCCATATCCCCTTTTGCAAAAGCATTTGCTATTACTGCGATTTTTTCCGCGGCGTCTATGACGCAAAGAGGGCGGGGGAGTATCCCGCCGCCCTTGAAAGGGACGCGCGCGAATTTTCTCAAGAGGGAATAAGGTTTTTCGACAGCGTCTATGTCGGCGGCGGAACGCCCACCGTCTTGCCGAAAGACGCGCTTAAAGCCGCCCTAACAGGTATAAAAAGGTATTTTGTCATTCAAGAGGGAGCGGAGTTTTCCTGCGAGGGCAATCCCGAATCTTTCACCCGCGAAAAGGCGCTTGAGCTGAAAAGCTTAGGCGTGAACAGGATAAGCCTCGGCGTTCAGTCGCTCTCGGACAAGAGCCTGAAAGCGCTGGGGAGGATACATTCCGCGAGCGAGGCGTTGAGCGCGGTGAGGCTGGCGGCGAGCGAGGGGATGCGCGTGAGCGCGGACATCATGCTCGGCGTGCCCTTTCAGGGGGAGGAGGACTTGAAGGAGTTCGTCGCGCGCATGCGCGAAGCGGGCGCGGAGCACCTCTCGGCTTATATGCTCACGCTTTGCCCGGGGACGCCTCTTTGGCAGGCGGAGAAAAGGGGAGAATTCATCCTCGACGACGACCGCCTCGCCGACCTTTACGAGGTCTTTCATGCCGCGGCGCGCGAGGCGGGATACGAGCGCTACGAGGTGAGTAATTGGGCGCTTGACGGGGCGGAGAGCAGGCATAATCTCAAATATTGGCGGGGAGAGGAATATGTCGGCTTGGGCGCGGGCGCTTATTCCATGGTCAAAGGGCGCAGGTTTTACACGGAAAAGGACATCGATAAATATCTGAGCGGGAAGATAGTGCGCGTGACGGAAGAGGTGATGACGCAAGAGGAGTTGGAAAAAGAGCGCGTCGTCTTCGGTCTGCGCACCCGCTTCGGCGCGCCCCAAGAGGCGCTTAAAGGCGCGGGCATAGACGTAAAAAAGCTGATGGAGAGTGCGGGACGCTTTTTTGAGCTGCGCGGCGGAGCACTGCATCTGAAAGAGGAGTTTTTCCTCGTTGCGGACGGGATAGTCGCTAAATATATAATTTGAAGGTCAGTTTTTGGTTTTCTCTTCTTTGAGGACGCTGTCGAGATCGTATTCGCTCACCAAAAAGCTCTTTTCCTCGTAAAGGGGCAGTTCTTTCACGCTGAAAGCGCCTTCGTATTCGCGCGTTTTTTCCAAGGTCGGACGGGCGGGATAGGAAAAATCGTCGTCCGCTTCATAGCCCAAGTAGCCCTCGTCCACGTCGACGGCTTCGTCCGAGTCGTAGTCCACTTCGTGAGGGGCGAGGGTGATGAGCTCGGAGTCGGCGAACTGCTTGATGCGGTCGATGGTGTCGCGCACGGGCGTGACGCGCCGCTCGCTCTCGTATTCCTCGTCTTCGTCCGTGGACGAACGCCTGCCGCCGCGGCGGAAGATGCCCGCGAGAGCGACATAGACATATTCGCCCAAAAGCCACAAAAGTCCCGTGGGCAGGGAGATGACGAGCATGGCGATCGTGAGCGCGTCCCAGCTGTCGTCGGTGATCGTCTGCGCCAGAACGAGCACGGATACGCCCACCTTGATTATCTTGAAGATGTTGCGCATGGTGTGCAGGCGCACTTTTATCTTGGAGCGCGCGTCCGCGTTTTTCGCCGTCCAGTCGAGAATGTTGGCGAGAATGAAGATGAAGACGGAAAGGGAGATGAAGGCGATGACGATGAAGTTGACCAGGTCGTTGCCCGTGCCTTGGATATAGTTTGTCACGGCGTAAGTCATATACATCGCCAAATACGCGATATAGAGCACTTTCATCAGCATATTGAAAACTATGCTTTCGCCGTAAGGTCTCGCCATATATCCATTATATCAGCGCAAAGGGCAAAAGGCAAGTCCCCCGCCGCGCGCAAAATATCGCGCAATTTATTGCCATAACGCCGCGCGCGTGCTATAATACTTCTATCAACATAAGGCAGGTGAATTATGAAAGTTACGGAGATCTCCGCCGCCGAGCGGGAAAAGAGCGTTTCCTACATTCAGGAAGAGATCAAAAACGTGATCGTGAATTTCGGCGACCGCGACCCGGGCAGCGAGGGCGAAAACAAGGCTCTCGATTATATGGCGGGTCAGCTCGGCGAAATGTGCGAGAGCGTGGAGAGAGACAAGTTCAAAGTCGCGCCGCACGCCTTTTTCGGCTGGACTTATTTTGTGGCGGTCTTTATGACGCTCGCCGTACCCATCTTCTTCCTCTCGCCCGTCATGGTCTTTGTGTGCATACTCTTTTCGCTCGTGCCCATGATCTTTCAATTCGTGCTTTACGCCCCCTTCCTCGACAGGCTGTTCGATCAGCGCGAGTCGGGCAACGTCATGGGTACTTATTCATGCTCGGGCGAACTTAAACGCCGCATCGTCATCAACGGTCATTCGGACGCGGTCTATGAATGGCATTGGCATTATGTCGGCGGCTATAAGATGTTCCTCTCTTCGATAATCCTCGTCATCTTGGGCGTTGTCTATATGTTTGCGATCGCGCTCGCCGCCTGCATTCTCGACGGACCTTTCGGCGTCCCCAATTCGAGCGTGCTCTGGGCGGGAGTCGCGGGAGTGGTCTTTATCCCCTTCTTCCTCGCCTTTTGGCGCTTTGCCGACACGCGCAGGGTAGTCCCCGGCGCCAACGACAACCTCACCGCCTGCTATATGGCGATCGCGGCGATAAAGGCGCTCAAAGACAACGACATACGCCTGGAAAACACGGAAGTCGTCGCCCTCATCACCGGCTCGGAAGAGGCGGGACTGCGCGGCGCGACCGCCTTTGTCAAGCAGCACCCCGACTATGCGCGCGAAGAGAACGTGGAGACCGTGTTCTTGACCTATGAGACCTTGCGCGAGCTGCAATATTTGGGTATCTACGACCGCGACCTCAACGGCACGGTCAAGAACGACAGGGCGGCTTGCGACCTCTATAAAAAGTGCGCCGCGCGCCACGGCATGGACTTGAAGTTCGGCTCGGTCTTCGCGGGCGCGACGGACGCCGCCGCTTTCTCCAAGGGCGGTTATCGCGCCGCGTCGGTGGCGGCGATGAATCCCGAGGTGGAAAAATATTATCATACCCGCCTCGACAACTATGACAACCTCAGCCCCGAATGCCTCTCCAAGGTGTTCGATATCACGCTCGAATTCATCGAAGAGTTCGACAAGAACGGCTTTGAGGGCGCGGGCAAGGAATAAGATGAAAAAGCTGCTTGCCGCGATCTGCCTGCTCGCTCTCGTTGTCGCCCTCTGCGCCTGTACGCCCGACGGCGGCGAACTGCGCGAGGCGTATAAGGGCGGCGGCTACGACTTCCAACCCTTTGACGTCACCTTGACGGGCGCGCAGGAATACGAACTCGCGGACGGTTTTTCCGTGGTCAAGGACGCGAACATTTCGCCGAAAGTGGCTTATGTCCTCCTCTTTGCGACGCTGGGCGAGGCGCGCGGCTATGTCGAAGACCATGCCGCCGACGAGGATAAGCCGAATATGGCGCGCGCGGGCAGACTCGTTGTCTACGGCAGCGAGGAAGCCGTGGCGATCGCGGTCGCATAGCACGAAATGATAAGGAAAAAAGCAAAAAGATAACCGGGGAAAGATAAGTAAATAAATACCGAAGCGGAATGCGGGGAGTGTCCGCGAGGGCGCGGATAACGGCGCTATTGCGGACGAGAACGCCGCGGGTAATACTCTTGCGGTATTAGCAAGAAAAAAAGAAAACGAAAAAGGATAACCGGGGAAAGATAAGTAAATAAATACCGAAGCGGAATGCGGTGTGTGCGTGCGCGAGTGTCGGATCTTGCTGTTATCCGTCATGACAGCGTCGCAGGTAATACTATTGCGGTATTATCAAGACGCCGTCATGGCGGAGAGCGGCGAGAGGCGCGCTCCCGCACACATTCACCGCGTCCCGCTTCGGTAGCAACAAATTTCGACGGCTTGAAAAGGATAAGACGTTCGGAATAAAGCTTTAGGCGCGAGGCAAATAATTTCGCGCGACTATTGTTTTCAAGAGGACGTCTTATGAAAAAAAGCAAAGTCACTCCCAAGGAGGGAGAGGGCGCGGCTGTCTGCCGCCAAGCGCGTGAAAACGCAGAGCAGGGGCGGGAAAATGTCTCCGCGTCCGAGAACAATGAAGCCGTAAACGCGGCTTTGAGCCAAGAGGCGGAGGACAGTGCGAGCGAAGAAAAGCTCCCTGCGCCCGAGAACAACAAAGCCGTAAACGCGGCTTTGAGGCAAGAGGCGCAAGAGGGCGGAGCGGGCATAACTTCCGCGCCCGAAAACGCCGAGAGCGACGAGGCGCAGGCGGGCGCAAGCGGACTGAAAGAGCGCGCTATCGTCTTTTTCAAAGAAAAGACGCTTCCCGCCCTCAAAAGGCTGCCCAAGCGTTGGTTCATCGACGCTTTCACGGGCATGGCGCAGGGGCTTTTCGTCACGCTCATCGCGGGCACGATCGTCAAGACGCTGGGCGGAATCATCGGCGACAACGCCTTCGGCAATTTTCTCACGCTTTTGGGCAATATCGCCTCGGTGATGATGGGCGCCGGCATAGGCGCGGGCATGGGCAGTAAGCTCAAAGCGCCCGGACTGGTCGTCTTTTCCGCGATCGTGGCGGGCTTTGTGGGCGCCTGGTCGGACGTCTTTATCACCTGCGCGGCGGACGGCTCTTCGAGCGTTCTTGCGGCGATAGGGCAAAAGGTGGCGGCAGGCTCGCCCGGCAATCCCATCGGCGCTTACGTCACCGCGCTCACGGCGATCGAGATCTCCTCGCTTGTGGCGGGAAAGACCAAGCTCGACATATTGCTCGTGCCGCTCACCGCGCTCTTATGCACGCTCGCGGGCGCATATATCGCCTGGCCCTTCTCCTGGCTCATCGGGCAGCTGGGCACGGGTATCGCGCTGGCGACAGACTTGCAGCCCGTGCTGATGGGCATAATAGTGGCGGCGGTGATGGGCATCTTGCTCACTCTGCCCACTTCGAGCGCGGCTATTTGGGTCTCGGTGGCGACGCCCGTTTTGACGAGCGGGGACGCCGTTCAGGTGAACGCCATGCTCATCGCGGGCGGCGCGGCGGTCGTGGGCTGCGCCTGCCATATGGTCGGGTTCGCCGTGCTTTCTTTCAAGGAAAACGGCGTTGCGGGGCTGGTCTCGCAGGGGCTGGGCACGTCCATGCTGCAAATACCCAACATCATGCGCCATCCGCAGCTGCTCATTCCGCCCACCGTGGCTGCCGCGATCTGCGGTCCGATCGCTACGGGCGCGTTTAAGCTCATGTGCGGCGCGGGCGGAGGCGGCATGGGAACATGCGGCTTCGTGGGCATAATCGAGGCATATAACGCCAGCATAGTTCAGGGCGGCATGGAACAATGGAAGTTCTGGCTCGCGATCGCGCTGCTTTTCTTTGTCGCTCCCGCGCTCATCTGCTGGGCTTTGGGAAAGCTGATGAGAGTCAAGGGCTGGATAAAGGACGGATACCTCAAGATCTGAAAGAGGGCGGCTTGCGGGAATAAACGACGGCTCGGCAAATATTACGGATATAATTAAAATCGCCGCGCTTTTGCGCGCTCGGGAGGAAGATATGGACGCGATCAGGCAAAGAAGCGAGATAAGCGAAAAGGATAAGTGGGACTTGTCCGCCATCTATGAGAGCGAAGAAAAATGGGAAGAGGATTTTGAGCGCCTCTCCCTCGACGCGGAGAAATTGTCGGGCTATGCGGGCAAGTTGAAAGAGGAAGAGAGCATTCTCGCCTGTTTGAGGCTTGATGATGAGCTGGGCGAGCTTTTCGGCGAACTTTACGTCTATGCCCATCAGCGTCGGGACGAGGACGCGGGCGTGGAGAAATACTGCGCCATGTGCGACCGCATCGACACGCTCGGAGTCAAGCTGAGCGAAAAAGGCTCGTTCATCCTGCCCGAACTCACCGCGCTGAAAAGAGAAGAGCTGCTCGCCATGGCGGAAAAGGCGGAGTTTTCCGACTTTGACTATATGCTCAAAGAAGTAGTGAGGAGAAAGGAGCATACGCTCTCGGCGGCGGAGGAGAAACTGCTCGCGGGAGTGGGACTGTTCGCCGACGGCTTTCACGACGCTTTCAATATGTTCGATTCGCTCGACGTGCGCTTTAAGCCGGTGGTCGGCGAGGACGGCAGGCGGGTGCAGATGTCGCACGGCGTCTATTCCAAGCTGCTCAACTCGCACGACAGAAGGGTGCGCAAGGCGGCGTTTTCGTCCATGTTCGACGCTTACGGAAAAATGTTGCATACGGTGGGTCAGCTTTATGCGGGCAACCTGAAAAAGGACGTGTTTTTCGCCCGCGCCCGCAACTATCCCGACTGCCTCACCCGCGCCATGAGCGGCGAGAACGTCCCGCGCGTCGTCTACGACAACCTGATAGAGAGCGTGCACGCGGGCTTGAAACATCTTCACGGCTATATGGCTTGGCGGGCGGAGGCGATGGGCTTGAAAAAGCTGCATATGTACGACCTGCACGTTCAGGTGATAGAAGATCTCGACCTCTCGTCGAGTTACGAAGAGGCGTGCGAGATCGTGAAAAAGGCGCTATCGCCGCTGGGAGAGGAATATCTCTCGCATATCCGCGAGGCGATGGAGAACAGGTGGATAGACGTCTATGAAAACAAGGGCAAGCGCAGCGGGGCTTATTCCTGGGGCACTTACCGCTCGCATCCTTACGTCTTGCTCAATTACAGCGGCACGGTGCACGACATCTTCACCATCGCTCACGAGCTGGGTCACAGCATGCATTCTTATTATTCGGACAAAGCCCAGCCTTATTCCAAGTCGCAGTACGAGATCTTCGTGGCGGAAGTCGCCTCCACGGTCAACGAGGTCTTGCTGCTCAAATATCTGCTTAAAAGCAGCGGGAGCGAAAAGGAAAAGCGCTACTTGCTCAATTATTATCTTGACATGTTCCGCACCACGCTTTTCAGGCAGACCATGTTCGCCGAGTTCGAGGAAAAGGCGCACGAGCTGGCGCAAAAGGATATGCCCGTGACCTGCGAGGCGCTCAACTCCGTCTATTACGCTCTCAACAAGCGCTATTACGGCAGCAATGTGGTCTCGGATAAGCCCATCGCCTGGGAATGGGCGCGGGTGCCGCATTTTTACCGCTCCTTCTATGTCTATAAGTATGCCACGGGGATCACGAGCGCGGTGAGCATCGCGCGCGGCATACTGCGGGGCGAAAAGGGCGCGGTCGAGGGATATATGCGCTTTTTGTCCGCAGGCGGGAGCATGTCGCCCGTGGAGATACTCAAGCTCGCGGGGGTGGATCTCACGGGCAAAGAGCCTTTCGAGGCGGCAATGTCGGAAATGGCGGACGCACTCGCCGCGCTCAAAGGTTGACGGCGCGCGCTTTTTGCGCTAAGATAAAAGGCGGAGGAGTTTTATGCCCAAGAGTGACGAGGGAAAATTGAATTTGAGGGTCATGCCCAACAGTTACGAGGCGGAACAGGCGGTCCTCGCCTGCATGCTGCTCGACAATGATGTCTGCACGGATTTTCTGCCCAAGATAAACGAAGACGATTTTTATGCCGTGGCGCACAGGAAGATCTTCGCCGCCATCGCCGAACTTTCGCGCGAAGTGGGCGAGGGGAAGTCGGTGGACGTCATCGGCGTGATGAGCAGGCTCAACCGCAAGGGCGAGCTGGACGCGGTGGGCGGCGCGGGAGCGCTCGAAACGCTGGTCAACAGCGTGCCTTCCACGGCGAACGCGGACTATTATCTCTCCCTGCTCAAACGCGACGGCATGCTGCGCACCATCATCCGCCGCTGCAACGAGATTATCGAGCGCGCTTACGGCGACGACAACGTGGACAGCGTGCGCGCCTTTGCCGAAGCGCAGTTTTTCGACCTGAACGCCGCGAGCGCGGAGGGGGAGCTGAGACATGTCAGCGTTCCCATGGCGCAGGTCATTCGCCGCCTCAATTCCATCTTCCGGAAAGAGGCGGAGAGCGGCGGTCTCAAAACGGGATTCGACGATCTGGACACGCTGCTCAACGGCTTTTTGCCCGGTCAGATAATCATCGTCGCCGCCCGCCCGGGTCTGGGAAAGACGGCGTTCGCGCTCAACGTCATCGCCAACATCGTCCAGAGGGACCCTTCGAGCGTCATCGCCGCCTTCAACTTGGAAATGTCGGCGAGCGAGCTTGCCCAGCGCATCTTGGTCAATATGAGCGAGATAGGCATGCAGACTCTCGTCAAAGGCTACGAAAAACCGGAAGATTGGGACAAGATCTGGGGAGTTTCCTCTAAGCTCACGCCCACGGGACTTTACATAGACGACACGGTCAACCTCTCGCACGAGGACGTGCTGCATAAGTGCCGCTCGCTCAAAAAGAGCAAGGGCAGGCTGGATCTCGTGGTGATCGACTATTTGCAGCTGATGACCGTCAAGGACAAAAAGCGCAATTCTTCCCGTCAGCAGGAAGTTGCGGACATTTCGCGCGGCATGAAGATAATCGCCAAAGAGCTCGAAGTTCCCGTCATTTTGCTCTCGCAGATGTCGCGTGACGTGGAAAAGCGCGAGCAGGAGAACAAGGACGGCGGAGTCATCGTCGAACCTAAGCTCTCCGATCTGCGCGAGTCGGGCGCGATCGAGCAGGACGCGGACGTGGTCATGTTCATTCACCGCCCGCGCGATAACACGGACGCCGTGGTCAAGAACGTTCAGCTCATCGTCGCCAAGCATCGTAACGGTCCCACGGGCACGCTGCACTTCATCTTCGACGGCGACAAGATGAAATTCAAGCCTGCCAAGAACGCAGGCTCGTCCTTCGCCGCCGTGCCCAAGCCGGCGCCGCGCTCGGAGGAAACGGGCTTTGACGAAATGAGTTACGGCGACGAGGACGCGCCGCCCGAAAACGATCTGCCCGCGGACGCCTTCGGCGGGGCGGGAGAAGAGTAACCGGCACTATTCGAAAGTAGACGGCGCTCCGAGAGGGGCGCCTTTGTCTTGCATATTTTTTGCGGGCGCGGCATAGTTTTTATCATGGCTTTTTTGGACGAGACGATGCAAAAGCTCGGCATGAGTGGCGGCGCGGCTTGCCGCGTCTGCGTCTATCCCGAGGCGGGCGCTGTCGCGGAGGGCTGCCGCGGGCTTTATTATTATTCCCCCGTGTGCGTCAAGCTGCGCACGCGCGGCGGCATGGTCGTCATCGAGGGCAGCGCGCTCACGGTGGGGGATTCTTGCGAAGAAGAGATAATTTTGCGCGGAAAGGTAAGCTGCGTGAGGTGGGAATGACGCGCGCGCTCTTATCCTGCAAGGCGGCGAAAACGGCGGCGGCGGTCAACGCCCTGCGCAGCGCGCGCATACCCTTTTCGGGCGGGAGAAGGCGGGGCGGAGAGTTTCTCTTCCGCGTCCCCGCAGGCAGCGCGGACAGGGCGCTCAAAGCGCTCAAAGAAAGGGGGATAGACTGCGTAGTGCTCGCTCTCGGGGGCAGGGCGCGGCTCAAAGCCGCCCTTTTCAAAAACGCGGGGACGCTCGTCGCATGCGCGCTCTTTATCGCCGCTTGCCTTGTCTGCTCGCGCTTTGTCTTTTTCACCCGCGTGAGCGGCGGAGATGAGTCGGAACGCGCCTTAGCAATGCAAATTTTGCGCGAATACGCGCCGACGGGGAGCTTGAAGTCGAAAGTCGACTTAAACGGAGTAAGGAGCGCGCTCTATGAAAACATGCCCTCGCTCGCCTTTGTTTCCCTGAAGATCAGGGGCTCTGCCGTGAGGGCGGAGCTGGTCATGCAGAACGAGGCGCCCGCGCCCCAACAAAGCTACGAAAACATCTATGCCGCCGAGGACGGGATAGTCGAAAAGCTCACCGTGCTCTCGGGGACGGCTTGCGTGAGGGAGGGGGACGCGGTGAAAAAGGGCGATCTGCTCATCGCGGGCAAGAGAGTCGTGGGCACGAATGATAAGGGGGAAGAGATCTTCGAGAGCTGCCCCGCGGCGGGGACGGTGACGGCGCGCGTGTATGTCGGCGGCAGGCGGCTGCTGCCCGAGTCTCGGGTCACGGCGGTGCCCACGGGCAGGAGCGTTACCTTCACGCTCTTGGATTTGTGCGGCGTTGTTTGGGGGAAGGATAAGGGAAGTCCTTTTGAAAATTTTGTCAGGCGGGAAGAAGAGGAACTTTTTTGCGCTCTTCCCGCGTTTTCGCTCACGCGCATCACCTATGAAGAGATAAAATACGAGGTATGTGCGCTTACCGAAGGCGACTTGGACGCCTGCGCGGCGCAGATGAGAGCGGAATTCGCGCCGCTCATCGCGGGTGCGCGGGTGCTCGATTCTTATAATAACATAAAAAAGCTGGACAACTGCTATGCTTTGGATATATACTATGAAGTGGTGAGGGAGATCGCCGAGGGCGGCTGACCTTGCCGCGCGGGGGCGTCCCCGCTTTCAAACCAAGGAGAATATATGGATCTCGAAAAGAAACTCGTGCTGAAAAAACAGCTGATCTCGGCGGCGGCGTTGCTGCCGTCGGCGTTCGCGGCGGTATATTTCGCGTACTGTCTGATGCTCGGAAGGATAAACATCTTTGCCGTTCGCAACATCTATTACGCCTTTGTTCCCGCCTTTTTGGTCATGTATGCGCTCTTTGTCACGCTCATGATCTATCTGTTTTCGGAAAAAAAGTTCACTTATAACTGCACGGTGGAAAAGGCGGAGCTGATAACTTTCCCCGTGATCGCCATGACCGTTTGGATAAACTGCGCCATGGCGGCGTGGGTAAGCCCTTACGCGACGCCCATCGCCTTCACCGTCCTGCTCATCGGCGTGCTCGTCTCGCCCCGCTGCGGACTTTATTCGGGACTTTTGTCCGCCGTCGCCTCCGCCATCTGTATCGCCCCGCCCGTATATTTTTATCTGCCCGGGGAGTTCGGCGTGAGCTTCGCCATGTCCGCGGTCGCGGATTTCGTCACGGCGTTTTTCATGCTCTTTGTCATCAACAGGCGCTATAACCGCTTTGCGCTCACCTGGGGCGCGATCGCCGTTTCGCTCGGTACGGCGCTCGTGGGCGCGGTCATGTCCCTGCTCGACGGTTGGACGCTGCGCAACTTTTTCGGCGGTTACGCCCTCGGCGTGATGGGGAACGTGGTCGCCGTCTGCGCCTTTACGGCGATATTGCCCGTCTTTGAATATTTCTCGCGCATTTGGACGGATTTCAAGCTCGCCGAGATCTGCGGCTTGGATCAGCCCGTTTTGCGCAAGATGAGCGAAGAGGCGCCCGGCACCTTCAACCACGCGCTCAACGTCGCCAATCTCGCCGAGAACTGCGCCATCGCCATCGGTATCGACCCCTATATGGCGAGGGCGTGCGCTTATTACCACGACATGGGGAAGATGAACGACCCCCTTTATTTCAGCGAGAACCAGACGGGATATAATCCGCATGACGACCTCATTCCCGAAGTGAGCGTCGCCAAGATACGCCGCCATACCCGCGACGGCTACGAACAGCTGCGCAAGATGAGGTTCCCCGACGAGATCTGCAAGGCGGCGCTCGAGCATCACGGCGATTCGCCCATCATGTTTTTCTATACCAAGGCAAAGGGCTTGGGCGGCGACGTGAACATCGAGGACTTCCGTTACGACTGTCCCACGCCCACGACCAAGTATTCCGCGATCATCATGATCTGCGACATCTGCGAGTCCATGACCAGGGCGGTCCAGCCCGAGAGCGTTCAGGCTTTGGAAAAGACGGTGGACAAGGTGATAAAGGACAAGCTCGCCGACGGTCAGTTCGACGACACGGACATCACCATGGAAGAGTTGCACAAGATAGGGGAGACCATTGTGAAGGTCATTCCCGGAATGCTGCATAAGCGCATAGATTACGCCAAGGCGAAGGAGGAGAGATAATGGACGAGATCGCGAGAAAGGCGGTGGACGAGGCTTTGAGGAAGATACGCGAAGGGCGCGCGTCCGAGAACAAGGAGCAAAAGCCGCAAAAAGACGCCGAGAAAAAGCCGCAAAATGCCCCCGAGGGGGAGAAAAAGGGGAAAACGGCAAGGTCGCTTATTTTGAGCGAGGCGGAATTCGAAAAGCAGCTTCAAGATTTTTTCCTCAATAAGCAGCGCGTGAGACCGCCCCAAAAAGAGGTCAGATTCGTCGAGAAAAAAGACCCTTACAAGGACAAGCGCGTTTACGTCACCTGCGAGATCACCGTGCATAACATGCCCTCCGACTTTTTCGACGCCCTGCTCAAAGAGACGCTCAGGCAGCTCGATCAAAAGGACGAATACCGCATAGACGTGGCGCTCGTGGACCTGGACACCATCAAGGAATATAACGCCTCCACGCGCGGCATAGACAAGATCACCGACGTGCTCAGTTATCCCGCCGCCGACTTTGCCTCGCCGCTCAAATTGCGCGAGGGCACGGAGGGATTTCTCCGCGACGACTTCTCCGGGCTTTTTCAGCTGGGCGAGATAATCATCTGCCGCCCCGTCTGCGAGGCGCAGGCGCGCGAGTTCGGGCATTCGGTGGAGAGGGAGATGGGATACCTCTTCGTGCACGGAGTTTTGCACCTTTTGGGATTCGATCACGACACGGACGAAAAATATCGCCAGATGCGTATCGTCGAAGAAAAAGTTCTTGCAAGGGTGGGTCTGAAAGCATGAAGAGCGGATTTATCGCCGTGACGGGAAAAGCCAACGCGGGCAAGAGCACGCTCGTCAACGCGCTCGTGGGGGAAAAGGTCTCGATCGTCTCCCGCAAGCCGCAGACGACGCGCGACAAGATAACGGGCATTTTGAACGGAGAGGAGAAGGGGGAACGCTTTCAGGCGGTCTTTATCGACACTCCCGGGCTGCACAGGGCGGAGAACAAGCTCTCGCAGTATATGATGCGCGAGGCGGAGAGCGCCTGCGAGGGCGCGGACGTCGTCCTCTATCTGCTCGCCTGCGACCGCGAACCGGACAGCCACGACGACGAGAGGATAAGGGCATATGCCGCGCTCGGCATACCGTTCATCTTAGCGGTGAGCAAGAGCGACCTCGGCGGCGAGGACGCCGTGCCGCGGCGCATAGAGAGATATAAGTCGCTCGAGGGCATAGACGCCGTCGTGCCCGTCTGCGCCCGCACGGGCAAGGGCTTGGACGCGCTCAAAAGCGAGATCGTGAGATTTTTGCCCGAAGGTCAGCCTTATTTCGACGAGGACGTCTATACGGACAGGACGATGCGCTTCATGGCGGCGGAGATAATACGCGAAAAGGCGCTTTTCGAGCTTTCCGACGAACTGCCTTACGGCATAGGCGTGAACATCAACAAGTTTTCCGCGGACGAAAAGGGCGTGACGCAGATAGACGCGGACATCGTCTGCGAGAAAAAGGCGCATAAGCCCATGGTGATAGGCAAGGGCGGCGCCATGCTCAAAAAGATAGGTTCGAGCGCGCGTTTCGAGCTGGAAAAGCTCACGGGCGGAAAGGTCTTTCTCACCCTTTGGGTGAGGGTCAAGCCCGATTGGCGGGACGATGCCTCCGTCATGCGCCGCTTGGGCTACGACGACAGACGCAAATAGCGCAAAAAAACTTTTGTTATGCACATACTCGCCTCGGGCGCCGCGGCGCCGAAGGAGGCGGATATGAAAGAAAAAAGTCTGCAAACGCTCTGGCGGCTGTTCGCCGCGACGGGCGAGATCAAATATTATCTGCTTTATAAGGCGGCTTTGAAAAAGAGGCGATGAAAGAACTTATCGGTTTGGACGCGTTGTGTATCAAGAGCGTAGGCTACGGCGAGAGCGACAGCATTATCACTCTTTACGCCGCGGGCAGGGGAAAGGTGAGCGCAAAGGTGCGCGGCGCGCGCGGAGCGAAGGGAAAGCTGCGCTATGCCGCCTCTTTGCTCACTTTCGCGCGCTATCAGCTCGCCGTAGGCGGGGATAAGGCGACCGTCACCGCCTGCGACGTCTACGACAATTTTTTCGCGCTCTGCGCCGATCCGCTCAAATATTACGCCGCCTGCACCGTCTTGGAATTTTGCGAAAAGACGCAGCCGGAGGGGGAATATAACCACGCGCTCTTTTCCGCCGCGCTCGCCTGCCTGCGCGACCTTGCCTATTCTTCCTCGCCCGAAGAGGAGGTCCTCGAACGGTTTTTGCTCGCCGCTCTCGCCGCCGTGGGCTATGCCCGCCCGAAGGGAAAGCTGCGCGATTTAGGCAATTTTCTTTATAAAAAGACGGATATAATTTTGCAGGCGCTGAAAGGATTTTTGAAAATAAGTGAGGCTTGACGCCGAAAAAGCCTTTTTGCCGCTCAAATGCTTAAATTTTGCAAAATTCCCTTGCTTTTACGCGCATTTTACTATATAATGGACTTATCAAAAAAATCCTTTTATCCTGTGGAGGAATTATGTCTAAAAAGTACGTTTATTTGTTCAAGGAAGCAGACGGCGACAGAAAGGACCTGTTCGGCGGCAAGGGCGCGAACCTCGCCAAGATGACCTCTTGGGGCATGCCCGTGCCTCCCGGCTTTACCATCACCACCGAAGCCTGCACCCGTTATTACGATGACGGCGAGAGGCTGGATGACGAGATAGTCGAGGAGATCTTCAACACCTTGGCGCTCGTGGAAAAAGACGTGGGCAAGAAGTTCGGCGACGAAAAGAATCCCTTCCTCGTGTCCGTGCGTTCGGGCGCAAGAGCGTCCATGCCCGGCATGATGGACACCATTCTCAACCTCGGTCTCAACGACGTCTCCGTCAAGGGACTTGCGGCAAAGACGAGCAATCCCCGCTTCGCTTACGACTGCTATCGCAGATTCATTCAGATGTTCTCCGACGTGGTCATGGGCGTTTCCAAGTCGGAATTCGAGAAGATAATCGACGAGGTCAAAGAGGCAAAGGGCGTAAAGATGGACACCGATCTCACCGCCGAAGACTTGCAGGAGCTGATCAAAAAGTTCAAGGCGGTCTATAAGAAGGCGATGAAAGAGGACTTCCCCCAGGATCCCAAGGTGCAGCTCATCGAGGCGGTCAAGGCGGTCTTCCGCAGCTGGAACAACGAGCGCGCCATCATCTACCGCAGAGAAAACGACATCCCCGGCAGCTGGGGCACGGCGGTCAACGTTCAGTCCATGGTCTTCGGCAATATGGGCGAGACTTCGGGCACGGGCGTTGCCTTCACCCGTAACCCCGCCACGGGCGAAAACCATATCTACGGCGAATATCTGATGAACGCGCAGGGCGAAGACGTGGTCGCGGGTATCCGCACCCCTCAGCCCATCGATCATCTGGCTCAGACCAATATCGCCGTTTACAATCAGTTCGTCTCCATCGCCAAGACGCTCGAAGAGAAGAACAAGGACATGCAGGACATGGAGTTCACCATCGAAGAGGGCAGGCTGTTCATGTTGCAGACGCGCAACGGCAAGCGTACGGCGCGCGCCGCGGTGCGTATCGCCTGCGACCTCGTGGACGAGGGCATGATCAGCGAGAAAGAGGCGCTTTTGAAGATAGAGCCCAAGCAGCTCGACGCGCTCCTGCATCCGCAGTTCGACGCCAAGGCGCTCAAAGAGGCGAAGCCGATCGCGAAAGGTCTTCCCGCTTCCCCCGGCGCGGCTTGCGGCAAGATAGCTTTCTCCGCGGAAGAGGCGGTGGAGCGTAAGAACGCGGGCGAGAAGGTCGTGCTCGTGAGGCTGGAAACTTCCCCCGAGGACATCGAGGGCATGTATGCCGCCGAGGGCGTGCTCACCGCGCGCGGCGGCATGACCTCGCACGCCGCCGTCGTCGCCAGAGGCATGGGCGAATGCTGCGTTGCCGGCTGCGGCGAACTCAAAATAGACGAAGAAAAGAAAGTTGTCGTCATCGGCGGCAAGAAATATACCAAGGACGATTATATCTGCCTCGACGGTTCGAGCGGCAATATCTACGCAGGTCAGCTGCCCACGGTCGAGCCCGAGGTCTCGGGCGACTTTGCCCGCATCATGGAGTGGGCGGACCGTTACCGCGCGCTGCAAGTGAGGACGAACGCCGACACGCCGCACGACGCGCAGCAGGCTTTTAACTACGGCGCCGAGGGCATCGGTCTTTGCCGCACGGAGCATATGTTCTTTGCCGAAGACAGGATCATGGCGGTGCGCGAGATGATCGTAAGCAAGACGACCGAGGAACGCGAAAAGGCGCTCGCAAAGCTCCTGCCCATGCAAAGAGGCGACTTTATCGGACTTTACAAGGCGATGAAGGGCAGACCCGTCACCATTCGTTTCCTCGACCCGCCGCTGCATGAGTTCGTGCCGCAAAAGGAAGAGGACATCAAGGCGCTCGCCAAGGAGATGGGACTGACGTTCGAAGAGCTTTCCGCGACCATCACCGCCCTGCATGAGGCGAACCCCATGATGGGTCACCGCGGCTGCCGCCTTTCGATAACCTTCCCCGAGATAGCGCGCATGCAGACCCGCGCGGTCATCGAAGCGGCTATCAGCGTCAACAGGGAAGGCTACAACGTCGTGCCCGAGATCATGATCCCGCTCGTGGGCGACGTCAAGGAGCTTAAATATGTCAAGAACGTGGTCGTGGAGACGGCGGAAAAGGTCATGGAAGAGCAGAAGATGAAGATAGTTTACCATATCGGCACCATGATCGAGATCCCCCGCGCCGCGCTCACCGCGGACGAGATCGCCAAGGAAGCGGAATTCTTCTCCTTCGGCACCAACGACCTCACGCAGATGACCTTCGGGTTCAGCCGTGACGACGCGGGCAAGTTCCTCGGCGATTATTACAAGAAGAAGATCTTCGAGTCCGATCCCTTCGCGCGCCTCGACCAGGTGGGCGTGGGCAAGCTGATGAAGATCGCCATCGAGGGCGGAAAAGAGACCCGTCCCGAGATCAAGCTCGGCATTTGCGGCGAACACGGCGGCGACCCTTCGACCATCGAGTTCTGCCATAATGTCGGACTTACCTATGTTTCCTGCTCGCCTTTCCGCGTGCCGATCGCGCGCCTTGCGGCGGCTCAGGCGAACATCAACAATCCCCGCCTCGATCCCGTCGATCCCAAGACGGCTTATATCGAGGAAAACTGAGGAAAAACGGCTTGACGAAAAGCGGGCATTCGTGCCCGCTTTTTTGCCGCCGCTTGTCTTACGGCTTTTGCGACGCCGCCTCGAGCGGGTAAGGAAAGGGAAGGGCTTTCCCCACGTTTGCGGCAAAGCGCGCCCGAGCATTGCAATAACTTGCTATTTTTTTCAAAGGCATATATAATATAGGTAATAAGACTTTTGTCGGGCGCGAGGAAAGAGAATGGACGAGAATTTGCAGCAGGTTTATGCGGAACTTACGGCGCGTTGCAAGCGTATCAAAGAGGGCAAGTATATCATGTCCGGCAACACCATTGCCGCGCTTTTGCGCTATATCACCTCCCAACCCGCGCTGATGGCGTGCCTCGAACGCTGTAATTACGGCTTCCGTTACGGGACGGAGCTGGAAAAGGCGATGACGGGCGGGATCTTCAAGCTCCCTCTCGGCTCGCGCAAGGTCGTGGCGCTGGTCACCGGGCTTTTGTTCGAGCTGGACAGAGGCAGCATAAATTTTCATAACTTCATCAAGCAATATTACCGCGCCGCCGACGTGGACGCCTCTTTCGATATGTTCGCCGGCAGCGTCATCATGCCCTATCTCATGGCGTTCAAAAACGCGCTCTCGGGCGAGGGCGAGGAAGTGAGTGCGGGACTTGACGGCGACGACAAGCCCGTGAGCTCGGGCGTGAAAGAGCAGCTCATGCCCGTCATCCTGCAATTCACCGAAGAAATAGCCGCGGACAACGCCCTCACCGACGAAGCCCGCGAGGATTTTTACGCCATGCTCGAAGGGCTTTATTATTCCCTCGAACTCTCCCGCGCCAAAATGGTGAAAGCCGTCTTTCTCGGACTTCAAGCCGTCATGCGCGATTATCGTCACGGCGCGCCCTATATCCGCACGATCAAAAACGTCCTCAAACAGTTTGCGATTATTTAGCGTCGCGTCGGGGCGGCAAAAGCGCGTCGGGGACGCGCCTTTGCGGCGCCTAAAAACGGCAAAGACTTGATAAGACCGCACGGGTATTACCTGCGTCTTTGCCGCTCTTATCCGCTCGCAAACTCATCGCCCGCGAGCGCGCCTTTGCCGCCCCTCCGCGCCGCAAGGTGGCTTGCGTGAAAGGCGAGACAGGGGACGCGCCTTTGCGCCCCTCCGCGCCGCAGGGTGGCTTGCGTGAAAGGCGGGGTTTGGCAAAGGAACTTAAGAATGCATTATCACCGCGCGGAATATTGTTGCAATCGCGGCGAAAATGTAATATAATATCTCAGCTATCAATTTTTTACGAGGTATAAAACAGATGAAATCGGTCAGGATACTGCTCGATACGACGGACAAGGTGAAATCGTTCGTCAACGCCGTTTCCGCTTTCGATTACGAAGCAGACGTGAGGAGCGGCAGATATGTGGTCAACGCAAGGTCGATACTCGGCATTTTCTCGCTCGAACTCGACCGCCCCGTCGTGCTCGAGATCTATGAGAACGACTGCGACGATCTTTTGGAAAAGATAAAGCCCTTTATGGTGAAGTGATGGACAGACCCGCATTCGCGGACGAAGAGGCGTTCGTAAACAAGCTCATTCTCCTTTATATCTTCGATCAGTGCAATGTCGGGCTGATCGAGAGCGTCATTTACGACATCGCCACTTCGCATAATTGGATAAAGCCCATCTTCTGTAAGCCCGCCTTCGACGACTTGGTCAAGACGGACTACTTGGTCAATCTCTCCCGTCCCCGAGCGCCGCAGCCGCGCTATAAGATAACTCCCGAGGGCAGGGAATGCCTCAAATGCTTTTATTATAAGATACCGCTTTCCGTGCGCGAGGAGATCGCCGCCTATATCAAGGAGAACATCATCTCTTTCCGCAAGCAGCAGGACTATGTTTCCGACTATTACCGCAACGAGGACGGCTCTTACACCGTGCTTTTGAAGATAGTGGACGACACGTCCACCTGGATGGAGCTTAAACTCAAAGTGGACAGCCGCGCCAAAGCCAAGTGGATCTTCAAGACCTGGCGCGACAAGGCGGTCGAAGTTTACGGATTTTTGAGCGAGAACGTGATCGAGAATTAAAGCCGCGCCTTTATTTTTTCTTTCCTTTTCGTTTATGCTCAAAAGTTGAGATTTACATTTTGCGGTTTTGATGTTATAATAGACGCGATATCGATAAATCGCGCGTAAAACGCGCACGCGATCAAGGGGATAAATTATGGAAGAAGAAAAGACTCAAAAGCAGGGCGCGGGCGCCAAGATAAAGGGTTTTGTCTTGAGCGTTCTCGGCGTCGTCAAGCGCTTTTTCGTGGACAACTGGAAAAAGCCCGCGGAAGGCAACTATGTTTCCAGCCGTGAAGTCGTGTGCTATTCGGTCGGCGGCATGGGCGTGCAGTTTATCGCCGCAATGGCGGCGACCGTTCCGCTCAACGCTTCCTGCCTGCTCCTCGGCACCATCTACGGCATAACGCCCAACGAATTCGCCTATATCGGTATTATTCAGGCGCTCGTGCTCCTCGTGTTCCAGCCGCTCAAAGCCTGGCTCATCGACAACACGCCGGGTGGGCGGGGCAAGGCTCGCCCGTGGCTGCTTTGGCTGAGCGTGCCGAGCGCGGTCTTGCTTTCTTCGCTCGCCTTTATGGATCCTTCGTGGGACCATATGACCATGGTCATCGTCGTCGCCGCTATCTATGTGGTGATGAACTGGATCTATCAATTCTATTATTCGCAATACACGCTGCTTGCCTACGTCATCAGCCCCAACTCTCAGGAGAGAGCGAATATCATCACCATTTCCTCCATCGTCTATTCGCTCGCGCCCACGATCACGAGCGCGATCATCCCGCTCATCGGCGAGGCTTTCCCGCTCGGACAGCGCGATCCCGATCTTTATAAGGTGATAATCCCCGTCTTCTGCGCGCTGGGCGTGCTCTTTACGCTGTTGACCTATTTCGGCACCAAGGAGCGCGTCATCCAGCCCAGGGAATATAAGGCGAAGGTCAAGTTCTGGGACGCGATGAAAAAGTGCGCCAAGAACAAATATCTCTGGATAATCAACATCACCACCTGGTTCCAATTCGGACGTATCGCCGTCACGGGCATGATAACCTGGGTGTACGTCTACATATTGCAAAACGCGGGCATACAATCGCTGATGACGCTCGTCATGGGTACGGCGTCGGGCATAGGCATGTTCGTCGCGCCCTTCGTCATCAAGGCGATCGGCAAGCGCAACGCCGCCATCATCTCCAACTTCGTGGCTGCGGGCGCGTCCGTGCTGCTCATCGCTTTCCCCGACAATCTGCCCCTTCTCTTTATCTCCTGCTATCTGGTCATGTTCGGCATCGCCGTGCAGATCATCACCCAGCCCGCCATGAACGCGGACGCGCTGGATTGGCAGCAATATAAGACGGGCGACAGATACGAGGGCGTTTCGGGCAACCTCGGCATGATCGGTCAGGCGATCGCCATGGGTACGGGTCTTGTCATTCCCGCCATTCAGGAAGCCTACGGCATAGGCGTGGGCGGCGATTACGAGATGCTCTATGACGCGGCGGTGCGCGCGCCCATGTTCCGTACTCTCGCCATTTTGGCGGCGGTTTGCAGCGCGGCTTGCGCGATCCCCTTCTTCTTCTGGGATCTGAGCGAGAAGAAGCACGGCGCCATCATCGAAGAACTCAAGCTGCGCGCCGAAGCGCAGAACATCGCCGACGGGCATGCGGGCGAATCCGTGCTCTCCAGCGGCGAGGCGCTCTCCGAAGAGGAGACGGAAAGGCTCGAAGAGGAAGCCATGCAGCAGCTCGAGGCGGAGGCGGCGCCCGTGGAAGGCGCGATAGAAAAGCAAGAGCTGCTCGCAGCGGAAACGCTCGGCGCAGACGGCGCGGAAGAGCCCGCGGCGGATAATGCGGAAAAGGAGGGCGCGGAAGATCCCGCGGTCACCGATACGGAAAAGGACGGGGAGGAGAAAAAATGAAAAGAAAGATTTTTGTGCTTTGCCTGACTCTCGTCTTGCTCGCCTGCGCGGGGCTTGCCGTGCTCGCGGGCTGCAACAAGGCGCTCACGGCGGATGAAGGGGCGCAGGCGCTCTTGGACGCCGTCGCTCAGAGCAAGAGTTTTTATGAACAGTACGATCGTGCAGAGGGCTATTCCTATTATGTAAAGTTCACCCGTCCCGGCGAACAATCGGGCACGACACAGACTTATTACCTTGCCTATAACAAGGGCAACTCCGACCTCGAATGGGAAGACTTTACCGTTATTCAATATACAAAGAGCGTCGAGTCCTCGGTGAAGACGGACACGACGATGGAATATTTCGGCGACGCGCTGCCCAAAAACAGCGAGGGCAAGCAAGCCGAAAACGTCAGAGAAAACTATGTGCGCGCCTATGTGAGCAAGGATTACAAGGTGGACAAGAGCGTGAGCGAGGAGAGCTATCTTTCCCGCGAGGAAATAAATTATCTCACCTTGTCTTATGTGCTCGGGCTTTTCGACAATTTGGATAAGGAAGACATCGTCATCGCTGATGGCGGCGCGAGCCGTGCGGGCGCGGTCGTGACCGTGACCTTCACGATCTCGGACGAGAGCGTGCCGCTGGCGAAATACGGAAAGCTGAGCGTGCGCATCACCAACGGGCGCGTCAGCTCGATAGAAACGGCGGATAAAGACGCCGCCGAGCCGCTCGACTATCTCTTGGTCTATGCCTCGCCCGACGTCTCCATGCCCACGCAATACACCGTGGACGCCAAGACCGTCTATATAGATTATTCGGCTTAAAGATAAAGAAAGTCAAAACGCCGCCCTCTCGGGCGGCGAATTTTTTGCCTGTTTTCCGCCGCTCAGGCGGCTTTACTCTCAGGCGAGAGAATGCTTGACGCGGTCGTGTTCTTCCGCGCGCTTGGCGTTGTTGAACCTGTCCAAAGTTCCCACGAGATAGCCCGTTATGCGGCGTATGCGCTCGAAAGAAGGGTTGGTATAGTGATAGGAGATGTCCGCCCACTCGCCGTCCAGCTTGATGTCCACCGCCGTGAGGAGCTTGTCGGGGGCTTGCTTTTTGCCGCGCGCGATATATGCGTTGATCTCGTCTTGTTGCAGCGTGCCGCCGCTTACGTTTACTTGTACCATTTTTTCCGCCTCCGCAATATATTGTGTAAAAGCCGCAAAACGCTTTACTTATTACAGAATATATTGTATCATATACTCAAAAGAAAATATGTTGCAACTGCAACTTTCAAGAAAATTTTTCGGAGGCGGATATGGATAAGTGCGCGGCGGCGGTGGCGCTCGAAGAGAGCAGGCTTTTTGAGGGGATAGGCAGCGAGGATATCGTCGAATTGATGCGTTGCTCGGGCTCGACGATGAAAAAATTCCGCACGGGCGAGACCGTGTGCGTGTTCGAGGGCACGGCGCAAAATGTGGGCGTGATCGTCGAGGGCGAAGCGGAGCTGGAGCGCGTGGATTATGCCGGTAACCGCACCGTGCTCGAAATACTCTCCGCCGGCGACGTCTTCGGTCAGACGCTCGCGTTCGGCAACCTCACCGGCGACATGCTCGACGTGGTGGCGAAGTCCTGCTGCGCCGTGGTCTTTATCCCCGCCGATTTTGCTTCTTCGCGCTGCGCCAACGCCTGCCCCCGCCATACGCAGTTCGTGCGCAATATGCTCGGCATAATCTCGAGTAAGGCGCAGTCGCTCAGCGAGAGGATAGAAGTGCTCTCCAACCGCAGCATACGCGACAAGCTCATGTGCTATTTCACCATCAACTGCGCCAAGGCGCGCTCCGACCGCTTCGAAATGCCCTTCAGCCTCACCACCCTCGCCGATTATATCTGCTGCGACCGCAGCGCCATGATGCGCGAGCTGGGACAGATGAAAGAGGAGGGAATGATCGAGGTGGAGAAGAGGAGAGTAATACTTAGATAAGCGAAAAATCTCGAGGATAGAGGCGAAAAAGTTGCAAACTTTTTCTGCCTCTCGATTTTTCGCTTGCTTAAAGACAACCCCGCCATTCGAAAACGACTTAGCGGACAGGGCGCACTATTGCGCGTTGCGGCGGAACTCTGTTTCGCCGCAAGATCGTTTTCTTGAGGCGCGGTTTTCTCTCTTTTTGCGGGAGAGTGTCAAGGTCTCGCGCTCGCCTTACCCGCAAAAATTCACGCTTTCCGCCCTCATTCGCTCGCTTTACTTCGCTCATTCGGAAAATGCGCACAGCACATTTTAGAGGCGACGCTTGGCAAAAGTGCGATTTTGCCGCGCTAGATTTAAGTGAAAAACAAAAAGGAAAAGGGCAGGTGCGGCACAAGCCGCGTCTGCCTTTTCGTTTTTCGCTTGCTTGAGGGGAAAACCCATCACGCTCCGCTGCTGTTTTCCCCTCTTTCCGCGGCGAGTTGCGCGAGAGCGCGGCTCGCCTTTTCCGCGGAAATTCACCCCTTTCAGCCTGCGCTGCGCTCCGCGCGGAACAGTCGTCCCGCTCAAGGTAACGCTTGGCAAAAGTGCGATTTTGCTTCGCTTTACTACACTTTATTTTGTCACACGGTTATATCTGTTGAAAAATACCGCAAAAGTCTCTCAATATGTTATAGCCAGAATATGGCTAAAACATAATTAAAGGACAGCGGTATATTGCGTGAAATTGAAAATGAGATAGGAGATAGAGGAGAGAGGTCGAAGAAAGAGAATTTGAAATAGGTAAAAGGAAGAGGAGTTTGTCTATTGTCGAATGCAGAGTAATGGTTATGATTCGCGGTTGTTTGGTTATCCTTGCCATATTGTTATATTTATCGTGTTAAAAGCTAAGCCTCTCTTTGTGTTATAGCCAAAATATGGCTAAAACACAATTAAAGGACAGCAGTCTATTGTGTGAAATTGAAAATGAGATAGGAGATAGAGGGGAGAGAGGTTGAAATAGGTAAAAGAAATTGACATATTTATCGTGTTAAAAGCTAAGCCTCTCTTTGTGTGATAGCCAAAATATGGCTAAAACGTAATTATATAAGTGAGAGTTATTGAAGAAGATGAGAGAAGTGAAAGAAAGTAAGAAATGAGAGAAAACGAGAAGAGGGGAGAGGAAGGAAGACCAATAGTTGCGGAGATTTGTGGCGTTGTGTGAAAAGCAGTCAAACAAAGTTGCAAGCAAAGCGATGTGTAAATGCGCCGCAGGCAGCCATAACGTTTGCGAAGCGCCGCTTTGCGGCAGTATGAGCAAACATTTCACGCGCTCTTTCGTCGCGCAGCGGTTTAAGAGTGCATTTCACGTTTTTGCCAATGCAAAAACATTTCACTTTTCGGCGTTTGATATGTTCGCTTTTCGCTCACATTGGTAACGCCGAAAAATTTCACGTCCGTAGCAAGGGCAAACAATTTCGCTTAATGTTCATTGCGCCCTTGCGCAGGACAAGGCGCGTGCCGCGCTACGCGCCTTGGCGTTTTGTAAAGTTCATTTTACTTGCGCGGGCGCGAAAGTTGCTTAATTTTGTTTACTTTGCAAGGCGGTAATGGTATAATGATTCAAGGCGGGGAGACCGCTTAAAAAGGTAAATAATCATTTAAGGAGAATATACTATGGCAAATCTGACATCCAACAAGCAAGTTTTGGATTTCGTGCAGAGCAGGATCGACCTGTGCAAGCCCGACAAAGTGGTTTGGATCGACGGCAGCGAAGAGCTTTATAACAAGCTGACCGAAGAAGCCCTTTCCACCGGCGAGATGATCAAGCTCAACCAGGAAATTCTTCCCGGCTGCCTGCTGCACCGCACCGCCGTCAACGACGTCGCGCGTGTCGAGGGACGCACTTTCATCTGCGCCCGCACCAAGAAGGAAGCCGGTCCCACCAACAACTGGATGGATCCCAAGGAAGCATATCCCATGCTCAACGCCATTTTGGACGGCGCTTACAAGGGCAGGACTATGTATGTCATTCCCTATTCCATGGGTCCCGTCGGCGGCCCTATCTCCAAGATAGGTATCGAGACCACCGACTCCATCTACGTCGTGCTCAACATGAAGATAATGACCCGCGTGGGCAAGAACGTTTTGGACGCGCTCGGCGATTCCAACGACTTCGTGCGCGGTACGCACGCTAAGTGCCAGATAGACGCGGAAAAGAGATATATCTGCCAATTCCCCGAAGACAACGCCATCATCTCCGTCAACTCCGGTTACGGCGGCAACGTGCTTTTGGGCAAGAAGTGCTTCGCGCTGCGCATAGCGTCCTATCAGGGCCGCAACGAGGGCTGGCAGGCTGAGCATATGCTCATCCTCGGCATCGAGCGTCCCGGCAAGGAGACCGTCTATATGGCGGCTGCGTTCCCGTCCGCTTGCGGCAAGACCAACTTGGCGATGCTCGTTCCTCCGGAAGTTTATCGCAAGAAGGGATACAAAGTCTGGACGGTCGGCGACGACATCGCCTGGATCAAGAAGGGCGAGGACGGCAGACTTTACGCCATCAACCCCGAGAACGGCTTCTTCGGCGTCGCTCCCGGCACCAACGAAAAGTCCAACCCCAACGCGCTCGCTTCCACCAAGAAGAACACCATCTTCACCAACGTCGCTTACAACAAGGATACCGGCACGGTTTGGTGGGAAGGCTTGGACAAGAATCCGCCTAAGAACGCGATCGATTGGAAGGGCAATCCCTGGGACGGCACCACTTCCACGGAGAAGGGCGCTCATCCCAACAGCCGTTTCACCGCTCCCGCGGAAAACTGCCCCTGCATTTCCGAGAAGTTCTTCACCGGCGAGCCTGTGCCGATCAGCGCTTTCATCTTCGGCGGACGCAGAGCCAAGACCGCTCCGCTCGTTTACGAGGCAAAGAATTGGGATAACGGCGTGTTCGTAGGCTCCATCATGGCTTCCGAGACCACCGCTGCCGCTTCCGGCGCTGTGGGCGTCGTGCGCCGCGATCCTATGGCTATGCTGCCTTTCTGCGGCTATAACATGGGCGATTATTTCCAGCATTGGCTGGACATCGGCAAGACGGTCGAGCCTTCCAAGCAGCCTAAGTTCTTCAACGTCAACTGGTTCAGAACGGACGAAAACGGTCACTTCATCTGGCCCGGCTTCGGCGACAACCTGCGCGTGCTCGACTGGATGCTCAAGAGGATAGACGGCGAGGTCGAAGCCGTGGAGACGGCTATCGGCTATGTGCCCAAGCCCGAGGACATCAACATCGAAGGACTCGATGACGTCAGCGTGGACACGATCAAAGACCTGCTCTCCATCGACAAGCAGGCTTGGCTCGAAGACTGCGAGGGCATCAAGGCGTTCTATGCCAAGTTCGACGAGGACGGCACCCTGCCCAAAGAACTTGCCGACATGGAAAAGGCTTTGGAAGCAAACCTCAAGAAGTAACAAAAACGAAAACCCCCGCTTCGTGATATGCACCCCAAAAGTTGGACAGACTTTTGGAGGTGCATATTTTATGGCAAAAAAAGGAAGCAAACAAAAAAGGTATAGCGCAGAGTTCAAGATATCTGTTATAATGGATATGCGCGAAAACCA
>DVNJ01000019.1 GCA_018714485.1 Candidatus Caccalectryoclostridium excrementigallinarum | reverse complement strand
CCCTGCGGACCTGTGGGGCCTGTCGGTCCCGTAGGTCCCGTAGGACCCGCATCGCCCTGTAATCCCTGTGCTCCCGCGTCGCCCTGCGGACCGGTGGGACCGGTAGGACCGGTTGCTCCCGTTGCGCCCGCCGCACCTGCGGGACCTTGCGCGCCTTCCGTACCCTGCGGACCTGTGGGTCCCGTCGGTCCCGTAGGACCTGCGTCACCCTGTAAGCCCTGCGCTCCCGCGTCGCCCTGCGGCCCTGTAGGACCCGTAGGACCGGTTGCGCCCGTTGCACCTGCCGCACCTGCGGGACCTGTCGGACCGGTGGGACCTCCCGCGGGGCCTGTCGGACCGGTGGGACCGGTAACGCCCACTCCCGCAGCGCCCTGAGGACCGGTAGGTCCGGTGGGACCGATCGCGCCGACGCTTCCCGCCGCGCCCTGAGGACCCGTCGGACCCGTGGGGCCCGTGGCGCCGATGTCGCCCGTTCTGCCCTGAATACCGACCGCGCCCTGAGGTCCGGTCGGACCCGTGATCCCGCGAGGACCGGTGGGACCTGTCGCGCCTCTCGCGCCCATGGGACCGGTGGCGCCCGTGGGACCTATCAGGGAAACGCTCGTGCCCTGCGGTCCCGTCGGACCTGTCGCTCCGCGCGGCCCCGGCTTGCAGTTGCAGCAGGGACCGCAAACTTTGTTGTCGAAAATAGGCATATCAGCCTCCTAAAATTATGCGAAGATTGTTTTTCAGCCGCTCGTTTTGCGGCGCATAGGCAAGCGCGCGCTCGGCGTTGCTTTGCGCGCCCTCTTTGTCCCCCAAATACCAAAGCGCGACGGCGAGGCAGTCGTATGGCGCCCAGCTCCAGGCGTCCGGCTCGTTGATATAGGACATGGAACGCTCCTTTATTTCAAGGGCTTTGAGCGCGAAAAAGCAAGCGCCGTGCCAATTTTTCTCGGCAAGGTAAAACTGCGCCGCCTCGACGTTCGCTTCGCGCAGGTAAGGCGCTTCGGCAGCCGCCCTAAGATACCACTTTTCCGCCTCGGCGCGCTCGCCTTTCGCCTTGTATGCCCGCGCGATATAGCGCATGGACGCGCTGCGCTCGTCGCTCCAGCGCGCGCTTTTGAGCGACAAATGGCGCGTTAATTCCGCGATCGCCTCGTCATAGCGGCGGTAAAAGAGATATTCCCTGCCCAAGTAGTGCGAATTGCGGTCGTCCTCGGGATCTTCCCTGACGGAAAGCTCCAAAAGCGGCAGATATTGCGCTCTCGACTTGCTCTCGTCGGCGAGATGGTCGAGCTGAACGCCCCTTGCGATCGCGGAGCGCGGCTCGTGACCGTCTTTTGTGCAGATCACCTCGTGAACGGGATGCTTCCAGAAAAAGCCGTGCCTTCTATGCGCGTTGTTCAGCCAAAAGACGTGCCCTTCCTCCCCCGAAGGCAGAAAATTCCAGGTATAGCGATAATAGACCGTCTCCGCGCCCGAGGCGAACGCCTTTTCTATGGCGGCGCGCCAACCGCGATGAAAGACTTCGTCTATGTCCGTGCAGACGCAGACGTCCGCGTCGTCGGGCACCATGGCGAGCGAGGCGTTGCGCGCGTCGTCAAAGCGGAAGGGCTCGAATATCCTTTGCTCCACGATCGCGCCGCCCTCTTTGAGCAGGCGCACGGTTTCGTCGCTCGAACCCGTGTCGAGAACATAGACGCCGTCCGCCTCCGACATGGAATCCAGCCAGCGGCGCGCGAATTTTTCCTCGTTTTTGGCGATGGCATAGACGCAGACTTTCATAGTCCATCATATGATTTTTTCTTCCGCCGCGTGCAGAAAATATGCTCCTTATGCTCATTCTACTCATCGTAGAGCGCACACTTACGCTTTTGCCTTGACCGCGGCGCAAGTTTGGGCTATGATGAAAGCGACCGAGGAGGAAAAAATGGAAGAAAAAAGCTTGCCGGCGAGCGTGGGCGAAAAAATAGCCGCTCTGAGAAAAGAACGCGGACTTACGCAAAAGCAGCTCGCGGAAAAAATCTATACTTCCGACAAAAATCTTTCCAAGTGGGAGACGGGCAAAGCCCTGCCCGACTTGGGATTTTTGCTCGCGCTCTGCCGTGAGTTCAACGTCAAAACAGATTATTTCACCGACGAAAACTTCTCCGCCGCCGATCTCTTCAACGCTCAGCGGCAAAAAGAGATAAAAAGGCGTTTCGGCGTTTGGACGAGCGTCATCGCGGCGATCGCGGGTATCCCGCTCTTTATCCTCGCGGCGGCGCGCGCGTATCTGCCCTCGCCCCTGCCCGTGCATTTCAACGCCGATTTTCAAGCCGACCGCATGGGCGACGTGAGAGAGCTTTCCATAGGCGCAATGTTGCTGTTTGTCTTGACGGCAGCCGCCCTAATAACGCTTATTATCTATTACGTCAAGCGCCCCAACGCGCCGATGTTCCGCAGCAAAAGACATATCGACGCCTATTGCTGCGTGTTTTTGCTCGTCTCGCTCGTGTCTTTGGCGACGACGGTAACGAGCGTGATAAGCTGCCATGCCGCGGCGCAAAAGCAGGGGCTTGCCCCGCCCGACGCCGAGCCTTTCCCCATCGTCATGACTGCCGTGCTCGCCTTTATCTATTGGCTTTTGGCAAGCATGCTGATGTTCGTGCCTCGCAACGACTTCTTCGGTTTCCGCATCCCCTCCGCCTTCGCCTCCGACTTTAATTGGCGCGCCTTTAACCTCTCTTCCGCTCTCGTGATGATGTGCACGGCGCTCGCGATCGCGCTTGCGACGATATATATGCCCCGCCCGCTCGATCGGACGGAAGCCCTTGCGGGAAGTTTGGCGCCCCTTTTACCCGCGCTCATTCTCTCTTATCTCTCGGGAAAGATAATTATCCTGCGCCGCGAAAGGCGCAACGCGGCTTTGCCTAAGGACAAATAGCCAAAAGGCACGGTAAAATACGACAAAGCGCGGGCTTTGCCGAAAAAGGCGGCAAAAAGGACGGATCGCTCCGCCCGTTTTCCTTTAAGATATTTTGTTCAAAAATTCCTGAAAATCTATGGCGCCCAGCGACAAGAGCAGCAGCTTGTCGTTATATTTGTCCACTATTTCAAGCGGCAGATGAATGAGCAGCATAAAGATCTCGTCCGAATCCAAAGTGCAGCCCGCGAAGAAGTTGGTGATGTTATAGAGTACTCCGCCCGTCTCCATGTCAAAATCAAGGCTGCCTATGCCGAGCTGCTTGTTGATCTCGTTGATCGCCATGAGCCCGTCGAAGATCTTGTCGTCCTTGAAGGTCACGGGTATGGGCGAAAGAAAGGTAAGCCCCGTTCCCGCGGCGATGAATTTGATGATGCAATCCATGTCAAGATCGTTGCCCTTGACGGAAAAGCGCATGACTTTTTCGTTCTCTCCGTTTTCCGCGGGTTTTGTAAATTTTGCGTAAAATTCTTGCAAACATAGGAAACTTTTGCCATCTTTTTTTGAATCAATAAGCGAGGGAGTATTTCTCCCGCCCGCGGCAAAACGAATAATCACCCTACATGCCGCGGGGAAGCGCTCGGTTTTTTCGGGCGCTTTTTTCTTTTTCGCGCAAACTAAGGCTTGTCTTTTGCGCGATTATCTCTTATAATATATGCGTATGGAAAACAAAGATGTGGATCTTCTCTGGGAAGCGGTCGTCGTCGACTTGATGCCGATGATCTCCACGGTGTCCTATCAAATCTGGATCTCGGGAGTAAAGCCGCTGAAAATTTACAACAACAAGCTGGTCTTGAGCGTGCAGCTGCATTCGAACAAGACCCAGCTCGACAACGTCTACCGCGACAAGATAGTCAAATGCATTCGCAAAAACAGCGATTTCGTCGACGACTTCATCGTCGTACTTCAAGACGAAGAAAGCTCGCTCGAAGAAAGTCAGGCGCAGCCCCTTGCCGAAAACGCGGAAAAGAGCGCGGCGCAGGCGGAGGACGCTCCTTTTGAGAGCACGCGCTTCAAAAGCAGCTTCACCTTCGACAATTTCGTCGTGGGCGAGAGCAACCAGCTCGTCTATGCCGCCGCCAAGACGGTCGCGGAAGAGCCGGGCAAGCGCTATAATCCTCTCTTCATCTACGGCGGCGTGGGGCTGGGCAAGACGCATATCATGCACGCCATCGGCAATTATATCGCTTCCACCCGTCCCGACCTCAAAGTGCGCTATGCCGCGGCGGAGACTTTCACCAACGACTTCATCGAGAGCATCCGCACGAACAAGGACTCCGGGCTCAACCGCAAGTTCCGCGACAATTACCGCAACGTGGACGTGCTCATGCTCGACGACATACAGTCCATAGCCAAAAAACCGGGCACGCAGGAAGCGCTCTTTCACACTTTCAACTATCTCATCGACAACGAAAAGCAGATAGTCTTTTCCAGCGACCGTCATCCCTCGCTGCTCAACAACATCGAAGACAGGCTGATCTCCCGCTTTGCCGCGGGCATAACCGTGGACATCTCCCCGCCCGGGATCGAGACGAGGATCGCCATCGTGCAGCGCAAGGCTTACGAGAGGCGGTTCCATATCTCGGCGGAATGCGTGGAATACATAGCCGAAAAGATAGACACCAACATCCGCGAGCTGGAAGGCGCGCTCAATAAAGTGGCGTTTTACTGCGAGATGAACAAGCTCGCCGCCGACAGCACGGACGTGGTGCGCGCGGCTTTGCGCGACGAGATCGAAGAAGGGGGCAGGGCGCTCGACTACGAAGATATTTTGGACGCCTGCGCTGCCTATTTCGGCGTGCGCCGCGACGACATCACGGGCACGCGCAGGAGCAAGCAGATCGTGGCGGCAAGGCAGATGGCGGTCTATCTCATCTATGACATTTTGGGACTGCCGCTGGCGGAGATAGGGACATATATCGGCGGCAGAGATCACACCACGATAGGTTACGCCCGCGACAAGATAGATCAGCTGCGCCGCGAAGACCCGATCGTGGAAAGACAATTGCAGGACATACGCGCCAAGCTGGGCAAGGCGTAATACGATAAAAAGGAGCATACCATGGCAAAAAAACAATTGAGCGACGTTTTCGAACTCAGCGGCGCCAAGTCTTATGACGAAAGCGGCAATCTCGTCGAGGGCGTCGAGGAGATCAAACTCGGACTTATCGACACCAATCCCGACCAGCCGCGCAAAAATTTCGATTCGGACGCCTTGGACGAACTCGCCCGTTCGATCGGACAATACGGCGTTATCCAGCCGATAATCCTCTCCCCCAACGGAGGCAGGTTCGTGATAATCGCCGGCGAACGCAGGTTCCGCGCGGCAAAGCTCGCCGGTCTTGAAAAGATACCCGCGATCGTGCGCCGCCTGGACGAGATGGAGCGCAGGGAGATCGCGCTGATTGAAAACTTGCAGCGCGAGGACCTCAACCCCATCGAGGAAGCGACCGCCTACAAGACGCTCATGGAGCGCTTCGACCTCACGCAGGAAGAACTTGCCGCAAAGTTGGGCAAGGGACGCCCCACCGTGGCAAACAGCCTGCGCCTGCTGAATTTGGCGCCCGCCGTGCAGGAGATGCTCATCGACGGCAGGCTCACCGCAGGTCATGCGCGCGCCCTCGTGATCATCAAAGATCCCGCCGTACAGGTGAGCTATGCCATGGCTGCCTGCGACAGGAAGCTCAGCGTGAGGCAGCTTGAATATATGGTCCAGCGCTACGTCAATCCCGAAAAGCGCAAGACGGCTCCCAAAACGCCGCTCTCGCCCGAACTCAAAGGGTTGGTCAAGGATATGCAGCATATTTTCGCCACCAAGGTCAAGGCGGTGGGAACGCACGATAAGGGCAGGATATATATCGACTACTATACGCAGAGCGATCTGCAAAGGATATTCGAACTTATCGAGAGGCTGAAGAGTGAGTAAGAAAATACAGGCTTGGCAAAAATTAGATAACGCCGCGACCATATTCCCCCTGATGAGCGGAAAGCGCAACCAGAACAATTTCCGCATGCAGGTGACTCTCTCCGAGCCGGTGGACAAAGCCGCGCTCGAGCGGGCGGTGAACGCTATCCTTCCCCGCTTTCCGCAATACGACGTCACCTTGAAGGGCGGCTTTATCTGGTACCGCTTCGAGCGCGCGCAAACGCCCGTCAAAGTGGGCGACGTGACCGATTGGGGCATGTCTCCGCTCCCGCTTTTCGAAAAGGGCGGCAGGACTTTCCGCATCAACGTTCAGGGAAACGACATCTACGCCGACTTCTTTCACGCCATGGGCGACGGCGCGGGCACGGGCGAATTTCTCAAAGCGATGATCTTCGAATATCTCAGGGAAAAAGGGCTGCCCGTAGATGCGGAAGACAAGGTCCTGACACTCGAAACGCCCGCCCTGCCCGCAGAGAGCGAGGACGCCTTTCACAAATATTACAAGCCGCTGCCCCTCAAAGAATTGGAGATCAAGTCCATGCAGGGGAGCAAGGCTTTTCATATCGAGGGCACGCGCTATGAAGACAACGGCGCCGAGTGCGTGCAGTACACTCTGCCCTCGCACGAAGTTTTGGAGCACTGCCACGCCATAGGCTGCACGGTCACGGAATATTTGGGCGCGGCTTTCGCCATGGCGGTCTATGACGGCATGATCCGCGACAAGAAGAAAAAAACGCGCGCCATTCAGCTCTTCATGCCGATAAATCTGCGCCGCTTTTTCCCTTCGCGCACGCTGAAAAACTTTTCCCTTTTCTCGCGCGTGAAGATAGACACCTCAACGCCGCCCACGCTCGAAGGCTGCATAAAGACCATTCACGAAAGCCTCAAACGCGACACGGACAAGGCGCTTTTGCAGCGCAAGATCTCCACGACCGTGCGCGGCGAGATAGTGGGCGTGATGCAGGTGATCCCGCGCGCGCTCAAAAGGCTCGTGCTCTCTTTCTCCAACCTCTTTTTCGGCAAGGGGAAAAAGACGGCGACTTTTTCCAACGTGGGCGTCGTCAAGCTCCCCGAGAGCATGCGCCCTTACGTCGTCAATATGCATTTCAGTCTTTGGCCCAACTCCAACTCCCCCTATACGGCGGTCGTGGTTTCCGTTTGGGACAGGCTCAACATAACTTTCAACAAGAGCATCAAAGAAGACGCCATCGAAAAAGCGCTATCGGCGAGATTCGTCGCGGACAAGCTTAAATACGTCTTCACTTCGCGCGTTTGGTCGGGCGTAAAAAAGACAAAAGCGGGTAACACCCTGTAAAATATAGTCACGGAGAAAAGGACAATGTATTACATAGGTATCGACGTAGGCGGAATGAGCATCAAAGCGGGCGTGGCGGACATAAACGGCAACGTCCTGCACAAGACCACGATCGTAACGCGCGGCAATTACGACGCGGAATATACGATAAGCAACGATATCCACAAGCTGATCGTAAAGCTGCTCGACGAGGCAAATATCCCCGAAGAGAAAATAGCCGCCGTCGGCATAGGTCAGGCGGGAAGCATAGATTCCGAACGCGGCATCATCAACTATTGGAACAATATCCCCATGAAGAACGTGCACGTCGTCGAGGAGCTGAAAAAGTGGCACAAAATGCCCGTCTTCATCGACAATGACGCCAACGTCGCCGCCTTGGGCGAATGCGTGTTCGGCGCCGCAAAGGGACTGCGCAACGTCATGCTCGTGACCTTGGGAACGGGCGTGGGCAGCGGCATCATCATCGACGGAAAGATCTACCGCGGCGAATACGGCGCGGGCGCGGAAGCGGGACATATGCGCATAGTGATGAACGGCGAGCCCTGCACCTGCGGCGGACGCGGCTGCTGGGAAGCTTACGCCTCCGTCTCCGCCCTCATACGCCAGACCAAAGCCGCCATGGAAAAGCACCCCGAGAGCATGATGTGCTCCATTGCCGCCGAGATGGGCGAAGTCAACGGCATCACCTCTTTCAAGGCGGCGCGCGCGGGAGACAAAGCCGCGCTCGAAGTCGTGGCGCGCTATATCGAATATGTCGGTACGGGACTGGTCAGCCTGCAAAACATTTTCCGCCCGCAGATATTCCTCATCGGCGGCGGCATCTCCAAAGAGGGCGAATTTCTCACGGATCGCCTGGAAAAATTCGTGCAGAACGGAATGTTCGACAAGGAGACGGGCGACCCCGTCAAGATCCGTCCCGCGGCTTTGCATAACGACGCGGGCATCTTGGGCGCGGCGGCGCTCGCCATCGAAAGCGTTAAGTAAAGAAATTTCATCAAAATCGCCCGCGCTCGGCGGGCTTTTTTGTTGACTTTACCCGAAGGCAACGGTTTTCTTGCAATAGTTTTTTTTGCATGGTAAAATAAGAGCATGGACACCATTGCGGCAATAGCCACTCCGCTCGGCACGGGCGCGGTGGGTATCATCAGACTGAGCGGAGAGGACGCGCTCGAGATCGCGGCGCGCGTCTTTTCGCCATACAAATTAAACTCGCTCAAAGACGCCGTGCCCTATATGATGTATTTAGGCAGGCTGGATTGCGGCGGCGTCAAAGACAGGGCGCTCGCCGTCTTTTTCCGCGCGCCCGCCTCTTACACGGGCGAAGACATGGTCGAGTTGCACTGCCACGGCGGCGCGGCTCTGCTCGGGCACGTTTTGAATGGACTTTTGAGCTTGGGCGCGCGCATAGCCGATCGCGGAGAATTCACGCGCAGAGCCTTTTTGAACGGCAAAATGGATCTAAGCGACGCCGAAGGCGTCATCGATATGATAAACGGCGAATCCGCGGCGGCGGTAAACGCCGGATACCGCCTGGCGACGGGCGGGACGTCTGCGGCGGTCCGAGCGCTCACCGCGCCCCTTTTGGACGTTATCGCGCATATGGAAGCAGCCCTCGATTATCCCGAAGAGATGGAAGAAGAGAGCCGCCTTGCCGCAAAGCCCGTTATCGACGCGCTGATAGAAAAAACGCGCGCGCTTTTGCTTACCTGCCGCAGGGGGAGCATAGTCAAAAACGGCATCACCGCGGCGATCGTGGGCGAGACCAACGTGGGCAAGTCCTCCCTGCTCAACGCCTTGGCGGGACGGGAGCGGGCGATCGTCACCGAGATCGCCGGGACCACGCGAGACAGTATCGAAGAGAGCGTCGAATGGCGCGGCGTGACCCTGCGCTTTATCGACACGGCGGGGATCAGAGAGAGCGCCGATCCCGTCGAAAGCTTGGGCATAAGGCGTAGCCGCAATATCGCTTCTTCGAGCGACATCGTGCTGCTCGTGAGCGACGGAAGCCGCCCTAATAATGCAAAAAAATCCGAGTTACTCAAAAACATAGACGAAAAAACGCCCGTCATCGAGGTCGTGAACAAGTCGGACATCATGCCGAAGAAAAAGTCTTCGGGATTTTCTATCAGCGCAAAGACGGGAGAAAACATAGATGCGCTCAAAGACAAGATCGTGGAGACCGTCTTGGGAGAAAACATCGACGCGAGCGGCGAACTGATCACTTCCCTTCGTCACAAAGAAGCGTTGGAGCGCGCCCTAACAAGCCTCATTTCCGCAAAAGAGAACTTCGACGCCGTTCCCGCGGAGTGCACTCTGCTGGATCTGCGCGCGGCATATTCCGCCTTTGGCGAGATCACGGGCGACACCGCCGACGAAAAGATCATCGACACCATCTTTGCCAAATTCTGCTTGGGAAAATAAAATTTTTGTCTTATGAGCAGTTATCCTCGCCGAGTGCCTGGATATAAAAACTCACGGGACGAAAGCCGTCGTTGCAGGAGATCATCGCCGAATGCGGATCGCGCATCCAGCCGTCATAAAAATTTCCGCCGCCTGCGGCAAGCTCTTTGACGAATTTTTCCATGCTCTCCCATGCCGAGGGGCAAAGCCCTTCAGGTTTTTGCCCGCCTCGGGAGATAAAGACCTGCCCCTCGCTTACGTCGCAGGCGTGTTCGAGGGAATTTTCGTATTTTTGCATCAGGTCGTCATAATGCGCCTTGCGCATGACGATTATTTTGCAATCAAGCATTTTTGAGCGCGTCGTCCACCATCTGCAAAATAGCCGCCTTGGGCTTAAAGCCGACGCTCTGCGCGATTATCTTGTTGCCTTTGAGCAACGCGACGTGAGGTATGCTCGAAACTCTGAACTCCGCCGCCAGCTGCTGCTCGTCGTCCACGTTTATCTTGCATACTTTTATGTCCGCGCGCTCTTCGCTGATCTGTTCGAGCACGGGCGCGAGCATTTTGCAAGGACCGCACCAGCTCGCCCAAAGATCCACCAGGACGGGCTTATCGCTCGCCAGGACTTCGCTTTCGAAATTTTCCGACGTAACTTTTACCGTTGCCATTTTTCATTCCTCCGTATCGATTATATCATATCTCGGCGTATTTTACACCTAAACTATACCGTTATTATATCGGAAAACGCCCGCTCGAAAAAGTGACTTTTGCAACATATTCCCGCCCTTACAGACGATCACGCCCGAAAAGCGTATTGTCAAAGGATTTCTGCGCAAAATAAGGGTATGAAGAAAAAGGGAAAAAAGACAAAAGGTAAGGCGCAAAGTGCAAGAGAAAAAGTCGCGGGCAAAAAGACGGGCGCCTCTTCCATGCGCCTTCAAGACAAGGAGAACCTCGTCATGAGCCTGAAAGACGAAGCGGACGGCTTTTTCGACGACGCGCCTTGATAAAACAAAAACCGCCTTCCAAACCTTGCCTATGCGGGCGAAAATATTGTAAAATAACAGGGTGAAAATCGGCGACATCTGCGAAACGAGAATAATTTCCCAAGGCATGGAAGGCGAAGGCGTGGCGCGCATAGGCGGGTGCGTCGTCTTTATTCCTCTCGCGCTCGCAGGCGAAGAGGTGCGCGTGCGCATCACCCAAGTCAAAAAAGACTTTTTGCGCGCGCAGATAATCAAAGTCCTTTCCCCTTCTCCCGACAGGATAACTCCCGACTGCCCCGCCTTCTTCCGCTGCGGCGGTTGCGGGCTGAGACATATGCCCTATGAAAAAGAGCTGCTCTTAAAGCGGGAAAAAGTGGAAAACTGTCTGAAAAAGGCGGGAGTCACCGCAAAAGTCGAAAAAGTTTTCCCCTCTCCGCGCCTCAACGCGAGCCGCAACAAGGCGCAGGTGCCCTTTGCCGAAGACGAAAAAGGCGTAATTTTCGCCGGCTACTTCAAGCGCGACTCGCATAAAGCCGTCCCTCTTCCCTCAGAAGGCTGTCTTCAACACGACGAAAACACGAATCGCATTATTAGGGCGGTTGTCGACGCATGCAACGAACATTCTCTATCCGTCTACGACGAAGTTTCGCTCTCGGGCGTCATGCGTCACGTTTTGGTGCGCCGCATAGGCGGCTCTTATGCCGTAACGCTTGTGATAAACGCGGACGAGCTACCCTGCAAAGAGGCATTTATCTCATCGATAGCCGCCCTAAAAATCCCCTTTTCTCTGAGTTATAACGTCAACAAGAAAGCGACCAACGTCATTACGGGCGAAAAGACGATCCCCGTCTTCGGAAAGCTCGCCGCTACGGGCGAGATCTGCGGCGTAAAAACCGAGATCTCCCCGCTCTCTTTCATGCAAGTCAACGACGAGATCTGCCGCGCTATCTACGGCGAAGTCAAGGCTTTGGCGCAGGCGCTGCGCCCGCGCACGGTGCTGGACGCCTACGGCGGCGTCGGCGTGATCTCGAATCTGCTCGCCCCCTTCTGCGAGCGCGCCTACTGCGTGGAGATAGTCCCGCAGGCGATCGAAAACGGCAAAGCCATCGCCGCATTGAACGGCAACGCCGAAAAGATAACCAACATCCTCGGCGACGCCGCCAAAATAATACCATCTCTGCCTCTTGGCGAAAACTGCCTCGCCGTGCTCGACCCGCCGCGCAAAGGCTGCGACAAAAAAGTCCTCGACGCGCTCCTTACCGCCGAGCCGCAAACCATCGTCTACATCTCCTGTAACCCCGCCACCTTAGCGCGCGACCTCGCCCTTCTCGGCGAAAAATATACCCCATCACTCATTCGCCCTTACGATATGTTCCCCCGCACCTTTCATGTCGAGACTATGGTAGTGCTACGTCGAAATTAGGGCAAAAATACGCGGAAATAGCCACATTTGAGCTGTTTTATCCTCATTTATCTTCTGTGTGGACGAGCACGGCTACCGCGAAAAAGTGACAAAGCAGTGCCGTCCGCTGTCGTATATCATTAAAAATCTGAGATTATAAATATTAGATTTATTTTTGCTAACAATGTATTGAAATTTGCTTACGGCTATGCTATAACAGACTTGTATTATAATCTGACGAGGAAAAATTATGGCTCTCAGCTACAACAAGTTCAAAAGATCTTGTTTTCTGTGATATTTTTTCGCGTTTACTTCCGCGAGAGCCGTGCTACGCTGACCAAGACGAAAAGGCAAAATTTCGGAAGATCAACCGGGACGATGAAACCTTTAATAAGGCAACAAAAAGCCCAGCCAAAACTCTTTGTCCGAAACAAATAAGTTCGACTGGGTCTTGCGTGGTGGAGCTGAGGGGAGTTGCCTTACAGCGAGAGCACACGGGAAGCAGGGACATTTGCATAAATTTTTGTCTGCGCGAGCGTGCAGCCTGTCGCGGGCGCAGTCCGCACAGGGCTGCACTGCACACGGCTGCGCCACGAAAACAATAAAAAACAAGCCGGGCATAACACTCTGCTTGTTTTCGTGGTGGAGCTGAGGGGAGTTGAACCCCTGTCCGAAAAACTTTAAGCGGCGACTTCTACATACTTAGCCGATCGTTGTTATTCCCTTTAAGCCGGTCGAACGGCAGACCTGCTTATCGGAGAGCCGCTTGTCTTGCGAGCCGTATCGCGGCGTTTACGGTCGCCCTGTTCCGCTGTCTGATGCCCGAGCGGGGCCGCGGAATTCCCCGTCGAACAGCTCCGCTAAATTAAGCAGCGAAGGCTAACGAGCTTGCGCTCTGAGTTTTGTTGTTGTTTGCGTTTAATTTTAATTTCCGTATTTGCGGAGACGAGCCTCCGGTATGCTTACGCCGCCCGCCATTCCCCGTCGAATGCCGGAACAGCCCCTTGGATAACATATTATATACTATGCGCAAAAATCTGTCAACCATGTTGGGTCAAATGCGCGCCTGCGGCTTGCCGGTCGGGCGGTTTTTGCCGAAAGCGGGGAGAGAGCCGCTTAGTTTGTCGGCTTTTCGGGGAAAGTCGGCTTGCGTAAAATCGGCGCTCGCGGGCATTGCGCGTGTTGACAAAAAGGCGTGCGGCGTATTATAATTATATCCGCTATGACGGAAGAGTTAGACGGCGAAAAAGGCGAAAAGGGCGGCGGATATAAGATATTTGCCGACCTGCATACGCATACAACTTATTCACACGGCACGGGCAGCGTGGAAGACAACGTGCGCGCGGCGAAATTCCGCGGGCTTTCCTTAGTGGCGATCACCGACCACGGCATTCGTCATCCGCTCGTCGGGGTGAGGAGGGAAAAATTCCCCGCCATGCGCAGGGACGCGGAGGCGGCGGAGAAAAAATTCGGCATCGAAGTCAGGTTGGGGATAGAGGCGAATATATTCGGTATGAGCGGAGAGATAGATCTGAGCGAGAAAGACATCTCCGAGCTCGACATAGTTTTGGCGGGATTTCACGCTTCGGCGCGTCCGCAGAGGGCGTCGGACGCCTTTTTGTTTCAGGCGAATTTGCTGGCGGGAAGGCTGGGGAGATCGTCCAAAGAGCAGATAGCGCGCAACACCCGCGCCTATATCAACTGCATCAAGCGCTTTCCCGTGGACGTGATCACGCACCCGGGATTTTGGCTGCAACTCGACTGTTTCGAGCTGGGAAAGGCGTGCGCGGATTACGGCACATATATCGAGATCTCCTCGAGGCACCGCGTCCCCGACATTCGCGGGATCGAGGAATATTTGAAAAGCGGCGCCATGTTCGTGATAAATTCCGACGCGCATAAGCCGGAGAAGGTTGGAACATGGGAATATGCGCTCGAAGCGGCGAGGCAGGCGGGAATACCCGAAGAGAGGATCGCCAATGCGGGCGAAAAGCCGCTCGCGCTGCGCTCGCATAAGTGATATGGACAAGACAAGAGAACTCATCGAAGAGATAATAAGCGGCGAAGAGCCGAACGTCGCGGCGTATTTGAGCGCCGTTTTGCGCGTGCGCGGCGAGATCCCCGTGAAAAAGGGCACGCTCGGCGGGATCTTTGCCGACAGCGCGTTCAGGCAGGTGATCTTCGACTTCATCAACAAGGTGCGCAGGATCTATCCCGAGGCTCAGTTCGAAACGGGCGGCAGGGGAGAAGGCGAGGCAAGGCGCTATTATTTCGAGCTCGAGGGGAAAGCCGCCGAGGAGCTTTTGAAGTTCACGCGGCTGCAAATGGTGACTGTCGGCAGCGGCTTTGACCTTGAGGGGGACGAGGACGCGCTCGTGTCCTTCGTGCGCGGGCTGTTTGCGGGCGGAGGTACGCTCACGCTGCCCGGCGAAGGAGAGCGGGGCTATTATATGGAACTGAGAGTGCCCGACTTTGAGGAGACCGAGCGGCTGCGCACGGCGTTGGCGGTGCGCGGCGTCTTGCTGGAAAGCGCGGGACGCAGGGCGGACAGCCTGCTCTATACGCGCAGGAGCGAAGAGATATGCAACATGCTCGCCTTCATGCGCGCGGGCGGCTGCGCCGTGGAGGTCTACGATCTCGTGGTGAGCAGGAACGCCATGGGCACGGCGAGCATGCGCGCGAATTACCAGACGAGCAACGTGGACAAAGCCATGGCGAAAGCCGCGCAGCAGGTCGAGGCGATCGAGTTTTTGCGCGCGAAGGGAGAGTTGGAGGAAGAAGACGGGGAGACCAAGCTCATCTGGAGCGCGAGGGAAGAGCACAGGACGGAATCAACGGCGTTTCTCGCTTCGCTTCTGGGCATGAGCAAGAGCAAGGTGGTGCGCAGGCTGCAAAAGGCTATCGACAAGGCAAAGCAAAAGGGGATGTGAAATGGCGGAGAAGACGCAAGAGGAAAAAACGCGGGAAAAACCGCAGGAAGAAGAACGCGAAGAAAAGCAGGAAGGCGAAGAAAACGCGGAGCAGGGAGCGAAAAAAGAGAAGAAAGAGCCGAAATATCCTCCCGTTCCCGACGTCATCGAAGGCTTCGTGCATTTGCATGTCCACACGGAATATTCCCTTCTCGACGGCGCGGCGCGCCTCGTGGCGGGAAAGAAAAGCCCGCTCCTCGACGCGGTCTGGAACATGGGCATGCGTGCCATGGCGGTCACCGACCACGGCAATATGTTCGCCGCCTATACTTTCCAGAAGATGGCGGTAAAGCACGGCATAAAGCCCATCATCGGCTGCGAGTTTTACACTTGCGAAGACATGAATGTGCATGACAAGCAGCGCAACCATCTCATTTTGCTCGCCAAAAACAACGAAGGATATTATAACCTCGTCAAGTTGAATTCGCTCGCCTATACGCAGGGATTCCACTATAAGCCGAGGATAGATCTCAAACTGCTCAAAGAGCATTCGAAGGGGCTTATCTGCCTTTCCGCCTGCCTGGCGGGAAAGATCCCGCAGCTGCTGCTCGCGGGTGATTACGAAGGGGCGAAAAAATACGCGCTCGAACTCAAAAGCATGTTCGACGAAGGCGATTTTTATATCGAACTTCAAGATCACGGCATGGAAGAGCAAAAGCGTATCAATCCCGACCTCGTGCGCCTCGCCGCCGAGATAGGGGTGAAAGTCGTCGCCACCAACGACGCGCACTATATCGAACGCAGCGACGCGGAGATGCACGACGTGCTCTTATGCATTCAGACGGGAAAGACTCTCGACGACCCCACGCGCATGCGCTTTTCTTCCGATCAGGTTTATCTGCGCTCGCCCGAGGAGATGGAAAAGCTCTTTGCCTGGGTCCCCGAGGCTATCGCCACGACTACGGAGATAGCCAACAAGTGCAACGTCAACATAACGCGCCAGGATCTCATGCCGCCCTTCAAGCCGGACGACGGCTCCTCGCCGCCGGACTATTTGCGAAAGCTCGCCTATGAAGGGCTGGAAAAGCGTTACGGCAAGATCACGGACGAAATACGCGAAAGGGCGGAATACGAGCTGGGGATAATCATCAAGACGGGCTTTGCGGAATATTATCTCATCGTTTGGGACTTTATCCGTTACGCCAAAAGCCAAGGCATACCCGTGGGCGCGGGGCGCGGCAGCGGCGTGAGCAGCATCATCGCTTACGCCATCGGTATCACCAATGTCGACCCGCTCAAATATCAGCTGCTGTTCGAGCGTTTCCTCAACCCCGAGCGCGTGTCCGCGCCCGACTTCGACGTGGACTTCTGCTATGAGCGCCGCGGCGAGGTCATAGATTACGTCATTCGCAAATACGGCAGCGAAAAGGTATGCCAGATACTCGCCCTCGGAACGATGAAGGCAAAGGGCGCGATCAAGGACGTGGCGCGCGTTTACGGCGTGCCGCTGGCTCTGGTCAACCGCACCACCAAGGCGATCGACAACGCTCCCGACGTCACTCTCGGAAAAGTTCTGCATGCGGAATTGAACGTGGGCAAGGACGGCGAAGAGGTCAAGAGCCATTATTCGCCCGAAGTCGTGGAGATATACAACACTTCGGACGAGATGCACCGCGTCATCGACATGGCGCTCAAAATAGAGGGCATGCCCAGGCAGTGCTCGAAGCACGCGGCGGGCGTCGTTATCTGTAAGGAAGTCATCTCGGATTATGTTCCGCTGCAAAAGAACGGCGAGGACATCACCACGCAGTATCAAAAAGACGAAGTGGAAGAGCTGGGCATGCTCAAAATGGACTTTTTGGGCTTGAAGACGCTCACGGACATCAGAAAAGCGCATCAGTATGTGCTCGAAGATCACGGCGTGGACGTGGATTTTTCCAAGCTCGGCTATGAAGATCCCAAGGTCTACGAACTCATCTCCACGGGCGAGACGGACGCGGTCTTCCAGCTCGAAGGCGCGGGCATGAAAAAGTTCATGCGTCAGCTGCGCCCCGAGAACATGGAAGACATCATCGCGGGCATTTCGCTCTACCGTCCCGGTCCCATGGACAAGATCCCCGAATACGTCGCCAACAAGCATGACCCTTCGAGGATAAAATACGCCCACCCGCTGCTCAAGCCCATTCTCAGCAACAGTTACGGCATAATGGTCTATCAAGAGCAGGTCATGCAGATAGTGCAGTCGCTGGCGGGCTTTTCGCTGGGCAGAGCGGACTTGCTGCGCCGCGCCATGGGCAAGAAGAAACTGGAGATAATGATCGCGGAAAAAAAGGTCTTTTTGTATGGCTGCGAGGCTGTTCCGCCCACTTATAACAAAGACGGCAGTATAGCCAACAAGGGACAGCCCGCCGTGGACGGTTGCGAGAAAAGAGGAGTTCCCGTTCCCGTGGCGGAGAGCATTTTTGCCGATATGCAGAAGTTCGCGAGCTATGCGTTCAACAAGTCGCACGCGGCGGCATACGCCGTGCTTGCGTACGAAACGGCATACTATAAATGTTATTACAACATCGAATTTATCGCCGCTGTCATCAACAACCGCATCACCAGCGCGGACGAAGTGGAAAAATATCTCACTTATCTGCGCAAGTACGAATATGAGATCCTTCCGCCCGACATCAACGCGAGCTATCCCGAGTTCAAGGTGGAAAACGGCGGACTGCGCTTCGGGCTTTGCGGCATAAAGGGCGTGGGACAGGCGGCGATGCAGACTTTGACGGAAGAGAGGGAGAAGAACGGCAAGTTCAAGTCGTTCAACGAGATCTTCAAGCGCCTGCCCGCGGGCACACTCAATAAAAAACTCGTGGAAAGTCTGATAAAGGCGGGCGCGTTCGACTGCTTCGGATATAACCGCTCCGCGCTTTGGGCGGTCTACGAGACGGTGATGAGCAAGTGGCAGCAGATCAAGAAGAACGAAGGCTCCAACCAAATGTCGCTCTTTGACATGTATGACGACGGGACGGACGTGGTCGACGTCATGCCGCGCACCAAGGAATACGGACGCATGCAAAAGCTCATGTATGAAAAAGAGGTGCTGGGCATTTATATGTCGGGGCACCCCTTGGAAGATTACGCGGAAAAATATAAGCAGCTTGATTTCAATCTGAGCATGATCCAACCCCTTTTGCGCTCGGAAGAGAGCGACGAGGAGGAAGAGGGCGGCGAAGAGCTCGACGACGATATCCACGAGCTGATCAGGACTTTCGACAAGCAAAGGGTCGTGCTCGGCGGGATCTTGCAGGGCGTGGGCACAAAGGTCACCAAGTCCAATGAGCTGATGGCGATCGGCAGGCTTGAAGACTTGTACGGCACGATAGAGGTCGTGGCGTTCCCCAAGACGTATGCAGCCTGCCGCGATCTTTTCCAGAACGACAAGATAGTCTTGGTCGAGGGCGTTTTGAACGCGGGCGTGGGCGGAGCTTCCGTCAACGTGCGCAAGCTCACCCTTTGGGACAACGAGGGCGCGCAGGAGGAGGAAGAGAGGGAAGAGGACGACCTTTATATCAACGTGCGCGACGAAAGCAGGCTTCCCGAGGTCAACCGCGCGCTCATGGAGCGCCCGGGCGGCAGCCATGTCTTTATGCAGATAAACGGCAAACTTTTCCGCTCTCCTTACAGCGTCACGATCAAGCCCGGACTTATCTACGAGCTGGAATATATCTTCGGCGAAGGGTGCACAAAACAGCGTCCGCGCAAAAAATAACGCAAAATATATATAAAAAGATAGCCAAGAGGCGGGGAATTTGATATAATCACTAAGAGCTTTGGCTCGAAGGAGAAATATATGCGTAAGATTGCGGTTTTGACAAGCGGCGGCGACGCCCCGGGTATGAATGCGGCGATAAGGGCCGTCACCCGTTACGCTATATATAAGGGGTTGGAAGTTTACGGAGTCGAAAGAGGTTACACCGGTCTTATCAACAGTGAGATAAAGCAGATGGACAGGCGCGCCGTTTCCGACATCATACAAAGGGGCGGGACCATCTTGAAAACTTCGCGCTCGCCCGAGTTCAACGAGGTGGAATATCAGAAGATAGCCGCCGAAAATTTGGAAGCATACGACATTGAAGGTCTCGTCGTCATCGGCGGCGACGGCTCTTTCCGCGGCGCGAAAGATCTCACGGACAACTGCGGGATCAGGACGGTGGGCATTCCCGGGACCATCGACAACGACCTTGCTTACACGGATTATACGCTCGGTTTCGACACCGCGGTCAACACGGCGCTTTCCGCGATCAACAATCTGCGCGACACCATGACCTCGCATGAGCGCGTGTGTATCGTCGAAGTCATGGGCAGAAAGTGCGGCGACATCGCCCTTTATGCCGGTTTGGGCGGCGGCGCGGAAGTGATAATCGTGCCCGAAGTGCATAACGACATCGCGCAGATAGCCAAGTCCATCGCCGTCAACAAGCGCAAGGGCAAGACGTCGGACATAATCGTGCTCGCCGAGGGCGTTTGCAGGGCGGTCGAGCTCAAACAGCAGCTCAAAGATCAGGGGATCACCTCGTCGATCAAGACGACCGAGCTGGGCTATATCCAGCGCGGCGGCGCGCCCACCATGCAGGACAGGATGCTTGCCGCGCAGTTCGGCGTGAGAGCGGTGGACGTGCTGCTCGAAGGGAAAGGCTCGCGCGTGGTCGGCATAAAGGATAACAAGATAATCGATCAGGACATATCCGAAGCCCTCGCCATGGAGCGCGTGTTCGACAAGGATCTTTACGACTGCGCCGCCATCTTGGGTCAGTAAAAAGCAAACAAAATGCCGCTTTGCGGCAGGACGAAATAAGAACTATTTTTCGGAGGAAATCAAAATGGAAAAACTGGTTGGAGCTTGCATGTTCGGACAGTCGGGCGGACCCACTTCCGTTATCAACTCTTCCGCCGCGGGCGTGTTTTTGGAAGCGATGAAGCATGACTGCATCACCGAGATCTACGGCGCGGCACACGGCATCAGGGGCATACTCGAAGAAGAATTTTACGATATGCGCAAAGAAGATCCCGAAGAGCTTAAACTGCTCAAAAACACTCCTTCTTCCGCTCTGGGCAGCGTGCGCTATAAGCTCAAAGCGGCGAAAGTGGACGAGACCGATTACAAGAGACTGCTCGAAGTCTTCAAAAAGTACAACATCCGTTATTTCTTCTATAACGGCGGCAACGACTCCATGGACACTTGCAACAAAGTGAGCAAGTATCTGCAAAAGAGCGGCTATGAGTGCAGGGTCATGGGCGTGCCCAAGACGATAGACAACGACCTCGACGTCACCGACCATTGCCCCGGCTACGGCAGCGCGGCGAAATATGTCGCCACGACCATGATGGAGCTGAAGTTGGACGCCAACGTCTATGACACTCCCATGATAACCGTGGTGGAAGTCATGGGCCGTCACGCGGGCTGGCTGACCGCCGCCTCCGCGCTCGCTTCCTATAAGGGCTTGGGTCCCGATCTCATCTATCTGCCCGAGCTACCTTTCGACACGGAGAAGTTCCTCTCCGACGTGGAAAAAACCATGAAAAAGACGGGCGGCAAGTGCATGGTCGCGGTCTCCGAAGGTATCTCGGACAAGGACGGCACGCTGATCGCCGAAAAGCTGGGCACCAACCTCGCCAAAGACAGCTTCGGTCATGCGCAGCTGGGCGGCGTGGGCGCAATGCTCTCCAACCTCTGCAAGGATAAGTTCGGCTGCAAGACCAGAGCCATCGAGTTCTCGCTCATGCAGCGCTGCGGCGCTCACCTTGCCTCCAAGGTGGACGTTGAAGAGGCTTTCCGCGCGGGCGCGACCGCCGTTAAGTATGCCGTTCGCGGCACCACGGACAAGATGGTCTATTTCAAGCGAGTGATGAAGGACGGCAAGTATTCCTGCAAGATGGGCGTGATGAGCGTCGCCAAAGCCGCCAACACGGAAAAGAAAGTTCCTTTGAGCTGGATAATCAACGACGGGACCATGCTCTCGCAAGAATACGTCGATTACGCGATGCCCCTTATTCAGGGCGATTGCAAGGCTCCGCTTGAAGACGGACTTCCCCGCTTTGCAAAATTGAAGAAAGTGCTCGCGGAAAAGAAGTAAAATAAAAAACATGATATCAAGGCGGCTGCGAATCGGCCGCCTTTTTTCGTAAAAAATAAGGGCAGGGGTGAAAAACTCCCGCCCTTTTTCGTCGATAAACGCTCTTATTTTATGTAAAGGTCTTTGCTCGCAAATTCCGGTTCGCAGGTGATATTCATGCCCATCTTGCGCATGACGCCCATGTCCGTGTCGTTGAGCATGCAAGAGCCGTGCGCTTCCAGCCCGCGCAGTTTGGGCAGCATTTCCAGCGCCGTCTGCGCCATGGGATTGGTGGCGGCGCAGATGCTGAGCGCGGTGAGCACGTCATAGAGGTTGAGCTTGTCCTTGTCCGCCTTGAAGACGTCTTTTTTCAGGCTCTTGATGGGTTCGAGGACGATGGGGAGCAAGAGCAGCATCTTGTCGTCTATGCCCGCGAGCGCCTTGACCGAATTGAGCACGCATGCCGAGCAAGCCGTCATCAGCGAAGTGGTCCTGCCTGTGATAAACCTGCCGTCTTCAAGCTGAATGGCGACCGCGCTCTCGCCCGTCGCCGCCGCCTTTTCGAGGGCGGGCTTGACGACCTTTCTGTCTTCGAGGGAGAGCTTGCTCTCGTTTATCAGGAGCATGATGCGCTGAGGCACGGCGGCGTCGCATAAGCCCTGCTTATAGTCGCAGGCGGCTTTATAATAGCGGCGAATTATTTCCTGATTGGCGGCGTAACGCACCGCCTCGTCGTCCGTGATCGCCGAGCCCGCCATGTTCACGCCCATGTCGGTGGGGGAGCGGTAAAGATTCTCGTCGCCCGTGATCTTGGTGAGTATGGAGCGCACGATGGGGAAGCATTCGATGTCGCGGTTATAGTTCACCGCCGTCACGCCGTAAGCTTCGAGATGATAGGGATCTATCATGTTCACGTCGCCTAAATCCGCCGTCGCCGCCTCGTAAGCCACGTTGACGGGGTGCTTCAGGGGCAGATCCCAAACGGGGAAGGTCTCGAACTTGGCGTATCCCGCCTTGACGCCGCGCTTATATTCGTGGTAAAGCTGCGAAAGGCAGGTGGCGAGCTTGCCGCTGCCCGGTCCGGGGGCGGTGATGACCACGAGCGGCTTGGTGGTCTCGATATAGGGATTGGCGCCGTAGCCTTCGTCGCTGACGATGGTATTCACGTCGGTGGGATAACCCTTGGTCTTGCGGTGGATATAGACTTTTTCGCCGCGCCGCTCGAGCTTGCGCACGAAGACGTCCGCCGCCGCCTGATTTTCGTACTGCGTGACGACGACCGAGTTGATCGAGATGCCTATCTTGCGGATCTTGTCCACAAGGCGCAGCACGTCCATGTCGTAAGTGATGCCGAAGTCCGCGCGGATCTTGTTGCGTTCGATGTCGCCCGCGCTGACCACGAAGACTATCTCCGTCTTGTCTTTGAGCGCGCGCAGAATGTTTATCTTGGCGTTGTAGGCAAAGCCGGGGAGGACGCGCGAGGCATGCATATCGTCGAACAATTTGCCGCCGAATTCAAGATAGAGCTTGTTGTTGAACTTTTCGATGCGCTGCAAGATCTTTTCCGTCTGCAGCTTGGCGTATAAGTTGCTGTCGAATCCTTTTTTCATAGCCTCTCGCCTCAAAAAATCATTACGGTAATTGTAACACAAAGGCGGCGCCGCGCGCAAGAAAATTCGAAAAAAAATCGACAATTTCGCCGCGACCGCCCCGCTGCGCACAAACGCGCCGCCGCGCTAAAATATTACTTGCGCGCGCCGATATATTATGCTATAATAATCAAGGCAATTTGCCGCCGGGGGTAATTATGGGAAAATATGTAGGCGTCGAGGAGGCTCTTTCGCTCGTCAAGAGCGGCGATCATGTCGTGGTCGCGCTGGGCGCTTCCGAACCTTATGAATTTTTGAGCAATCTGCACACGATAGCAGACAGGGTGAAAAACGTCACCGTGACCAACTGCCTTTCCCTGCGTGAATATAAATACAACACAGATCCCGCGTATAAAGACAGCTTTTTCTGCGAGTGTCTGTTTTATTCTTCGCCCACCCGTCAGGCGCATAGCTTGGGCAGGGCGTCTTTTATCCCCAACCATCTGCGCCTTTCGGGCGTAAACAGGCAGTATAACCGCGGCGCGGACATCTTCGTGGGCGTTTGCTCTCCGCCCGACAAGCACGGCTTTGTCTCGCTCTCCACGAGCAATGTCTATGAAAAGCGCATGCTCGAAGACGCGGACATCGTCATTTTGGAAGAGAACGAGCATGCTCCGCGCACTTTCGGCGACGTGAACATTCCCGTGAGCGACGTGGACTATTTTATCCGCACGGATTATCCGCTGCCCGAGATCCCCGATCCCAAGATGGACGAGCGCGACAAAAAGATAGGAAAGCTCATCGCCGACGTGGTGGAAAACGGCGACTGCATACAGCTGGGCATAGGCAGCATACCCAACGCCGTGGCGGCGGCGCTCACGGACAAGAAAGATCTCGGCGTGCATACGGAAATGTTCACCACGGGCATAATGGATCTGATGAAGGCGGGCGTGGTCACGGGCAAGTTCAAGCAGGTGCACCGCGAAAAAGCCGTCTGTTCCTTTATGATAGGTTCGCGCGAAATGTACGATTTCGTGGACGACAATCCTTCCGTGCTCGTGCTCGACTGCAACTATGTCAACGACCCGCGCATAATCGCCAGGAACGACGATCAGGTCTCGATCAACACCTCGCTCGAAGTGGATATAACGGGGCAGTGCTGTTCGGAATCGCTCGGCAGCCGCCAATTCAGCGGCACGGGCGGGCAGACGGACACCGCCGTCGGCGCGCAGATGTCGCGCGGCGGAAGGTCGATAATCGCCCTTTATTCGACCGCCATGGTCAAAGATCCGCAAACGGGCGAGAGGAGAGAGATGTCCAAGATAGTCGCCCGCCTCAAAGAGGGTGCGGCGGTCTCGCTCTCGCGCAACGACGTGAACTTCGTGGTCACCGAATACGGCATGGTCGATCTCAAGGGCGCGAGCATAAGCGAGAGGGCGAAAAAGCTCATCTCGATCGCTCACCCCGCCTTCCGCGAAGAGCTGGAAAGGCAGGCTTACGATTGCGGGATCGTGATAAGGTGAAAACGCTTTATTTTTGCGTCGCCTTATGTTAATATGGTAATAATAGGCAAAACCCAAAGCCATCAGGAGGAAAATATGAAGACAATAGCCGATATCAGGGCTATCAGGGAGGACATGCAACCCAAGATGTTCATCCGTGATAACTCGGACGAGCACCTCGAAACGAGGATAGTCGTCGGTATGGGCACCTGCGGAGTTTCCAAGGGCGCCAAATTCGTTTTCGACGCGCTTGTGGAAGATCTTTGCAAGCGCCGTCTGCCCAAGGTGAGAGTTTACCGCAGTGACTGCCAAGGTCTTTGCGATTACGAACCCACCGTCGAAGTTTACATTCCCGGAAAACCCAAGGTCGTTTACGCCAAGATGACGCCCGAAAAAGCCCTCGAAGTGATGGAAAAGCATATCGTGGGCGGAAAACCCGTGGAAAAATATCTCGTTGAGAACGTCTGAGGAGGGAATTATGTACAAAAGTCACGTACTTGTGTGCGGGGGCACGGGCTGCACGTCCAACGGCAGCGCCAAGATAAGGCAGGAGCTTGCCCGCCAACTTAAAGCAAATCACCTCGAAGACGATGTTCAGATAGTGGAGACGGGCTGCTTCGGTCTCTGCGCGGTCGGACCCGTCGTCATTGTCTATCCCGAAGCGGCTTTTTACAGCGGCGTGCATGAAGAGGACGTCACCGACATCGTTCAGGAGCACCTCATCAACGGCAGGCTCGTCACCCGCCTGCTGCACACCGAGCGCGCGGGAGAGCCTCCCGTCAAGTCGCTCACGGACACGGAGTTTTACCGCCGCCAGACGCGCGTAGCCTTGCGTAACTGCGGCGTCATCGATCCCGAAAACATCGACGAATATATCGCGCGCGACGGCTATGCCGCGCTCATCAAGTGCCTCACCGAATACGAGCCTCAGCAGATAATCGACATGATAAAGGCTTCCGGCTTGCGCGGCAGGGGCGGCGCGGGCTTCCCCACCGGCATGAAGTGGCAGTTCGTCAAGAACGCCGTGGGCGAGGTCAAATACGTCTGCTGCAACGCCGACGAGGGCGACCCCGGCGCGTTCATGGACCGCTCCGTTCTCGAAGGCGATCCGCATACCGTGATCGAGGCGATGACCATCGCCGCTTACGCCGTGGGCGGCACGCAGGGCTATATCTATGTGCGTGCGGAATATCCCATCGCCGTCGAGCGCTGCCGCATCGCCATAAATCAGGCGAGAGAATACGGGCTTTTGGGCAAGGATATTCTCGGAACGGGCTTTTCTTTCGACATCGAGCTGCGCTTGGGCGCGGGCGCGTTTGTCTGCGGCGAAGAGACCGCGCTCATGGTCTCGGTCGAGGGCAACCGCGGCGAGCCCCGTCCCCGTCCGCCTTTCCCCGCCAACAAGGGTCTTTTCGGCAAGCCCACGCTGCTCAACAACGTGGAAACTTACGCCAACATCACGCAGATAATCCTCAACGGTCCCGATTGGTTTGCCTCTATGGGCACGGAAAAGTCCAAGGGCACGAAGGTCTTCGCGCTGGGCGGAAAGATAGTCAACACGGGACTTGTGGAAGTCCCCATGGGCACGACACTCAGAGAGATAGTTTACGACATCGGCGGCGGCATACCCAAGGGCAAGCAGTTCAAGGCGGCGCAGACGGGCGGTCCTTCCGGCGGCTGCATACCTCCTCAGCATCTCGACGTCCCCATCGATTACGACAAGCTCATCGAGATAGGTTCGATGATGGGTTCGGGCGGTCTTATCGTCATGGACGAGGATACCTGCATGGTCGACATCGCCAAGTTCTTCCTCGAATTCACCGTGGACGAATCGTGCGGAAAGTGCACTCCCTGCCGCATAGGCACGAAGCGCCTTTTGGAAATGCTCACCAAGGTCACCGACGGCACGGCGACGCTCGAAGATCTGGACAAGATGGAAGAGCTTTGCTATTACATAAAGGAAAATTCGCTCTGCGGTCTGGGACAGACGGCTCCCAACCCCGTGCTTTCCACCCTGCGTTACTTCCGCGAGGAATACGAAACGCACATCAAGGATAAGCGCTGCCCCGCGAAGGTCTGCAAAAAGCTGGTCAAGTTCAACATCACCGACGCCTGCAAGGGCTGCACGCTCTGCAAGCGCAACTGCCCGGTGGAGGCTATTTCCGGCGAAGTGCGCGAAAAGCACGTCATCGATCAGAGCAAGTGCATAAAGTGCGGCGTTTGCATGGATAACTGTCGCTTCAAGGCTATCGTAAAGGAGTAACGGGGAAATGGCAAAGATAAACATCAAGATAAACGGAAGAGATTACAGCGTCGAGAGCGGCACGACCATTTTGGACGCCTGCCGCGACGCGGGGATAAAGATCCCCACGCTTTGCTATCTGGAAAAGATAAACTGCATAGGCGCCTGCCGCGTCTGCGTGGTGGAAGTCAAGGGCGCGAGGTCTCTCGTCGCCGCCTGCACCTATCCCATCGACAGGGAAGGGACGGAGATCTTCACCAACACGCCCAAGGTCATCAAGAGCCGCAAGACGACCGTCGAACTGCTCTTGTCCGATCACGATCAGAAGTGCCTCTCCTGCGCGCGCAATACCAACTGCGAATTGCAGGCGCTCGCCTATGAGCTGGGCTGCGACGCCGAAAGGTTCAAGGGCGCCAAGAACGTGAGCGAAAAGGACGAATCCTCCGTCTGCTTCGTGCGCGACAACAACAAGTGCATCCTCTGCCGCAGGTGCGTCGCCGTCTGCGAAAAAGTTCAGTCGGTGAGCGTCATCGGCGCGAACAACCGCGGCTTTGACACCAACATAGGCTGCGCGTTCGAGACGGATATCAAAAACCATACCTGCGTGGGCTGCGGTCAGTGCGTGGTCAACTGCCCCACGGGCGCACTCACGGAAAAGGAAGAGATAGACAACGTCCTCGCCGCGCTCGCCGATCCGAGCAAGCATGTCGTCGTCGGTACCGCGCCTTCCGTGCGCGTGGCGCTGGGCGAAGAATTCGGCTATCCCATCGGCACGGACACCGAGGGTAAGATGGTCGCGGCTCTGCGCCGCATGGGCTTTGACAGAGTGTTCGACGTGGACTTTGCCGCCGACCTCACGATCATGGAAGAAGGATTCGAGCTTATCCATCGTCTCAACGAGGGCGGCGCGCTGCCCATGATGACTTCCTGCTCGCCCGCGTGGATCAAGTTCTGCGAGATAAATTATCCCGAACTGCTCCCCAATCTGTCCACGGCGAAATCGCCTCAGCAGATGTTCGGCGCGGCGGTCAAGACTTATTACGCAAGCAAGCAGGGGATCGATCCCAAGGACATCTATGTCGTCTCCGTCATGCCCTGTATCGCCAAGAAATTCGAAAAGACCCGTCCCCACGAGAACGCGGCGGGCGTGCCCGACGTGGACGCCGTGCTCACCACCCGCGAGCTGGCGCGCATTATCAAGAGACAGGGCTTGCAGTATAACCTGCTCGAAGAGGAGAAGTTCGACGAGCCTCTCGGCGTGTCTACGGGCGCGGGCGTCATCTTCGGCGCCACGGGCGGCGTCATGGAAGCGGCTTTGAGAACGGTCGCGGACCTCGTGGAAGGAAAAGAGTTGGAAAACGTCGAATATAAGGCGGTCAGAGGGCAGAAGGGCATCAAGTCGGCAACGCTCAAGCTGGGCGGAAAGGAGATAAAGATAGCCGTCGCCAGCTCGCTCGCCAACGCGCGCGTGCTCATGGACGAGGTCAAGGCGGGCAAAAGCCCTTACCACTTCATCGAGATCATGTCCTGCCCCGGCGGCTGCGTGAACGGCGGCGGTCAGCCCATTCACGACGCGGCGACGCGCCAGAGGCTGGACGTTTCCGGTCTGCGCGCCAAAGCCATCTATGCCAACGATAAGGCAAACAGCTATCGCAAGAGCTACAAGAATCCCGCCATCATCGCCATATACGACGAATATTTGGGTAAGCCGGGCAGCGAAAAGGCTCACCACATCCTGCACACCGAATATATCGACAGGAGCAAGGACTGAAACAGAAAGAGAAAAGGGCCGCTTCCGAGCGGTCTTTTTTTTGCTTTGGGGAAAAATTTTTTCATATCGCTTGCCAACTTGTTCCGCGCGGCGGTATAATAAAGCGTAAAAAATTTTCAGGGAGATACGACCATGATCAGACTCGGCATTATGGGCTACGGCAACCTCGGCAGAGGTGTGGAAGCGGCGGTCAAACACAACTCCGACATGAAGCTTTGCGCGATCTTCACCAGAAGAGATCCCGAAAGCGTCAAGCCGCTCACAAAAGGCGTCAAAGTCTTCAAGGCGGAGGACGCGGCGGCGCACGCGGGCGAGATAGACGTTCTGATACTCTGCGGCGGCAGCGCGACCGACCTTCCCGAGCAGACGCCCGAATATATCAGATATTTCAACGTGGTGGACAGTTTCGACACGCACGCCAACATTCCCGCTCACTTCGAGCGCGTGGACAAGGCGGGCAGGGAAAGCGGAAAGCTCGGGCTCATCAGCTGCGGCTGGGATCCGGGAATGTTTTCGCTCGCCCGCGTTTACGGCGAAGCCGTCTTGCCCGGCGCAAGCACTTATACCTTCTGGGGCAAGGGCGTTTCCCAGGGTCATTCGGACGCGATCAGGCGCGTAGAGGGCGTTGCCGACGCGCGTCAGTATACCGTTCCCGTGCCCGAGGCGCTGCAAGCGGTCAGGAGCGGCAAGAATCCCGAACTTTCCACCCGTCAGAAGCATACGCGCGAATGTTACGTCGTGGCGAAAGAGGGCGCGGATAAGGCGAAGATAGAAGAGCAGATCAAGAACATGCCCAACTATTTCGCCGATTACGACACCACCGTGCATTTCATCTCCGCCGAAGAGCTGAAAAGAGATCATGCGGGGATACCTCACGGCGGCTTTGTCTTCCGCAGCGGCAGTACGGGCATGAACGACGAGTTCAATAACGTCATCGAATATTCGCTCAAATTGGACTCCAACCCCGCCTTTACTTCTTCCGTGCTGGTCGCCTACGCCCGCGCCGTATATCGCATGAGCGGTGAGGGCAGGACGGGCTGCGTGACCGTGCTCGACGTCCCGCCCGCATATATCTGCGCGCAGAGCGGCGAGGAGCTGCGCAGGCATATGCTGTAAATTTCTTTGATATAGGTAAGATCTATCCCGCCTTTCGGGGCGGGATATTTTTTTGCGGAAAAGCGCCTTGAAGATCGCCCGCTCTTTAATGCGGAGCGGACGCAAAAAAGTTATTGATCCGCACCCTAAAATGCTTTATAATGAATTTATCGGGAACGATAAAGGGAGGAAAATTTTTTGAAAAAAGTCAATATCGACAGCGATTGGGAATTTGAAAAAGAGGGCGTGAAGAGCGTCGTTTCTCTGCCGCATACCTGGAACGGGGAAGACGGGCAGAGCGCCCTCGCAGATACGAAATTGGTTCGGCACGGACGGCGGCGCGATAAGGAAAGACCGCTTTTCGGTGAACGACAAGGTGAGCGAGATCTTAGACGACAAAGAGGCGCATACCGCGCTCAAACTGCTCGCGGGCGACATCATCGACAAGTGGTTCGTCAACCTCGTCAGACCCTTCAAGGTGAGCACTCTGCTCAAAATAGCGCATATCGATCCTCAGCTCAGGGACGTGGTGAACGGATTCTTGCAGACGATAAAAAAGAGTAAGTAGCGCCCGTGCGGGGAGCGAAAATGCCCTTTGACTTCATAGCTTAAAATGATCGAGCCGCCCCTTTCGGAGCGGCTCGAAAAGCATGAAATAAGTGAGGAGAGCTTTTTAAGCGGCTTTTTGATAGACGCGGACGTAATCGATGACGAAGTCGTAAGTCTTCGTCTTGTCGTTGTCGTCGGGGTCGCCGCACCAGAAAGGCACTTCGACGCCGTCTTCGAGCGTCACGCCTGGGTGAAGGACGCCGTTTTCGTCCTCATATCCGCCCACTTCCACCGTGAGCAGCAGGTATTCCTCCACCTGCGAAACGCCCAAGGTCTCGCCGTCGGGCGAATAAGAAGTGCGCCAGGTCTCGCGTCCGTCGATATAAAAGACGTATTCCTCTTCCGTCCACAATACGCCGTAGGTATGATATTGCGAATACATGTTCGGGACTTCATAGGTGGCGGAGCGGTCGGAGCGCGTGTCGGAATAGCCCTCGCCGTGAACGACGTGCACGTTGTAAGAGTTGCCCCAGGCGTGATAGGGCGATTCCATGACGTCCACTTCGAGTCCGTCCGTGCCCGTGCCCTTGATGTCGTTTTCGCTCATGCCGACGGCGTCACCGTCGGGCATCATCCAAAACGCCGACCAGATCCCCGTGCAGGGCGGAGCGATGCAGCGTATCTCGAAATAGCCGTATTTGGCGGCAAAACCCCGATAATCGTCGCTGTGTACCATCTGCGAAGTCTCGCGCGTGTAACCCGTCGCGCTGTCTACCCACGAAGTGTACCACCCCGCGCCGTATTCGCCGTTTTCGCGGTACTGCGTGCGTATGGTGAGGGCGCCGTCCTTTTCAAAGACCGTGTCGGACGTGTCCACGTACCAGCCCGCTCTGCGCGCGGGGGTGTCGTAGCCCACCCGCCACTTGGTGTGATCGATGCTGTCATCATTAAACTCGTCGCCCCAGACAAGTTCATAGCCGCCTTCGTCGAGGACCTTTTGCAAGGTCTCTTCCTCGGGCAGAGGAATGGCGTCGCCTGTGCAGGCGCAAAGCGCGATCGCCGTCACAACGAGCGTCAGGGCAACGAGGGAAAATACGAGTTTTTTCATGATCTTCTCCCTGAGGTTTTTCCTCTTTGATCATAACAAAAAGAGAATATTATGTCAATATGCCCGCTTAAATCCGTATGAAACGCTCGGATATCGCGCGGATGCAAGCGGGACTTCAAGTTCCCGCGGGAGAAGTTAAGGCGCTTGTCGATGATCTCGCCGCTTTCGATCCCGATCTTGCGGGAGAAGAGGAGATAGCCAAAGTGAGGGAGATGTTGGACGCTTTTGCGCGGCAGATATCCGCGCAGCCGCTTATTTTATCTCTCCGCTCTTGACCTTTTGGGCGACAAGTTCGAGATAGCCGTCCAAAACGCGCATGACCTCGTTATATTTTTCCTGCGTCTTGGCGAGGAAGGGGTCGGGCACGGGGACGTAAGCGCCCGTGGCGAGTTCGGCGAGGTCGATATATTTTTTCCGCCATTTTTTGGGAATGAAATATTTATGCCAGCGCGTCATGCCCACGATGAGGTCCGCCTCTTCGAAGCGGTCGGGGAAGCGGCGCCAAAAGGCGGGGGAGTGCTTGTCCAGCGCTTGCGGGGAAAAGCCTTCCGAAAGCAGCGCGGCGCGCGCTTTGGGGTGAAGCTTTTTGCATTGATGAAAGACCGCGCCGCTTCTTATCCACTCGAAGTGGGAAGAAAGCTCGGGGTCTTTTTCGCACATGCGCTTGAAGACGAATTCGCAGTAAGGACTGCGGCAGATATTTGACGAACAGACAAAAAGAAGTTTCATTCTCCGAACCTGATGCCCGTATACTCCGCCGTATAGAGGGGCAGTTTTTCCGTAAGTATTTTTATCGCCTGCTCGGGCGTCGAGGCGGCGAAGATCTCGTCGTCGAAGGAATAGCGGAACTTGTTGTCCAGCTTTGTCCCCGCGACTTTGGCGCTCCAACCGTCCACGCAGTCATAGGCGATCAAAAGGCGCCTGTATGTCCAGGCAAAGGCTATTTCCGAGAGCGTGCCCGCGCCGCCGCCCACGGCGATGACCGCGCTCGCGCCCGCGACGATGGCGTTGCGGTAAAGGTCAAGCCCCGTGGGGATGCAGATGTCGCCCCAAGGATTGCCGTTGTCCGCTTTCCAACCGGGCAAAATGGCGATCGTGTCGCCCTCGCGGTATTTTTCCGAAGAGTGCGCGCCCGCGAACGCCGCTTCCATGACGCCCGAATGTCCTCCCGACTGTACGCGGAAGCCGTTGTCCACCAAGAGCTTTCCCGTCTGAAAAGCGACGTCGTATTTGAGCGAAGGCTTTTCTATCTTCGCGTCGCCTATCACTGCCACGATCTTTCTCATAAACACCTCCTCGGCGCGGCGTAAACGCCTTATATCATAGATATGCTTAATCTCTTATCTCCGCGCGCGTTATCACTATTTTTTCCAAAGGGCGGTCGCAAAAGTCCGTCCTCACGCCGGCGATCGCGTCCACCGTCTCCATGCCCTTGACCACCTTGCCGAAAGCGGCATATTGCCCGTCCAAGTGGGGCGCGTCTTCGTGCATGATGAAAAATTGACTGCCCGCGCTGTCGGGATCGGCGGCGCGCGCCATGGAGAGCACTCCGCGCGTATGTTTGAGATCGTTTTTCACGCCATTGGCGGCGAACTCGCCCTTGATGTGATAGCCCGGTCCGCCCGTGCCGTTCCCCTTGGGGCAGCCCCCTTGGATCATGAACCCCGCGATCACGCGGTGAAAGGTGAGTCCGTCGTAAAAGCCGCTTTTGATGAGATCGGTGAAGTTCTTGACCGTTATCGGCGCGACGTCGGGATAAAGTTCGGCGTCGATGTCGCCCTTGCTCGTATGCAGCGTGATGTTTATCGTCTGAGCCATATGCCCGCCTTTATAAAAGAGATTTTCTTTATTATATCCTTTTTAACGCCTTTTAGCAAGTAAAACTTTTTCCGCCGCCTTGCCGCCCGCGGGCGGGCGGGGGAGAGCGCGCGCGGCGCAGAGAGAGCCGAGAAAGCCGCATCTCGGTAAATAAAGCGCTTGCGCTGTCTTAAAATTTGCAAAGCCGACATATATCGGGCATTTTGCATAGACGAAAAAATTTTGTTATTTTTTTAACAATTTTGCTTGACAAGCCCTGCGCCTTATCATATAATGGTATCACAAAGGATTGTTAGAAATTTAACAATCCCTCCCGCGAAAGGCGGGCACCGAGGAAAAATAAATTTTATATATAAAGGAGTCACTTATGGCAACAGTACAGGTAGTAAACGACGAACAGAGCTTGAACGTGCGCCTTGCGGAAGTGAGGGCAGCGCAGAAAAAGTATGCCGAATTTACGCAGGAACAGGTCGACAAGATCTTCTTTGCCGCGGCAATGGCTGCCAACAAGATGAGGATCCCGCTTGCCAAGATGGCTGTCGAAGAGACGGGCATGGGCATTGTCGAGGACAAGGTCATCAAGAACCACTTCGCTTCCGAGTACATCTATAACACCTATAAGGACGTCAAGACCTGCGGCGTTATCGAGCGTGACGAAAGCTTCGGCATCACCAAGATAGCCGAACCCGTGGGCGTTATCGCGGCGATAATCCCCACCACCAACCCCACCTCTACCGCCATATTCAAGTCCCTGCTCGCCTTGAAGACGCGCAACGGACTGATATTCTCCCCCCATCCCCGCGCAAAGAAGTCCACGATCGCGGCTGCGAAAGTCGTGCTCGACGCCGCGGTGGCTGCGGGCGCTCCCGAGGGCATCATCGGCTGGATCGACGAACCCAGCGTTCCCCTTTCGGGTCTTATCATGAAAGAAGCCGACCTCATTCTCGCTACGGGCGGCCCCGGCATGGTCAGGGCTGCATACAGCTCGGGTAAGCCCGCCGTTGGCGTGGGCGCGGGCAACACTCCCGCCATCGTCGACGATCTCGCGGACATCAAGACCGCCGCGGCGTCCATCGTGCATTCCAAGAGCTTCGACAACGGCATGGTCTGCGCTTCCGAGCAGTCCGTCGTGGTGCTCAAAGGCGTTTACAATGAGTTCAAGAAGGAAATGCAGGCGCGCGGCGCTTACTTCCTCACCGCCGAAGAGACGGACAAGGTCCGCTCCGTCATCCTCATCAACGGCGCGCTCAACGCCAAGATAGTCGGTCAGCCCGCGGTCAAGATCGCGGAAATGGCGGGCGTCAAGGCTCCCGCGTGGGCGAAGGTCATTGTCGGCGAAGTGGAGAGCGTGGAGCTCGAAGAGCCGTTCGCTCACGAAAAGCTCAGCCCCGTGCTCGCTATGTATAAGGCAAAAGACTTTGACGACGCGCTCGCCAAGGCTTACAAGCTCATCAACGACGGCGGCTTGGGACATACTTCCGTCATCTATACCAATCCCGAGACCGGACGCGACAAGATCGAGAAATTCTCTCATCTCATGCCTACCTGCCGCATTCTCGTCAACACCCCTTCTTCGCAGGGCGGTATCGGCGACCTTTACAACTTCAAGCTGGCTCCCTCCCTCACTTTGGGCTGCGGCAGCTGGGGCGGCAACAGCGTGAGCGAAAACGTGGGCGTAAAGCACCTTATCAATATCAAGACTTTGGCTGAAAGGAGAGAGAATATGTTGTGGTTCAGGGCACCCGAAAAGGTTTATTTCAAGAAAGGCTGCTTGGGCGTCGCGCTCAGAGAGCTTAAGCAGGTCATGAATAAGAAGAGGGCGTTCATCGTCACCGACAGCTTCCTCTTCAAGAGCGGCTTTACCAAGCTCATCACCGACAGACTGGACGAGATGGGCATCGCTCACACCACTTTCTTCGAAGTTGCTCCCGATCCCACGCTGGCTTGCGCCAAAGAGGGCGCCAAGGCGATGACCGCCTTCCAGCCCGACGTGATCCTCGCCATCGGCGGCGGCTCGGCTATGGACGCGGGCAAGATCATGTGGGTGCTTTACGAGCATCCCGAAGTGGACTTCCAAGACCTTGCCATGAGGTTCATGGATATCCGTAAGAGAGTTTACACCTTCCCTCATATGGGCGACAAGGCTTATTTCATCGCCATCCCTACGACCGCCGGTACCGGTTCGGAAGTCACTCCTTTCGCCGTCATCACCGACGAGAAGACGGGCACCAAGTATCCGCTCGCGGACTATGAGCTGCTCCCCGACATGGCTATTATCGACGCCGACCTCATGATGAGCATACCTAAGGGTCTCACCGCCGCGTCCGGTATCGACGCGCTCACCCATGCGCTCGAAGCCCTCGCGTCCATGATGGCTACCGATTACACCAACGGTATCGCCACCGAAGCCATAAAGCTCATATTCGAATATCTGCCTCGCGCTTACAAGCTCGGCGCTCACGATGCCGAAGCGAGAGAGAGAATGGCGAACGCTTCCTGCATGGCGGGTATGGCTTTTGCCAATGCCTTCCTCGGCGTGTGCCACTCCATGGCGCATAAGCTGGGCAGCTATCATCACCTGCCTCACGGCATCGCCAACGCGCTGATGATAGACGAAGTGATCCGCTTCAACTCCGCGGAAAATCCCGTCAAGATGGGAACTTTCCCTCAGTATAAGTATCCCGAGTGCATGAGAAGATATGCCGCGGTCGCAGACGTGCTCAACTTAGGCGGCAAGAACGACGCCGAAAAGGTGGAGAACCTCATCAAAGCCATCGACAAGCTCAAAGCCGAGATCGAGATCAAGCCCACCATCAAGGAATACGGCGTGGACGAGAAGGACTTCTTAGACAGGCTCGATCAGATGAGCGAAGACGCCTTCGACGACCAGTGCACGGGCGCCAACCCCAGATACCCCCTCATCTCCGAGATCAAGGATATGTATCTCAGGGCTTATTACGGCAAGTAAGAAAAAAAACAACTCGAGGGACAGCCGCGTCGGCTGTCCCTTTTTCATGCCGGGTGAATTATACTTTCAAGTGCAACACTTTAACAAAAAAAAGAGTTCATACAAAAACTGCTGTATAATGAAGTTAGCAAAAAAAATAAAAAGACAGGAGTTAATGTATGAACTATACACATCTTAGCATA
>DVNJ01000018.1 GCA_018714485.1 Candidatus Caccalectryoclostridium excrementigallinarum | reverse complement strand
TCATTGGCATTATCTAAAACTTCCTGCACAATCGTTAATGCAGTAAAGCCCACAATGGTAATAACGTAAACCAAAAAACGTACTCTGCTGGATCTCATAATATCCCCCAATAATTCCTAGTTATTATACCTATTGTTTATAGTATCTAAATTGTATAGATGAAGAAATCAGAGGTATTTATATGTTATTCTCGATAACAGCAAATAACTATCTAGTTTATTCAAATAAGATAGAGATGTCATTGCGTGCAAACAATGTGAATACTAACACGGTGAGCTTATGCAAATTGAGTGTATTGAATGCGTTAGAAATATACTGGAACTAATAATTCAGATAAAACGTGCTTGAAAAAAGCTATTCATGCAATTATGTGTGTGATGCCAAGTTGTGCTGTGGATATTTTTGTGAATTTATTTGCCAACAATCTAATTTTTAGCTTCGGCATTGACTTTACAGGGAGCGATGGTGTTTTCAGATATAATTTAAATTTAACAGCAAGGACTCAAACGAGTTTCAATCGGATTTATATATGAAGAATTTGTAGAATTGAAGACAGATAAGTATGGTAATGAGATGTGGTCAGAGATACTAATTAAAGATGCCTGGATGCGGACGCGGACGTTCAGGATTACAATTATCAGGAACTGAATATTATCAGGCGGTCTATTCAATCAATGGTGTTCATCAGGAGGTTGAGCTTCGTGTTCAGAATTTGGCTACCGAATGTTTGCCCAATAAAACATACGATTTGTTTTTATATTTTGTAGTACAGAATTGGGCCATATGAACAATTTAAAAAGTTGACATAAAAAAATTAACAATTTGTTGGAGCAAAAAGCATCGAAAATTTGAGTTGCTTTGTTAATCCATGGCACTGAAAAGTATTTCAGTATGGGGTACTTTGAGGAAGTTTATTGTTGTTCAGGAGCTTAAATGCGGATCAAAATTTTTTGCATCATTGCTAATGAATCTCGCTGTTAATGCTATTCCTGTTGAGCGTTGTACAGTATTCGATAACATCTAAGACATGGTATATCGAAATTATTTATCCTTTAGCCTTCGCAATGGAATTTCAAATTGGTTTATTATATGATAAAAAGACTTGCCTCCTGAAAGCAAGGTTTGAAAAGATGGAAACTCGTCAGTTAATCCAAGATTATCGAAGGTATCTCTTACCATGCCTGCTTCCACAGGACGTGTCCATCCATAAAATTTTACCGTATACGATAATTCTTTTTTCGTAAAGATACCTTTTACACTTCTCTTAAATTTAATTTTCATATTATCGAGTTCATAATCGACATTTGATTTTTCGTATAATAGTTTGCAAAATTCCTTCATGTTTAGATCTAAATGTAATGTTCGATTTTTTTTTGTTGTATTTCTACGTAAAATAAATGCAATCGTGCGGATTATAGGTTCATCATCTTTTTTAAATTTTTTATAGATTTTTGTGTAATTGTCCTGAACCTTACTTGCTGCTACTGATTCCACTAGCTTTTCAAATGTTGTAATAGTTTCATTTGGATAATAACCAAACTCAGTCAATTGTTTAATAAGAATAAGTAAAGCTGTTCTTTTGTTCCCATCGTGAAATGGGTGGTCTTTAGTTAAACCGAAAAACAGAGTAGCGCATATATCAAATGGATTAGTATATTTTTGACTGTTACCAAATGAAACAGTTTGTCTGCAAATCGCAGAATATAGTAAATCAGGTGATCGAAGTCCTGCCAGCATCTTTTCTGCAGGCATTCCGCTAGATTCGTCAGTAAAATAGTCTGCTAAAATATAATGTGCTTTTAAAACATCATCAGTGTTTATATATGGTGCTACAAGTGCATCAATGACCGGTACTTTTAACTTATCATATTCGTAAGCGCATTTTAGTTCTTTCGGCAAATATTTCATAGTATTATATTATCTAAGTGAATATTAGTATTGTGAAGGAATTGGAGATATAAGTTGTAGACCAAAGACTAATTTTGTTTAGCTAAAATCTTCATCGTTAATTCCTTTCTTGATATTGTTATTTATTTAATTTAAATTATATTGACTATTTCTGCTATTGTCAAGATATTTCTATGCATAATTTTTATTTTTTAGCATGAGTTCGGTATAATCTTAATGTACTCGCATGTATTAAGATTAGAGATGAAATGCTTTTATTAGATTGTGTTTAATAAAGGCATAGTAGGGTGTTGTTGAATGATTGCAAAGTGTATATGAAAAGAATACATTATTTATGTGAAGTATAAATTGTCCAATATAAACACAAAAATAAAGAGCTTAGCTAGAATACTATGTTTTGCTATATTTGTGAGAAATAAGGGGATTTAATATATATTAGTGATTAAGGAAATCTCGTGTGTTAGTCATTGAAACCAATTAATCGAATGGTGCATATTTGTTTGACGAACTGAATTATATCGAAAAAGAAAAGAGTTGTATATATTTGACGTGGCTTTACAATTACATGTAGCTACTTGCAACTAATCGGTTAATTGATTAGTTGTAAAAAACACAAAAAAGATGGAAGCGGCGTTTTTTCAAAGTGCCAAGTATTATGGGCAGATATGAGAAGTTTCAGACGCGATTTGCAAGCAGGCGGTCCGTATTGCTCGTGATTTTTTGATGTTGGAAAGAGTAAGTTTAATTATGCCGCCTCTTCGAAATCGTCTAGATAAATACGGGTGAACATTGCTCCGTATTCGAAATAAATTTCGCCGTCTTTGTCTGTCAGGAGGTCGCAAGTGATGGCACTTAGCCTGCCTCTGTCTGTCATGGTAACTTGGGCTTTGTTTTTAACTAGGTCGATTCCGACCAAGTTAAAGGTGATGTAATCTTCACCATCGAACCATTCGAATTCCGAGAGATAATACTTCCGAAATTCTGTAAACTTGGAAACTTCTGTTTTCATGAGTTTTACCTCCGAATTATTTTTTTGCCTTTTCGGTGGAGGCGCAGTAGCACTGGACGAGATAAGAGGTGAGAGCATTGAATGAGAGTTTATCGGAAGTCAACGGAAAAAAGAAATTATTGCTTACGAATATGTAAGCCTTATGATATAAGAGCCAAGTAGAAAAACGACTTATCGAATATGTATTTTGCGCGGTATTCAATTTTTCTGCGATAATTTCTTCCGTTGACTTTCGCGAGAACTGTGCCACCATAGCCGCAACGAAAAGGAAAAATTCGGAACGATTGTGATAGTATGGCTAATGCAAGGATTGTTACTTTAAGAAATTGGTATAAAAATTGGTATAAGGCGATTTTGATTGCACGCGCATTATATATTGATGACAAAATGAAATGAGCACAACATATTGTGCTCATTTTAATAATTTTGGCGTTCCCGGCGGGAGTCGAACCCACGACCTTTCGCTTAGGAGGCGAACGCTCTATCCTACTGAGCTACGGAAACATCTTATTTGGCGAAGATTATTATATAACAAGCCCGCGGGAAAAGCAAGCAAAATCACCGCTGTTGCCGCGTTTTGCGCTTTCTTGAAAAAATTGCCGCAAAATTGCTGGACAAACCCGCCTTGATATGATAATATTACTATGCTTTTGAGTTAGCGCGGCTTTAATGTCGCTCTCGGGCACGCGGCTCCATGGTCAAGCGGTTAAGACTCAGCCCTCTCACGGCTGCAACAGGGGTTCGAATCCCCTTGGAGTCACCAAAAAAACTAATTTCGGACGCTCCTAAGCGTCCGTTTTTCTATACCCCTGTTTTGCGTCTCGTTTCACGACCCGCAACAGGCTGCACGCTCGCGCACTTTGCGCTCGCTGTTAGGCGAATCCCCTTGGAGTCACCATCCAATCAATTTCGGGCACTTTTCGGTGCCCGATTTCTTTTAGGGATCTCACCCCTGTTTTGCGTCTCGTTTCACGACCCGCAACAGGCTGCACGCTCGCGCGCTTCGGCGCCCGATCTTTCTTATTTTTTCCGCGCAAGCTCTCTTTGCCTCAGCCTGCGAATTGCGAGTTGTAAAGCTCGGCATAGGCGCCGCCCGCGGCGAGCAGTTCTTCATGCGTGCCCTGCTCCACGACATCGCCGTCCATGAGCACGAGTATGCGGTCCGCATTCTTTATCGTGGAGAGGCGGTGGGCGATGACAAAACTCGTCCTGCCCTGCATGAGCCTGTCCATGGCCTGTTGGATCAGCTGTTCGGTGCGCGTATCCACGGACGAGGTCGCTTCGTCCAAAATTAGTATGCGCGGATCCGCGAGCACGGCGCGGGCGATGGTGAGCAGCTGCTTTTGTCCCTGCGAGATGTTCGCGCCTTCCTCGTTGATGACAAAGTCATAGCCGCCCGGGAGCGTGTTGATGAAGTGGTCGGCGTAGGCGCATTTTGCGGCGGCGATCACCTCTTCGTCCGTGGCGTCCAACTTGCCGTAACGAATATTGTCGCGGATCGTGCCCGAAAACAGCCAGGTATCCTGCAAGACCATTCCCACCTCGCGGCGCAGCGACGCGCGGGTGACGGAAGAGGCGGGGATCCCGTCCACGGAGATGGCGCCGCCGTTCAGCTCGTAAAAACGCATCAAAAGTTTCACTATCGTCGTCTTTCCCGCGCCCGTCGGTCCGACGATCGCTATCGTCTGCCCCGCCTTGACCTCGCAGTTGAAATTCTTGATTATTATCTTTTCGGGATCGTACCCGAAGCGCACGTTTTCAAACGTCACGTCGCCCGCGACCTCGCCCAAGTCTTTTTCGCCCGTCTCCTCTTCTTCGGGCTGTTCGAGGAAGTTGAACACGCGCTCGGAAGCCGCCACGGTGGACTGCAAGGTGTTGGCGATGCCCGAGACCTGGGATATGGGCTGATTAAACTGCCTGACATAGCTGGCAAACGCCTGTATCTGACCGACGAGCATACTGCCGTTGATCACGAAATAACCGCCGAGCACGCAGGTGAGCACGAAACTAATATTGCCCATCAGCTTGTTTGCGGGCATCATCGTACCCGAATAAAACTGCGACTTCCAGGCGGACTCGTAGAGCTTGACGTTAAAGCCCGCGAACTCCTGCTTGGCGCGTTCCTCGCCCGAAAAGAGCTTGACGACGTTCTGCCCGCCGAAGACTTCCTCTATCTGTCCGTTGACGTGACCGAGATATTCCTGCTGCCTGAGATAATATTTCTGCGACTTTTTCACCACGAGGAGCACGATGAGCAGCGAGACGGGGATGATCACGAGCGCCACGAGCGTCAATATCCAATTTATGCGGAACATCATCACCATCACGCCGATGAGCGTGGTCGCGGCGGTGAGCAGCTGCGAAAGCGATTGGTTGAGCGAGGTGGAGATCATGTCCACGTCGTTGGTGAGATAGCTCATCACCTCGCCGTGGGTCGTACCGTCGAAATATTTGAGCGGCAGCTTGTCTATCTTGGCGTAAATATCCTTACGGAAACGATAGGAAACGCTCTGCGCCACCGTCGCCAAGATAAAGCCCTGCAAATAAGACAGCACGCCCGAAACGCAAACCAGAATAAGCGTCAAAACGAGAGTATGCACCACTTTTTGCACGTCCACGCCCGGCTCTTCGCCCAAAAGCGACGTCCCGAAGACCGCGCTCGCGTATTCGTCGGGCAGCGCGTCGAAAACGTCCGCCATGCCCAGCTCGCGCATATACGCGCCCAAAGTGTCCTGCTTATGCGCGCGCACCATCTGCCCGATGGTGATATGCGCCATGTCCTGCATCGCCTCGTCCGTGAGCTGAACGTCCCCTTGCGGAATATCCTGCGGATGCGCGCTAAGCCATTCGACAAGCGTCTGCCCGGGATCGCTCTCTGCCGCCTCCGACATCTCGTCCGTGACCATGGAATCGGCGAGCTTGACCGTCTTATATATCTGCGCGCGCAGCACGCCCGTCATCAATTCGTCCGTCGCCTGACCCATTATGTCGGGCACGAGCAGCGTGGCGATAACTCCGCCGATGGCGAGCACGAAAGCTATCGCCATGGCGAGGATATTCTTGCGCATATAGCGCAGCGTTTTCCCCAGCGTCTTTTTGAATTCCTTGGGCTTTTCCGCGGGCGCGCCGGGACCGTGTCCGCCCGGACCTCTGCGCACGGGGCGCCTCGGCATAGTCTTGCGAATTTCTCTGCTCATCTGTTCAAGTCCTCCTCGCTCAGCTGGGAGAGAGCTATCTGCTTATAGACTTCGCAAGATCGCATCAACTCTTCGTGCGTGCCCACGCCGACCATTCTGCCGTCGTCGAGCACGACTATCCTGTCCGCGTTCATGATCGTCCCCACGCGCTGGGCGACGATCATCAGCGTGGCGTCTTTCGCGTTTTCTTTGAGCGCCGTTCTCAGCGCCGCGTCCGTCTTGAAGTCGAGCGCGGAGAAAGAATCGTCGAAGATATAAATAGGCGCGTCTTTGACCAAGGCGCGGGCGATCGCGAGCCTTTGCTTTTGCCCGCCCGAAACGTTGGTCCCGCCCTGCGCGATCGGCTCGTCAAAGCCGTCCGGCTTTTCGTTGATAAATTCGCTCGCCTGCGCGATATCCGTCGCGCGCTTCAATCTCTCCTCGCTCGCGCCTTGATCGCCCATGAGCAGGTTGGAGCGGATCGTCCCCGAAAAGAGCACGTTCTTTTGCGGCACGAAGCCGATGTTTTTCCTCAGATCTTCGATATTGTAATCGCGCACGTCCCTGCCGTCTATGGTGACGCTCCCCTGCGTGACGTCGGCGAGGCGGGGAATGAGATTGATGACCGTGGACTTGCCGCTGCCCGTGGGACCGATTATGGCTACCGTCTCGCCGGGGCTTGCGGTGAAGGAGATATGCTCGACGGCGTTTTCGCTGCCGCCGTAATTATAAGCCACGTCGTTAAAGGCTATCTCCCCTTTCAGCCTTATCCCCCGCGGCTGTTCCTCGCCCTCGGGATCGGATATGCTTGGCTGAGTGCAGAGGACGTCGGCGACGCGCCTCATCGCCACCGCCGCGCGCGGCAGCAGGATAAAGACCATACTTATCATCATGAACGACATGATTATCTGAATGGCATATTGCATGAACGCCATCATGTTCGCCACCTGCATATAATCTTCCACGAACAGCGCCGCCACCCAGACGGTCGCCACGCTGATGCCGTTCATCAAAATGGTGATGAGCGGCATGAGCAGCGCCATGATGCGGTTGACAAAGAGGTTCGTCTTGGTCAAAGCCGCGTTCGCCTGCTCAAAGCGTTCCTCTTCATGCGCCTGCGTGTTGAAAGCGCGCACGACCATCATGCCCGAAAGCCCTTCGCGCGCCACGCGGTTGACGTCGTCCACCTGCTTTTGTATCTTGGTGAACTTGGGCAGCACGACGAGCATCAAAATGACTATGGCGCAGACGACCACGGCGAGCGCAACGCCAACCACGATCCCCAGCGCGGAGATGCCCGACGCGGTGTTCACCGCCTTGATCACGCCGCCTATGCCCATGATAGGCGCATACATGACCATGCGCAAAAAGACTATGGAAAAGATCTGTATCTGCGTGATGTCGTTGGTGGAACGGGTGATGAGCGAGGAAACGGAAAAGGAGTTATATTCCTTGGAAGAAAAGCTAAGTACCTTGTCGAAAATATCCGCGCGCAAGTCCTTCGACATGCCCGAGCCTACCCGCGAGGCAAGAAAGCTCACGATAATGGACGAACAGCATGCCGCCAAGGCGATCGCCAGCATTATGCCGCCCGTTTTGAGCACGTTTGTGAGGTCGGAAGACATGATGCCCTCGGAGATCATCGAGGACATATAAGAAGGCAGTTCGAGTTCGCATACCGCCTCGCAGGTCAAAAAGCCGAGCGCCAAAACTATCCAGCCAAAATAGTGCAGATAGTATCTCAAAACGGCGCTTATTTTGCCCCTGCCCTTGATTTTTTGCTCTCTTTCAGTCATTTATCCGCGGGATAAAATCCGTATAGATCTTCTTTTCGTATTGCGGCAGCGGGCTTGAGCTCAAGCCTTTGAGCATGCGCGCGGCGTTGCGCGCCAGATCGCGCATGACCTGCAAGCCCTCGAGATCGCGCCTGACCTGCTCGGGCGTCCTGCCGTGAGTGCTGTTCCAATAAGAAGAGGGAATGACGGGCATATGGGCGATGGTGAAATATTTATTCAAGCGCTCGAACGCGGCGCTCGCCCCGCCCCTGCGGCAGTTGACGACCGCCGCCGCGGGCTTTCCCGCAAAGCTCTTTGACGAACTGTAAAACAACCTGTCCAAAAAGGCGCAGAGCGCGCCGTTGGGCGCGGCGTAATAGACGGGCGAACCGACGATGAAAGCGTCCGCCGCGCGCAGCTTTTCCGCACACTCGTTCACCTTGTCCTCCGCGTAAAAGCACTTTCCCGTCTTAAAGCAGCTCCCGCAGCTAAGGCAGCCCTGCACGGGCTTTGTACCCATATGCATTATCTCATATTCGATGCCCTCTTTTTCCAGCTGCGTTGCCACTTCGCAAAGCGCCGTATAGACGCAGCCATTTTCGTGGGGGCTTCCGTTCAACATCAAAACTTTCATCTTATCTCCCCGCCTTATTTCGGCAAAACGTTTTTCCGCTCATGCGGATCTGCGACCATTATATTCCCCGCCGCAGGGGCTGTCAACGCAAAATTTGTTCGCATACGAACATTTTACAATAATTTGAATTATTCGACTTATATCCCCGCTTTCAGGCAAGTTTGGCGACCATGGCGTCGAACGCCTCGGCGCGCTCTCCCTTGACAAAGCCCTTGAACTTATTCAGCTTTATTATGTCCGCGCATTTTTTCGAAGTGATATAGTCGCGCATGACGACGTTTATCTTGTCGAGCGTTTGACTATCCTTTTCGAGCGCGTTGAGCCATGCGGTCATGTTGGGATCGTGCTTTGCCTCCTCGTGCTCCAAGATCCCGCCCGTGAGCTGCCCTTGCAGTACGCAGATCCCGCCGCCGTATTGCGAATAAAGCTTGATGTATTCGTCGAGATAGTTGTTCACATATTCCTCCGACGACGACTTGTTATATTCGCCGATATAGGGAGAATGCAAAACGCTGCCCTCGCGCGTCTCTTCGTTCGCGTCGCGCACCATGACGAAGTCGTATTTGTCGGATCCCTTCTCCGCGCCCAAGGTCACAAGGACCTTTCCGCGAGCCTCTCCCAACGTGAGCGAGTTGACAAAGTCTATGTCGCTCATGCCCTCGGGCGCACAAAGTATGCGCTCGCTGCCCAGCGCCTCTTCGAGCATGCCGAAGAGAATGTCGTCAAAGGCGCTCTCCGCGGGGTCGCGGTGCTGATAATCCAAGATGAGGAACTCGCTCTCGTTTTCGTCCAAGAACTCCTTGATGTCCGTCAAAAAGTCGTCGTAAGTATTTTTCGAGCTGAACGTGTGATAAAAGACTATGTCGCCGTTGCCTTTGAGGCGCAGGCGCACGTCGAAATAGCGCGCCCCCGCGGCAAGCTGCGCGGCAAAATCCTTATTCTGCGTTTCGCATATCGAGACCATGCCGAGCGTCCCCGAATCGTGCGTCCCGGGAATGACCAGCTCGGTGACGAGAGTGTCGTCCTCGATCATGGACATCCACGACGAAAGCTCCTCGACCATCGGCGTCTCGATAGTGCTCTCGCACGCCGCAAATACGCACGCGCACGCGAGCGCGACAATTATCAATATGACCGCAATCGACTTTCTCTTCATAATTATCCTCTTCTCGCCTTATTCCCGCAAAAGCCAAAGCCTTGCGTTCATAATATTATTATAACATAATAACATACTTTTTCAATGTGAAATTTTTGCGCGGATAAGAGCGAACAATATGCGAGCATATCTTCCGCGCAAAAGTGAAATGTTTTTGCCAAGGCAAAAACGTGAAATGCGGCAGCGTGACGCTGCACCCTGATGTCCTGCGCAAGGGCACAATAAGCAAAGTGCGAAACCGTGTACCCTTGCACAGGACGTGAAATTTTTGCGCGGATAAGAGCGAGCAATATACAAGCATATCTTCCGCGCAAAAGTGAAATGTTTTTGCCAAGGCAAAAACGTGAAATGCGCTCTTAATCCGCTGCGCGACGAAAGAGCGCGTGAAATGCACGACGATACAGCTTCGCGCTCGTCGTGCGTTGCGGCGAGCGCGTCAAGCCGCGCTTATTAAAAAGTTCGATAAAGGCGTTGAAAATCGATATTTTCGACGCCGTTACCTCTAAAATGCGCCGTGTGCATTTTCCGAATGAGCAAGCACCGCGAGCGAATGAGGGCGGAAAGAGTGAATTTTTGCGGGTAAGGCGAGCGCGAGACCTTGATATTCTCCCGCAAAAAGAGAGAAAACCACGCCTCAAGAAAACGATCTTGCGGCGAAACAGAGTTCCGCCGCAACGCGCAATTGTGCGCCCTGTCCGCTAAGTCGTTTTCGAATGGCGGGGTTGTCTTTCGGCAAGAGAAAAATCGAGAGGCGGAAAAAGTTTGCAACTTCTCCGCCATTATCCTCGAGATTTTTCGCTTATATTTTCCCGCCACCGAAAACCGCGCTTTTCGGTGAGCGCACCTTGAGCGGGACGACTGTTCCGCACGGAGCGTAGCGTAGGCGGAAAGGGGTGGATTTTCACGGCAAAGGCGAGCCGCGCTTTCGCGCAACTCGCCGTGAAAAAAGGGGAAAACAGCAGCGGAGCGTGTCGGGTTTTCCCCTCAAACAAGCGAAAAACAAAAAGGCCCGAACAGCAATAAGCTGTCCGAGCCTTTTCCTTTTTGTTTTTCGCTTATTTCTCTTATTATCTCTTGCTAAACTGCGGCGCCTTACGAGCCTTATGCAAGCCGTACTTCTTGCGCTCTTTCGCGCGGGGATCGCGGGTCAAAAAGCCTGCCGCTTTGAGCGCGGGCTTATAGCCCTCATCGGCAACGACGAGTGCGCGCGCGATGCCGTGACGCACGGCGCCCGCCTGACCGGTGAAACCGCCGCCCTGCACGTTCACGATGATGTCGAACTTGCCCGCCGCGCCCGTAAGCTCGAGGGGCTGATTGACGATATATTTGAGCGTGTCGAGAGGGAAATACTCATCGAGCGTCCTCTTGTTGATGCTGATGCTGCCGCTGCCGTCGGGAATGAGCCTGACGCGGGCGATAGCCTTCTTTCTGCGGCCGGTGCCGAGATATTGGATCTTCTTCTTTATCTTCTTGGTAGCCATTGTCCATCCTCCTTATTAAAAGCCGAGCGTTTCGGGCTTCTGCGCCTCGTGGGTATGCTCTGCTCCGACGAACACGCGCAGCCTCTTGAGCTGCTTTCTGCCCATGGAATTTTTGGGCAGCATGCCTTTGACCGCCAACATGACCGCCTTGTCGGGCTTTTCTTCCATGAGTTTCTTATACTGTATCTGCTTCAAACCGCCGACATAGCCGGTATGATAAGTGTAGAACTTCTTTTCGAGTTTCTTGCCCGTAAGCCTTACCTTGTCGCAATTGACGATGATAACGAAATCGCCCGTGTCGACGTTGGGAGTATAGGTGGGCTTGTTTTTGCCGCGAAGCACGTTGGCAACGTTGCTCGCCAGACGGCCGAGAACCATGTCGGTCGCGTCGACGACGTACCACTTGCGCTGCACTTCTTCGGCTTTTGCCATATACGTCTTCATATGCTCCTCCGAAATTTTCGTGATGTGGACAAAACTCGCCGCAACGGGCTAAATCGGGCGCTTTTTATCCGATGCCTATATATTTTATATAATTGCGCGGGGCATGTCAAGCAATTATCGCAACTTTTATTGTTTTGCCGCCCACGCGCCTCGCTCCCTCACTCTGCGGCTGCGCCTTATTATGACCGCCCCGTTCAAAAAAGCGCAAAAAATCGGGGCGCGTCCCCGCGCCCCATAGGGTGATGTTCCGCACAAAAATGCCGTTAAATTTGATTGCCGTACTTGTCCAGCGTGCCGTTTATGCAAGTTATGGTAAAATCGCCAACGCCCCGCTCTTTACGAAAATACGAAATCCGAAAGTTTTTACGATTTAACGTAAAAAATATCGACACAATAATTTTTTTGCCCGCTCAATATTCCACGTTCACCAAAAAAAGTCCGCAGCCTTCGACGGTCTTTCCCGCGCGGCGGCGGTCCTTGCTCTCCAAGATGCTCTCAATGTCGTCGGGAGAAAATCTGCCCCGCCCCACGTCGATGAGCGTGCCGGCGATGGCGCGCACCATATTATGCAAAAATCCGTCACCCGTGACGAAAAGCGAGAGCATTTTCCCCTCTTCGCTCTCTTCAAGGTGAATGTCGAAGATGGTGCGGACGGTGGACTTCCCGCGCACGCTCTCAGCCAGCGCGAAGGAGCGGAAATCATGCGTCCCGAGCAGGCAGGCGCAGGCTTTTTTCATATTTTCCACGTTGAGATCGTAAACGCAGATATGCGCATAGCGGCGCTTCAAGGGTGCGTGCAGCTTGGAAATGCAGATATCGTAACGATAAGTTTTCCTCTTGGCGGAAAAGCGGGCGTGAAAGCTCTCGGGCACACGTTCGCAGGAGAGCACGGCTATGCTCTCGGGCAGCAGCGGATTGAGGCGAAAGCCGAGATCTGAGGGAAGTTCGCCGTCATAGTCGAAATGCACGACCTGCCCCAAGGCGTGCACGCCCGCGTCCGTCCTGCCCGCGCAGACCGTACTTATCGGCATATTCAACTTTGTGGAAAGGGCGGTCTCCAAGCATTCCTGCACGGAAATAAGCCCGCGCTGGCGCTGGAATCCGTAAAAATCGCCGCCGTCATAGCAAAGAGTAAGCTTATATCTCATCAGCCGATCAACCCCTTGAAAGCTTCCACGATATATGCGTCGACGCCGCCCCAGAGATACTTGTCCAAAAAGATGAGGGTGACAAACGCCGCAAAGATCAAAAACGCGACAAGATCGCGCCAGGCAAAGCGCATCTTTTTCATCTTGGTGCGCTTGGGACTTGCCTGATAGCAGCGCGCGTCGAGCGCGTCCGCAAGCTCGTCCGCCTTACGGAAAGCGCTGACGAACACGGGGATTATCACGGGCAGCATGGCTTTTATGCGCTTGAAGATATTCCCGCTGTCCATGTCCGCGCCGCGCGCCTTTTGCGCCATCATTATCTTATCCGTCTCCTCGATAAGCCCGGGGATAAAGCGCAGCGCGATGGACATGATCAGGGCGATGTCGCGCACGGGTATTTTTATCAACGTGAGCGGCTTGAACAGGCTCTCGATGGCGTCGGTAAGCTCGCTCGTGCCCGTGGTGAAGGTGAGAATGGTCGTACCCATGATGAGCAATATGAGCCTGAACATCATCTTCAGGGCGAAGTCTATCGCCTCGGGCGAGACCGTGAAGATCCACCACGTCCATTCCACGCTCGTCTCTCCCGCATAGAAGAAGAGGTTGAGCACGGCGGTTATCATCAAAAGCACGATAACGCCCTTTATGCTCTTGAACATCGCCTTGGGCGGGACGTGAGAGATCGCGCACACGGAGAGCAAAAAGATGAGCACGAGCGCATAGCCGGCATAAGACGCCACGAAGAACATGGTCACGATATACATGATCGTGAAGATTATTTTCAAGCGCGGATCCAGCCTGTGTATGGGCGAAGATACGGGATAATATTGACCGAAGGCAACGTCTCTCATATTCCCTCCCCGAAAATGTCCGCCGAGCCGTTATCGTCCGCGGCGCCGATGCCGCTCTTTTTCGACCGCTCGCCGAACCAATCTATGCCGCAAAATTCCTTGACGGGCACGCCCTTTTCCGCAAATTTTTTCAAGACAGCCGCGGTGAAAGTGTCCATATTGACGATCCCGCTTCCGAGGTCTATGCCGCGCGCTTTGAGCGCGGTCGCAAGGCGCACCGCTGTGGGAATTTCCAAGCCCAGCTCCTCAAGCTCCCTGCCGTGCTCGAAAAGCTGCTCCATGGGCAGATCGAACGCCACTTTCCCCTCGCCGAAGACGACGAGGCGGCTTGCGTAGCGCGTGATCTCGTCCATGTCGTGCGAGATGACGATGACCGTGGGGGAGCACTCCTCTTTCAGGCGCAAAACAAGATCGAGGATCTGCTCTTTGCCGTAAGGATCCAGCCCCGCCGTAGGCTCGTCCAAAACGAGTATTTTCGGCTTCATCACGATCACGCCCGCGATCGCCGCGCGGCGCTTTTGTCCTCCCGAAAGCTCGAAGGGCGCCTTTTGTCCCACCTCGTCCGGGTCAAGCCCCACAAGGCGCAGCGCCTGCCTCGCCATCTCTTCCGCCTCCTCTTTTTTGAAACCCATGTTCTTGGGGCCGAAGGCGACGTCTTTGATCACCGTGTCGTCGAAAAGCTGATATTCGGGATATTGAAAAACCATTCCTACGGCGGCTCTCAACGCCTTTAAGTCGGGCTTGGGACGCTTTGCGGGCGTGAGCTTGATCCCGTTCACGTCTATCTCTCCGCTCTGGACTTTGATCAGCCCGTTGAGATGCTGGATAAAGGTGGACTTGCCGCTGCCGGTATGCCCCATTATGCCCAAAAACTCCCCGTCTTCGATGGTGAGACTGACGCCGTCGAGCGCCTTTTTCTCAAAGGGAGTGCCTTTGCCGTAAGCAAAGCTCAGATCTTTGACAACGATCGGCATATCGCTTCCTCCAACTCCTCTTCGCCCGTGATCCCGCAGGGAATATCCGCGCCGTGACGCGCCAAGGCGTGAGCGATCAAGGTCACCGCGGGCGGCGCGAGCTTATATTTTTTCAGCTCTTCGCCGCGGGCGAAAACGGCGCGCGGCGCGTCGTCGAGAGCTATCTTGCCCTCGTCCATGACGATAACTCTGTCCGCTTCGAGGACCTCTTCCATATAGTGCGTGATATGGACGACGGTCATGTTTTCCTGCTTGTTGAGCGCATGGATGACGTCCATGACCTCTCTTCTGCCCTTGGGGTCGAGCATGGCGGTCGATTCGTCCAAAACAAGGACCTTGGGACGAATGGCGAGCACGCCCGCGATGGCGAGGCGCTGCTTTTGCCCGCCGCTCATGCGGAAGGGCGTGGACTTGCGGTATTCGCTCATGCCCACCTGTTCAAGCGCCTTGTCCACCCGCCTGATTATCTCCTCGCGCGGCAGACCGAGATTCTCGGGACCGAACGCGATGTCGTCCTCGACCACGGAGGCGACCATCTGATTGTCGGGATTTTGAAAGACCATGCCCACGCTCGAGCGCACCTTATAGATATTTTTTTCGTCCTTGGTGTCCGTTCCGAAGACGGTGACGCTGCCCTTGTCGGGGAGCAGAAGCCCGTTGAAAAGGCGCGCCAAGGTGGACTTGCCGCTGCCGTTATGTCCCGCCACGGCGACAAAGGAGCCTTCCTCTATCTCCAAGGAAACTCCGTTCACGGCGAACCTGCTCTCTTCGCCCTCGTTCGTCTCGTAGGCGTAATATACGTTGTCGACCTTGATAGCTGTCATACGCAGGATATTATACCACAACGCCGCGGCGGGCACAATCATATGGAGTTAAATTGCGCGTAAAAATACACGCAGGCGAAATATTTAATATTTTTTGATTTTTATTCCGCTTTGTTTATTGACGGGCGGAAAAAATCAAGGTATAATTATAAGCGTTGATAAAAAACAACTACTACTGTTTCGGAGGAAATTGTATGGCACAAAAAATGACTATTGACGGAAATACCGCCGCGGCTCATATCGCCTATGCGATGAGCGAAGTGGCGGCTATCTATCCCATCACGCCCTCCTCTCCCATGGCGGAGAACGCGGACGAATGGGCTACCGCCGACAGGAAGAACATTTTCGGTCAGAAGCTGAGGATCGCCGAGATGCAGTCCGAAGCGGGCGCCGCGGGCGCCGTGCACGGCGCTTTGGCAGCCGGCGCGCTGACCACCACCTTCACCGCAAGCCAGGGCTTGCTGCTGATGATCCCCAATATGTATAAGATAGCCGGCGAACTCACCCCCTGCGTGTTCCACGTCAGCGCCCGTGCGCTCGCCTATCATGCGCTCAACATATTCGGCGACCACGGCGACGTCATGAGCTGCCGCCAGACGGGCTTTGCCATGCTCGCGTCCAACTCCGTACAGGAAGTCATGGACCTCGCGCTCGTGGCTCATCTCGCCACTCTCAAAGCCAAGGTGCCTTTCCTGCACTTCTTCGACGGCTTCCGCACTTCGCACGAAGTGAGCAAGATAGAGATGATCGATTACGCGGACATCAAAAAGGTCGTGGACGAAAAATATATGCCTTATATCCGCGATTTCAAGTCCCGCGCGCTCAACCCCGAGCATCCCGTTCAGAAGGGCACGGCGCAAAACCCCGACATCTATTTCCAGAACCGCGAGGCTTGCAACAAATATTACGAAGCAGTTCCCGCGATCGTGGAAGAGGCGATGGAAGACGTGAAGAAGATCACGGGCAGGGAATATAAGCTCTATCAGTATTACGGCGCAAAAGACGCCACCGACGTCATCGTCCTCATGGGCAGCGGCGCGGAGGCGGTCGAAGAGACGGTCGATTATCTCAACGCCGCGGGCGCCAAAGTGGGCTTGCTCAAAGTCCGCCTTTATCGTCCCTTCGCCGCCGCGAAGTTCGCCGAAGCTCTCCCCAAGAGCGTCAAGAACGTCACCGTTCTCGACAGGGTCAAAGAGTGCGGCAGCATGGGCGAACCCCTCTATCTCGACGTTGTCGCCGCCCTCAGCGAAACGGGCAGGAACGTCAAGGTGCTCTCGGGCAGATACGGCTTGGGCAGCAAGGAATTCAATCCCAGCATGATCAACGCCGTCTATAAGAACATGCAGGCAAAAGCGCCCAAGAACCACTTCGCCGTGGGTATCGTGGACGACGTGACCGGTAACTACCTGCCCGTCACCGAAAAGATAGACGCGGCTCCCGCCGGCGCCATCTCCTGCAAGTTCTACGGTCTGGGCTCGGACGGCACGGTCGGCTCCAACAAGAACTCCATCAAGATAATCGGCAACAACACGGAAAAATACGCGCAGGCTTATTTCTCTTACGACTCCAAGAAGTCGGGCGGCATCACCGTCTCCCACCTGCGCTTCGGCGACAAGCCCATCAAGTCTTCCTATCTCATCGATCAGGCGGACTTCGTCGCCTGCCACAACCCTTCCTATGTCACCAAATACGACATGGTCTCCGATCTCAAAGACGGCGGCACCTTCCTGCTCAACAGCCCCTGGACGGACGAAGAGCTGGAAAAAGAGCTGCCCGCGTCCATGAAGAACATCATCGCCAAAAAGCATATCAAGTTCTATAACATCGACGCCATCGACATCGTGGAAAAGATAGGCCTGGGCAACCGCATCTCCACCGCCATGCAGGCTTGCTTCTTCAAGCTCTCGGGCGTTATCCCCTATGAGGATGCGGAAAAATATATGAAAGAGATGGCATATAAGTCCTTCAAGAGAAAGGGCGACGCTGTCGTACAGATGAACTATGCCGCCATCGACAACGCCGTGGGCGCGATCCGCGAGGTCAAATACGACGCCAAGGCGTGGGCGACGACCAAAGAGGGTGCCAAGAAGGTCACCTATACGGAAGATCCTTATTTCAAGGCGTTCATCTCCCCCGTGCTCGATCAAAAGGGCGACGAACTCCCCGTCTCCGCCTTCAACGGCTATGAGGACGGAACCGTTCCCACCGGCACGACCAAATACGAAAAACGCGGCATTGCCGTCAACGTCCCCTGCTGGGATAAAGACGCCTGCATGCAATGCAACCAATGCTCGCTCGTCTGCCCTCACGCGGCGATCCGTCCCGCGGTCCAGAAAGAGTTCGAGAACGCTCCCGCCACCTTTGACGCGGCGGAAGGCAAGGGACTCGTCAAGGGCTATAAGTTCCGCATGCAGGTAAGCCCGCTCGACTGCACGGGCTGCGGCTCCTGCGCCAACACCTGCCCCGCCAAAGCTAAGGGCGCGCTGGTGATGAAGCCTCTCGCAGAAGCGCTCGAACGCGGCGAAAAGGAAAATTGGGACTATGCCGCCGCGCTTCCCGAGACGGACGCTCCCGTGGCGCGCGACACGCTCATCGGCAGCCAGCTCAACAAGCCTTTGTTCGAATTCTCGGGCGCCTGCGCGGGCTGCGGCGAGACCCCTTACGTCAAGCTCGTCACCCAGCTGTTCGGCGACAGAATGATAATCGCCAACGCCACCGGCTGCTCTTCCATCTACGGCGGTTCCGCCCCCACCTGCCCTTACACCAAGAACGACAAGGGTCACGGTCCCGCGTGGGCGAACAGCCTTTTTGAAGACAACGCCGAGTTCGGCTTCGGCATGAACCTCGCTTATGAGCAGAGGCGCGCGCATATCGCCGAAAAGCTCACCGCGCTCAAAGCCTCATGGGGCGAAGAAGGCGCCGCAGTCATCGACAAGTGGATCGCTTCCATGAACGACGGCGAAGAGAGCAAGAAGGCGTCCGCCGAACTCATCAAGGCGCTCGAAGGCTGCAAGAACTGCGGCTGCGAAGCGGATAAGCTGGTGAGCGAAGTGCTCGAAGAAAAAGACTGCCTCGTCAAGAAGTCCGTCTGGATGTTCGGCGGCGACGGCTGGGCTTACGACATCGGTTACGGCGGTCTCGACCACGTTTTGGCTCAGGGCGAAGACGTCAACGTCCTCGTGCTCGACACGGAAGTTTATTCCAACACGGGCGGTCAGGCGAGCAAATCCTCCCCTACCGGCGCGGTCGCCAAGTTCGCCGCGGGCGGCAAGATCACCAAGAAGAAGGATCTGGGCAAGATGGCGATGAGCTACGGCTATGTCTATGTGGCTCAGATAGCGCTCGGCGCCAACATGAACCAGACGGTCAAGGCGATCAAGGAAGCGGAGAATTATCACGGTCCTTCCCTCATCATCGCCTATGCCCCCTGCATCAACCACGGCATCAATATGAGCAACAGCATCGGCGAGGAGAAGAAGGCGGTCGAAGCGGGCTATTGGCAGCTCTATCGCTTCAATCCCGCGCTCAAAGCTCAGGGCAAGAATCCCTTCGTGCTGGACAGCAAGGCTCCCAAAGAGGGCGATTACCGCGCCTTCCTCATGGGCGAGAACAGATATGCCCAGCTGAGCAAGTCCAAGCCCGAAGTCGCCGAAAAGCTCTTCGAACTCAACGAAGAACAGGCAATGGAGAGATATGCGGATTACAAGCGCATGTCCGAAGAGTGATCTTCTCAAAACTCCCGCCCGCCCCGCTCGGGGCGGGCTTTTTTAATGCGCTCAAAGCCGTCTCAAAAGGCGCGAGCGTTAACTGTCCGAGCAGGCGCGGAAGCTCTTTAGCAAAGGCAGGAGCGCTATCCTTTTCTATGTGAGCAAGGCGGGCGCGCTTTTGTTATCTCACCAAGGCGCAGGCGGTCACGGCGCCCACGAGCGAGGCGATGAGCGCCACGGGCACGGCGTAGCGCAGCTTACTTTCTCTGACCGTGGAAAAATAGATCGCCGCTACATAAAAAGTCGTCTCGCCCGCGCCCGCGACGGCGCAGGCGCAGCGGGCGACATAGCTGTCCGCACCGTACTGCTCTATCATTTCCCCGAGTATGGCGAGCGAACCGTTGCCGCTGAGCGGACGGACGATGACAAGGCGGGTGAGTTCGGGAGGGATCCCCAGCGCGGAGAAGAGGGGCGAGAGCGCGTTTTGCAATTTATCCGCCAGCCCGCTCACGGAGAAAAGCTCCACGGCGATGAGAATGGCGCAAAAATAGGGCATGACGGACAAAAGCAGTTCGATCGCCTGCTTTACTCCCGAAACAAAGCTGCCGTAAACGGGCACCCGCTTGCAAAAGCCGACGACGAGCACGAAAATTATGAAAAGGGGCAGGACGTAAGCGCTCAACGCCGCGCAAGTTTTCCGCGCAGGGGCAAGCCCTTTTTAGCCGCAAAGGCGCAAAGCCCCGCGAGCGCGACTCCCGCGAGCGCCGCGGCGAGAGTGCCGCCCAGCGTGGGCAGGATGATGTCCGAGGGGGAAGCCGAACCCGCCGCCGCGCGCATGCCCACTATCGTGGCGGGAATGAGCTGTACGGAAGTGGCGTTGATGACGAAAAACAAGATCATGTTGTCGCTCGCCTTTTCGCTCTTTTTGCTCATATGCTCCATGGCTTTTATGCCCGCGGGCGTGGCGGCAGAGCCCATGCCGAGCAAATTCGCCGAGACGTTGAGCGAGACATATTCCACCGCTTTTTCGCTCTCGCCCTTGAACATTTTCTTGAAAAGCGGCGCGAAGAGACGGTAGATCGCGCGGCTGATCCCCGTCTTTTCCATGATCTCCAGGACGGAGAGCCAGACGGCATAGACGGCAAAGAGGGAAAGCCCCGTCTCGACCGCCTTTCCCGCGCCCGTGAGCATGACGGAGAACGCCGCGTCGGGCGCGATCGCGGTGAGCGCGACGAGCGACGCCGTGAGCATGAGAAAAAACACCGTATTCATACATATTATCCTATTTTCCCGCGCGAGGAGATATGCAAAAAGGGCGCGGGCGGCTTTTTCCTCTTCAAGGCGGCGCGCCCGAAAAAAGATATTTTTTCCGTCCCTGCCCCGATTTTTTGCCGAGTTTCTTGACAAGGCGCGGCTTTTGCCGTTATAATTTAAGCGAGGGTGACATGAAAAAACTCGAATTTCCTTTGGTCGTGCACGACAAAAAATCAAAGATAGATTTCTTTCTCGCTTCGCGCGAATATTGCTTCGATGTTCCGCAGGTGATGACTTTATATAATTCTCTGCTCGCTCTGCCCGAAGAGCGCGTGGATAAGCTCACCTCGCTCAAGCTCGTCTCCCCCGTCGCGGCGACGCTCCTCTCGCTCTTTTTGGGCATCTTTGCCGCGGACAGATTCTATTGCCGCAACGGCAAGCTCGGAGTGGCAAAGCTGTTTTCCGTCGCCGCCTGCGGCTTTTGGTGGCTCGCCGACATTTTCGCCATCCGCTCCGCCGCCCGCAAAGCCAACTTCCGCATACTGCGCAAGTTCATCTTCGAGCCGGTCAAGGAAGAAGACGCCGACTGAGCCGCCGCAAAGCATGAAAAAGCCCGCCCCTTTCGGAGCGGGCTGTAATTTTTTTGCTCTTCTATTCCGTGATCTCTATCTCGGCGACGAAATCCGTGTTGCCGTAAACGTCGGCATAGAGAATGAGCTGCTTGTTCATGACGCTCGTTTCGTCATAATAAGCGATGATGTCCTCGACGAAAAACTCAAACGATTTCATCCTGTTTTTGGTCGTGGACGTGACGCTCACGCGCGTCTGCTTCATGCCCGAGATGACTTCCCAGTTATAGGCTATATCCGCATCAAAACCGCGCGACATGAGCTTGGCGTTCTCGCCCGCAAAATCCGCGGCAAGGTCGCCCGCGGGATCGTGCCAATAGCCGTAATCCTCGCCCTCGAGATCGAACACCTGCCTGAACGACACCTGCGCGATGTCCTGATAGATCTTGAATCCCGAATCAGCCGTTGTGACCGCGTCGTATTTGTCCGAGATGTCGCCGTAATCGCTCAGCATATCATACCAAAGCGTGAGCAGCGCGCTCATGTCGTAAACGCCCACGGCGTTGCCGCTCGCGTCCACGGCGGCAATGTCCGCATCTGCGCCCTTGCCGTCCGCGCCGCCGTACTTCGACCATTCGAGCGTGAACTCGCCCGTTTCGCTGTTCACGCTGCCCTTGGCTGAAGCGTAAGCCACGGTTGCGACGTCGTCGTTTTCATAGGTTTCTTCATTGACGGGCAGATAGATGGTGGCGGTCGTGGTTATCGTGTTCCCCTTCTTGACCACGTCGAGATGAGCGGTCTCATACATCCAGGTATAACCCTCCTCGCCGTCCTTCCAACCGTTTTCGCCCTCCTTTCCGGGGATAGGCTCGCCGTCCTCGTCAAGCTCGTTGACCGTGCCGCGCGAGACGCCGTTATAGTAATTATGCATGATGTCGAAAGAGGTCGTGTAATCATACTTCGCCGTCTCCGCCATCACGGCGCCCAAGTCGGCGTTCGCCTCTTCCGCCTGCGCGCGCAGGTCGGCATAGAAGGCGTCCGCCTCTTCCTGCGTGGGAGCACAAGCCGCCAGCGCCACGACGCCCACTATCAAAAGCGCCGCCAAAAGTGCAAACAAGACCTTACGCTTCATCGCTCTGCCCTCCTTTTTCCTCGCCGGACATAGTCTCGACGGGCGTGTTCTCGGCGATCATGGCGTCCGCGACAGTCTGCGTGAGCGGGCTTTCGTCCGCGGTCACCTCGGCGCTCTCGCCCTTTTCCACGGCGAGGCTCTCGGCGGTCACCACGTTGCCATCGTCGTCGAGTATCTCGCCTTCGGCAAGCCTGCGCTCGGCGAGGCGGGACTGTATCTCCGCCATCTTCTTGCCCGAGAGCTTATAAAACAGCATGGGCACGATGGAGATGAGATTGAGCACGGCGGGAATGAGCGTATACATGAGGAACAGGCCCGACTGCGTGAACTGCGACTGCACGGGATGATGATCGTTGAGGAAGCCTTCGGGCTGGGCGAAGAGGAAGAACACCAGCAGCCACGAGAGGAAGTAATCCTTGAACGCGCTCGACATATTGCTGCGCAGCGACATGATGGCGAAGGTGATGCCCTCGTTGCGGTTGCCCGTCTTTTCTTCCCAATAATCCAGCGTATCCGTCGCCATCAGATGAGGTACGACGTTCAAAATACCCACGGGGAGCATGGCTATGAACATCACCGCCGCGATAGTTATCCATTGATCTCCGCCCGCGATATAGATGATATAGACGAGCGCGAGCGCCACCGAATGCCAGATAGTGGCAAAGATAAACAGCTGCTTTGCGTCCATCTTCTGTTTCAGCTTCGGCGCTATCAACATACCTATCATCGACGCCACGGCTCCGGGGAGCGAGAAGGCTATCTGCAAAGAGCCGTCGTTGAATATGTAAGTGACGACATAGATTATCGACGCGGAGACCAGATTGCGGAAGAAGGTCAATAGGTTGGACAAGATCAGCAGCAAGAACTGTCGATTCTTGAACAGGTATTTGAATCCTTCCAGCCATGACAGTTTTTCCACCGTCGGCGCCAGCCTTTCCTTGATACTCAGCGAGCCCAAGACCATGAACAGCGTTCCCAAAACTCCGATGACGATCGCCACGAGCAGATAGACCACAGTGTAGTTATTGCTGAACAGCAGACCGAAGGAGATGAGCACGAGAGCCGACTGCTCGCCTATCGAACCCAAAATACGGCTTATCGAGATCAGCCTCGTGCGCTCCTGCGTGTTGGGCGAGGCGACCGCCGGTATTCCGCCCATAGGCACGCCGACAAGGGAAGACACCGTGCAGTAAAGAATATAGGTTATCCACATATACGCGATCTTGCCCGCGGAAGAAAAGCCCGTGACCGGCATGAACACCGCGATGGTGATGACGCCCCACGGTATTGACGCGAAGATCATATAAGGGCGCATCTTGCCCCACCTACTTCTCGTCTTATCGATGATTATACCTATGCTCGGGTCGATGACCGCGTCGAAGATCTTGGATACGAGGAACATCGTACCCACGGCGGTAGGGTCGATACCCACGCACACGGTATAATAGAACAGCAGGTAGCCTTGCACAAGACCGGTTATTGCCGAGCTTGCGAACTGCGCCAGGGAGAAGAAGACGTAATCGCGGATCTTCAGATACTTCTTATTGAGCTGAGCCTCGTCGATAACGCTTTCGTCGTCCTGCTGGGGCAGTATTTCCTGCGGCTGTTCGACTGCGTTTTCCATAAAATTCCTCCTGATTGATTTTTATCTTAAAGGCTCTTCTTGAAGAAGTCGCCCTCGGGATAACTCATTACGAACGCACCCGTGCTCGACCAAGCCTGCAAAAGCGAACCGTCCGGGTGGATGGGGCTGTAAAACTCCACGGGGGTATAATTGCCCTTTTCCGCGTTGTATTCGAACCATCTCAGCAGCGGATACTTATAGTCCATGCCGTAAGCGAGCTTGGCGTAGGCATAGATGTTCGACCAATAAGGCCAGTCGCCGCCGTTATGGTAATATGCGGGCAGAGATGACTTTTGTACGATGTCCCACGCCCTCTTATAGTAAGGATAGACGGACATGGTCCCCCAATCGCCCATTCCCTGCTCCTTGTTGTTCTTTGTCTCCAAATATTTCTCCATGTTTTGCAGCATTCTCTTCGCCCTCGCCTCGTCCGCGATACCGAAGAGCGCCACGATCACCGTGTCGATGGAGAGGTTGTCCTCGACGAAGGCGCCGTCGCGGTAATTGACGTACCAGCCCTTCTCCTCGTCCCAAAGCAGGGCGTTGATCGCCTTTTTCACTCTGTCGTGGTCGGCTTCGAACGCCTGCGCCTTCTCCTTTTTGCCCAACGCGCCGCTTATCTGCGCCGCCGCCTGCAACGCCCTGCAATAGAGCGCCTCGTCATAGGTGACATAGCCGCCGCGGAAGACGTTGTCGCACCAATCGCGGCGGTTATACTTGCCGCCCTTGACCAAAAGTCCCGTCCCGTCCACTTCCTGCTTGAAGCGTTCGAGCACGGCGCAGATGAGTTCGTAGACCGTCGCTCCGTTCACCTTCTCGGCGAATATGCTCATATCCCCCGTATGCACGGCGTAATCGTAAGCCATGATGACGAAGAAAGAGGGCGAGTCGTAATGGTTGCCCCAATGGCACTTGAAGTTATAGCGCACCGCCGTGCCGCATTCGCCCTTTTTGTTGATGCCGTGGGCGAGCGTCATTATCTCGTTGCGCACCAGCTCGGGCTTTACGGGCAACACGGAGAGCACCGTCCAATAGCCGTCGCGGTAATAAGTGCGCGCGGGGAACTGATAGACAATGCCCGCCAAAAATCCCTTGAACTTGCCCAGCTCCTTATAGTTGGAGAGCGAACAGTTGAGCAGGCTCTTATAATAAGTGCGCTCCATGGGATCGGTGACGTGAGCGGGAGGAACGAGCGAATCGATATATTCCTGCGCCTCTTTGAGCGCCGCGTCAAAGCCCGCGAGCCGCTCTTTCACGTCGCAGAAGGTATAGTCGCCGCGCGTGCCCGCGCCGATCACATAACGGAAGACGCCCGTGCTCCCCGCCTTGACCTTTCCGCCCACGGCGAATTGGTTGAAAAAGCCGCGGTCGCATTCGCCCATCTTCCCGCCGCTGCTCAAAGCCGCGTCGATATAAAAGTCGCCCATTACTTTTCCGCGCAGAACGAGAACTTCCCCGTCCTTTTCCTCGGTCTGCTTTTTGCCGCCCAAAAAGCCGCCCAAAATGCGCAGCAGATTGCGCGCGTTCAGCCTCGCCCCGGGCAGCTGATCGACATAAGACTGATAATTTATGCCGAAGTTCATCACCGCCTCGAAAGAGAGATCTTCCTTCGCGTTCACGGCAAACTGCGTATAGATGCAGTTATGCGTATTGTCCAAAAACTGCGTGACGACTATTTGCGCCCTAACTGCGTCTATGGTCGTGATCTGGCGCTTGCCTACCATCTCGACCTTTTTGTCACGGATATAATCTATGGGCACGCCGTCCAAAGTGAGCAAGGTATAAAACTTGGTGAACACCTCGTACTTATTCATGACGGCGTAACGCGAGATCGAGCCTTTGCCGTCGAACTGCGCGGTTATGGCGTTGTTGCCCGCGTCATAGAGCGCGTCTTCCCAAAGCTTTCCCGACGCGGTGATACCGTCGTTTTCGTATACGTTTTTCATAATTACCCCTCTTTATTTCTTCACGCCCGAGACTTTTTCCTCGTCTATGCGCTTTTGAAGCTCTTCGTAATATCTGTCCTCGTCGATGGGCATCTTCACCACTTCGCCCGTCCAACCGGAGAGATGTATGGCGTTGGAGAACATGAGTCCGTTGATGCCCTCGCAGCCGGGCGCGATCAGCTTGTCGCACTTACCCAGCACTCTGAGCGTGAAGTTCCTGATTATCTTCATCTGCTGTCCCACGCCCGCGTTGGTGATGACTTCGGAGAGCGGCTGACGATAGACGGTCTTCTTCGTCTTCATCTTAAAGGTCGTCCAATCGCGCTTTATGCCCGCCTCGCGCTCCTTGGCGCACTTGGCGGAGAACTCCGGCTCGGACATCTCGTTTTCGAAAAACTCCAGCTTTTTCAGTCCGCCGCCGCTTATCACCATCTTGCCCTTATCTCCCGAGATCTCCAGGCGGTTGGTGCCGGGGAATTCGTGCGTGGAGGTGATGAACACGCCCGACGCTCCGCCCTCGAATTCACAGCAGGCAGTCACGTCGTTTTCCACGTTTATCTTTCTGCCCACCGTCTCGGCGGTGCTCCAAACCCTCGTGACGGGCTTGCCCGCTATCCAGGTGAACAGGTCGAGCTGATGGGGATCCTGATTGATGAGCACGCCGCCGCCTTCGCCGCCCCAGGTGCCGCGCCAGCCGCCCTGGTCGTAATAAGCCTGCGAACGATACCAATTCGTGATTATCCAGACGATGCGTTTGAGCTCGCCCAGCCTGCCGCTCTCGACTATCTCTTTCGCCTTGCGGTAAGCGCTGTTGGTGCGCTGGTTGTAGAGCACGCCGAAGACCTGCTTGGGATGGCGCGCGGCGCATTCGTTCAGCTCTCTCACCGCCTTGGTGTAAACACCGATGGGCTTATCCGAGAGCACATGCAGACCCGCTTCGAGCGCGGCGATACCGATGACGGGGTGCATATAGTGGGGAGTGTCGATGATGACGGCGTCTATCTCGCCGCTCTTGATCATCTCCTCGTAATTTTCGTATGTCTTGACGCCCCAATCGCGCGCCGCGTTGACCAGCTTCACCTTGTCGATGTCGCAGACCGCCGCGAGCACGGCGTTCTTGTCCTTGCCCTTGGCAAGAGCCGCGGCGTAACCGCCGCCCTGCTTGCCTATGCCTACTATTCCGTATCTTACCTTATCCATTTATCTCCACCCCCGCTTCTTCGAGAAGTTTTTTCAAGCCGTTATACTGCCAGAGGAACATGGTCTTTCTGTCCACCGTTTCGAACCTCTTCATGCCCTTGTTCTTGTCTATCATGCGGAACACCTTATGCCACTTGGAGATATAGGGTATCGCCCAGGTTATCCAGCAAAGGCATTGGAAAAGTACCTTGTGGTCGGCATATTTGCCCGTATGCGGCTCCAAGGTCATGAAGCCGTCGTATCCCCTGTCCGCGACCAGATCTTTGAGCAGCTTTTTATAGTTGCCCTCGCCCATGCCCACGGGGACTTCGACGCGGTATTTCGAGCAGTCCTTGATGTGGTAATAGACGCAGTATTCCTTGACGATATTATAGCACTCCCAGGCGTCGTAGCCGCATTGGATATAGTTGGAAGCGTCGTAGCAGAGCTTGAACTGCGGATCTGAGATCTCCTTGTAAAGTTTCACGCAGCGGTTGGGCTCGTCGCCGTAAATGCGCTTTTCGTTCTCGTGCAAAAGGACGATGTCCGTGCCCCTGACCTTTTCCAAAAAGCCCTTTATCTTTTCCACGACCGTGGGATAAGCCTTTTCGTATTCGTCCTTTTTCACCCTGAAAGAGAACATGCGTATATATTTGCAGTCCATGATCTTGCAGATCTTGACCAGCTCTTCGAGCTTTTTGAGCTGTCCTTCATAGGCGTCGTCGTCATCCCAGCGTATCTTACCGATGGGCGAACCGATGGAGGAGAACTTCACTCCGTATTTATCGAGAGTGGGCTTGACCTCTTTCTCGAACTCTTCCGCCGTATAATTTGCGATGTTCTTGCCGTTCACGATGCGCGGACACATATATGTCTCGCCAAGCTCCTTCACCAGCTTGCATTGCGTTTCCAGATCGGACGAAACTTCGTCGTAAAATCCCGATATCCTGACCATTATCCTACCTCCCTTTTTCCTTTTCGGCGTCGGCGTGCTCTTTGAGCATCGCCGTATATTGCTTGCCGTCGAGCGGCAAATCAACGATTTTTCCCGTCCAATTCGACATATAGACGGCGTTTATCAGCATGAGCGCGTTTATCCCCTCTTCCCCGGGCGCGAGGAGCTTCCCGCCCTCCGAAAGGCGCCTTGAAAAGTCTTCGAGAATGTTGCGCTGCTGACCAAGCAGTCCGTCGCGTATGAGCCTGAAAAGCCCGTAACGCACGGTATGTTTTTTATATTTTTTATCCTCTTTGTTGCCGTAGTCGCGGCGCGAGAGCGAATTTATCTGCGCTTCGTCCTTTTCGAGGATATATATGTCCGCCTTGAACTTTCCCGCGCGGATAAGTCCCTTGTCGCCCGCGATCTCCATCATGTTCACGCCGGGGACCTCGTGTGCGGAAGCCGTAAAGACCGCGGTGAAGTCCTCAAAGAACAAGTTCGCGCTCACGTCGTTTTCCGTGTCTATCTTCCTGTTCACCGTGCGGCAGCGGGCGAACACCTTTTCGGGCATTCCCAAGATCCACTGCATGACGTCGAGCTGATGCACGCATTGATTGATGAGCGTGCCGCCCCCTTCGCCGCTCCAGCTCGCGCGCCAGCCGCCCATGTCGTAATAAAACTGCGAGCGGTACCAATCGGTCACGGTGATATTGGCGCGGCGCAGCTTTCCTATGCCTCCGCTTTGCACGATCTCTCTCACGCGGGCATAGACGGGATTGGTGCGCTGATTATACATGATCCCGAAGAGCGCGCCGCTTCTCTTCGCCGCCTCGTTGAGCTCTTGTGCGTATTCCACGCTCACCGAAACGGGCTTTTCCGTGAGCACGGCGACTCCCTTTCCGAGAAAGAACTTCGCTATCTCGACGTGAGAATAATGCGGCGTGGCGATGACGACTGCATCCAATTTTTCCGCCCCTGCCATGCTTTTATAGTCGGGATAAGCCTTGACGTTCGGGATCTTTTTTGCTATCTTTTCCCTCGCTTTATCGCTTATGTCGCAAACGCAGGCAAGCCTTGCGCCGCTCACCCTGCCCCTTGCGAGATTGACGGCATGGCGCGCGCCCATTCTTCCCACTCCTATCACGGCAAAACTCTTCATCTCAGCCCCTCATAGACCGCCCTGACGCAGGCGGGATTGTTGCAGGTGAGGTTATAAAGCTTCATGCCCGCATAGCGCTTGGCGTCCTCTTCCGTATTCAGCGTAAAGAGAGACACGTCTACCCCTTCTTCCCTGCACTCGCGCAAAAACGCGTCGCTCACGAACATCTTGTTGGCGTTGATGCCGGCAAAGCGTTCGTCGAGCATTCTCTTTTTTATCGCGGCGGCGTTGCCCTCCTTGAAGGCGAGCCCCTTGAGCTTATTGAAGAACACTCTCCCTCCCGAGAGCTTTTTCACCTCGTCCTCGTCGATGACATTGCCCGTGAAGAGTATCTTGTCCTCCACTCCCATTTTGCGCGCGAGCGCAAGCACGTCTTCGAGCAGTCCGCGCTGCTTCATGTCGCAGTTGATATAAACGCCGTGCTCTTTCACCTTTTCGAAGGCATATTCGAGCGTGAGGCATTTTTTCGGGCAAAGCGTGGGCATATGGCTCAAATAGAGCAAGCCGCCCTTTTGCCTTATATCCACTTCCAAAATGTCGCACTTATATTCGGGTATCCGCTCGAAATAAAGGCGCGAATTTCTGCCCGTCTTATGCGCTCCGCCGTGTGCCGTGATGAACATATATCTCTCCCTTATTCCTCGATGTCCGGGATCTCGGACATTTCCACTCTTCTGCCGCCCTGCTTGCGCGAGATCTCCGCGGCGGTGACCAGGCGGTGGCTCTCCACGGTGTCCCTGATCCAAGTGTACTGCTGCTCGTTTTCTCCCACGCCTTTCAAAAGCCCGATCGCGGCTTTGATGACTCCCTCGTCGCCGCCGTAGTGACCCTTGATGACGGGGATGATATTGACCACTATCCTCTTGGTGCACTTGTCGAACAGCTTGAGCTTGATCACGCTGCCCGTATCGTCGGCGTAAAGTTCGCCCTTTGTCCCGCGTATCTCGGTGTGCCTGTGGTCGTGCTCGTTGAAGGCGTTCACGGTCATGACTATCTGCGTGCCGTCCTCCGTCTCCATCTGCAAGGTTTGCAGATCGGCGACGTCGTTGTCGCACTTATAGACGCAGCGCGCCCACATTTTCCCGCGCGGATCGTTTTTCAGCGCCTCGAGGATATCCTTCTTTTTGCGGGAAATGCTGAAAGCGTAAGTGCCCCAGGGGAATTTATGTATCCCCTTGAAAGGTCCCTTGTTCCTGCCCACATACTGATAGCTGCAATCATAAATGCAGGTCTTGTTGTATTTGCAGTCGAAGCAGTTGTCCGCGCAGCCCTCGGGCGCGTTCTCTTTCCTGAAATGGTAAAGTCCGCCGAGGCAGGACACGCTCTTATATTTACTGCCCGTAAACCAATAGAGCAGGTCGAGGTCGTGGCAGCACTTCGCCAGCAGCATGGGCGAGGTCTCGTCCTCTCTGCGCCAGTTGCCGCGCACATAGCTGTGCGCGAAATGCCAATAGGCGATGTCCTCGTCGTGCTTGATGAGCATTATCTTGCCCAGCGCGCCCGAATCGACTATCTCCTTGATACGCCTGTAATAAGAGGCGTAGCGCAGAACATGGCACACGAGCACCTTCGCGCCCTTTTCCCTCGCCTTTTTCTCGATGGCGAGGCACTCTTCTATGTTGGGGCTGACCGGCTTTTCGAGCAGCAAGTTATATCCCAGCTCGAGCGCCTGCATGGCGTGACCGTAATGATCTCTGTCCTGAGTGGCGATGACCATCAGATCCGCCACTTTCCCCTGCGCGAAAAACGCCTTGTCGTCCGTGAAGCAGGCGCCGTCGGGCACGCCCCACGCGCCCTTCACCTTGTCTATCTTGGCTTGATATTTGTCGCAGACGGAAACTATCTTCACGCCCTCGACCTTAGATAGATGCGAGCCGTAATTTTTTCCGCGGGATCCGAGTCCCAAAACCGCTACTTTTATCATAATTTTCTCCTTCTTCGGTCAAACTCCCGAATAAGCCGAGAAGCCGCCGTCGATGGGTATCACTATGCCCGTGATAAAGCTCGCCTTGTCGTTGTCCGTGAGCCATTCGAGCGCGCCCATGATCTCGCTCGCCTCGCCGAATCTGCCCATGGGCGTCCCCGCGAGTATCTTCCTCGTGCGCGCGGTGGGCTCGCCGTTCTTGTCGAACAAAAGCCCCCTGTTCTGATTGGTGACGAAAAATCCGGGCGCGATCGCGTTCACTCGTATGCCCGACTTGGCGAAATAGACCGCCAGCCACTGCGTAAAGTTGGAGATGGACGCCTTGGCGCCGCTGTAAGCGGGAATGCGCGTCAAGGGACGATAGGCGTTCATGCTGCTGATGTTGACGATGTTGCCCGCTCTGCCGATCATGTCGCCGGCAAAGACCTGCGTGGTCAAAAACGCGGAGAGGAAGTTGAGACGGAACACGAAGTCCACGCCCTCCGCCGCCAAGTCGAAGAAGGAGACGTCCCCCTCGCCCATCTCGGCATGCACGTCCTTAGTCGCCGTGCCCTTGGGCGAATTGCCGCCCGCGCCGTTGATGAGCAGATCGCACTTGCCCATGTCGGACAAGATAGCCTTATGCGCCTCTTCGAGCGAGCTTTTGCTCAGGCAGTCCGCCTTGTAAGCCTTCGCCCTGCCGCCCGCGGCGTTTATCTCTTCCGCCGCCTTTTGCGCCGCCTGAAGATTGATGTCCAAAAGCGCGACGCTTGCGCCCGCCTTTGCGTATTCCTTGGCGATCTCGCTGCACAGGACTCCGCCCGCGCCCGTGATCACCGCGACTTTTCCCTGCCACTGCATATCACTTGTCCTCCTTTTTGAAGCCTCCCGAGACCGCTTCCGCCAGCCCGTAAAGATACATTGCTCCCAGCGCGCGGTCGTAAAGTCCGTAGCCCGCTCTGCCCGTTTCGCCCCAGATCATTCTGCCGTGGTCGGGACGCACCCAACCGTCAAAGTTCGTGTCGTAAAGCGTCTTGACTATCTCATACATGTCGAGCGAGCCTTTGGCGCTGATATGTCCGCTCTCTTCAAAGCACCTCTCGCCCGTTATCCTGATGTTCCGCAAATGCACGAACGGCGTGCGCCCCGCGAACGCTTTGAGCATTTCCGCGGGCGAGTTGTGCGGATCCGAGCCGAGCGAACCCGTGCACAGCGTAAGTCCGTTATAGGGGCTGTCCACGATGTCGAGCAGCCTTTTGAGATTTTCCTTATTCGTCACTATCCTGGGCAGACCGAACATGCTCCAGGGCGGATCGTCGGGATGGATGGCGAGCTTGACGTCGGCGGCTTCCGCCACAGGCACCACCTCGCGCAAAAACACGGTGAGGTTTTTCCAAAGCGCCTCTTCGTCCACGCTCTCGTATTTATGCAAAAGCTCTTTCATGCCCTCTTTGGTGTAACTGCTGTCCCAGCCGGGAAGAGAAAGCTCGGAAGTGAGCGGATTCATCTTCAAGACCGTCTTATGATCGTAAGCAAGGGCGTTCGAGCCGTCTGCAAGCGGCTTTTTCAATTCGCTCCTGAGCCAATCGAAAACTGGCATAAAATTATAGCACACGCATTTAACGCCCGCCTTGCCCAAGCGCACGATATTCTCCTTATAGACGTCGATGAGCTTGCTCGCGTCCTTTGCGCCCAGCTTGATATCCTCATGCACGGGCACGCTCTCCACGACCTCGAATTTGAGGTGGTGGGCGGCGGCTTTGCGGGCGATCGCGTCAATGCTGCTCTCGCTCCAGACCTGCCCCACGGGCGTGTCGTAGACGGCGGAAACTATGCCGTCCATGCAGGGTATTTGTTCGATTTTGTCAAGCGTTACGGGATCGTCGTCGCCGTACCACCTGAAAGTCATACGCATATTCATTTGCTCTCCTCCACCAGCCTGCGCGCGTTATGGCAGCATAAGTCTTTCGCCACCTTTACCGCATATTTTTCCGCGACCTCGGGGGTCACGTTTGCCAAAAATTCGCAAAGTATCTTTCTGAAATAGTCGTGGCGCGGATAAGAGAGGAAAGACCTGCTGTCCGTGAGCATGCCCACGAGCGAGTCTATGCTCGAAAGTTCCGCCGCCGCCGCCAAAAGCTCGGTTATGCCGCGCCTATGGTCGTTGAACCACCAGCTTATTCCCGGGACAACTCCGGGGAAGGCGCCGCAGAGAGTTATCAGCGGATAATAGATGGTGGGGTTGAGCGAATAGATTATTGTGAACGGTTTTCCGTCAAAGTGCGTCTGATCCAAAAATCTGTTGAGCCTTTTTATCTCTATGTTCTCGCCCACGCAGTCAAAGCCCGAGTCCTTGCCGCACACGCCGTACATTTCGTTGTTGCAGTCGCGCGTGACGCAGAGATGAAGCTGCATGACCATGTCCCTCTCGGCATATTCCACGGACAAAAAGCAATAAAGATCGTCTTTGAGCGCGTCCTCTTCCGAATCGTAAAGCTCCTCGCCTTTCATTATCTTGTCAAAGGCGGCAGCCGCCCGCTCTTGCGGCGTAGGCTCGGGAGCAGGACCGTCCTCGAACATCTCTTCATACCAGGTAAAGGACGGGAATCCCTCCACGCCCACGTCGCTGAACTTGCAGCCCATGGCGCAGAAATGATCGAGGCGCGCCCTTATGGCTTCTTGCAGATCGTAATAATCTTTTATCTCCACTCCCGACGCCGCGCTCAGCTTTTTGACATATTCAAGATAAGTCGGCGCACCCACGTTCACGATGTTGTCCGTGCGGAAAGAAGGCGCGACCCTGACGGGATAGCCCTCTTCTTTGAGCAGCTTGTGATATTTGAGATCGTCGCAGGGATCGTCCGTGGTGGCGATATATTCCACGTTGCACATGGCGATGGCTTTGCGGGGGGAAAGCTTTTCCTTTACTATCCTGTCGTTGCAGGCGCGCCAGATCTCCTCCGCGTTTTCGGGAAGAAAAGGCTTTTTCACGCCGAAAAACTTCTCCAGCTCCATCGCCGTCCAATCCCAGATGGGATTGCCGGGCGAGCGGGAGACGGCGTCGCAAAACGCCAAATATTTTTCCTTCCAGCTCTTTTCGCCCGTTATGTATTCCTCGTCTATGCCGCAGGCGCGCATGAGCCGCCACTTATAGTGGTCGCCCGCCAGCCACATTTGACCGATGTTCTCAAAGGGCTTGTCCTCGTAGATCTCGCGGGGAGAAAGATGACAATGATAATCCACTATGGGCAGATCTTTCACCTGCGCATATATCCTGCGCGCCATGTCGGAAGTGAGTATCTCTTTGATGTTACCGTTGCACTCTGCCACTTGCGTCGCCTCCCATGAGTTTTTCTATCTCTTTCAAGCTCGCCACGTTGAAGTCGCCCTCCACGGTATGTTTGAGCGCAGACGCCGCAACGGCGAAGTTTATCGCCTCTTCTCCCCTCTTTCCCGAAGAGAGTGCAAAGATGAGCCCCGCGCCGAAACTGTCGCCGCCGCCCACTCTGTCCACTATCTCCAGGCGGTATTTTTTCGAGACCGCAGTCAAGTTGTCGCCGCAAAGCAGCGCGGACCAGTTGTTCACGCTCGCGGAAAGGCTCTCGCGCAGGGTGAACGCCACATATTCGATCGAGGGGAACATTTTCCTCACCTTGGCGCCGAGGTCGGCATAAGCCTGCGCGCTCAGATGCCCGCCCGTGATGTCGCTGCCTTCGGCGCTGAGACCCAAGACGTCCTTGCAGTCCTCTTCGTTGGAGATGAGCACGTCCACATAGCGCAAAAGCTCGCTCATCACCTCTCTCGCGCGCTCTCTGCTCCAAAGCTTGGCGCGGTAATTGAGATCGCAGGAAACTCTCATCCCCTTTTCCTTGGCGGCGGAAACGAGCTTGAGCGTCGTCAAAGCCGCGCTCTCGCTCAAAGCGGGAGTTATGCCCGTGAAATGCAGCCAGCCCGCGCCCTCGAGCGCCTTGTCGACGTCGAGCATATCGGGCGTTATCTCGCTTATCGCCGAATGCGCTCTGTCATAGATGACATTGCTCGCGCGCACGCCCTCGCCCTTTTCGCAAAAATAAATGCCCATGCGGCTGCCGCCGCGCAAGATGCGGCTCGTGTCCACGCCCCAGCCGCGCAGTTCTTTCAGGCATTTGTCGGCGATGACGTTCTCGGGCAGACGGGTGATGAACGCCGTGTCCGCGCCCATCTGCGCCAGCGACACGGAAACGTTCGCTTCGCCGCCGCCGAAGACCGCCTCGAAAGCCTCCGCCTGCATTATCCTCTTGTAGCCGTAAGGCTGAAGCCTGAGCATTATCTCCCCGAAGGTGACTATCTTCATCTCGCGCCTCCCCTTATCTTAGCGACCTTTTCGACAAAAGCCCTGCAAGTGCGTTCCACCTGCTCGAAGTCGCCGCTCTTGGCGCCCGCGGTGAGGAAGGAACCTGCGCCGAGAGCGACCGCGCCCGCCTTGAACCATTCTTCCGCGTTGTCCGCGCTCACGCCGCCCGTGGGCATGATGTCCGCCTGCGGGAAGGGACCTTTGAGCGCCTTCAAGCCGGTGGGCTTAAAGACGTCGCCGGGGAAGAGCTTGACCAGCCCCGCGCCGAGTTCGAGCGCCTTTTTGAGTTCAGTCGCCGAACCTATGCCGGGAATACAGAGCACGCAATAGCGGTTGCAAAGCCTGATCGTCTCCTCGTCGAGCGAAGGCGCAACGATGAACTGCGCGCCCGAGAGCATGGCGCTCCTCGCCGTCTCGGGATCGAGGACTGTCCCCGCCCCCACCAATATCTCGTCGCCGAACTTCTTTCTCAGCGCGGCGATCACTTCGCCCGCGCCGAGCATGGTGTAGGTGACTTCGATCACGCGTATCCCGCCCTTGACGCAGGCGCAGGAGGACTTTATCCCCTCTTCCGCGCTCGCGCCCCTGATCACGGCGATGACGCCGCAAGCCTTTATCTGCGTCAAAATCTCTTCACGCTTCATTGCCTTGATTATCTCCTTTGCGCCGCCTTTGCGGCAAATAGGTAAATTACTTTTATTTAGTGCGCTTTTTGCGCCCGACTCACAAAGCCGCGTCGAACTCTTTGAGGAACGCGATCTCCTTGTCCATGGAGCAGTCCTCTTCCGTGTAGGAATAGAACACCTTGTTGCTCACTTCCGCCGCGCCGTCATAGATGACGATATGTCCGCTCCAATTTTCCTCTATCGAATAACTCTTGAACAAGCCCGTCTTCCACATTTCGAAGGTGACGTTGCATTTGTTCCATTTCATATTGCTCGCGCTGTTGTCGTCCTCCAAAAATTCGATACTGCGGGGATCGGCATTGAGCGCGTCGAGATCCAAGGTCATCACGATGGTATAATAGCTGCCGTCGCTCGAAGGCGTGATCGTCGCGCTCTCCACGACGCCTTCGCCCAAAGTGTTGATATTGCCCATCACCTGCCTGTCACCCATCTCGCAGGTCTGAATATCGTTTTCAAGCGCCGCCATGACTTCGCCGAGCGACTTGTTGTTCTCAACTATCCTGTAAGCGCCGTAGACCTTTTCTTCTTTGCCCCAATCTCTGCCCGTCTGCCATTGCGTGGAAAGTATCTCCTCTCCGAACAGATACTTGCCCGTGAACTTCGTCACTTCGTCGCCGTCGCCGTTCAGCTTGAAACGATAAAGCCCGTTCAGTCCTTCGACGTTGGCGACAAACCTTATCTGCGCGTCTTCGAGCGACATGGCGTATATCTCGGGAAGATTAGAATCATAAACATGCTTGATCGTGTAGTGATACTTCCCCCCTCCGAAATTTTCGGCGTCGTTCGCTCTCAGCTCCTTGTGATACTGCTGATAGTCCAATTTGCCCTTGCCTTTGCTGCCCAAATCCGTCTCGCCGAGTTTATTTTGGAAATAGACGAAACGCTCCGCCCGTCCGTGGTTATATCCCGCAAGCACCCAAAGATACGCCGCCTTGGTCGCGTCGTCGAGCGTGTCGGAAGCGAGCACTTCGGCAACTTGCGCGGAATAATACGCCTCGAAGTCGGGCGCGGTGTCATGTCCGCTCATATAAGTCTCGTCGACCGTGGGCGGATCGCCCGCAGTTCCGCATGAAGCCAGCACCAGCGACGCCGCAATGATAAGAGCCGCGACCGCCGCCACGGCGGCAAGCGCTATTTTCTTGTTTTTGAAAACGGAAATAACTTTCATAATTTTCCTTTTCCTCCGTTTTTATCGGTGCTTTTATTATAAAATACGCGTGAAAGTATGTCAAACACGGCTTTTTTGAGTTTTTTTGCCTCTGCAAGCACTCCTGTTTTACCATAAACGTCCATAAGTAAAATGCGGGTAAAATAAATTCACCGACATATACGCGATGTTTTTAAGGAAATAGCACTTTTTAACGCCTTTAAGCAGAATGCAAGAAGTACGGTATGTCCATAAAATTGCAGTCGATTTTGTCCATAAAATAATGCAAAATTTCTATATGCCTTCGCGCCGCCTTGTCTTTCGGGCACACACTCACCCCCAAGGCGAAGTCTACGGATCAAGCACCGTAAGAAGCGCAAACGGCTTTGATCTTGCTTCTGATCACGTCGCAGCGCGCTCTCGGAAGCCCCATCTCGCACGCCAACGCCCGCAGATCTTCTTCTCCCGGTCTGCCGTTGCCGAGCAAGGTCATTTCATGCTCCGCCATGTCGGGCGTGCGCGTCAAGTCGTATGCCGGAGCAAGCGTATACCTGCCGTACTTTTCATCGTATATAAACGCAAAATTGCCCCCGTGATCGTCCTTATTTTCGTAAAAAACATTGAAGCATGCTCTTGCATATATCTCGAACATATCTTCTTTCGGACACCCCAACGCAACCGCCGTCCGATAAAGATGCATATAATCCAAGTTGGGCACGGTATGCGACGTCTCCAAAAGCGAAGAAAGGCTTACCATGTGCACGCGTCTTGGACCGCGCCTGTCAAAACGTTCCGCCCCGAAATAACCCGAACACCGCGAGGAAGGAAAAAGCGCAAATCCGTTCACATTCAAACCGCATTTTTTCGCACACATATTGGCATTATATTCCGCCATACCCACATCGGGAGGATCTATACGACACGGAAATTTTATTATCCATTCCCTGCCGTCCGCAAAAATATGCGCTTTGGGACGCGTGCCGCCGCTGCTGCCTCCTGCGGCAAAGATCTTATCCAGATCGCCGCTCTGTTCCCCGTCCGCAATGTCGGCGGATATACGCGCAAGCTCGTCGAGATCGGCGTCAAACTCTTCGTGTTCGGAAATGTCGGGAAAATATTCCAACGCCCCTCTGCCGTCCGCGCCGACGAGCGCAAGTTTTGTGAGCGGCGATAAATGCTCATAGTTAACGCCGTTCTTTGCTAACAAACGCGCCGTAAGTAAGGCGCCCCAACCGTCCGGCAGGGAATCGGCAAAAACGCCGTAAAGACCGTCAAAAGTGCTCTTTCGGCAAATATACATTTTCTCGGCGAGCGGCAAAGAAAGCGGCGAGACGGAAAAACCGTCTTTTATCCATTCCCCGTCGTATTGAAAGGCAATGCCTTCACTCAATGCCGCCAAAACGCCCACGGTTTTGCCGTTATAAGTCACTTGCAGCTTTTTTATCTCTTCCACGTTCATAAGTCCCTCAGATCGGTGATCGCCGTGGCGGCGAAAACTTTTTCGAAGTCTTCGAGATAGCCGATGGCGTAGGCAAGCTTGAGCAGAGAGCAAAGCGATATTTCGCCGCTGCGCTCAAAGCGGCGGAGAGAAGAATAGCTCACGCCCGCCGTCTGCGCCGCTCTTTTTTGCGAAAGCTTTTTCTCTTTTCTGCGCCTTGCGAATCTCTCCGCAAGTTTCATCGCTTCCGCCTGCGGCGTGAGCACGTCCACAAATTCGCTCAAATCAAAAAGCAGTTTTTTCATATGTCATTATTTTAACACTTTTTGGGAAAAAACGCAACAAATCGCCAATATTTTGACAATAAAATTTTTCGCGCAGCTTCCGCGCGGCGGAAAAACGGCAACAAAAAGGGCGCCTTTGCGGCGCCCCTTTCATGTCGGAAATATTATTCCCCGCTCTCTTCGAAAGCCCTTTTCAGCTCCTCGCGCCAAGCTCGCGCCGTCGCGTCGCTGGGCATGCGCCAATCCGCCCTCGGCGAGAGGGTGACACTTCCTATCTTAGGTCCGTCGGGCAGGCAGGAACGCTTGAACTGCTGCGCGAAAAAGCGGCGGTAGAAGTTGTCCATCCACTTATAGACGGCGTTTTTGTCGAGCGCGGGATATTTTTTACTGCCGTCGTCGAGAGTGCGTTCGGTAAAGGCATTGAGCGCGAGACGATAGATCTTCGCGGGTGAAAAGCCGCAGCGCACGACGTGATAGAGCACGAAATCGTGCAGCTCGTAAGGTCCGACGATGTCCTCGGTCTTTTGCGCGATCTCCCCCTCCTTAGGCGGGAGCAGTTCGGGCGAGATGGGCGTTTCGCAGATGGAGATGAGCGCGTCTTTCACCTTCTTATTGCCGCAGGTGAGCGCGAAGTGGCGCACGAGATACCTCACCAGCGTCTTGGGCACGCCCGCGTTCACTCCGTACATGGACATATGGTCGCCGTTATAAGTCGCCCAGCCCAGCGCCAGCTCGGAGAGGTCGCCCGTCCCCACCACGAGCCCGCCGTTCATGTTGGCTATATCCATGAGCACCTGAGTGCGCTCTCTCGCTTGCGCGTTTTCGTAAGCCGTGTCATGGTCTTGCTCGCCGTGGGCGATGTCCTTGAAGTGCCCGCTCACCGCTTTTTTGATATTTACCTCTCTTAGGGCGGCTCCCAATGCGTTCGTGAGCTTCACGGCATTACTCTTCGTCCTCTTTGTCGTCCCGAAGCACGGCATGGTCACGGCGAGGACGTTTTCTCTGCCGTGCCATACCTCGTCCGCGGCAAGGCAAGCCACGATGAGCGCCAACGCGCTGTCCAAACCGCCCGAAATACCCACGACAAGGCTCTTGCAGTCCGACCGCCTGATGCGCGTGACAAGCCCCTCCGTCTGCATAGCGAGAATGCCCGCGCATCTTGCGCCGCACTCATCTTCGTCCTCGGGCACGAAAGGCGTGTCGGGAATATATCTGTTGTCAAGGCGCGTCACCTCGGGCTTTACGTCGAACAAGACTTCCTCGAGAGAAGAGGCGGCAAAAGTATTTTTCCTCATTCTCTCCCATGCGACCTTTTTCACGTCGACTTCCGTGGTTATCTTTTCCGCTCTGTCGAAAAGCGCGCTGCCTTCTTTGAGTATCCTGCCGCTCTCGGCGATGACCTTACGCCCGCCGTAGACCGCGTCCGTGGTGGATTCGCCGCTGCCCGCGCCGCAATAGACATAGACGCATTCGAGCTTTCCCGACTGCGCCTTAATGAGTGCGCGGCAATAATCGCTCTTGCCGATCACCTCGTCGCTCGCCGAAAGATTCAAGATGATGTTCGCTCCGCCCGCGGCGAGCTTTTGCGCGGGAGAGGACGGCGCCCAGAGATCTTCGCATATCTCGCAGGCGAGGGAAAACTCGCGCACCCGAGCGCAGCGGCAGACGACGTATCCCATGGGGAACCGCGCGACCGTCTTACCGTTGCTAAGCGTCGCTTCGCGCGTCACGCCGTCGAAGGGAGTGAAATAGCGCGTCTCGTAAAATTCTCCGTAAGCGGGGATATTGCTCTTGGGATAGGCGGCTATCACTCTTCCGCCGTTCAAGACAAAGGCGCAGTTATAGAGCTTGCCTCCGCACCTGAGCGGCGCGCCGACGACGATCGCCGCGTTCAGCCCGCCCGTAAGTTCGGCGAGCGCGAGCACAGCCTTGTCGCTCGCCTCGAGCAGCTCTTCCTGCAAAAAAAGGTCTCCCGCCGTATAGCCCGTGATCCCCAGCTCGGGAAAGACGACGAGCGCCGCGCCCTCCGCCGCCGCGTCTTCCGCCGCTTTTGCCGTCCTTTCCGCATTCGCGGCGGGATCCGCCACGATCACCTCGGGCGTTACCGCGCTTATTTTGATAAATCCGTCTTTCATATCTCGCGCTCCTTTGCGCTTTTGTGCGCCAAATCGCTTGTTAAATGCTTTCGTATACTATATAATACTACATAGTTAAATTTCATTACAAGCATTTCGGAGAACAATGGCTGGAAAGAAAGTTGCGGGCGAGATCAAAATGACTTCGTTTTTCGCCCCTTACAAAAAAGAACTCATCGTCGGTCCTTTCTGTAAGCTCGTGGAAGCGGTCCTTGAACTGCTCATTCCGCTGATAATGGCGGAGATAATCGACAAGGGTATCGCCCTTGCGGATTGGAAATTCGTCCTTAAATATTCCGGGCTTATCGTGCTCGCCTGCACGAGCGGACTTTGCTTTTCCCTCGTCTGCCAGATCTTTGCCTCGCGCTGTTCGCAGGGCTACGGCACGGACGTGAGGAACGCGCTCTTCAAGCACATCAATTCCCTCTCGAGCGAGCAATTCGACGACTTCGGCACCCCCTCTCTGCTCACCCGCCTTTCGGGCGACATCAATCAGCTTCAGGTCGCGGTGGCGATGCTCATCAGGCTGGTCGTGCGCGCGCCTTTCATCATCATCGGCTCGGTCGTCATGGCTATCATCCTCAATCCCCGCCTTTCGCTCGTCTTCATCGCGGCGACGCCCGTGATAGCTCTCGCACTCTTCTTCATCATGAGAAGCACGGTGCCGCGCTATAAGAAAGTGCAGAAAAAGGTGGACGATCTCTCCAAGGTCACCCGTGAAAACCTCACCGGCGTGCGCGTGGTGCGCGCCTTCGCCAAGGAAGAGGAAGAGAGAGAACGCTTTAACGGCGAAGCCAAAGAGCTCGCCAAAGCCGCCTCGGTCGTGGGCGCGATCTCCGCTCTTCTCAATCCCGTTTCCCTGCTCATCATCAACCTCGCCATCACCGCGGTCGTCTATTTCGGCGGCGACATGGTGAACACGGGCGACATGACGCAGGGCGAAGTCACGGCTTTTGTCAACTATCTCACGCAGATCTCGCTCGCCCTCGTGGTCACGGCGAACCTCGTGGTCATCTTCACCAAGGCTTCCGCCTCGGGCGCGCGCGTCAAAGAAGTTTTGAACACCTCTCCTTCCGTCACGGACGGCGAAGGCGTGGAATGGGGCGAAGACGGCGCGCCGCGCGTCGAGTTCAAACACGTCTTTTTCGGCTACGGCGGCAACGACGTCCTGCAAGACATCTCCTTCAAGATCTATCCCTCGAAGGTCGTGGGCGTGATCGGCGGCACGGGCAGCGGCAAGAGCACTCTTGTCAATCTCCTGCCGCGCTTTTACGACGTACGCCGCGGCAGCGTTCTCATCAACGGGCGCAACGTCAAAGATTACAAGCTCAAACAGCTGCGCGACCGCATCGGCTATGTTCCCCAGCGCACCGTGCTCTTTTCGGGCACGATCCGCGAAAATATGCTCTGGGGCAATCCCGGCGCGACGGACGAAGACATCATGCAGGCGCTGAGAACGGCGCAGGCGGAGGAATTCGTCGCCAAGCTGCCCGAGGGCTTGGACACGCAGGTGAACCAGGGCGGCAAAAACTTCTCGGGCGGACAGCGGCAGAGGCTGACCATCGCCAGGGCACTCGTGCGCCGTCCCGAGATAGTCATCATGGACGACTCGGCGAGCGCGCTCGACTTCGCCACCGACCTCAAACTGCGCACGGCGATCAGGCACAACCTCACGGACACGACGACTTTCATCGTCTCCCAGCGCGCCACTTCCGTGCGCCATGCCGACCTGATAATCGTGCTCGACGGCGGCGTCGCCGTGGGCATGGGCAGGCACGACGAACTCATGCGCACTTGCGAGGTCTACCGCGAGATAGTGCAGTCGCAGGAAGACAAGGAGGGCAGACACGATGACTAAGAAAGAAAACAGCTCGCTGAAAACGCTTGCCCGCCTGCTCTCTTTTACCAAGGGCTGCCGCGGCAGATTCGTGATGACGTTCGTCTTCGCCGTCCTCGCGGTCGTATTGCAGCTTGCCGTTCCAATTTTGGTGGGTAAGGCGGTCGACTGCATGATAGGTCCCGGAGAAGTGGATCTCACGCTCGTTTTGCATTATGTGATCTTGCTCATACCCGTCGTGGCGGGCGGAGCGTTTTTCCAATATCTGATGAGCCTTTGCGCCAATTCGCTCACCTATAACACGGTGCGCTCGCTGCGCGAGAGGGCATTCGCGCGTTTGAGCCGCATGCCCCTTTCCTATATCGACTCTCATCCCCACGGCGACCTCATCGCCCGCGTGGCGAGCGACATAGAGATCATCGCCGACGGCATGCTCCAAGGCATGACTCAGCTCTTTTCGGGCATCGTCACCGTGGCGACGACGATAATCTTCATGTTCCTGCTCAACTGGGTCGTGGCGCTCGTGGTGGTCGTGCTCACTCCCCTTTCGCTGTTCGTGGCGGCGTTCATCGCCCGCGGTTCGCATAAATATTTCACCGCCCAGGCGGCAAGCCGCGGCGAATTGAGCGGCTACTGCGAAGAGTCCCTCGGCGGCATGGGCGTCGTGCGCGCCTTCTCGCATGAGGAAAAAGCGCAGCAGCAATTCGAAGAGATAAACTCCCGCCTTTATAAGTGCGGACTCAAAGCGCAGATATATTCCGCGCTCGTCAACCCTTCCACCCGCTTTTTGAACTATCTCGTCTATGCGGCGGTGGGGCTTGCGGGCGGACTGATCGCCGTGCTCATGCCCTCGCTCGGCGCGGTGGGCGGCGCCTATATGACGGCGGGCAAGCTCTCCACATTCCTCATGTATTCCAATCAATACACCAAGCCTTTCAACGAGATCACGGGCGTTTTGAGCGAGATGCAGAACGCGATAGCGGCGGCAAGGCGCGTCTTCGACATGATGGACAAGCCCATTGAGGAAGACGATTCCGCCCTGCCCGCGCTCGCTCACGCCAAGGGCAGCGTGGACATCGACGACGTCTCCTTCTCCTATACGCCCGACCGCCCGCTCATCACCTGCTTTAACTTGCACGTAAAGCCCGGTCAGCGCATCGCCATCGTCGGTCCCACGGGCTGCGGCAAGACCACGTTCATCAATCTCTTGATGCGCTTTTACGACGTGAACGACGGCAGTATCGCGGTGGATGGCAGCGACATACGCGAGATAACCCGCCGCAGTCTGCGCGAAAATTACGGCATGATCCTTCAAGACACCTGGCTCTTCAACGGCACGATACGCGAAAACATCGCCTACGGCAAGCCGGACGCGACGGAAGAAGAAGTGATCGCCGCTTCGAAGCTCGCCAGCTGCCACACCTTTATCATGCAGTTCAAAAACGGCTATGACACGGTGATAGACGAAGACTCTCTCTCGCAGGGACAGCGGCAGCTGCTCTGCATAGCGCGCGTGATGCTCACCCGCCCGCCCATGCTCATTCTCGACGAGGCGACTTCGAGCATAGACACGCGCACGGAGATGAAGATACAAAAGGCTTTTGCCTATATGATGCAGGGGCGCACCTCTTTCATCGTGGCGCACCGCCTCTCCACCATACGCACCGCCGACCTCATTCTCGTGATGAAAGACGGCAACATCATCGAACAGGGCACGCATACGCAGCTTTTGGAAAAGAAAGGCTTTTACAGCGAGCTTTACAACTCGCAGTTCGCCGAGTGACCCAGCCAAGCTCGGGCGGCGGAAAATTTTTGCTTGCGCCGCCCGCCCTTTCGTGATATAATATATTCACTACCATTTCGAGGCGGAATATGAAACACATCATTTCGATAGTCGTAAAAAACAATTCCAGCGTTCTGGCGCGCATCTCCTCTCTCTACGGCAGGCGCGGCTTTAACATCGATTCGCTTTCCGTGGCGGCGACGGACGATCCCGACATTTCTCGCATAACCATCGTCACGCAGGGCGACGAATATGCCCTCGATCAGATAGTCAAGCAGACCAAAAAGCTGCAAGAGACGATCGACTGCTATCCCATCGTGGAAGACGAAAGCGTCTGCCGCGAACTTTTGCTCGTCAAAGTCGTGACCGACTCCTCTTTCGACAACACCTTGGTCAACCTTTGCGACAAGTACGGCGCGCAGATCCTCGACATCTCGGAAAACTCGGTCATCTTGGAGCTTTGCGGCACAAGCTCGAAAGTGGACGAATTTCTGAGCGCGGTCATGGGCGCGCGCGGCGAGCATTACGACATCAGGCAAGTCTGCCGCACGGGTATCGCGGCGCTCAAACGCGGCGTGAGAAGATAAGCTCGGAAGAAAGATCATCTCGGAAAAACCAACGCCCGCTCTCTCGAGCGGGCGATTTTTCATTTCGGTGAATTATACTTTCAAGTGCAACACTTTAACAAAAAAAAGAGTTCATACAAAAACTGCTGTATAATGAAGTTAGCAAAAAAAATAAAAAGACAGGAGTTAATGTATGAACTATACACATCTTAGCATA
>DVNJ01000017.1 GCA_018714485.1 Candidatus Caccalectryoclostridium excrementigallinarum | reverse complement strand
TATGCTAAGATGTGTATAGTTCATACATTAACTCCTGTCTTTTTATTTTTTTTGCTAACTTCATTATACAGCAGTTTTTGTATGAACTCTTTTTTTTGTTAAAGTGTTGCACTTGAAAGTATAATTCACCGCGTGCACCTCCGTGATATGCTAAAAGCATAACACGGGCTGCACGCGAACGGAAACGAGATCTTGTCTTCGAACTTAGATTGCTGTCCGTTCGCTGTAAGGCGAATCCCTCCGAGGGTGTGCACCACCGTGATATGATGGAAGCATAACACGGGCTGCACGCGAACGGAGACGCGATCTTGTCTGTCTGAACATAAATTTACTGTCCGTTCGCTGTAAGGCGAATCCCTCCGAGGGCGTGCACTCCCGTGATATGCGCGGGCGCATAACACGGGCTGCACGCGAACGGAGACGAGATTTTGTCTGTCCGAATATAGATTACTGTCCGTTCGCTGTAAGGCGGATCCCTCCGAGGGCGTGCACCTCCGTGATATGCGCGGGCGCATAACACGGGCTGCACGCGAACGGAGACGAAAGTTTGTCTGTCCGAATATAGATTTACTGTCCGTTCGCTGTAAGGCGAATCCCTCCGACATAGCAGAGTCGCGTTTGAACTCGCGGCTCTTTAATTTGTGTATCAAAGGTGTTACCGGCATCATATTCGATACCGTAGTTTATATCCCGAAGTGGTCTGACTTTTACTTGACTCGGAAACGAGATCAACATGGCTTTTACACAAAATAAGACGGCAAAATAGCCGTCTATTTTTTGTATTAAAACTTGTTTCTTGCTACAACTCAATTATCTGATGGTTTCATCTCCTTTTATATCAAATCCCGTTTTCCCCTCCTTCTTTTCTGTTTTTGTTTAAATATTTTTTCAAACAAAAATTAGGTAACCAAGCACATAATACTAATCCTAAAAATAAACTGCATATAATAACGGGCAAGAAAATTTTTATATCCGATTTTAACAAATTTATAATAATTGTCTCGATCGCAATAATTAATCCAACAATAAGTAATAATAATGCAAAAACTCTATTCGCATATTTCCAGTTAAATTCATTTTTTACAGACAATTTGCTGACATACCCTATTGAATAATTTATTTTGATTTTCGCAAAGAGAAGGACAACTCCTCCGATAAACAAAATCCCTGCAACGAAAATTCCGAAAGCCCATCGAATAATTATTTGAATATCCATATTTTTCTCCAATATCGTAGTTTTGCAATATAGCTATCAAAGTTTTGATAACAACCTAAAATTATAGATTTTACACATTGACTTTTTATTATTTTATCACACATGTTTTTAACTGTCAATATCAGGTTAATGAATTATCATCCAACAATTTGACGGATAATAGAACGTCTTTGAATTACTACGATTAGCATCATAATAACAAAGATAATATGTAAGCCCGTCCATCCCTTCTATAACTCCGATAGTATGAGCTGCAAAGTTAGGATCTCCCGATTTACAAGAATGCCCATCATCAATTAAATAGAAATAGGCGTGATTATCCTTGGAAAAATCCACCACCCGTATCCCTCCGCAAAATAGGTTTGAGGTCGCTAAGCGGCATATTTAATTACGGCGGACGGCGTTTGCGCATAATGCGGGTGGCAAAACCGAGGGAAATTTTTTGCCGCTGCGGCGGCTTGTTTTTCCGCGGCTAAAAACAGTTGACAAAAATTTCGCAATGCAATAAAATGTTATATACTTATGTGCTAAGGAGATAAAAAGTGGAAAAGACGGTATCGCCCGCGATCATAAAGCGGCTCCCCAGATACTATCGCGTCGTGACGCATCTGTTCAACGAAGGGCAGACGAAAGTTTCCTCGAAGGCGATCGCCGAGCTTATGGACGTGACCGCCTCGCAGGTCAGGCAGGACTTTTGCAGTTTCGGCGGCTATGGTCAGCAGGGATACGGCTACGACGTGAAAAAGCTCAAAAGCGAACTTGAAAACATCATGGGGCTCAACAAAATGCACAACATGATAATCATCGGCGCGGGCAATATCGGCAGGGCTTTGGCGGGCTATAAGGGCTTCGGCGACGGCTTTAAGGTGAGAGCGGTGTTCGACGTCGTGACCGACGGGATAGAGCTGGGCGAGATAGAGGTTTTGAACATCTCGCGCCTCAAGGAATATTGCGCCGAAAACAAGGTGGACATAGCCGTGATCTCCACGCCCCGTTCGGCGGCGGCTAAGGTCGCGGCGGACGTCGTCGACGCCGGCGTCAAAAACATCTGGAATTTCGCGCCCACAGAGCTGGACGTCCCCGGCGACGTGATCGTGGAAAACATATCGATGAGCGAGAGCCTTTATGTGCTCAGCTATTACATGAACCGACAGGAGGGGTAACATTATGGCAAATGAGTTTTATATAACTCAAAAAGGTCTTGACGAACTCAAAGAAAAACTCAACGAACTCAAAACGGTGAAGAGGCTCGAAGCCTCCGAGAGGATAAAGCAGGCGAGAGAATACGGCGATCTTTCCGAAAACGCGGAATACGACGCCGCCAAGGACGAGCAGGCGATGATCGAAGCCGAGATCAAAAAGACGGAGATGGAGATAGAAAACGCCGTCGTGATCGAGGAAGTGCAGGGCGGAAAAGCCGTCACCATCGGCTGCACGGTCACCATTTTGGACATGGCATATAACGAGGAAGAGGAGTGGACGATCGTGGGAACGAGCGAGGCGTCTTTCAGCGAGCACAAGCTGAGCAACGAATCCCCTCTCGCGCGCGCCATTCTCGGCAAGAAGAAGGGAGCCGTGGCGGAAGTGACCGACGTGGCGGAGCCTTACAAAGTGAAGATAATCGAAATCAAATAAAGGAAAGAAAAATGGACAACGATGAATTGAAGGAGCTGGGCGAAGCGATCCGTATCCGCCGCGAAAAGCTGGCGGCGCTCGTTGCGGAGGGAAAAGATCCCTTCACGATCGTCAAATTCGACAAGGACAGCGAGAGCGGTCAAATAAAAGAAAACTACGACAAGTTCGAGGGCAAAGAGGTGAAGATAGCCGGGCGCATGGTGGCAAAACGCATCATGGGCAAGGCGAGCTTTGCCAAGCTCAGCGACTTTTCCGGCTCCATTCAATTATATGTGTGCCGCGACGACTTGGGCGAAGAGGCTTATGCGGAGTTCAAAAAGTCGGACATCGGCGACATCATCGGCGTGAAGGGCGTCGTTTTCACGACCAAGACGGGCGAGATAACCGTGCATGTCCGCGAGCTTACCCTGCTTGCCAAGTCGCTCATGCCGCTGCCCGAGAAATATCACGGCTTGAAAGACACCGACACGCGCTACCGTCAAAGGTACGTCGACCTCATCGCCAATCCCGAGGTCAAGGAAGTCTTTGTCAAGCGCAGCAGGATAATCGGCTGCATACGCCGCTTTTTGGACGATTTAGGCTTTATCGAAGTGGAGACGCCCATCCTTAACACCATCGCGGGCGGCGCGTCCGCGCGTCCCTTCATCACGCACCACAACACGCTCGATATGGATATGTTCATGCGCATAGCGCCCGAGCTTTATCTCAAAAGGTTGATCGTTGGCGGCTTTGAAAAGGTGTATGAGATAGGAAGGCTCTTCCGCAACGAGGGCATGGATCCCAAGCACAATCCCGAATTCACCACCGTGGAGCTTTATCAGGCATATGCGGATTACAACACCATGATGGAGATAACGGAAAATCTCTTCGGTTATATCGCCGACACCGTCTGCGGTACGCGCAAGATAGTCTATCAGGGCGTCGAGGTGGATCTCACCTCGCCTTGGCGCAGGCTGACCATGACGCAGGCGGTCAAGGAATATGCGGGCATAGATTTCGAGGCGACAAGCGACGTCGAAACGCTCAAAGAGCAGGTCAAGGCGGCGGGAGTGGAGCTTCCCAAAGAGGCGACCTGGGGCAGGCTGCTTTACGAAGTCTTCGACAGAGTTGTCGAGGAAAAGCTCGTTCAGCCCACCTTCATCCTGGATTATCCCGTCGAGGTCTCGCCTCTTGCCAAGAAAAAGGCTTCCGACCCCCGCCTCACCGAAAGATTCGAGTTCTTCATCACCGCGCGCGAGATGGGCAACGCCTTCTCCGAGCTCAACGACCCCCTCGATCAGCGCGAGAGATTCTTGGCGCAGGTGAAAGAGCGCCAGAAGGGGGACGACGAGGCGCAGATGATGGACGAAGATTATGTCAACGCGCTCATGTACGGTCTGCCTCCCACGGGCGGCTTGGGCATAGGCGTGGACAGGATGGTCATGTTCTTCACCGACCAGGCGAGCATCAGGGACGTGCTTTTGTTCCCCACGATGAAGCCCGTCAAAAAGGACTGATGAAAAAGCAAAAATTTTCGGCAGGGAAAGCACCGCTCTATGAAGCGGTGCTTTGTTTGTGCGAAAAAGACAGGGTGCGCTTTCATATGCCCGGTCACGGCGGCGCGGCGGCGGAAGAGCTTTTTTCGAGCGCGAAGTTCGATCTGACCGAGCTTGAAGGGCTGGACGATCTTCATTCCCCCTGCGGCGCGATCGCCGAGGCGGAAGAGCTGCTTGCGAAGGCTTACGGCTGCGAGCGCGCCTATCTCTTCACCACGGGTTCGACGGGCTGCATGCACGCCGCGCTCGCTCTCGCGCGCACGCGCGGAGAGATATTGTATACGGGAGAGATGCATAAGTCCTTTTTCGGCGGCTTGCGGCTTTTGGGTTTGAGTGCGGAATATGTGCCCGAAGAGCGGCTTGAAGAGCGGCTGAAAAGGGGAGCGGGCAGCCTGTTTTTCACCTCTCCCGATTATTTCGGAAAAACTCTCGGCGGCGAAGAAAAAGTCCGCCTTTGCGGGAAATACGGCGTTCTGAGCGTCGCCGACAGCGCGCACGGGGCGCATTTTCCCTTTTCAAAGCTGCTGCCGAAGAGCCTTACGCGCATCGCCGACGTCTGCTTTGTGAGCATGCATAAGACCATGGACGTGTTCGGCGGCGGAGCGGCGCTCTGCGCGAACGGCGGCGTCGCCTACGAATGCCTGCTCATGCGCGGCATGGTGCATACCACCTCGCCGTCATATCTCACGCTGGCGTCGGCGGACTATGCGCGCGCGCTTTGGTCGGAGCGCGGCGAGGAGTTTTATGCGGAAATAGCGGAATATGTGAACGCGCTCGAACTGCCGCGCGGCTATCAAAGGGAAGAGAGCGACGATCTCTCGCGGCTGGTGATAAACTGCGGCGGTTCGGCGGCGGACGCGCTCGAAAAGCTGAACAAAAAGGGCATATACTGCGAAGCGGCGGTGGGAGACAAGCTCGTCTGCATAGTCACGCGGCATAATGCGGCGCGGCTCAAAGCGCTCGCCGAGGCGCTGGCGACGATAACGCCTAAGCCGCTTGAAAAAGAGCGGGGGTTTTCCCTCGAAATGGCGGATACGCGCGGGAAAAAAGCCGCGTTTTGCCCGATCGGGGATTGCGAGGGAAAGATAGCGGGCGCGGACATGGGGCTTTATCCCCCCGGCGTGCCGAACATAATGCGCGGCGAGATCATCGACAAAAAAGCCGCGCGGTTCATAAAGGAAAACGCCTCGCGCCTCTTTGGGCTTGCATACGGGCGCGTGGTTGTGTTAGAATAGATTTATGCGTAAAGGGAAATTCGTGACGATCGAAGGCTGCGAGGGCGTCGGAAAGACGACGCAGGTCGAACTGCTCAAAAAGGCGCTTGCCGAAAAGAGCGGGGCGATGTTTTTGCGCGAGCCGGGCGGTACGCTCATCTCGGAGAAGATACGCTCGGTCATTCTCGACGTAAACAACAAGGGCATGAGCCCCGTCTGCGAAGTTTTGCTTTATTCCGCCTCGCGCGCCCAGCTCGTGGACGAGGTGATAAAGCCCGCCCTCGAAAGGGGCGTCACCGTCATCTGCGACCGCTTCACCGATTCCACTCTCGCCTATCAGGGCTATGCGCGCGGCTTGGGCGCGGAGACCGTGGAAGAGCTGGGAAGGATCGCCTGCGGCGGACTTTCTCCCGATCTGACGATCTTTCTCGATCTCGATCCCGAGGCGGCGTTCTCGCGCAAGGGCGGCGCCGACAAGGGCGACAGGTTAGAGATGGAAGGCTTGGCGTTTCACCGCCGCGTTTACGAGGGATATAAGCGCATAGCGGAAAAATATCCCGAAAGAGTGGTCTGCGTGCCCGCGGATGGAGATGCGTTGAGCGTGCATGAGAAAGTCATGCGGGCGCTCGAAGAAAGGGGCGTTATATGACCGATCTTTTCGAGCTTCTTTATGACTGTAAGCCGCTTAGCCTCTTTTCGCGGGATAAGGAAGAAGGCTCGCTTGCGCATGCTTACGCTCTCTTCGGCGACGACGCTTTCGCCATGGAATGGATATTGCGGCGCATGGCGCGCATCGCCGTGTGCGAAAAGGGCGGCTGCGGAGAGTGTTCCGCCTGCAAGGCGCTCGAGGGCGGCGTGCATCCCGACGTGAAGTTTTTCGACGGCGCGCTTGCGGTCAAAGACGTCGAGGAGATCGTCGAGGACTGCGGGAAGTTTTCCGTGGAAGGCGGCTTGAAGATATATGTCGTCTTTTCGCTGGACAAGACGGGACTGCCCGCGCAGAACAAGCTGCTCAAAACGGTGGAGGAGCCGCCCGAGGGAGTGCTCTTTCTCTTCGGCGTGCTCAAATCGTCCGCCGTGGCGGAGACGCTGCGCTCGCGCTGCAAAAAGCTCTATTATGCGGGCGCGGATACGCAAAGGCTGGAAGACTTCTTGGAAAGGCAGTACGGCGAGGGCGCGAGGCGCGTCGCCGAATATGCGGGCGGGAACATCGCGCGCGCGCTGAAATTCGCCGCCGACGGAGATTTCGCCGTCGAGGCGGACAATATCGTCTCCCTGCTGGGCAGCATGCAAAAGAGTTCGGGCGTGCCCGCGGAGGCGGCGAAACTCATTCAGGACAAAGATCACGTCCTGCGCTATCTGGATATCTTGGAGATAGTGCTCGACATGATAGGAAAATATAAAAGAGGGTCGGTGAACGGCGCGGGCGGTATCGCGCTCATCGCCGAGGGGTTCAATTACGCCTCGCTCGCGGACGCGGAGTATCTCATCAACGACTGCCGCAGGCGTCTTGAAAGCAACTGCGCTCCTTCCGCCGTGCTCGACACCCTCTTATTCGGGATCTTGGAGGTCAAATACAAATGTCGCTGATCGTCGGAGTCAGATTCAAAAATAACGGCAAAACCTATTATTTCGATCCGGGCACGCTTTCGCTGCAAGTGGGCGACGGCGTGATCGTGGAGACCGCGCGCGGTCAGGAATACGGAACGGTGAGCATCGCCAACTCGCCCGTGGACGACAAGGAGATCGCCTCGCCGCTCAAACCCGTGCTGCGCCGTGCCACTGCCGAGGACGTCCTGCGCGCCGAGGAGAACGAAAAGCTGGGTAAAGAGGCACTCAAAGTCACCGCGCAAAAGGTGGAAAAGCATAAGCTGAACATGAAGCTCGTGAGCGCGGAATACGCCTTCGACCGCAGTAAGGTGACCGTGTTTTTCACGGCGGAGGGGAGAGTGGATTTCCGCGAGCTGGTGAGGGACATCGCCGGCGCACTGCATACGCGCATAGAGCTGAGACAGATCTATGAGCGGGACGACATTCGCCTGCGCGGTTCGCTCGCGCCCTGCGGCATGCCCTGCTGCTGCATAACCTATCTCAACGAATACGAGAAAGTCACGGTGAAGATGGCGAAAAATCAAAATCTTTCCCTCAATCCCACCAAGGTGAGCGGAATGTGCGGGAAACTCATGTGCTGCCTGCGCTACGAGAACGAATATTATGCCGAAACCTGCAAACTTATGCCAAAGATTGGCAGCAGGGTCAACACCGCGGACGGAAGTGTTAAAGTGGAAGGCGTAGACCTGCTGAAAAGGCAGATACGCGCGAGCTTGGAGAACAAGGACGGCGGGATAGAGATCAAGGTCTATAAATTGGGCGAATTCGAGCCTATGCGTGCGGGAGCAGCCGCGCGCAGGGAAGAAGAAGCCGACGAAGATACGGAATAGGCGGTATCTGCCCTCGCTTTTCCGGGGAGGGCTTTTATGGTATCGGCAAAAAAGATCGCGTTACTGTTTATCGCCGCGTGCGCTCTTGCGTGCGCGGCTTTGCTTTTCTTTTTTCCGCCCGCGGCGAGCGCCGAGGCTCTTGAAGTGAGCGTGGGCAGCGCGGAGGAATGGAACGAGCTGGCGCTCAAAGTGGCGGGCGGAGAGGACTTTTTCGGCGTGACCGTCACGCTCACGGGCGACATAAGCGGCGAACTTCTGCCGCTGGGGAGCAAGACGGCGCCCTTTTGCGGCGTTCTCGACGGCGGGGGACATATCCTCTTTACGAGCATGAGCGGGGAGGATTATCTCGCGCCCGTGGGCTATCTCGCGGGCGGCAAGGTCATGCGCCTCGGCGTGCACGGAGATATGCGCGGCGAGCAGGCGGTGGGCGGCGTCGTGGGCTTCAACGACCGCGGAACGATAGAAAAATGCTATCATTTCGGCTCGGTTAGCGCGGACAATTACGCGGGCGGCATCGCGGGCGAAAACAGGGGGAGCGTGATCGACTGCTATAACATCGGCTCGGTGAGCACGCAGGGCGAGGACAGGTTCGCGGGAGGCATCACCGCCACCAACGATTACGACGCGCGGGTGCAGGACTGCTATGCCGTTTCCCGCGTGGAAAGTACGGGCAGGGGCGGAATATTGGGCTATGCGGGGCGCGGGAGCGTACTCAACTGCTTTTACCTCGACGAGGGCTGCGACCGCGGTTATTCGCAGGCGGGCAACGCCGTTCTCGACATCAACGCGCTGAGCAAAGAGAGCCTGATAAAGACTGCGCCTTCCGCTTCTTTTGCGCTCTTTGAGGGTGGCGGCGAGGATTGGGGAGCCTATCCGCGCCTGAGCGCGCTCTCTTCGCCGCTCAATACATATGTGGATTGGGACGATCATCTGCTCACCGACGATCTGCTCGTGCTCGACGACGGCGGCGAGAGGACGATCTCCGCGCGCAGGGCGCAGCAGCTGCCCGCGCTCGAAAAGCGGGGCTATTCCTTTCTCGGTTGGTTCAGCGAGAGCGAGGGCGGAGAAAAGGTGGAACAAGTCGAGGGCAGCGGCGATATCTGCCTCTACGCCCGTTTCACGCCCGTCGTCTACAAGATAACTTTCGACCTCGGCGGCGGCGCGTTCAAAGAGGGCTTTTCGCCCGTGCTCGAATATACCGTGCTCGACGAGGTGACGCTCCCTGGCGAAGAGGACGTCCTGCTTTCGGGAAAAGTTTTCGGCGGCTGGGTGAACGAGGAGGGGGAGGAGATAATTTCGATCCCTCTCGGCAGCGTGGGCGACATCAGGCTCACCGCGCGCTATTCCTCCGCCGCCGCGGCGGCGATAAGCGGCTTTGGGAGCAGATATTTCTGGATAATTTTGGACGCCGCGCTCGCGCTCGTTCTGCTCGCGGAAGCGGCGCTTTTGACGCGCGCGGCGAAAAAGCGGCGGCAGGCGGTCTTTGCCTTCGCTCCCTTTTCCTCGGCGGCGCTCTTTTATCCGCTCGGGTTTTATATCGCCTGCGCCGAGCTTGCCGCCATTTTGCTCATGCCGCTTTTGCTGCTGCGCGTGAAGAGGGTGAGGGCGCGGGCGGCAGCGGCGTCGGAAATGCCGCGCGAGCAATTTCTCGCCGCTCCCTTTTTGCCGCCCTTGCTCATGCCGGGCGAGCCGATCGCGCAGATAGACGAGATAGATTCGCGCCTGCGTTACCGCAATTCCTATACGGCGCGACTCGCCATGAGCAGCGAGAGGGCGAAAGAGCTTTACCGCGGCTTTAAGGGATACGCCCTCTCCTATGAGCGCGTGCGCAGCCGCATAAGCTGGGGCGGCGAGACCTTTTTCGCGGGGAAAAGCCCCTTGGCGCGCCTCAACGTCACGGGCAACACCTTGAAGATATATTTTCCCCTCGACCCCTCGGAAGTGGGGCAACGTTATCGGGCGCAGGACAAGAGAGGCGTGAAGAAATATGCGCTCACTCCCGTCATGGTCAAAGTTCGCAGCGACAGGGCGCTCAGGCGCGCGAGAGAGCTTCTCGACCTTGCCGCAAAAAAGCTGATGCTGCAACGCGGCGCGGCGACGGAGAGAGTTCTCGACAACGAGGAACTTCTGCGCCGCGAGGCGAGCAGGCGCGAACTGATCGACAAGGGCTTTATCAAGAGCGACATCAGCTTCAAGGAAAAGGACGCTTGAAAAGTCGGCTTAACTTTTTCTCTTTTTCGTCAAGTCCGTTTACTTATCCGCCGCGCCGTGATATAATATAGAAAATAACGGCGCGAGCCGAATATATGGAGGTAAGGTATGGCTTTCGTAATAGATAAGGAAAAGTGCATCGGCTGCGGAGCATGCGCCGGCACCTGCCCCGTCGAGGCTATCGGTGAGGACGCAGACAAGTTCGCCATCGATCCCGAAAAGTGTCTTTCCTGCGGCGCCTGCGCTGCCGGATGCCCTGCTGAAGCGATCAGCGAGGAGTGAGTGAAAAGCGGCGTGAGCCGCTTTTTTCCTGCCGCATATCGGCGGCGTGACCGCGTTTGCGCTTGCGCAGGCGCGTTTTTTTAAGCATATCGGGCGCAGACGGGCGCAATTTACTTTTTTACTTGCCAACTTATGCGTGCGTGTGTTAATATATAAAAAACGCAAGGATTCGGACATGAAAGATTTACTTCAGATAAGAGGGCTTTCCCTCGATCGGTTCAATGCCGTTTTAGACCGTGCGGACGAATATTACGATATAGTCACCGCGGGTAAAAAACCCTTTCCGAAATTGAAAGACAGGTCGGTCATCACGCTGTTTTACGAAAACTCCACCCGTACGCGCACTTCGTTCGAATCGGCGGCGAAGTATTTGGGCGCGGAAGTGGTCAACATCTCCGTGGGCGCTTCGAGCGTGCAAAAGGGCGAGTCGCTCAAAGACACGGCGCTCACTCTCGACGCCATGTATCCCGACGTCATCGTCATGAGGCATTCTCAGTCGGGCGCGCCGCACAGGCTGGCGGGCTGGGTGAGAGCGCACGTCATCAACGGCGGTGACGGACTGCATGCGCACCCCACTCAGGCGCTGCTCGACATGTTCACCGCGCGCCGCCGCTTCGGCGATCTCAAGGGCAGAAAGGCGGCGATCGTGGGCGACATCAAGCATAGCAGAGTCGCGCGCAGCAACATCTATGCCATGACGCTGGCGGGAATGCAGGTGAATGTCTTCGGCGCGGGGACGCTCATGCCCGCGGGGATAGAGCAGATGCCCTGCAAGGTCTGCAAAAGCCTCGAAGAGGCGATAAAGGGCTGCGACATCGTCATGGCGCTGCGCATCCAGCTCGAACGCATGAAGGGCGGGCTTTTCCCCTCGGCGGGCGAATACAACAGATATTTCGGTCTCGGCAAAAAGGCAATGGAGCTTGCCGCACCCGGCGCGATCGTGATGCATCCCGGTCCCGTCAACCGCGGCGTCGAGCTTTCCCACGATCTGCTCGACACGGACATGTGCGTCAAGGACGAGCAGGTCACGGGCGGGCTTTGCGTGCGCATGGCGCTTTTGGATATGCTGATCAACAAGGAGCTTTGAGATGGTTACCGTTATCGAAAACGTGAAAGTAAAAGGCAAAGAGTGCAACATCGTCATCGAAGACGGGCGCATAAAGAGCGTCGGTAAGCGCACCCGCTCGGGGCGCGGCGTCACCGTGATCGACGCGCGCGGACTGACCGCGCTGCCCGGATTCATCGATATGCACGTTCATCTGCGCGAGCCGGGCTTTGAATACAAAGAGGACATCGGCAGCGGCTGCGCCGCCGCCGTGCGCGGCGGATTCACCGCCGTGGCGTGCATGCCCAACACGCGCCCGGTCATAGACGAGCCTTATTTGGTCAAATATATCTTGCAGCGCGCGAAAGAGGTCGGAAAGTGCAGGGTGTATCCCATCGCCGCGATCACCAAGGGCGAAAAGGGCGAGCAGCTTTCGGAGATGAAAAAGCTCGCCGACGCGGGCGCCGCGGCTTTCAGCGACGACGGCGTGCCCGTCTCGGACAGCCGCATGATGAAGAACGCGCTGCTTTACGCCGCGACTTTCGATCTCACCGTGATAGAGCATTGCGAGGATAAGTCGCTCGTCGACGGCGGAGTGGTCAACGAGGGCGCCGCCGCCAACGAGCTGGGACTTCCCGGCATAAGCAACGCCGCCGAGGACGCGGAGATCGCGCGCAACATCGTGCTCTCAGAGGTCTACGGCGTCCCCGTGCATATCGCCCATGTGAGCACGCGCGGCGGCATGCAGCTGATAAGAGAGGCGAAAAAGAGAGGGGTAAAGGTGACCTGCGAGACCTGTCCGCATTATATCGCGCTCACCGACGCGGAGATCGCGGGCTTCAACACGGCGGCAAAGGTCAATCCCCCTTTGCGCAGCGAAGAAGACAGGCTCGCCGTGATCGAAGCGATCGCGGACGGCACGGTGGACTGCATAGTCACCGACCATGCGCCTCACAGTAAAGAGGATAAGGATGGCGGCATGTATGACGCGCCGAACGGGATAAGCGGGCTGGAAACTTCTTATGCCGTTTGCTATACGACGCTCGTTAAAAGCGGCGTGATCTCCGCCGAAAGGCTCTCCGAGCTGATGACCTTCAATCCCGCGCGGCTGCTCAAAGTCGAATGCGGCGACTTGAAGAAGGGCGCGCTCGCCGACATCACGCTCGTGGACAACGACGTGGAATGGGTCGTCGAGCCGGAGAAATTCGCAAGCAAGGGCAAAAACACTCCCTTCGCGGGAAGGCGCGTCAAGGGAAGAGTGGAATATACGCTGGTGGGCGGCAGGATAGTTTACGCCCGTAAGGAGGAGATATGATAATAGACGAACTCATCGACGCGATCGCGGCAAAGGAGGGCAATCCGTCCGTGATAGGGCTTGACACCTGCGTGGACTATCTGCCCGAGGAAGAGAGGGCAAAGTGCACCTCGCTTTACGAGAGCGCAAAGAGGATCACCGATTTCAACTTCGCGCTCATCGACAGGCTCGCGCCCGTCATTCCCGCCGTCAAAGTCCAGGTGGCTTATTACGAACAGTACGGCGTCGAGGGCATGGCGGCTTTCCGCGACACGCTCGCTTACGCCAAGTCCAAGGGCATTTACACCATCGCCGACATCAAGCGCAACGACATCGGCTCGACCGCCGCGGCGTATGCGCGGGCATATCTGAAAAAGGGCGCGCCTTTCGAGGCGGACTTTGTCACCGTGAACGGCTATTTGGGCACGGACGGCGTCAAGCCCTTCACCGAGCTTTGCGCCGAGAACGACAAGGGCATCTTCGTGCTCGTCAAGACTTCCAACCCCGCCTCGGGCGAGTTGCAGGACAAAAAGTACGAAGACGGAAAGACGCTTTATGACAGCATGGCGGATCTCACCGACGCATGGGGGAAAGAGCTGATCGGAAAATACGGTTACAGCGGCGTGGGCGCCGTCGTGGGCGCGACGCACCGCGCTCAGGCGGAAGAGGTGAGAAAAAATCATCCCTCCCTCTTTTTCCTCATTCCCGGTTACGGCGCGCAGGGCGGAAAGGCGGAAGATCTCGCCGTCTGCTTCAAAGAGGGCGTGGGCGGGATAGTCAACTCCTCGCGCGGCATTCTCTGCGCTTACCGTAAGGAAAAATATGCGGGCATGGATTTCGCGTCTGCGGCGCTGAGGGCGGCGATAGACATGCGCGAGGACATCAAAAGGTGCTTATGAAAGACTGCGAATTGACGATACTGCGCAACGAGCGGGTCGCGGACGGTATTTACGAGATGCTGCTCACCCGTCCCGAGGGCGTTTCTCCCAAGGGAGCGCAGTTTGTCCATATCGAACTTAAAGACGGGAGCAGGATACTGCGCCGTCCCTTCTGCATTTGTGACTGCGACGAAGAGGGTCTTCTCGTCTGCTATGCGCTCGTGGGCGCGGGGACGAGGGAGCTTGCCTCTTACAAGGTCGGCGAAAAGGTCAAAGCCGCGCTCCCGCTCGGGAACGGCTGGGACGCGGACGCTTTCCGCTCTCCCGTGCTCCTCGGCGGCGGCATGGGCAGCGCCGTGCTCCCGCTCGTGGCGAGGCTGGCGAAAAAGGCAAAGCCCACCGCCTATCTCGGCTTTTCCGACAAGAGCAAGATAGTCTTGCAAAAGCGAATGAGCGAGCTTTGTCCGACAGTTGTCTGCACGGACAACGGCAGCGCGGGCAGAAAGGGCTATGTGACCGAGATTTTGGCGCAGGACGTCAAGTCGGGCGCGATCAAGCCGGATGCCATCTTTTGCTGCGGACCCGAGATAGTCTATAAGCTCTTGGCGAGAGAAGAGGCTTTTGCCGACATTCCCGTCTTTGTCTCGCTCGAAAAGCGCATGGGCTGCGGCGTGGGCGCCTGCCTTGTCTGCACCTGCGGAATAAAGACGAAAGACGGCGTGAAAAATCTGCGCGTGTGCGCGGACGGTCCCGTTTTCGATCTGAGGGAGGTGGTCTTGTGAATACGAGCGTGACTATCGCGGGCGTGACTTTCAAAAACCCCGTCATCACCGCCAGCGGAACTTTCGGTTTCGGGAAAGAATACGCCGAGTTTTATCCCCTCTCGGCGCTGGGCGGGATATGCACCAAGGGACTTACCTTGGAAGAGCGCCCCGGCAATCCCTCGCCGCGCGTTGCCGAGACTCCCTCGGGAATGCTCAACAGCGTGGGCTTGCAAAACCCGGGCATAGACTATTATCTTGCCCATTACGACAAGTGGCTTGCCGAGCAGGGGACGGCGGTCATCGCCAACATCGCCGGGCATAAGCTCGAAGATTACGAGGAGATGGCGCGCAGGATAAACGACAGCAGCGCGGACATGGTGGAGCTGAACATCTCCTGTCCCAACGTGCGCAGCGGCGGCATGGCTTTCGGCGTTTTGCCCGAAAGCGTGAGGAAGGTCACCGAAATCGTGAAAAAGGCGTGCAAAAAGCCCGTGATCACCAAGCTCACGCCCAACGTCTCGAACATCGCCGAAAACGCCAAGGCGGCGGAGGAGGGCGGCGCGGACGCGATCTCGCTCATCAATACGCTCACGGGCATGGCAGTCGACTATAAGACGAGGCGTCCGCTGCTGGCGAACAATACGGGCGGGCTTTCCGGTCCCTGCGTCAAGCCGATCGCGCTGCGCATGGTCTGGGAGTGCTTCAACGCCGTGAAGATACCGATAATCGGTTTGGGCGGGATAACTTCTTATACGGATGTTTTGGAATTTATGATCTGCGGCGCTCGCGCCGTACAGGTGGGAACGGCGACTCTGTCCGATCCCTGCGCGGCTTTTACGATCGCGCGCGACTTGGAAAAATATGCCGAAGAGACAGACGTCGATCTCAACGATCTGGTCGGAACTCTTCGGCTCAATTAAAGGAGATATATTATGCTTACACAGGAACAGGCTTTGGACATCTATCGCAGCACGGGCGCCGTCCTCAAAGGTCACTTCAAGCTGACCTCGGGCAGGCACAGCGACACTTATATGCAGAGCGCGAAGCTCTTTGTCATGCCCGATCAGGCGGAAAAGGTCTGCGCGGCGCTGGCGGAAAAGCTCGCGGAGGCGGGCGTCAAGGCGGACATGGTCATCTCTCCCGCCATCGGCGGCATACTCATGGGCTATGAAGTGGCGCGTCAGCTGGGACTTCCCAATATCTTTGCCGAGCGCGAAAACGGCGAAATGACGCTCCGCCGCGGTTTTTCTTTCGAAAAGGGCGCGAAGTTCATCGTGACCGAGGACGTGGTCACCACGGGCGGTTCGGTCAAGGAAGTGATCGAGCTCGTGCGTTCGCTCGGCGGCGAAGTGGTCGCCGTGGCGTCGCTCGTGGACAGGAGCAACGGTAAGGTGGACTTCGGCGTGAAATTCGTCAATCTCATCAGCATGGACGTCGTGTCCTATGAGCCCGAGGATTGCCCGCTTTGCAAGGAGGGCAAGATAGAACTCGTCAAGCCCGGCTCGAGAACGGTGTTCAAAAAATAAGTGGACGAGGCGAAGAAAAAGCGGCGTATCCGCGCGATTTTGCTCATCTTAGGTACGCTTGTCGTCGTGGGCGCGATCGTGCTCGTGGTGTGGCTCGTGGATAAAAACGACACGGAAAACACCTATGCCATAGGCGAGTCGGTCAAGCTGGGCGGAGCGCAGGTAACGGTGGACGGCGTTGTCTTTTCCGCAGGGAGTAACGGCGGGGTCACCGCCGCGGTCTTCGTCACGTTGGAAGGCGAGGCGGATATGTCGCGGCTGAGGGTAGCCGGCGGAGAGCGCGTGAGCGGCGGAGACGGCGCTCTCAACGGGAAAGAATATGCCGCCGCGCCGCAAAACGAGGCGCAAAGCGGCAGATATATGCTCACCTTTACCGTGGTGGAGAATGCGGATACCTTTCTCTTTATCGGTGAAAAAGATAAAGTTGCGCTGGGCATGGCGATAGTGCGGGATAAAGACAATATTTCGGAGGCAAAATGATACAGGTAACCGATTTAACGCTGCAATTCGGCGGCAGAAAACTTTTCGAGGACGTCAACCTCAAATTCACCGAGGGGAATTGCTACGGCATCATCGGCGCCAACGGCGCGGGCAAATCCACCTTTTTGAAGGTGCTCTCGGGCGAGATAGAACCCACGCGCGGCGTGGTTTCGCACGGAAAGGGAGAGCGCATCAGCGTTCTGCATCAGAATCAGAACGACTTCGACCAATATACGGTCATGCGCACCGTGCTCATGGGGCATAAGCGCCTCGTGGAGATAATGGACGAAAAAGACGCCCTTTACGCCAAGGAGGACTTCACCGAGGCGGACGGAGAGCGCGCGGCGGAGCTTGAGAATGAGTTCGCCGAGATGGGCGGCTGGGAAGCGGAGAGCGACGCGGCGTCTTTGCTCAACGCGCTCAAGATAGAGGAAAAATTCCATGAAGAGCTTATGGGCGGGTTGGACGCCAAGCTCAAAGTCAAGGTGCTCTTGGCGCAGGCGCTGTTCGGCAATCCCGACATTCTGATCTTGGACGAGCCGACCAACAACTTGGACGCCAAGTCGGTCATCTGGCTGGAAAATTTCCTGCTCGACTTCAAAAATACGCTCATCATCGTCTCCCATAACAGGCACTTTTTGAACAAGGTCTGCACGCATATCTGCGACGTGGATTACGGCAAGATAAATATGTATGTGGGCAACTACGATTTCTGGTACGAGACCAATCAGCTCTTGGCGCGCCAGGCAAAAGAGGCGAACAAGAAGGCGGAGCAGAGGGCGAAGGAATTGCAGGACTTCATCGCCAGCTTTGCCGCCAACGCCAGTAAGTCGCGTCAGGCGACGTCGAGGAAAAAAGAGCTGGAAAAACTCACGCTCAACGACATCAAGCCCTCTTTGCGCCGCTATCCCTATATCAATTTCGAGTTCGAGCAGGAAGTGGGAAAGGATATCCTCACCGTGGAGGGCTTGACGAAAAAGGGCTATTTCGAGGACATAACCTTCACCGTTCAGCGCGGCGAGAAGATAGCCTTCATCAGCGAACGCACCACGTCGCTTTCCATGCTCTTTGACATACTCATGGGGAAAGAGCAGGCGGATTCGGGGAGTTTCAAGTGGGGCAAGACGATAAATCCCACCTATATGCCGCAAAATTACGACGATTATTTTGACGGCTGCGAGCTTTCGCTCGTCGAATGGCTGGACAGGTTCTCCAAGGATCACACCGAGACCTATCTGCGCAGCTGGCTGGGCAGGATGCTCTTTTCGGGCGACGAGGCGAAAAAGAAGGCGAAAGTCCTCTCGGGAGGAGAGAAAGTGCGTTGCATGCTCGCCAAGCTCATGCTCGAAGGCGGGAATTTCATCATTTTGGATGAGCCGACCAATCATCTCGATCTCGAATCGATAACCGCGCTCAATAAGGGAATGATAAATTTCAAGGGCGGGCTGATGTTCGCCTCGCATGACCAGGAGCTCATGCAGACGGTCGCGGGAAGGATAATCGAGATAGAAAACACCAAGGTGTTCGACAAGCTCACTTCCTACGAGGAATATTTGGAGAACAATTAAGCGCGACTTTACACGGCTTTGCCTCTTTGTAAAGTCGGACTTTACGATCTTCAAGCGATTTTCGACACGGCGGCGGGAGATCCCGCCGCTTTTGCGTTTTTTTGCGGCGGGAAGGGAAGTATCTTTTTCGGAAAAAGCGCAAAGCGGTAGCGGGAGAGGATGAGATAGCGCCTTTTTGCCGCATATGTGCCCGAATGTAGAAAGGCGACTGTCCTTTCGAACAGCCGCCTTCCTATATGATAAGGGGGAAAATTATGAGCTTTTCATGTCACTGATTATCGCTCGCCTGAGCGCCTCTCGTTTTGACACTAATAATATATCACCTCAAATATAGTATGTCAAGGATTTGACAAAGTTTTTTTATAAAGATTATGTAAAGTTTTTTATCGATAAAAAACGGCGGAAGATCCGCCGCTTCTTATCGGCAAAAGCCGCATACTCATTCGCAATCCTTGCTTTCGCTGCAAGACTTGCTTGCCTTGGCTTTGCCCGCCGTCTTGGCGCGGGAAGCGTTCTGCTTGTTCTTTGCCATTGTCTTTCCTCCTTGTCAGACTGATTATATTATCGGTAATTTCCGCCTTTCTTATTCGCGCTTGGCGGGAAATAGGGGCGGAAGGGAAGAGTAAAGTTCAAGCGCTCTTAAATAGGTCATTTATTTTGCGCGCGCGCATTGACTACGCGCGCGTAAATATGGTATTATGGTATCGGTCGAAACTACGAACGTAAAGGGAGGAAAATATGTTCGGTAAAAAGAAAGGACTGGTCGCAGGCGAAGATCAGATGAAACTCGACTTCAAGCGCACCTTGTTTGTGGGCTTTGCCTTTATGGGCATTATGTGCTTCTGGGAAGTTTACGATTACATAATGCCGCTCATCTTGCAGCGCGTATTCGGCATGACTTACACGGAATACGGCGTGATAATGGCGCTCGACAATATGCTCGCCATCTTCCTCTTGCCCTTCTTCGGTCATCTTTCCGACAAGCGCAACTCAAAAATGGGCAGGCGCACCACGTTTATCCTGTGGGGCACTATCTTAGCGGTGGCGTTCATGATCTGTATGGCGGTCGTGGAGCATGTGGAATACGGGCTTGTCACCAAGATAAACATGGACGATCCGAGCGCCGTTTACGACTACGTCATTCAATACGGCTCAAATTGGTCGGGAGATGAAAAGGCGAGCATGGACGCCTTTGTCGCAGGTTGGCAGAACGCCGATATCCAGACGTGGTTCAACGGCTTGAAGGACGGCACGATAAAAGAGCTTACCGTCGAGCAAAACGGGATCTATAACGACACCTTCCTCACTCCTTTTTACGAGACGCAGCGCCTTATCGCGGCTCAGGTGAGAGGAGAAAACGTGGGGCTTTTGGTGGCGTTCATCATCATGCTGCTGGCGGTCCTCGTGGCGATGGCTTCTTACCGTTCGCCCGCCATCGCACTCATGCCGGACGTCACGCCAAAGCCGCTGCGTTCGCAGGCGAACGCGCTCATCACTTTTATGGGCGGCGCGGGCGGACTCGTCTCCATCATCATCTATACCGTCTATAACGCGCTCGCTCCCGAGAGATATTCCGCCTCTCATATCTGGCTGTTCGTGACGCTGGGCGCGATCATGCTCATCATGCTCATAGCCTTCATGTCCGTGGTGCGCGAGAATAAGTTCGTGCAGATGCGCTATGACGAAGAAAAGCGCTGGAGTGTGGTGGATGAAGAGGAAGTGCATTGCAACGAGCCTTTGGGTAAGGAAAAGAGAGTGTCTCTCTTCCTCATCTTGGGAACGGTGTTTATGTGGTTCATGGGCTGGAACGCCATCAAGTCGCACCTCACGACTTATGCGACCACGATCTTGAAATTCGACGACAGCTTTGTCAGCATAATCAATATCCTCAACGGTGCGGGCGGCGCGATCGCCCTGCTCCCCGTGGCTATCCTTGCGGCAAAGTTCGGACGTAAAAAGACTATTCTCATGGGCGTTATCATCGCGGTCTGCGCCTTTATTCCCTGCATATTCCTGAACGATTCTATGCATCCTGTCGGTTTACAGATAGGTTTTACCATCTGCTTTTTGGTGGCGGGCTTCGGACTTGTCATCATCAACGTCAACACTCTGCCCATGGTCACGGAGCTCGCCAAGGGCAGTAACGTGGGACAGTATACGGGATATTATTATGTGGCGTCCATGACCGCGCAGGCGATCACTCCCATCATCGGCGGCGCCATTCTCGACAACACGTCCGACGATCAGAAAGGGCTTTTGTTCGTCTACGGCATATGCTGCATAGCGGTGGCTTTCGTGACCATGTTCTTCACCAAGCACGGCGACAACCGCCCCGAAAGGAAGAAGAAGGTCATCGAATATTTCGGTGAGGAAGAATAATGGCGAGACGAAGGAGCGTTAAAAAGCATACGGCAATAAAGATAGCGATCGCGGTGGTGGCGATACTTCTCATCGTCGCCATCGCGCTCGGCGTGTTCTACGCCGTCGCTCCCGACAAGTTCAACCACTATAAAGACCTCGTCCTGGGACTCATCAAGGGTCCCGAAGACCCGCCCGCCGTTCAGCCCACCCTCGAAGGGACCTTGGAGATGACCGTCATCGACATCGGGCAGGGCGATTGCATTTTCCTGCAATTTCCCGACGGACAGACCATGATAATGGACGCGGGATCGAAATTTAAATCCGAAAACACCTATGACGAGCTGACGGCGCACCTCGAACTGCGCGGCGTGACGAACCTCGACTATATTTTCATCACGCATTCCGATTACGATCATATCCGCTATATGCCCGATATTTTGGCGGACTACGAGGCGGAAAACATCTATATCCCGCGCGTGGCGGACGATATGTCGGCGAGATGGGGCGATACGATAGAGGCGATAGAGGCGGAAACTTACACGAGCGAGAACGGGGCGCAGGTGCCTGCTAAGGTGAATTATACGGTGGGCGACTTCACGATCGAGGGCGAGAATTGGGTGATGGAATGCCATTCCTATCTTGACGAGGATTATCCCAACGTGAAAGAAAGCTCCTCGGCGGAGATCAAAAACAGCGTTTCGCCCGTGTGCTTTTTGAAGTATGCGGACAGGACGATAGTTTTGACGGGCGATTCCAACGAGCGCAACGAGGAATATCTCTTCGAGCGCGGTGTTTTGGACGTGGACGCGGATGTGCTCAAAGTGGGGCATCACGGTTCGAGAACTTCGACGATGGACTATTTCCTCGATGAAGTCGACTGCGAATATGCCATAGTGAGTTACGGCGCCGAAAACGGATACGGACATCCCACGCCCGAACTTATGGATCGCCTGGAAAATTACCGCGACAAGCAGCCCGACGATGACTATAACGGCTTTAAGTATATCTACGAAACGGCGAAAGACGGCAACGTCGGCGTCTTTATCGACGGCGACGGAACTTTGCGCATAGACTGCGAAAACACGGACGACAAGGATTTTTCCTTGGCGTGGGGCGCGGCGGCGGCGAGTCTCGATCGCGCGCCCGTGCGCAGATACGAGGTGGAGCTTGCGGCGTGAGGATTTCAAGAGCAGCGTCGCCGTGATCGGCTGTAACAAGGCGACCAACGAATATATCGCCAAGGGCGTGGCGAGCAGGTTGGGGCTGAGGTATATGGACCTCGACGGCTACTTAAAATATATATTGGGCGGCATTTCCCCTTCGCAGGCGCTGCTCAAATGCGGTCCCGACTTTCTCATGCGCAGCATGAGCCGCGCTTTCGACGAGGCGGCGGGATTCGACGGCGTGGTCATGGCGTCTTCCGCGCTCATCTTCTGCTCGGGCGCGGACGAGATAATCAAGAATTGTTACACCTTTATCCCGCAAAAAGAGAGGGTGGACATTCGGCGCATAGACGTGAAGCTGCGTAAGTTCATGGACGTGGAGGCGTTTTTGACCAATTTCGCGGTGGCTTGCGAGATGAGCGTTTTGCTTTCGGGCGAAGCGGAGGAAAACATAAAGGCGATAATCAACTTTTTGGAGGAGACGGCAAATGGGGGCGTTTGACGTAGAACTTGTGGGCAAGGTCGGCTCGATGGCTCTTGTCAACAAGGATTTCAACGACATCAATTATAACGTGCTCGCGTTTATCTCCCGCCAGCTGCATCCGGGCATGATCTGGGTGAGCAGCGGCGCGGCGGAGATAGGCAGGATAGATTATCTGCGCCGCACGGGCAGGCAGTTGGACGGCGACAGCGAACTCAACAAGATAGACTATGCCGCGCAGGGGCAGGCGATACTCATGCAGGAATACCGCCGCTATATCAATCCCGCTTACGGCGTGAGGCAGGTCCTGGTCGAACATCAGCATTTCAACAACGAGAAAAAACGCGCTCTTTTGAAGGAACTTTTGCTGCGCTGCCCCGCGCAGGGCGCCGTTCCCATCATCAACTATAACGATCCGCTCTCGAGCGAGGAGATAGTCAAGCTGGAAATACGCGCGCTCACGCAAAGCGGCATGGAAGAGAGCAAGGTCGTGCATTGCTTGGACAACGACGAGACCGCCTCGCAGGTGGCTTGCCTTGTCAAATGCCGCAGGCTGATCATCTTCACGAGCACTTTGGGTATCTATGAGCGGGCGGGAGATCCTTCCACGCTCATCAGGGAGATAAGCGGTAAGGACGCCTACGAAGTTATCGAAAACGTGAGCAGGTGTCAGAAAATGTGCGTGGGAGCGAGCAGGGAAGGCGCCGCCGGAGCGGGCGCGAAGCTGGAATATATCAAGGCTCCCGTGGCGAACGGCACGCAGGTCTATATCGCGTCGCCGCAATATAAGATAACGGACATAATCAAGGGGTCCGCCCCTTGCACAAGAATATTCGTGGGGTGAGGATATGTTAAAGATCTATTACGAATGTGAAGGAAGCAAAAAAACGTACTCGGGCGACTTAGGCTGCGAGGACTTCTTTGTCGAGATCGACAAGAGCAGCGGAGTTTACGTCAAGCTGCGCGCCGTGCGCCCGATAAAGATAATCAAGGCGGAATACGTCTTTGCCTATGATTTCAGCGAAAAGTCCAAGATAATGGTCAACGGCTATCAGTCGTGGACGGACACGCGCGAGTTCGATCTCGACGACAAGATGCCCAACATCGGCAGGCTGACCAAGCTTTTCGCGGGCAGGACGATGACGCCTTACGGCGACTATAACTTCGCCGAGTATACGGGCAGAAAGGGATTCTTTCACGGCGTCTCCTATTCTTATGTGCGCGAGGGGAACAAGTTCACGCTGATAGGTTCGCTCAACGAACGCACGGGATATACGTTCATGTATTTCGACGTGACGGCATCCACCCTAAGATTCGTCAAAGACGTTGAAGGGGTGACGATTGTGGGCGAATACGAGCTTTTCAACGTGCGCAAATATATGGGCACGAGCAGCGAAGTTTTCGACAAGTGGTTCGCGGAGATGAAGATCCCCGCGCCGCGCGTCAAGCATGCTTTCGGCTATACGTCGTGGTACAACTATTATGCGCGCATTTCCGAGCAGCTGATAAACCGCGACATAACCTCTTTCCAAAAGCACAAGATAACGCCCGACATCTTCCAGATAGACGACGGTTATCAGACCGCCGTGGGCGATTGGCTCTCCCTCAAAAGCGAATTTTCCGGGGGCATGCGTCCGATAACGGACAGGCTGCACGAGATGGGGAGCAAGGCGGGGCTTTGGCTGGCTCCTTTCGGCGCGCAGAAGAACAGCAGGCTGGTCAAGGAGCATCCCGACTGGCTGGCGAGGAACGCCAAGGGCGAACCCGTATTTGCGGGACTGAATTGGGGCGGCTTCTATGCGCTCGACATCTATAACCCGCAAGTGCGCGAATATCTGAAAAAAGTCTTCGACACCGTCCTTAACGAATGGGGATTCGACATGGTCAAGCTCGACTTCCTCTATTGCTGCTGTATCGTGCCCATGCACGGCAGGTCACGCGGCGAGGTCATGTGCGACGGCATGGATCTTTTGCGCGAGATCATCGGCGACAAGCTCATTCTCGGTTGCGGCGTGCCCCTTTGGCCGGCTTTCGGAAAGGTGGATTTCTGCCGCACGGGCGCGGACGTCGGGCTTAAATGGGTGGAGCTGCCCGCGGAGAAAAAACTGCACCGCGAGCGCGTCTCCACGGTCAACGGCGTGAACAACACCGTCTTCCGCCGCCAGCTGGACGGCAGGGCGTTCGTCAACGACCCCGACGTCATTCTCATTCGCAGCTATAACATCACCATGAGCGCGAGAAAGCGCGAGCTGATCGCCCGCATAAATAAGATCTTCGGCAACCTCATCTTTGTCTCCGACGACGTGGACCGCTATAACGAAGATCAATGGCGCACTTATAATTACGTCATCGACGGCGAGCCGATCACCGTGCACGAGGCGTATTACCTGAATAAGCACGACATATATGTGCGTTACACCGAAAAGGGCGAGGAGCATACGCTCATCTTCGACGTCCATCAGGGCGAAACGATGAAGAGCAAGTAAGAAAAGAGCAGGTAACAGGTAAGAAAAAGGCGGGCGCGTGCCCGCCTTTTTATGCGCCGAGGTTCAATCTTTGACGATCGCGTAGACGAGGGCGTCGTAGATCCCGACGTTGCTCTTTGCCGAGCGCCTCAAAGTCCCTTCATAGCTCATGCCGCATTTTTGCATGACTTTTCCCGAGGCAGGATTGTTCGCGTCGTTAAAATTATTATACCATATTCCCCGAAGGCTTTCAAGGGCATGCCTTGCCTGCGAAAAAAGCATTAAGGTATCATTTTGCTTTTTCGTGATAAAATTAAGTATGATTTACTTTTACGGGCGTTAAAATCGTGATATATGGCGAAAATCTCCCCAATTTCGCTAATGTAAAAAATTTTGATAATAATTCCTATTTTTGTTGACAAGTGTTTTTTCGTGTGCTACAATAAGAGCATGAGAAACAACTATTCCTCTCAGCGCGAACTCATATTCAAGGTGCTTTCCTCGACGACGTGCCATCCCACCGCCGAATGGGTCTGGGAGAGATGCAGGGAGAGCATGCCGAGCATCAGCAAAGCCACGGTCTACCGCAATCTCGCGGGTCTTGTCAAGAGCGGCAGGGCGATCGAAGTGGCGGGGAAGTTCGGAAGTTCGCATTTCGACGCGCGGGTGCAGCCGCATAACCATGTGGTCTGCCGGGTGTGCGGAGCGGTGGAGGACAGTTTTCCCTCGAAAGAGCTGGCGCTCGCGCTCGAACACGAGTTGGAGAGCCGCGGCTATGACGGTTACGGGCTGACTTTCGAGGGGCTGTGCGAGAGTTGCAGACAAAAGCGGATAAGCGCCAAGGCGCAATAATAAAAAACAATATATGGAGGATACAATTATGGCAAAATTCGTATGCAGCGTATGCGGTTATGTTTACGAGGGAGACGAAGCTCCCGCTCAGTGCCCCGTTTGCAAGGCGCCCAAGGAGAAGTTCGTCAAGCAGGAAGGCGAGATGAGCTGGGCTGCCGAGCATGTGGTCGGCGTGGCTCAGGGCGCTCCCGAAGATATAATGAAAGATCTGAGAATGAACTTCGAAGGCGAATGCACCGAAGTGGGCATGTATCTGGCGATGGCGAGGGTCGCTCACCGCGAGGGCTATCCCGAGATCGGTCTTTATTGGGAAAAGGCGGCTTGGGAAGAGGCGGAGCACGCGGCGAAGTTCGCCGAGCTTTTGGGCGAAGTCATCACCGATTCCACCAAGAAGAATCTTGAAATGCGTATCGAGGCGGAGAACGGCGCCACCGCCGGCAAGACCGACCTTGCCAAGCGCGCCAAGGCGCTCAACCTCGACGCCATACACGACACCGTTCACGAGATGGCGCGTGACGAAGCCCGTCACGGCAAGGCGTTCCAGGGGCTTTACAACAGATACTTCAAGAAGTAAGAAAAGCCGATCGTCGGGCGCCGCGGACAGCGGCGCCCTTTTCTTTTGCTTTGCTTGACTTAATTGCGTGCGTATAATATAATAACGATAAAGGAAAAGGAGGAAAAGCCATGTTTGACTTTTTGAAAAGACAATTCAGGAAGGTCATCGAGTGGGAAAACGTAGACCCCGAGGTGATCGTTTGGAAATATCCCTTGGAAGACAGGGAGGAATTCATGCGCAATTCCCAGCTTGTGGTCAGGGAAGGGCAGCGCGCCATGTTCGTCAAGGAAGGCAAGCTCGCGGACGTTTTCGAGCCGGGGACTTATAAGCTCGACGATATCAAGAATATCCCCATTCTGACCGCGCTTTATAATTGGAAGTATGCCTGGGAAAGCCCTTATACGGGAGATGTCTTCTTTATCTCCACCAAGCAGTTCATCGATCAAAAGTGGGGCACGCGCAATCCCGTCATGATGCGCGACAAGGATTTCGGCATGATCCGTTTCCGCGCTTTCGGCACTTATACTTTCGCCGTCGACCGTCCCACCACGGCGATGACCGAGCTTTTCGGCTCGACGGACAGGCTCACGGTCACGGACGTGTCCAACCAATTCAAGAGCATCGTCTGCTCCACGCTTTCCAACGTGGTCGCCGAGTCCAAGATAGCCGCGCTCGATCTGGCGGCGAATTATGACGATCTTTCCAAGCTCTCGCTGGAAAAGCTCAAGACTTATTTCGACAATTACGGTATCGCCGTCAAGGGATTTTATATCGAGAACATCTCCCTGCCCGAAGAGGTGGAGAAGATGCTCGACAAGCGCACCAACGTGGGTATCATGTCCGACAGCATGCAGGGCTATGCGCAGATGGAGACGCTCGGCGCCATACGCGACGCGGCGAAGAACCCCGGCGGTCTCGCCTCGGCGGGCATAGGCTTGGGCGCGGGGCTGGGCATGGGTAAGCTCTTTGCCGACAACATGGGCGCAACTCCCGTGACGGGCGCGAAGACTTATCTCAAATGTCCCGGCTGCGGCGCGAAAGTGGAAGAGGACGCCAAGTTCTGTCCCGAATGCGGTCAGAAGATGGAGAGCGGCGAGGAAGAGATCGAATGCCCCGGCTGCAAGGCGAAGATACCCGCCGACGCCAAGTTCTGCCCCGAATGCGGCATGAAGATGCAAGTCAAGTGCTCAAAGTGCGGCGCTGAGTTGAAAGCGGGGACGAAATTCTGCCCCGAATGCGGAAATAAATTGTGAAAATGCAAGAAAATAATATCGAACATCTGACCGACGAAGAAAAGACCGACCGCGGACTTGCCAAGAGCGTGCAGATAAACACGTTCGCCTGCGAGAACTGCGGCAGTACGCTCTCTTTCGACCCCGCCTCGCGCAGGCTCAAATGCGCCTCCTGCGGCGCGGAGTTCCCCATGCCCGAACCCAAGGCGGTCATGCCCATCGTCTATACGGGACTTTCCGAGCAGGAATATGAGAGTTGGGGCGGCGTCAAGAGCGTGAGATGCGAAAACTGCGGCGCGACTGTGACGCTCAAAGAGTTCGAGACCGCCAACGTCTGCCCCTTCTGCTCCTCGCCCGTGGTCACGGACATCGATCAGATCCCCGGGCTTAAACCCAACGGCGTTCTGCCCTTTGCGGTCTCGGAGAAAGAGGCGCATGCCTCCTTCATCAAGTGGCTGAAAAAGCGCATTTTTGCGCCTCATAAGGTGAAAAAGAACGCCAAGCATACTCCTATGAAGGGCGTTTACGTCCCGACGTGGGTGTTCGGCACGAACGTCTTTTGCACCTATGAAGCGCGCTTCGGCAAGCATTACACGGTGACCGTCGGCTCGGGCAAGAACAGGCGCACGGTGACCAGGACGCGCTGGTTCCATGTGAGCGGGACTCTGTCTTACGACGTCAAGGATCTGACCATCGAAGCGAGCAAGATGATCACGCAGAGCCAGCTGGAAAAGATAGGCGGCTTCGATATGCCCGCGGCGGTGGGATACGAGGAGGAATATCTTTCGGGATTCGCCTCCGAGCGCTATTCGACCGGGCTGAACGACAGCTGGGAGATCGCGCAGGGCAAGATCTGCAACGCGCTGCGCAATATGGTCAGGGCGCGCCATCCCCACGACGTGGAGGATTACATCAGCATCGCGCCCGTCTATAACGGCACGACATATAAGTATGTGCTCGCGCCGCTTTGGGTGAGCGGATATAAATACCGCAAAAGAGATTACGGGTTCGTGGTCAACGGCAGGAACGGCAAAGTGGCGGGCAAGTCGCCCGTATCCGTCATCAGGGCGTTTTTGGCGGGGCTTTTGGCTCTCGCCGCCGCGGCGGGCATAGGTTATTTGATCTATGTGCTGTTTGTATAAGAAAGAAAAATAAATTTTTGCCGCAATGCGGCAACGGAGGACATATGAAAATCACCAAAGATATGCTTATCGGCGACATTATCCATCAGGGTAACTCGCAGGCGATCGCCGAAGTGCTCTTCGGCATGGGCATGCATTGCCTTGGCTGCGCCATCGCTCACGGCGAGACGATAGAGGACGCGGCTGCCGTTCACGGCGTGGACGTGGACGATCTGGTGGACAAGCTCAACGAAGCCGCCGCAAAGTGAGCGGAGCGTAAAATGGAAAACATCAGGCTTTTCACCAGCGAAAGCGTCACCGAAGGTCATCCCGACAAGGTCTGCGACCGTATCGCCGACGCCGTTCTCGACGCTTATCTCAAACAAGATCCGCTCAGCCGCGTGGCGCTCGAAGTTTGCTGCAAGGGCGAGCATATGTATCTGCTCGGCGAGATAACGAGCAGGGGCAGCGTGGATCTGCCCGCCGTGGCGCGCCGCGTGATCGGAGACATAGGGTACACTTCGCCCGATCTGGGCTTTGACGACAAGAGCGCGGAGATAGTTTGCAATATCGAAAAGCAATCTCCCGACATTGCCATGGGCGTGGACTCTTCCGTGGAGGAAAAAGAGGGCGAGCGCGACAAGTACGGCAGGATAGGCGCGGGCGATCAGGGCATGATGTTCGGTTATGCCTGTTCGGAAACGCCCGAGCTCATGCCGCTGGCGATCTCTCTTGCCCATAAGCTCACCCGTCGGCTCACTTTTGTGAGAAAAGAGGGGATACTGCCTTTTCTGCGTCCGGACGGAAAGGCGCAGGTCACCGTGCGTTATGTCGGCGGCAAGCCCGCGGGCATAGACACGGTCGTGGTCTCCACTCAGCACGATCCGGGCGTGGAGATGGAAGATCTGCGCGTGGCGGTCAAGCGCGAAGTCATCGACGCGGTGATCCCCGCAGAGATGATGGACGAGGGCACGAAACTTTACATAAATCCCACGGGAAGATTCGTCCTCGGCGGTCCAGCAGGCGATTCGGGCGTGACGGGAAGAAAGATAATCGTGGACACTTACGGCGGCTATTGTCCGCACGGAGGCGGCGCTTTTTCGGGCAAAGATTCGACGAAAGTGGACAGGAGCGCCTGCTATATGGCGCGCTATATCTGCAAGAACGTGGTCGCGGCGGGGCTTGCCGAACGCTGCCAGATGCAGGTGGCGTACGCCATCGGCGTGGCGCGTCCCGTGAGCGTCACCGTGGATACTTTCGGCACGGGTCAGGTCGCCGACGCCGAGTTGGCGCGGGCGGTGCAGGTGGTGTTCGACCTGCGTCCCGCGGCGATAATCGACAAGTTGGGACTTGCCGCGCCCATCTATGAAAACACGTCCGATTACGGTCATTTCGGCAGGGAAGGCTTTTCCTGGGAAAGGACGGACATGACGGAAAAACTCAAAGAGGCATTGCGAAGATAGTTGGAGATCAAGGGCAGCGTCAACGAGATAATTTTCCGCAACGCGGAAAACGGATACAGCGTGGTGGAGCTTGCTTGCAAAGGCAAGCTCTTAACCGCTGTCGGTAAATTTCCGCCCGTGACCGAGGGTCAGGAGCTGGTCATCGAGGGCAGATATGTGCTCAACAGGCAGTTCGGCGAGCAGTTCGCCGCCGAAAAGGTGAGCATAGCCCAGCCCACTTCGGAAGAGAGCATTGTCAAATATCTCGCGGGCGGACTTTTCAAGGGCGTGGGCGAGGTGACCGCGCGCGCCATCGTGGACGTTTTCGGCACGGACACGCTCAAAGTCATCGAAAACGATCCCGCCGCCCTCGTGCGCGTCAAGGGCGTTTCGCTGAAAAAGGCGATGGAGATCAACACCTCGTTCCATTATCTGCGCGACATGCAGGACGCGATACTCTTTTTGCAGGAGCTGGACATCGGGCTGAACGTCGCCATCAGGATATATAAGATCTACGGCGCTGACACGCAAAAGACGGTCAAGACCAATCCTTACCGCCTCGTGGAAGAGGTGGACGGAGTGGGCTTTCTGACCGCGGATAAGATAGCCTCGGGGTTGGGCATACGCGAGGACAGCAGGTTCCGTATCTCCGCCGCCGTCATCCACACGCTCAAAGAGGCGATCAATAAGAACGGGCATACCTATCTTCCGCGCGCGATGTTGGTGAAGGAATGCCTGAAACTGCTCAGGTTGCAGCGTTTGGACGCGGACGCGCTCGTGGAGAGCGTGCTCGACGATATGGAAGTTTCGGGAAAGATAGTCTGCCTTGCAAGAGAGGATCATACGGCGGTGCTTTTGAGCGGATTTTATATCTCCGAACGCGCCATCGCGGGCACGATCGTGCGCCTTGCCCGCATGCAGCCCAAGGCGGAAATATCGAGCGCGGACGACATCGCCGAATACGAACGCATCAACGGCATAGTCTTGCACGACAATCAGAAAAAAGCCGTTCAGGGCTGCCTCAATCACGGCATTTGCGTGGTCACGGGCGGTCCGGGTACGGGCAAGACCACGATAATCAAGTGTATCATCTCAATATTGAAGCAGCGCGGCTTAAAGGTCGCTCTCTGCGCGCCCACGGGCAGGGCGGCGAAGCGGCTCACCGAAGCCACGGGCGAAGAGGCGAAGACCATTCACCGCATGCTCGACCTTTCCTTTGGCGACGGCGGTATCTTTTCTTTCGGCGAGAGCAGTAAGCTGGACGCGGACGCGGTCATCGTGGACGAGGTGAGCATGTGCGACGAATATGTTTTCAGTGCGCTGCTCTCCGCGCTGAAAGGCGGCGCGAGCCTCGTCATGGTGGGGGATAAGGATCAGCTGCCTTCCGTCGGGGCGGGAAACGTGCTCGCCGACGTGATCGCGAGCGGCGTCGTGCCCGTTTATTATCTCACGCAGATCTACCGCCAGGACGAGCACAGCCTGATCGTGAGCAACGCCCACGCCATCAACAGCGGCAAGATGCCCGTCATCGACAACAAAAGTTCGGACTTTTTCTTCTCCGCCTGCGACGATCCGGAGGAGATATTGCGGACGGTGATAGACATGGTCACGGTGCGCCTGCCGCGCTTCACGGGCTTGCCGGCAAACCGTATCCAAGTCCTCTGTCCGATGAAAAAAGGGATAGCAGGGGTGGAAAACATGAACGTCCGCCTGCAAGAAACGCTCAATCCGCCGGAAAAGGGAAAGGGCGAGATAAAGCTCGGACTTTCCACGCTCAGGTTGGGGGATAAGGTCATACACACGATGAACAATTACGACCTTGAATGGAGCGATCCCGAGGAAGGGACGTCGGGCAGCGGGATATATAACGGCGACATAGGATATATAACGTCGGTGAACGCGACCGAGCCCTCCGTCACGGTGACGTTCGAGGACGGAAAAAAGGCGAAGTATACTCAGGGGAGCCTCGATCAGATCAAGCCCGCCTATGCCGTGAGCGTGCATAAGTCGCAGGGCTGCGAGTTCCCCGTCGTCGTGATCGCGCTTTCGAAGGGAAATTATATGATAATGACGCGCAACCTGCTCTATACGGCGGTCACGCGCGCGAAAAACGCCGTCGTGCTCGTGGGCGCGAGGGAGACCTTGGCGTCCATGGTCGCCAACACTTACACGACGCGGCGATACAGCATGCTCGGCGAGTTCATCAAGGAAACGTCGAAGAGGGGCTGACTTACCCCTCTTTTTTGGTCGTGCACTTGGTGCGCAGCATCTTGTCGCGCACGGTGACGGCGGCGGAGCAGCAGAGCCTGCCCTTGTTGTAAAGGCAGTCGGTGCAGTCGCATTGCACCAAGGTGTGGCTGTCGCTCACGAGCGCGAAATCCTGCGCCGCTTCGAATTTTTGTCCGAGCATCCCCAGCCCGCGCCGCTGGCGCGTGCGGCAGACGCCCGCCTTGTCCATGTTGACGATCCCCGCGCCGCATCTGCAAGCATGGTTGTGTTCGCAGTCGGCGCAAAAACATTCGAGTTTTTCCAAAGTTTTTCCTCCTTTCGGGTAATGCAAGGCTATTATTTGTATAAGCGCGGATTTTATTCTTGCAAACGCGGGCGTTATGCGCTATAATAAGAAAAATGAGAGGTGATATTATGGATAAGAACAAGCAGTTGCTCTCTCTGCTCACGCAGGATTGCCGCCGCACTCCCAAGCAGCTCGCCGCGATCTTGGGCGAGAGCGAAAAAGAGGTGAAAGAGCGCATAAGTTCGCTCGAAGAGGCGGGCGCCATCGTCAAGTACAGCGCCATTCTGAATGACGAGATGCTGGACAGAGACAGCGTTCACGCCATGATAGAAGTCAAGGTCACGCCGCAAAAGTCCAAAGGTTTCGACGCCATCGCCGAAGAGATATGCCGCTTCCCCGAGGTGAAGAGCGTTTATCTCATCAGCGGCGATTTCGATCTCGCCGTCTTCATCGACGGAAAGTCGCTGCGCAGCGTCTCTCTCTTTGTTTCTGAAAAACTCTCCGCCATCGAGAGCGTGCTCTCGACCGCGACGCATTTCATCCTCAAAAAATATAAGGTGGAAGGCGTTGTCACCACCAAGACCGGGGGCGGCAGACCGCCGGTGCAGCCATGAGGGATTTCGTCAGCAAAAGGATCAGAGAGATCGCGCCCAGCGGCATACGTAAGTTCTTCGACATCGTCAGCGAGATGAAGGACGCGATCTCTTTGGGCGTGGGCGAGCCTGATTTCGGTACGCCGTGGGAGATAAGCGAGGCTGGCATACGTTCCGTTCAGAAGGGCTTCACGCATTATACTTCCAACAAGGGCATGCCCAAGCTGCGCGAGGAGATCTCGCGTTATCTCTCTTCGCGCTATAAGGTGCACTATGACAAGGAAGAGATAGTCGTGACCGTGGGGGCGAGCGAAGCCATCGACATCACTTTGCGCGCCGTCTGCGACCCGGGCGACGAAGTGCTCGTGCCCATGCCCAGCTATGTGTCTTATGCTCCCTGCGTGACCATGGCGGGCGGCACGCCCGTCGGCTTGGAGTGCCGCGAAGACAACGGCTTTATCGTCACAAAAGAGCTGCTCGAAAGTGCGATAACGCCCAAGACCAAGGCGATCATTCTCCCTTATCCCAACAATCCCACGGGCGGGATCATGACGCGCGCTCAACTCGAAGAGATCAGGCAGGTCATCATCGACGCGGACCTTCTCGTCATCTCCGACGAGATATATTCCGAGCTTACCTACGGCGGCAAGCATGTCTCGATCGCCTCTCTTGAAGGTATGCGCGAGCGCACCGTGCTGCTCAACGGATTCAGTAAGGCTTTTGCGATGACGGGTTGGCGCATAGGTTATGCCTGCGCGCCGCGCGACATTCTCGATCAGATATTGAAAGTGCATCAGTATGCGATCATGTGCGCGCCTACAATGGCGCAGTATGCCGCGCTCGCCGCGCTGGAAACGGGCAGGGAGAGCGACTATGAAGCCGTGGAGGAAATGCGCACGGAATACGATTGCCGCAGGCGCTATCTGCTGCATGAATTCAACGCCATGGGCTTGAAATGCTTTGAGGCAAAGGGCGCGTTTTATCTGTTCCCTTCCGTCGCCTCGACGGGAATGAACGGAGAGCAGTTCGCAAACGCCCTGCTCAAAGCGCAAAAAGTCGCCGTCGTCCCCGGTTCGGCGTTCGGCAGGGGCGGGGAAAACAATATCCGCGTTTCCTATGCCTATTCGCTCGAAGAGCTGGAGAGGGCGATCGGCAGGATCAAAAAGTTTTTGAACATACGGGAGGAAATATGAAAGTATTACTTTTGCAGGACGTGAAGGCGCAGGGGAAAAAGGACGAGATAATCGAGGTCAACGACGGCTTCGGACGCAATTTCCTCATCAAAAAGGGTTTTGCCGTGGAGGCGACGCCCAAGGTGCTCAACGAATACAAACTGCGTAAGCAGAAAGAGGAGGCGGACAGGCAGAAAGAGCTGGCTGCCGCGAGAGCGACCGCGGAAAAACTGCGCGGCGCCGTGGTCACGGTAAAGGTCAAATGCGGCGAGAACGGCAAGCTCTTCGGCGCGGTCACGGCAAAGGAGATCAGCGACTCGCTCGCCGCGATGGGATATGCCGTGGATAAGAAGAAGATAGTCCTCAAAGAGCCGGTCAAGCTCGTGGGCAAATACGAAGTCGAGATAAAGCTCTGCTCGGGCGTGAGCGCGAACGTCTTTATCTCGGTCGTGGACGAAAAGATCTGAACTTGTCGGCGGCTCAAAGCGAGCGGAGCGCGGTGATGCTCCCGATCGTGCCGCCCTCGACTTTGAAAGCATATATTTCGGCGCTGTAGCCTTCCCTTGTCGGACGGAGCAGCGCCGTTTGATATAGCGGCAGTTTGAAGGGCGGCTCGGCGAGCAGGCAGCCGCGAAAACGCTCGAAAGCGTTCGCGCGGGAAAGGCTCTCGCACATCTCCCTGTCGCCCGCGAGCGCGCTTTCGCAATAAAGGTAAGGCAAAAGTTCGGGCGGATAGTCTATGCGGTTTTCGCGGTAAGAAAAAGTGCGCGCGAGAAGTTCCGCCCCGCCGCCCGAAAAGGCATATTCCCGCGTCACGCTCAGGCGCGCCATATCGGCGATGCGGTCGGTGATCAGCGCCCGGCAGTCGTTTATCTCGACTTCGTCGCAAAGGCACTTACAGAGAGGGAAATAGTCCGAGCCATAGAAAAGGCAAAAGAAGAACCGCCTTTTTGCGCAAAATTTCAGCATGATGAGAACGCCGCCGTCGATCGCGCGGGCGTAAATGTCCGCCGAGTCGACACTCTCGAGAGGTATGCGCGCGGTGAAAGTCTCCTCGCGCGTTTCTATGGTGAAAAAATATCCTCCCTGCTCAAAGACGGTCAGCATATGCTCGACGCCGCGGCAGGAGAGCGAGCGGCAGAGGCGCAGCGAGGGCGGAGCGGGCGGATAATAACGCCTGCTTTTTATGACGAGCGAAAAAACGCCTCTTTGCCAGGCGATCGTCTTTATCCCGTCGCAGGGCAGAGGGCAGCCGTTTTTCAGCCGCACTTTCGCCATCACGGGCAGATAGTCCGCGCCCGCGCAGGAAGCGATGAGGAGTTCGTCGTTTTCCCCGCATTCGAATGCTCCCGCCGTCGGCGCGCCGTTGACGGTGAGATAACCTTGCGCGTTGAAGAATATTTTCGGCATAAGACAATTTATGAAAAAAGCCGCGGAGATATTCCCGCGGCAAAGAAAAAGCGGCTCGCGCCGCTTTGGTTTTTTGTCATTCTCTCGTTTCGCTCTTCAAAAGATAGGTTATCTCGTCTTCGGTGATCCTGCCGGGCAGGGGATAGGTCAGAGCGGTATTCTTGCCGTCCTCGGTCACGCTGGTGATGACGTCGCAGGTGAAGGAAGTGCCGCTGCCGGGGAAGTCGCGCGTGAGCGAGATCCCGATCGTGCCGCCGAAATAACTCTTGCCCGTGCCGTCGGCGAAATCGCCGCGCATGCCCGTGAAGCCCTTTGCCGCCTCTTCGCCTTCCTGAGAGGGCGCCGTCGTGCCTATGACCGTGGCGGAGACAGTCTCCATCGTGACGTTGGAAAGAGCGCCGTCGACGTCGTAATTATAATAAGGAACGTCGAATGAGAGCGCTCCCGTGACCGAGATGAGCCGCGCGAGCTGATAGATGAAGTCGTTGTCGGCATAGGCGGAGGAGGTGAAATCGCCGTGCGAGATCTCGTCCGCGCGCTTTTCCTCGTCGTTCACCTTGTAGACATAGACATAATCGTCTTCGTTGTAAGTGCCGATGATCTCGGAAATTGTCGTGACTCCTTCTTTGACCGTCGTCGTCTTGCGGTAAGACTTTTGCACCATGAAGCGGGTGTTGAGATAAGACTGGGTGACTATCTCCGTGTCGACGCCGTTTTCGCTCACGCTCAGGCGGGAAGTGAAATAGGTGCCGCGCGCCTTTTCGACCGTTTCTTCGCCGAGGGCGATGTCGACGTCGATGACGCATTCGCCCGTCATCTCGTAAGTTCCGATCGTGGTCTCGCCGCGCACCACGTCGAAGAGCAGGATCTCCCTGCCGTCGTCCTTGCCCCAGACCTTGCTCGCCGTGTTGAAGAGCACGGACTGAGCGGGCGTGCCGTTGCCGCAGGCGGCGGCAATGACGGTCACGGCGATCGTCAGGACAAGAGCGAGAATTATCAACAGTTTCTTTTTCATAGGCTTATTATAACATAGCCGCGCGAATTTACAAAACAAAATCAAAGATAAATATTGACCTTCATGCTAAACTTTGGTAAATTATTATTGGAATGTTCGAGCTTATTCTCAGCGATTGTCTTACCTCGCGTCCCGTGACGGACGCGCTCAAAAAGAATTACCGACGCGGCACGCGCCATCTGGTCATCGTGCCCGATCGTTTCACGCTTTCGTATGAACGCGCGATCTTGCGCGAACTTTCGCTCAAAGGCACTTTCGACATCGAAGTCGCGAGTTTCAGCCGCCTTGCCGACAACGCCATGGAGAGCGAGGGCACGGGCTGTCTCGATTCTCTCTCCGAGGTCATGCTCCTGCGTAAGGTCATCGAGCGCAACCGCGACAAGCTCAAATGTTTTGCCGGTTCTGCCGCCCGCGCGGGCTTTTGCAGCGAAATGTACGCCGTGCTTTCGCAGGTACGCGCCTCGGGCGTGAGCCTTGCCGCGCTTAAAGAGGCGGCGGTGAAATTGAAGGGAAAGACGGCGCTCAAAACGGAAGACATCGTGCTCTTATACGGAGAATATATGGCGGCGCTGGGCGGCATGGAGGACAATCAGTCAAAGCTCGAAGTGCTGCTCGAAAGGGTAAAAGAGGGGAGCTGGCGGGACGCGCACGTCTATATCTCCGACTTCACGGGATTCACCGCCGTCGAAGAGGACATCGTGAGCGCCTTGGCGCAAAACAGCCTCTCGCTCACCATGTGCCTTCCCGCCGACCGCAGCGCGCCCAACGCCGGGATATACCCGCTGGGTACGCTCGCCCGTCTTACGCAGGCGGCGAAGCAAGCGGGGATCAAGACGGAAGTGCGCGAGTGCCGCCTGCTGAAAGGCGATCTTGCCGTGCTGGGCGCAAATCTGTTCGGTTACGGCGGCAAAAAATTCACTTCGGACGGGAGCGTGTTTCTTTTTAGCTCGCCTACGGCGGAGAGCGAGATAAGGTGGGTCGCGCGGCAGATAAAGGGCGCGGTCACGGACAAGGGCAGGCGTTACCGCGATTTTGCCGTGGTGTGCTGCGACAGGACGGAATATGTCGGCGTGGTGGACAAGGTTTTTGCCGACTTCGGCATTCCCGTCTACTTTGACTCCAAGTCTCCGCTGGCGGCGACTGCCGGCGCGCGCTTGCTGCAAAGCGGCATAAACGCCGTGCTTTACGGCAAGAACAGGCGCGACGTGCTCGAATTTGTCAAATGCCCGCTCACGGGCGTGGCGGCGGACGACGCGGACGCCTTTGAAAATTACCTTCTGCATGCGGGCGCGGATCGGAGCGCCTTTGACCGCCCCTTTGAAATAGAGCTTGAAGATATGGCGCAGGCGGAAAGCGTGCGCGCCCGTCTTATGCGCCTGTTGGCGCCGCTTGCCGTGTTCGGCAGGACGCGCGCCGCGGCGGAGGAATATTCAAAGGCGGTGACGGACTTTTTCAACGGCTGCGATTTTGTCAAAAACAACGCCGCGCTTGTTTCAAGGCTGCAAGAGAGCGACCCCGCGCAAGCCATGGTCAACGATCAGAGCGTGGCGGAGCTTGCCGCGATCGTGACGGCGGCGGAAGAGGTGTTCGGCGAGGACAAGATCTCTCCTAAGGTCTATGCCGAAGTCCTAAGCTCCGCCATCGAAGCGCGTCAGGTCTCGACCGTGCCGCTCTCGCTGGACTGTGTCTATGTGGGACAGGTGGGGGAGAGCCGCTACGAAAATTGCAAGTATATGTTCGTCGTGGGCGCCTCTCTCGGAAAGCTGCCGGCGGAAAGCGCGGATACGGGACTGCTCAGCGACAGCGACTGCGCGGAGTGGGGCAGGTTCGACGCGCCCGTGCATCCCAATGCGCGCGAACGCGGGCTGGGATATAAGCTTTCCGCCTTGATGACCCTGCTCAAACCCGAGAAAAAATTATATGTCAGTTATTGCACTTCGGACAAGGCGGGCAACAAGACCCAGCCCTCGGCGGCAATGAACGAGATAGCGTCGCTTTTGGGACTGAAAATAAACTTTTTCCGCGAAATGCCCGAGGCTATCGTCTCGCGCGCGGCGCTGGCGCGCTATTTAGGCGGCGCGGGCAACGCCAAGGGCGCGCTCATCTCTTTCGTCGGGCTGAAACGCGACAATATCGACGTCTTGTCGAGAGAGGATCTCAACGCCCTTTATTCCTATGTGAGCGAAAAGTTCGGCGCGGAATATGTGCGCAACCTGACGGAAGGAAAGCGGCTGCCCTTTGACGGCGGGGATCTTTCCGCGGAAGTGTTTTCCGGCGGTTACGCCTCGGCAAGCGCCTTGGAGCGCTATGCCGCCTGCCCGTTTTTGTATTTTATGGACTATGTCATAAAAGCCAAAGAGCGCGAGGAAGCCCGCCTCAACGCCCGCGATACGGGCACGCTCCTGCATGCGGTGCTGGAAAAGTTTTTCGGCGACAACAAGCAGTCCGAGAGTTGGGAAGAAGGGCTGAGAGAAAAGGTGCGCTCCGCCTTTGACGAAATGCTGAACGGCGAGGAGTTTTCCTATCTGAAAAGTTTGCCGGGCATGCGCTCGGAGCTGGAAAGGCTGTTCGAGCGCGCCGTGTTCATCATCGGCTCGCTCACGGAAAAGATGAAGGCGGGGAGTTTCCGCCCCGACGCCACGGAAGTGCGCTTCGGCTTTGAAGACGGCGGCATTCCCGCGGTCACGGTGAGTGCGGCGGGACGCAAGATAAAGCTGCGCGGCGTGATAGACAGAGTGGACAGGTGGGGCGATCATGTTCTGGTGGTGGACTATAAGTCCAAAAAGGCGTCGAGCCTTGACTTTTCCCCCATAAAAGTGGCGAAGGGAGAGCGAATACAGACCTTTTTGTATCTCATCGCCTTGCTCGCAGCGGACAAAAGGCTCAAGCCCGCGGGAGTTTTTTATCTGCCCTTGGGCAACGACTATGTGAGCGGAAAAGACGCGGAGGAAAGATATAGGTATACCGGCTTTGTCAGCTCGGAGCCGGAGGTGGCGAAGGCGCTCGACCCGGGCGGCACGGGCGCGCTCTATCCTTGCAAAAAGACCGCTAAAGGCTTGAAGGCGACAAAGGGCGGAACGCTGCTTTCGGAAAAAGGCTTTTATAAATATTGCGAATATGTGCTCAAATCGATCAGTCGCAGCCTGGAAGAGATGAAAGACGGCTTTATCATGCCTTCTCCCGCGAGCGAGAACATATGCAAATACTGCGCTTTCAAAAACGTGTGCGCGAGCGCGGGAGAAAACGTGCGCGGGGAAAAATACGAAGATCCGCATATCGCGGGGGAGGCGGAAGATGGAATGGAGTGATTGGAGCGAAGAACAGCGCCGCGCCATTTCGCGGCATGAGGGCAACACCTTGGTGTCCGCTTCCGCCGGCAGCGGCAAGACCGCCGTTGTGGTCGAGCATGTGGTGCGGTTGATCACGGGTACGCTCGAAGACGCGGATCTGCCGCCCGTACCCGTGAGGCGCATGCTTTTGCTCACTTTCAACAACGCGGTGGGAGAGGAGCTGCGCGGCAAGATACACTCCGAGCTTTTGAAGCGCGTGAACGGAGAAAACGCGGCACATGTGCGCGATCAGCTTTACGACCTGCCTTTTGCCGACATCGGCACTTTGCATGGGTATTGCAAAAAGCTGATCAGCGAATTTTTCGACGTCCTGGGCTTGGATCCCGCCTTTAACGTGGCGGACGAAGAGGAGAAAAACAGGCTTTTCGACCGTTGCACGGAAGACGTTTTGTCAAAGGCGGCGGAAGAAGGGGACGTGAAAGTCTATGAGCTTGCGGAGTTTTTGGGCGGCAGAGAGGCGCTCAAAAAAAATATCCGCGCCTTTTACGACCGCGCCTGCGCCGATCATAACGGGCTGGATAAATTGCAGAACGAATGGATGCGAGAATATTATCTGCCGCTCGACAAGAGCAATTCGGTGCGGTTTTTTATCGAGAAATTCCGTTCGGTTTGCAAGCAGGCGCTGGAAGGGATAAGCGATTTGGAAAAACGGCTCAAAGGCAAATTGGACAGGCATCGCGAAAGCCTTTTGGCAGACGCGGCGATGATAAGGGCTATGCGCAAGGTCAAGACTTATGACGATATGCATGCGCTGAACATAAGTTTTCCCGCCGCGCCGCGCATCAACAAAGAGGAAAAAGAGGCGGATACGGGCGAGCTGCTCGAAGCGTATAAATATCTGCGCGACGGTTATAAAAAGGAGTTGACAGAGCGCGCCGCAATGTTTGCGCATTCGAAGGCGGAAGAGCGGGCGCGCATGGACAGCGCGCGCGAATTCGTGCTTACGCTCACGCGCTTTACGCTGGACGTCGCGGCGGGATACGCGGAGGAAAAGAGCAGGGAGAACAAGCTGGATTTCGACGATCTGCAGCAATATGCCTGCAAGTTGCTCGACGATCCCGCGATAGCCAAGATGGTGGCGCAGCGTTACGACTATGTGTGTGTGGACGAATATCAGGACATCAACGACGTTCAGGAGCGGCTTTTGCAGGCGCTCACGCGCAAGAGGCAAAATCTTTTCATGGTGGGCGACGCCAAGCAGAGCATATACGCTTTCCGCAACGCCGACACCACCATCTTTTTGAAAAAATACGATAAGTTCAGCGCTGGCAAGGGCGGCGAAGCGGTCAAGTTGAACAGGAATTTCCGCTCGGACGCGGGGATATTGCAGTTCGTCAACGAGATCTTCGGTCGGCTCATGACAAAAAACAGCTGCGGATTCGATTACGAAAAAGACGGCAAATTCATCGTGGAAGGCGAGGTGAAGCCCGCGGTGCGTTTGGCGCTGTTCGAAAAAGATAAAAAAGAGGTTTTCCCGTTTGAGTTCAAGGACGGATACAGCGTGCGCGCGGACGCCGAACGCATGCGCGCGGCAGCGTCGAAGACCGAGGCTTGTTATATCGCCGACCGCATAAATTATTTGGTCGAGAACGTCAAGATAAAGCGCAAGGACGGCAAGGTCACGCCCGTGAATTACGGCGATATCGTGCTGCTCGCCCGCACCACCAAGGGCGGCGTGCCGGAAATATTGGAAACGCTGCGCAACTTGGGCATACCTTTAGACGCGGGCGGACTGACGCGCGAGAACAGCAATATCTATATCGACCGTCTGGTGGATCTGCTGCGCGTGACAGACAACTTCCGCCAGGATATCCCTCTCGCTTCCGCGCTCGTGCAGTTCGGTGGCTTTGATTTTTCCGAATGCGCGGCGATACGCCGCTGCGGCGGGGATAAGTTGTGGCAGGCGGTGCGCGCTTGCGCCGCGGGCGAAGGCGCCCTGTCCGAGCGGGTGAAAAAGTTTGTCGACATGGTGGCGAGATACCGCGAAATGTCCGCCTATATGCGCGTGTCCGAATTGGCGCGCCGCGTGATCGCGGAAAACGATTACGACGCGGTGGTGCGCTCGGCGGAAGGCGGAGAAAAGGCGCTGAGTCAGCTTAATGCCTTTTTGGGCTTTTTGACGGGTAAGCAGTTCGACAGGAGCCTGAGCGCCTTTCTCTCCGTGATGGATACGGGCGTGAAGACGAACGCGGCGTCCGAGGGCGAAAACGCCGTGCGTACCTGCACCGTGCATATGAGCAAGGGTCTGGAATTTCCCGTGGTCTTTTTGATAGACAGCGCCGCGCCGCCGCGTCATGCCGCAGAGGGGAATATCCTCTTCGATCATAAGGCAGGCATCGCCGCCAAAAGCGCTGATAAAGTTGACCGTTCGCGCAGCGACACGCTCTATTATCTGAGCCTGAAAGAGCATAAAAAGGCGGAGCAGCAGCGCGAGAGCCTTCGCCTGCTGTATGTGGCGCTCACGCGCGCGCGAAATCTATTGTATGTAACGGGCACGGACGGAGGGCGTTGGCAAGGCTCTTTTATGTGGGCGATCTCGGAAGCGCTGGCAAGGGACGAGGAGCTGAGGGAAAAATATTGGGAAGAGAAAGTGAGCGTGGCGCATTTGACGGATGAGCAGGCGCCCCCGCCGCCGAGTTTCGTCTCCGGGACGGAGCATGAAGAACTGAGCGCGTATTTGGACGCGCCGTATCGCTACGAAGGCAGCAGTAAGACGGGTATAAAATATTCCGTATCGGCAATAAATAAGGAGCCGGGCGCGACGGAGTTTTACGGCGGCGCGGAATTGTTCGGCGAAGAAAGCTCGACCGTGGGTTCGGCTTATCATCACGTTCTCGCGCGCATAGATCTCGAGCTAAAAGACGCCGAGCAGGTGAAGAGCGCGATCGAGGAGCTGGTGAGGTCGGGAAAACTTTCGCGCGCGGACGCCAAACTCGTGGACGAGAGAGTGATCGCCCGCTGTCTAAATTCCGAGATAATGGCGGCGGCGCGGGCGAACAGGCATATGCGCGAGCGCAGGTTCACTCTCTATCTGCCCGCTTCCGAAGTGCTCCCGAACGCGCTCACGGACGAAAAGGTCTTGGTGCAGGGCGCGCTCGATCTGATGATATTCGGCGCGGACACGGGCGGAGAGAACATACTCGTGGACTTTAAGTACACCAAGCGCTCCGCCGAAGAAGTGAAAAAGACATATTTTCGGCAGCTCGAACTCTATGCGCTCGCCATGGAAGAGTGCGCGGGCGTGCGCCCGGACAAGAGGCTGCTTTATCTGCTCGGGAGGGACGAAGTCGTCGATTTGAGCGTATCTACATAAAAAGGAGTTGTGGATATGCGTAATTTTATCGATTTTCTTACTCAACACATGATGCAAGCGGGGAGTTACGAGATAGTTGCGGCTGCGGTATGCGCCGCGCTTCCTTTCCTCGCGCTCGCGCTCTTTGCCGCCCTGAGGGTGACCGACCGTCCGTCTTATCGGTTCAAGGCACGCTGCAAGGCGTTCGAAAAGCGCTCGGGAGCGATAACCTTCTCCAACGCCCCGCTTTTCGGCAAAAAGGTGCTCAAACGCGCGGGTGACGAGGTGTTCTGCGCCTGGCGCGCGGCGCTCCCCGGTGGCGTGAGCGCGGCGGGCAGGGTGTCGGCGGCGCTCCTTGCGCAAAAAAGCAGGATAAGGAGCGGCTTTTTTCTCGCGGCTTTGGCGGGGATAATGCTCACGGGCGCGGCGTTCGCTTTTGCGGGATACGGCTTGTCGTCGCTCACGGCGGCGGCGATGAGCGCGGCGCTTTGGCTGCTCTCGGCGGCGGCGTACCTGATCTTCGGCTCGATCGCGGGAAAAGTCGGGGAAAAGAAGGGTCAAGAGGCTGCGCGCTTGCTGCTCGTGCTCACCGCTCCCGCCTCTCTGCCTCCCGCGGCGATCGCGGAAGAGGCGCGGCTCGTGAAAAAGGACGAACTCGACAAGCTCGTGGTGCAGGTCGAAGACATGCTCGAAGGCGGGATCGCGCCGCAGCTGGCATGCGTGATCCTCGGCGGGATAGAGGGGATGCTCGATTCGGCGCTCTATTGCGGGGCAGAAAGGCTGCGTTTGACCAATTTGCGCGAGCGGGTGAAAAAAATTTGCGCCTAACGGTTGCCTAACTCGATTTCAGGTGCTATTATAAAAGGGCAAAGGGTAAGACCTTTGCTCCTTTTTCGTCATAACCCTAAGTCGGCTTTCGGCTTGACGGAGAGGAAAGACGGGCGTTTTTCTGTCCGTCATTCAAAATCGGCGGTTTTTGCCGCGCAGGGGGTGACCTATGATCGAGATATTCAAGAGCGGTTCCGACGGCAAACTCAGCGCTATCCTGCCCGAAGTTTACGAGCAGGAAGGATTTTCCGTTAAAGATTGCTGGATAAACCTTGTCAATCCGAGCGACAGGGAAGTGGATCTCATCAGCTCGCTCACGGGCATCGAGGACGAAGTCCTGAAAGCCCCCCTCGACGACGAGGAGCGTTCGCGTATCGAGCAGGAAGACGATCATCTCATGGTCATCGTCGACATGCCCGTCATCGACGAAGAGGACGATTATTATTCCTATTACACCATCCCTATGGGCACCTTCATCAAGCAGAACGTGATCGTGACCGTCTCTTTGCGCGAGAGCACGGCGCTGCGCGATTTCGTGCGCGGAAAGGTGAAGAATTTCCGCACCGACTTAAAAACGCGCTTTCTCTATCAGATGCTCTATAACATCGCCGCGAGATTCCTCAGCTATCTCAAGCAGATAGATAAGGCGAGCGGACGCATTCAAAACGAACTGCATAAGTCCACCAAGAACAAAGAGCTTATCCAAATGCTCGACCTTGAAAATTCGCTCGTCTATTTCGCCACTTCTTTGAGCGGCAACGACGCGGTCATCTCCCGCCTGCTCGCGATCAAGAACAACCGCTTTTTGGTAGCGTACGACGAAGAGCAGGAGCTTTTGGAAGACGTTGCCAACGAGACCAAGCAGGCGATCGAGATGTGCACGATCTACAGGGACATTCTTTCGGGGACGATGGACGCCTATGCCTCCGTCATTTCCAACAACCAAAACTCGATCATGAAGACGCTCGCGATCATCACGCTCATTCTGGCGATCCCCACGTTCATCGCCTCGCTCTTCGGCATGAATACCTGGATCCCGGGCGGCGGAAAGGTCTGGGGATTTGCCTTGGCTATCGCTCTTTCCGCGGTCGCGGTGGTGGTCATTTGCCTTGTCTTAAAGCGCAAAAAGCTGCTGTAAAAATTATAAAATTTCCCGTCGAATATGTTTGACAAACATTTTCAATAATGGTACTATATTAAGGCTGTGACCGATAGGGCGGTAATTTCACCGCGAAAAGTTGCGGCAAGTACATTAAAATGCACGCATTTCGGGGAATTAGCTCAGTTGGTAGAGCACCTGCCTTGCAAGCAGGGGGTCAGGAGTTCGAATCTCCTATTCTCCACCATGGTCGAGGGCTAATAGCTCAGCTGGTTAGAGCACACGCCTGATAAGCGTGAGGTCGGTGGTTCGAGTCCACTTTAGCCCACCATGAGGCGAAAGCCTCGGGATAAAGTCCGACCGCACCTAAGCCATTTTGGCGGTGGTTCGAGTCCACTTTAGCCCACCATGAGGCGAGAGCCTCGGGATAAAGTCCGACCGCACCTAAGCCATTTATGGCGGTGGTTCGAGTCCACTTTAGCCCACCACGAGGCGGAAACGTCTCTTGCACATTCACAACTGCATAGCATAGAAAGTAGACGATCAAAACGATATCATACGAGAAGAGCATGGTAAATGTTTTCTTGTATATTACGTTTGAACTGAGAATCTAAAAGGTTTTTAGGAAAAAGACCGCATAGAGAAAGAAATAAGATCAAGCTACTAAGGGCATAAGGTGGATGCCTTGGCACCAAACGCCGAAGAAGGACGTGACAAGCTGCGAAAAGCTGCGGGGAGTTGCAAATAAACATTGATCCGCAGATATCCGAATGGGGGAACCCGGCTATAGTGATATAGTCACCGGCATATGAATCAAATAGTATGCGCGGAGGGAACCCGGGGAACTGAAACATCTCAGTACCCGGAGGAAAAGAAAGTAAAAACGATTTCCTGAGTAGTGGCGAGCGAAAGGGAAAGAGCCCAAACCTTGATACAGCGATGTATTGAGGGGTTCGGACTCACATGACGCTTATGAAGGATAGCGGAAGCGTGTGGAAACGCGCACCGTAGGGAGTGAAAGTCTCGTACGCGAAATTCAGAGTAAGCAGTGAGTATCCAGAGTACCGCGGGGCACGTGGAATCCTGCGGGAAGGAAGGAGGACCATCTCCTAAGGCTAAATACGATTTGGTGACCGATAGTGTAATAGTACTGTGAATGAAAGGTGAAAAGAACCCCGGGAGGGGAGTGAAAGAGAACCTGAAACCTTATGCTTACAAGCAGATACAGCGCAACGCCCGTAAGGGCAGGCGTGGTATCGTACTTTTTGTAGAACGGGCCGGCGAGTTACGATGTGTAGCGAGGTTAAGTGTTTAAGACACGGAGCCGAAGCGAAAGCGAGTTTGAAAGGGCGATAGTTGCATGTCGTAGACCCGAAACCGGACGACCTAACCATGAACAGGTTGAAGCGATGGTAAGACATTGTGGAGGACCGAACCCACGTTCGTTGAAAAGCCCGGGGATGATTTGTGGTTAGCGGAGAAATTCCAATCGAGTCCGGAGATAGCTGGTTCTCCTCGAAATAGCTTTAGGGCTAGCCTCTGTTAGAATACTGCAGGTAGAGCACTATATAGCCTAGGGGGCTTCGCGGCTTACCGAAGCTTAATAAACTCCGAATGGCAGATATTTGATTGCAGGGAGTCAGACTGCGTGAGATAAGTTTCGTAGTCAAAAGGGAAACAGCCCAGATCTACAACTAAGGTCCCAAAGTACGAGTTAAGTGGAAAAGGATGTGTCACCGCTAAGACAACCAGGATGTTGGCTCAGAAGCAGCCACTCATTCAAAGAGTGCGTAATAGCTCACTGGTCGAGTAGTGGTGCGCCGAAGATTCACGGGGCTAAACTCGGCACCGAAGTTTAGGGATGCGCTATAGCGCATCGGTAGAGGAGCAATGTGTGTTGGCAGAAGCCGTATCGGAAGAGGCGGTGGACGGCACACAAGAGAGAATGCCGGCATAAGTAGCGAGAGATAGGTGAGAATCCTATCGGTCGAATGTCTAAGGTTTCCTGGGGAAGGTTTGTCCACCCAGGGTAAGTCGGGAACTAAGGTGAGGACGAAAGTCGTAGCTGATGAACAACAGGTAGATATTCCTGTACCGCCGATATTGATAATGAAGCAATGACACAGGAGGATAGTCTGAGCACGGAGATGGAAAGCCGTGTCCAAATCGTGAGGCTGGCACGTAGTGAAGTACGCGTGTCAAAAGGCTGGGCGATGACGGGGAGTGAAAACTAGTAACGAAGCAGATGAATTCACGCTGGCGAGAAAAGTTGCTAAATGGATAGAGGCGCCCGTACCGCAAACCGACACAGGTAGACGAGGAGAAAATCCTAAGACTGGCGAG
>DVNJ01000016.1 GCA_018714485.1 Candidatus Caccalectryoclostridium excrementigallinarum | reverse complement strand
GTGATGGTGGCGGCGTCCGTTTGGTCGCTGCTCATTCCGTCTATTGAGGGCGCGGAGCAAACATACGGATCGTTGAGTTTCTTGCCTGCGGTAATAGGTTTTCTGCTCGGCGGGGCATTTCTCGTACTCATCGACAAGCTCGTACCGCACTTTCATAAGGGAACTAACGAGGAAGAAGGGTTAAAAAGTCACTTAAAAAAGCCCGCAAAACTCTTTCTTGCCGTCACCATACACAACATTCCGGAAGGTCTTGCCGTCGGTTTTGCGTTCGGCGCGGCGGCAGCGCTCGGAGAGCAGGGCGCGTTTGTTTCCGCGCTCGGGCTTGCGATAGGCATGGCGATACAGAATTTTCCCGAAGGCGCGGCTGTGTCTTTGCCAATGAAAACGGCGACGGGCAGCCGCGGCAAAGCATTTTTATACGGTATGGGAAGCGGAGCGGTGGAACCTGTATTTGCAGTCGTCGGGTATTTTCTTGCGGCAAATCTCACGGCGGCACAACCGTGGTTTTTGGCGTTCGCTGCGGGCGCAATGATATTTGTCGTCGTGGAAGACCTCATTCCGGACGCGCACCTTTCCGAACACCCGCATTTCGGCACATGGGGTGCAATGCTCGGCTTTGCCATGATGATGGCGCTCGATGTCGCTTTGTGATAAAAGATTATTTCCGTTAGCGTATGTTAACGCCATGCGTTTTCCCTTTACTTTTTTGTCGGAATAGAGTATAATCAATAGAAAATAATATGAGAGGAGGCGTGCAGCATGGCTATCAAGAGGACGAGAGAGTCGGAAGAAATGTATTTGGAGACCATTCTTTTGCTGCATAAAGGGCAGCCGAACGTGCGCGCCGTGGATGTGCGGGACGAACTCGGTCTTGCAAAATCGAGCGTTTCGCGCGCCGTCAATCTCCTTGAAAGCAAGGGGTATATCCATATCGACCGCGAAACGGGAAATCTCAGCTTCACCGACGCGGGCAGAAAAAAGGCGGAGGGCATTTACGAGCGGCATCAAACGCTCACACAAGTACTGATGAAAGTGGGGGCAGACCCCGAACTTGCCGAAGAAAACGCCTGCCGCATGGAACATGTCGTCTCCGACGAGATGATGGAAGTGTTTCGGAATTATATCAATAATTAAGCAAGTGAAACGATCACACAACGAGGGAACGCCGCGCGCGTTCCTATTTTTGTATAAAAATTGATAACTGATGACATTCGGTTATTCCTTTTTGGAAATCTGTTTTTCTGCGCTATGCGATTTTACGATCATATAAATGCTGACAAGTAAAATCAACAACGCGACCACGCCGCCTGCAATACTGTTGGAAAGAGGATCGTTCCCGTCGCCGAATGCCTGTATCATGGAAACCTGCAAAACGAACACGGAGTATATAGCACTGACTAAATTGATGTTGCGTATCGTCTGCACAATGAGGATGTCCTGCTTCCGCGCTTTGAAAAATTGAACGATGGAAGAAATGATCTTGCAGAACGTATATACGGCGACAAAATAGATCATGAGCTCCGCATATTCATAGGACATATCTGCTTTGTTTATCAGAATGACGATGCCCGCCAGCGCAACGGTCAGAAGATTTAACATATATCCGCAGGCACGATATATTTTTATTTGTTTTGCGGTATTCTCTTTATATTTTCTGTCGCAAAAAAATACGATGCCTTTGAGGACGATCAGTACAAAGTAAAAGACGGCGATTGTGATATTCCATACCGAACGGGCAACGATACCGACGACCGTCAGCAATACGGCATAGGCGATATTGACGATAAATCCCGCCGCGGCAAAAGCGAGCGTGCGGAAACCATAACTTTTCAGGATATTGTCGGTAAAAGAATGCCTCTGTAAAAGCTGTATTGCGCAAGCCTTTATCTTGGGAACAACGAGAACGATGACCGTATATGCGAAGTAGCCAAGTTCGATAGCCGAAAGCGCATATAGGATATAATGCAATGCATTCTTTTCGGGTACGAAGATAAGGAGCAGTACCGTGCCGGCAACTGTGAGCGCGAACAAGGCATAGAAACAGATGAGGAAGATGCCGCGCGGGTGTCTTATAATGTTCCATACTTTACTCAAAAACTTTTTCACGGTATCTTCCTCTCTCTGCTCCCCAGTCGCCCCGTTCTTTGATTCAGATGAACTCTGCACGCAAAAGGTCGTTTCCCTTTTCAAGCGTATTGGCAAGTTTTTCTTCCGTTTGGTCGATGACGGGCAGCAGCGACTTTGTCTTTTTCTCGACGAGCTTTTTATAGATAACATAATTGACGCCGCACAGCGCAATGCCGGCAACACCCAAAATAATGCCTCCGACCATTGCGGGGATACTGCTTTCTATGAGCATGATAAGGCACATCCCGCCGCCCAGAACGAGTGCGGCGAAGCAGCCGAAGATGTAGGCGAACACGCTTGCGCCCAGCGTTTTGGAGCGTTCCAATCCGTTTATCGCCGCAAAAGTATCTTCTGCCTGCCGTTCGAGTTTATTTAATTCCTGCTTATGCTTCAGGTGCCTGTCGCGCTTTAATGAGAGCGTCGTGTTCCCCGTTGCCGCAGAAGCGGTGTCGGTTATTTCCCAGCCGAAGGCTTCGTACAGATCTATCGCTTTTGCCTGGTCTTTTGCCTTGACCGAAATCGTTTTGTACTCATAGGATATAAAATCTTTTTCTTGCATGATCTTTACCTCTTTTTTTGTATTTGTCCCGTAAAATGGATGCCCGACGCGCGCTTCGGTTGACTTTCCCGCGAGACAAGTGTATCATAGAATAAACAGCGGCAAAATGCAACCGCTTGAAAGGGCGGTTAAACAGAACTGCGGTTTCTGTCGCCGCAAATGAAACAAAACGGGAGATTTTGTCTCATGGAATCGGAAGAATACACTAAGCACTATATCGTGACGGCACTTTTTAAGCTTATGCACGCCTATGAATATGAAAAGATCAAGGTGACAGACATCGCCCAAAAGGCGGGCATCGGCAGGGCGACCTTTTATCGCTATTTCAAGAGCAAAGAAGACGTCATAACATATTATTTCGAGCATCACACACGGGAATTTGTATTCGGGCAGCGCATTTATCCGCGCTGCAAGGAAGATTACGTTCAAGTCGTGTCGGATGTTCTCGACATGTTTAAGGCAAACAAGGAGCCCTTTCAGTTGTTGAAGAAGGCGCACCTGAGCGATTTGTACCTCAACTTTCTCAACAAAAACTTTTCCGCAATGTTTGCAGAGGAACATCCGGACAAAAATCCTTATCTTCCGTACCTCTACGCGGGGATGCTGTATAATGTATCCATGCAATGGCTGGAAAACGATTGCAAAGAGGATATTCAAATGCTCGCCGCACTCGTCGTTGATACAATTTATTGATGAAGTGAAAAACGAATAATTTTTTGTGATACAGAGAATTTTTCGGAAAAAGTAATTAACCTCGCTAAACTTATTTGACTTATCGGGCGGAAAAGACTATACTCTATATATTAGTTCGCAAGAGGGAACTTTGAAAAGCGAATTTTTATTTCGCCCGCAAGTTCGTCATAGCGTACTAAATTTTTCGCCCATAAGTTCGCATACTCGAACAAAAACGGCGAAACAGAGGCAAGAAGTGAAAGGGACAAAAACGCAGAAAACGCCCAAAGAACTCAAAGCGTGGGAAAAGGAAAGAAAGCTCATTCCCGTGATGATAAAAAAGTATTGCCACGGCAAGCACGGCACGAAAGGGGAGGAGGTTTGTGAGGAGTGCGGGGCGCTCACGGAGTACGCGCTCTTCCGCCTTGAAAAGTGTCCGTTCAAGGTGAATAAAAAGTTCTGCTCCTTTTGCAAGATCCATTGCTACAAGCCGGATATGCGGGAGAGAATAAAAGACGTGATGAAGTGGGCGGGTCCGCGGATGATCTTTACGCACCCCGTGTTCGCGTTCAAACACGTCTTTCAGATGATAAGCTACAAACGGAAATTAAGAAAAGAGGCAAAGGCGAAAGCAAATGTTTGACAAAGAACTTCTGAAACTCATCGACGGAAACAAAAAGTACGTCGTCTACACCGTCCTTTTGATGGTGCTCGGTATGCTCGCAAACATCGGCATTACGGCGAGCGTATGCTGGGCGGTGTATTTGCTCATCGAGGGCTACGAGCCGCTCGCATACATATACCCAGCGATAACGGCTGTTGTCGCCATTGTCGTGCGCTATGTGGCTTCCCGCTGTACGGGGAGCCTGAAAGATATGCTGGGGCGCAAGGTCAAAAAGGACTTGCGCGAGCGCACATATGATAAGATACTGCGCCTCGGCGTGCGTTCCACGGACGGCATGAGCATGGCGGGCTTGACGCAGGTAAGCATGGAGGGCATCGAACAGCTCGATTTATATTATTCGACCTATTTGCCGCAGTTCTTCTTTTCGATGATCGCGCCCATACTTTTATTCTGTATCTGCGTGGGGATCGATTGGAGAACGTCGCTCGTGCTTTTGGCGTGCGTGCCGCTCATTCCCGTTTCCATTGTGGCGGTTTCAAAATACGCAAAGAAGATATTTGCCAAGTATTGGGGCAAATATACTTCGATGGGCGACGCCTTTCTCGACAGCGTGCAAGGTCTCAAAGAACTCAAAATTTTCAAAGCAGACGGGGCGCGCCATAAAAAGATGAACGCGAGCGCGGAAGAGTTCAGAAAAATTACCATGAAAGTGCTCGTTATGCAGCTTGCCAGCACGACCATCATGGACTTGGTCGCCTACGGCGGCGCGGGCGCTGGGATCGCGCTTTCCGTCGTCGGGCTGATGAATGGTTGGCTCGCCCCCGCGGCGGCGCTCTTTTTGGTGCTCGTGGCGGTGGAGTTTTTCCTGCCGCTGCGCTCTCTCGGCTCGGCTTTCCATGTCGCCATGAACGGCGCGAGCGCGGGCAGAAAGATCATATCGCTTTTGGATCTTCCCGATCCCGTATGGGGAGAGAACGAAGTGACGGGAACGCAATTAAAACTTGAAAATGTCACTTTCTCCTATGACGGCAAGCGCGATGTTTTGAAAAACGTTTCCATGACTTTCCCCGAAAAGGGAATGACCGCCATCGTCGGCGAGAGCGGCTGCGGAAAGAGCACGGTCGTTAATATGCTCATCGGGGCATACCGCTCCAAGGCGGGCGAAGTGACCGTGGGCGGGCAGTCGCTTGAAAGCGTGACGAGAGAGTCGTACTATTCTCATATCGCGTCCGTTTCCTACAACACCTATATCTTTAACGACAGCGTGCGCGCCAACTTCGAGCTGGCGCGGCGGAATGTGACGGATGAAGAGATCTGGGCGGCGCTCGAAAAGGTCAATCTCGCCGAATTTATCAGGGAAAACGGCGGCTTGGATAAAGTCATCACCGAGGACGCGAGCAACGTGTCCGGCGGACAGAAACAGCGGCTTGCGCTCGCGGTCAACCTTGTTGCAGACAAGGATATCTATGTCTTTGACGAGGCGACGAGCAATATCGACATAGAGAGCGAAGCCATCATCATGCGCAATATCAAGGCGATGAGTAAGGATAAAAGCGTCATCGTCATCTCGCACCGCCTCGCCAACGTCGTCCCCGCGGACAATATCTATTTTATGGAAGAAGGGGAGGTCAAAGAGAGCGGCAGCCACGCTGAATTGATGGCAGAAAGCGGCGGCTATGCAAAACTGTTCAACGCGCAGAAAGAGCTCGAAGAAGGCTATAAAGAAATTACGGGCGTTGCCGCGGAGGTGAGCGTATGAAAAACATTTATCGCGCAATACTTTGTCGCGCTTGCGCCCTCCTCGGTCATGTACGTCAATGTAAACTCCCGTCGTCGGTTACGCGCGCTCCTCGTCTGGCGCGCAACTGTTTTCCATACGACGCACGAAATAGGGAGGGCTTAATATGAAAGAGAAACTTCGCAGAAGCGGCGCCAAGATCATGGCGAGCCTTATCGTCTTGCTCGGATCTTTATCTTACATCATGGTGCTCGCCGTTATCAACGGTTCGGTCGGTTTTCTGGCGGCAATGGGCGTCACGGTCGCGGGGGCAACGGGCGTGGCAAAGGCTTTGGGCGTCCTCGGCTTATGTGCGGAGATCCCGCTCGCGTGGGGCGCTGTCATCGGCATTGCCGTGGGCTGCGGCGTTGTGCGCGGCGGACTCAGATACCTCGAACAATACAGCAACCATTATATCGCCTTCAAACTTTTAGCGGTGCTGCGCGATAAGATATTCGGCGCGCTCCGCGTGCTTTGCCCCGCCAAGCTCGAAAGCAAGCAAAAGGGCAGCATCATCGCCATGATCACGTCGGACATCGAAACGCTGGAAGTGTTCTATGCGCATACGATAAGCCCTATCTGCATTGCCGTTTTGGTGTCGCTCGCCGTGTTTTTGTTCGTGGGCTTTGTGTCCTCGTGGTATCTCGCGCTTGTAGCGCTTGCGGGCTTTCTTGTCATCGGCATTATCGTGCCGCTCATCTCCTCAAGGGCGCTCAAAGAGTCGGGCGTCAACTACCGCCGCGAATTTGCTTCCTTCAACTCCTACTTCCTCGACAGTATCAAAGGTATCAAGGACATCGTCCTCAACAATGCCGAAAAGGACAGGGAAGGGGAAGTCGACTGCCGCTCGGATATACTTCTCAAAGAGACGAAGAGAATGAAGCACGGCATTACCAAGGCAGGCGCGGCGACCGAACTTTGCGTAACGCTGTTTATTGTGATCTCGCTCATCGTCGGCATTTTGCTTGTGCATTTTGAAATGCTTGACCTCGGAAAAATGCTCATCGGCGTAGTTGCCATATTCGGCAGCTTCGGTCCCGTGCTCGCGGTGTCCGCTCTGCCCGGCAATTTAACGCAGACCTTTGCGAGCGGCGACAGAGTGCTCAATTTGCTCTCGGAAAAGCCCGCCGTCACGCCCGTCGTGAGCGGCAAGACTTTTGATTACGAAAACCTTTCGGTCAAAGATCTGTCCTTTGCCTATGAAAGCAGCGTACCCGTTCTCAAAGACGTGTGCATGAACGCCAAAAAGGGCGAGATCATCGGTATCGTGGGCGAGAGCGGCTGCGGAAAGTCCACCTTCTTAAAACTTCTTCTGCGCTTTTGGGAAAAGGACAGTGGCGAAATCGATTACAACGGCATTGACGTGGACAACATCGACTCGGATAACCTTCTCGACAACGTGACGATGGTCTCTCAGACGACCTATCTCTTTGACGAGAGCATAGAGGACAATTTGCGTATCGCCAAGCCTTCCGCCACGCAGGAAGAACTTGAAAACGCCTGCAAAATGGCATCGGTGCATGACTTTATCATGACGCTTCCCGAAGGCTACAAGACGCAGGTCGGGGCGATGGGCGACAATCTCTCCGCGGGAGAAAAGCAGAGGATAGGGCTTGCCCGCGCCTTCCTGAAAGGCAGCCAGCTTATCCTACTCGACGAGACGACGAGCAATGTGGATTCGATAAACGAGGGCATGATCTTGAAGTCGCTCGCCGAGCAAAAGAGCAAAAAGAGCATAATCCTCGTATCGCACAGGGAGTCCACTATGGCGATCGCGGACCGCATTTATCATGTTGAAAACGGCATTATGAGCGAGGTGAAGTAAATGGAAAACGAAAGAGTACAAAATCCGGACGTCGCCGCGCTGATCGAAAACACGCGGGAGGTGCAGGCGGAAATCGCCCCCAAACAGGCGGCTTTTGAGGAAAAACTCAAAAAACGCGAGGCGCGCGACAAGGACGAGAGCAAGATGTTCCGCCGTTTTAAGATCAAGGACATCGTGTTTCTTGCCATCATCACGGCGTGCACGCTGGTGACGAGCGCCATCATGCCGCTTCTCATTCACGTTCCCGTGTTCGGCATCATTCAGCTCGGACTGGGGCTGCAATTTTCCATATTTCCCGTCATCGGGCTTATGAAGGTGCGAAAAGCAGGCTCTATGACCATTATGGGCATCTTTATCGCGCTGTTTTTGGTGATGATGTTCCCGCCGATGGCGCTCATCGCCGTGTGCGCTGTGGTGGTGGAACTCATCGTCTTTGCCGTTTTTCGCAGCTATAAAAACGACTGGGCATGCGTTATGGCGGGAACGCTGTATATGCCGCTCACCGTGCCGCTTCTCTGGCTTTATTACAACGTCAATTACACCGTGACGGGCGAGGAGAACGAGGCGGTCAGCATGTTTTTGGGCGCGACCGATCCGTGGGTGATCGTAGGCATGACGGCGGCTATCATTGCCCTCTGTTTTGTCGGCTCGGTCGTGGGCATGATCATATCGAGAGAGTTAAAGAAAGCGGGGGTACCCAAAAAGTGACGTTTTTCAGGTTCAAAACAAAACTCTATCCGCTCATTGCTATCACTGCGTCGCTCTTTGTCATTATCTTCGGCTTGGTCACGGCGCGGAATAAAAATCTGTGTTGGTATCTTCTCGGCGTGCTCGTCTGGCTTTGTGTCTTCGGGTGCGTCAAAGGAGTGCTCAAAATGCTGCCCGCGTTTGTCGTGTTCGGCGGCGCGTTTGCGGGCATCGCCGATGCCTCGGCGGGCGGAGATTGGCAGGCGGCGCTATCTATGCTCAACCGCTTCGGCGCGCTCTTTTTGGGCGTTGCGCTCAGTATGTCCGTTGCCGCCGTCAGAATGACGCGCAGCCTTTCGCAAGTGCATACTCCGCGAGCGATAACGCTCGGTATGCTCATCTCCATGTCCTTTGTGCCCATGCTCAAAGGGGAGATAGGGCGGGTGCGCGAGGCGATGAAGACGCGCGGCGCGGGAAGCGTGCTCAACCCGAAAATACTCTACCGCGCCTTTTTGGTGCCGCTTGTTATGCGGCTCGTGAATATCTCGGACACGCTCGCTTTGTCCGTGGAAACGCGCGGCTTTACGCTGGGCGGCAGCATGTATTCTGTTTATAAAAAGGAATATCCCGCGCTTTCCGACGTGCTGTTTATCCTCGGGATCGTAGCGGGCGCGGTGACGGTGGTGGTATTATGAAGGCGATAGATTTAAGACAAGTGAGTTTTTCCTACGACGGAAAGACAAAGATACTTCAAAACGCCGACTTTTCCGCAGAGTACGGCGAAGTCACGCTCCTTTCCGGGCATTCGGGCGAGGGGAAGAGCACGCTCATGTATATAGTTTCGGGCATAATCCCCAACGTCAATTACGGCGAACTTGCGGGCGAAGTCATGATAGCGGACGAGGACATCAATGGCAAAAAGCTCGGCTATATCTGCCGCAAGGTGGGCGTGGTGTTGCAGAACGCCGACGAGCAGATCATTCAGAAAATAGTCGAGGACGAGATCGCCTTCGGCTGCGAAAATCTCGCCTTTCCGCCCGACAAGATACAAAAGCAGATAGATATTGTATGCAGCCTATTAAAGCTCGATAAAAGTTGGAAGTGCCGCACCCTTTCGGGCGGACAGAAACAGCGGCTCATCACCGCTTCGACGCTTGCGATGGGGCAGAAGATCATCATTCTCGACGAACCGCTCGCAAATCTCGATAAAGACGGCGCGGCAATGCTCATGGGCACGCTGCGCTCGCTCGCCAAAGCGGGATATTGCGTGGTCGTCATCGAGCACCGCCTCGATATGGTGCTGCCCTTTGTCGATGTCGTATGGCATATCGGCGATAAAACGGTAAAGAAAGTAGAGGATAAGGCGGCATATTTGCGGGCGCAGACGGCGAAGATCGGCGATAGTTGCCCCATATATGCGGGTGGATCGCCGCTGTTTGAACTCAAAAACGTAAAGTTTGCAGTCAAAGACAGGGAGATCCTTAAAGATATATCGCTCGAGATCCCCAAGGGCGGCAGAACGGTTTTTCTCGGCGAAAACGGCTGCGGAAAGACCACGCTTATGCGCCTTATCGCAAGGCTGTATAAGCCCACGGGCGGGAGCATCACGCAGTATATCGACGAAAAGTTCAGGCAAAAATCGCGCGGCAGCCGCGCCTGGTTCAAAAAGGTGGGCGTCGTCTATCAAAATCCTGACTACCAGCTCTTTATGCCGACGGTGGAAAAGGAGATAAACTTCGGCGCGCCCTCGCCCGAATATGCCGAGCATATCGCCGAACTTTTCGGGATAAAGCACCTTTGGCACCGCCATCCGCAATCTCTCTCCGAAGGGCAGAAAAGGCGCGTCTCCATTGCCGCGGTCGTCGCCTGCCGACCCGAAGTGCTTTTATTGGACGAACCGACGGTAGGGCAGGACTACGACGGGCTTTGCCAAATGGTGGAGATACTCAACAAGCTTCACGAGCAGACGGGCAACACGATGATCACGATCACCCACGACGTGCGCTGCGCCGAAGCACTCTGCGACAAGGCGTACCTCATCGCAAGCGGGACTATGCAAAAGAGCGGCGGCAAAGAACTCGTGCGCGAATATTTTATGTCGTGAAAAAAGATATTTTGTCGGACACTTCGAAAAGCCGGCAAGCCACGTCTTCGCCATAGCAAAAAGGACGGCTTCAACCGTCCTTTTTGTTATGGCGGCGAGTTGTCGCCTTTATACGAACTTTGAACTATCCATAAAAAACATCATGGGATGCTCGGCCTGTTTTACTTCGGAGATTATTTGTGATATAATAAATCAAAATAAACCTGTTGAAAAGGGAATGACTTTATGGCAATCAATATAGCCCCCAAGTCTTTGGATACTGAATTAAGTGAGTTGTTGCGCGGAGTTGCAAATGGAAAGATTCAATTACCCGACTTTCAGCGCAATTGGACTTGGGATGATAATAGAATCAAAGGTATTCTTGCAAGTCTGTCACAGGGTTACCCTATGGGGGCGATCATGTGTTTGGAGTACGGAAACGAAAATATTCGTTTTAAGTATCGCACTATTGAAGGAGTTCCTGCCATGGGGGTGGAGCCTGACTTGCTTATATTGGACGGTCAACAAAGATTGACATCCATGTATGGGGTTGCTTATTCGAAAAATGCGGTGCGTACAAAAACCGAAAAGGGTAAAGACGTCGACAGATTCTATTATTTTGATATAAACAAATGCCTTGACGAAAGCGAAGACCGCCTTGACGCGATTATCGCCGTCCCAGCAGATAAAAAATTGAAGACAAACTTTGATCGCGATATCATTTTGGATTTGTCTAAAAAAGAATTGGAATACGAGCATGAAATGTTCCCTATAAACATCATTTTCGACAGCAGCGCAAGAGAAGACTGGGCGGACGGGTATAAAGAATATTATCAATATAATAAGGAGATCCTTGATAAATATAAAAAATTCAGAGTTGAGGTTATCGAAACCATTACCGGCTATAAGCTGCCCGTAATTACTTTGGACAAAGAAACTCCTCGCGAAGCTGTTTGCAAAGTTTTTGAAAACGTGAACACAGGCGGAGTTCCTCTTACGGTTTTTGAGCTTGTTACGGCGACCTATGCAACATACAAATTTGATTTGCGAAAAGACTGGGAAAAGTGTAGGGAGATTATTCGCGGAAAAAAGATCCCTCTTGTAACAGATATAATGTATGGAGTTGACGAAACAGCATTCCTAACTGCCATCACTCTTTACACGACATATCGCGCAAGCTCCATGACCACATGTAAAAAGAAAGACGTTCTTTCGTTGTCATTTGAAGACTACAAGAAAAACAGAGACGCTGTATTGAACGGTTACAAAATGGCAAGAACCTTCCTGTTTAGTCAATATGTGTTCAGAATGCGCGATTTACCTTATACTACGCAACTCATCCCCTTGGCCGCTATATGTGCCGAAATCGGAACTCACATGTTTAACCAGCCGCAAACACAGAAAATTTTATCTCAATGGTTTTGGTGTGGAATCATGGGCGAAATGTATGGCGGCGCCAACGAAACAAGATATGCAAACGATATAGAGGATATGGTCGCCGCTATTCGCGGACATGGTGGTCAAAACAGGACAATAAATGCCGCCTGGTTTTCTGCCACAAGGCTCCTTTCGCTGCAAACCCGAAACAGCGCCGCATACAAAGGTATAATGGCTTTGGTTTATAGGGAAAGTTGCAAAGATTTTGTAAAAGGCACCACGATGGACATTGTAAAGAGCATGGAAGACGCCCCAGACATACACCATATTTTTCCCGAGGCATATAGCGAATCTATGGGATACAAAAAAGAGAAATGGAACTCAATCATCAATAAAACGCCACTGTTGCCTGAATCCAATCGTCAAATCGGAGGCGACGCACCCAGCAAATACAGCAGGAAGATAATCAAACATGCACAAATTGGTGAGGCTGAATTGAGAACCCGCGTTGAGTCTCATCTTATAAACTACGATTACTTTATCCAAGATGATTTCGACAATTATTTTGTCGAGCGTGCAAAGGCAATATTGACCGTAATCGAACGCGCAATGGGTAAGAAAATCGCAAACAAAGCATCAGAAGAGACGATAAACGCATACGGCTGTAGTCTTGAAGATACTATCTAAAACAAGCATTCTTTGAATAAATAGATTCTTTGCGTTTTGTTACGATGCCTAAGTAATCAATAGCAAAAAATAATACGAACCCGTTTTCAGAGTTCGTATTATTCACTAATGGCGGAGACGGTGGGATTCGCCTTACAGCGAACGGACAGAAAAAGATAGATAGAATAATAAAGTAATGTCTCCGTTCGCGTGCAGCACGAGATATGTGCCCCGCATATCTCGTGTGTGCACGCCCGGCGTCTCCGCCATAGCAAAAAGGACGGCAACGGCGTGCAATTTTGATATAAGACGGTGGGATTCGCCTTACAGCGAACGGACAGGAAAAGATAGATAGAACAATAAAATAATGTCTCCGTTCGCGTGCAGCACGAGATATGTGCCCTACATATCTCGTGGGTGCACGCCCGGCGACTTCGCCATAACAAAAAGGACGGCAACAACCGTCCTTTTTGTTATGGCGGAGACGGTGGGATTCGAACCCACGAGCCCACGAGAGGCTACTTGATTTCGAGTCAAGCCCGTTATGACCACTTCGATACGTCTCCGTACGCGCAATAAGAATTATAGCGGCATATTCGCAAAAAAGCAAGCGTTTGGCGGCGACGGGGAGAAAAAGGCGATGCGAGGCGGCAAGAGGGGCGATAAAGGTGCGCGGGAGGTCAAAAAGGCGGGATGAGGCCGGCAAAAGGGGAGAAAGTTTTTCAAAATGCTCAAAACAGTTGACAGCAATCGTCTGCGGTTATATAATTTTGGCATTAAAGGTAAATGTAACTGCAATGGCGCAGGCGCATAAAAGAAAAGGTGAAAGCCGCTCTTTTGAAAAGGGCGGCTTTATTTATTGTCGGAGGGAATATGTGCGGTATTATTTGTTGCTGCGGCAAAGTGGACGGACAGGCTTTTGAAGAGGGCTTCGCCCGAACGTTCGACAGAGGTCCGGACATGACGCGCGTCGAGGAGATAGGCGGCGGGATCATGGGCTTTCACCGCCTTGCGATCATGGGCTTGAGCGAGCGGGGGATGCAGCCGTTCAGGCGTGGAGAGTCGGCGGCGGTCTGCAACGGCGAGCTTTACGGATTTCGTAAGATGAAAAAGGCGCTTGAAGATAAGGGATATAGCTTTTCTTCGGGCAGCGACTGCGAACTTATTTTGCCGCTTTATGCCGAATACGGCGCGGATATGTTCGGCATGTTGGACGCGGAATTTGCCATGGTCGTCTATGACGGAAAAGCGGGAGAATGGATAGCCGCGCGCGATCCGATAGGCATTCGTCCGCTTTATTGGGGGAAGAGCGCAGATGGCGTGATGTGCTTTGCCAGCGAAGCGCGCAACCTCACGCCTTTTTGCGCCGAGGTCATGCCTTTTCCGCCCGGGCATTATTGGAAGGGCGGGGAGCTTGTTTGCTATTGCGACATAACGAAAGTCGAGGAAAAAGCGCGGGGAGATCTCGATGAGATATGCGGCAATATCCGCGAAAAATTGATAGCAGGGGTGGAAAAACGTCTGGATTCGGACGCGCCCGTGGGCTTTTTGCTCAGCGGCGGGCTCGACTCTTCGCTGGTTTGCTCGATAGCGGCGAGAAAGCTCGGGAAGATCCGCACTTTCGCCGTGGGCATGCGTAAAGACGCCATAGATCTGAAATACGCAAGGGAAGTTGCGGAGTATATCGGCAGCGAACATACCGAGATATATATGACCTTCAACGACGTTTTGTCGGCGCTTGAAGAGGTGATATATTCTCTGGGGACTTTCGACATCACCACGATCAGGGCGAGCTTGGGCATGTTTATCCTCTGCCGCGAGATACGCCGCAGGAGCAATGTGCGCGTGCTGCTCACGGGCGAGATCTCGGACGAATTGTTCGGTTATAAGTATACCGACTTCGCGCCGAACGCGCGGGAGTTTCAAAAAGAGAGCGAAAAGCGCGTGCGCGAGCTGCATATGTACGACGTGCTGCGCGCGGACAGATGCATATCTTCCGCCTCGTTGGAAGCGCGCGTGCCCTTCGGCGATCTGAATTTCGTGCGCTATGTCATGAGCATAGACCCAAAGCTCAAAATGAACTCTTACGGCATGGGGAAATACCTGCTCAGAAAGGCTTTCGAGGGGGATTTTTTGCCCGAAAACATTCTTTGGCGGGAAAAAGCCGCCTTTTCCGACGCGGTCGGGCATTCCATGGTGGACCTGCTCAAAGAGGAAGCGGAAAAGCGCTATACGGGCGAAGAGTTCGCAAAAAAGAGCGAAAAATACGCCTATCACTGCAAGCCGTTCACCAAGGAATCGCTCATGTACCGCGAGATCTTCGAGCGCTATTATCCGGGCGGGGCGAAGATGATAAAAGATTTTTGGATGCCCAACAAAAGCTGGGAGGGCTGCGACGTCAACGACCCTTCGGCGAGAGTTTTGTCCAACTACGGCAAAAGCGGGAAATAAGCGTTTTCAGCGATAAAAAATATCCGTCCACGGCGTGGGCGGATATTTTTTTGTGTTCTTCCCCTAATACGGAGCAAAAGCAAGTTTTCAAACGCCGAACAAGAGGTCGCAATAGGTGGGCAGCGGCCAATATTTTTCGCCGACTATCTGTTCGAGCATGTCCGCGGTTATGCGCAGCTCGTTCATGGCGGGAATGACGCTGTCGCGGCAGTAGCGCGCCGCCGCGCTCGAATTTGCGCACGACTTTATCCCCGCCGCCGCCGCGTCCAAAGCCTCGGTCTGCGCATACATCTTGTCCAGCAGTACGCTCAGCCTGACCAAGGTGTCGGAAACGCGGCGGCAGGGCGCGCCCGGGCAGAGCGAGACCGCCTTATAAGTCTTTCCCAGGGCGGCGGCATAATCGCCCACGGCGGGAATGAGCTGCTTGTGCGCCATGTCCGACATGGTCAGAGCTTCAATGTTGATCGTCTTGCAGTAGTTTTCCGAGAGAATTTCCAGGCGGCTCTCCATCTCCTCTTTGGTGAATATCCCGTGCTTGGTGAAGAGATCCACGTTTTTGCGGTCGAGGAAGTGCGCCAAGGCGTCGGGAGTGGAGGCAAGGTCGGCAAGTCCGCGCCGCTTGGCTTCCGCGCGCCATTCCTCCGAATAGTTGTTGCCGTTGAAGATTATGCGCTTGTGCGCGCCGATGGAATTTTTGATGAGCGCGGTCATGGTCGCGGGAATATCGCTCGCGCATTCGAGCACGTCGGCAAAGCGGCAAAGCTCTTCGGCGACGATGGTGTTGAGGACGGTGTTGGGACCGGAGACGGACATGGACGAGCCGGGCATGCGGAATTCGAACTTGTTGCCCGTGAACGCGAAAGGCGAGGTGCGGTTGCGGTCGGTCGTGTCCTTGGCGAAGGCGGGAAGATAATGCACGCCCACTTCAAAGAGCGCCTTTTTCCTGCCCGCGTAAGAGCTTTCGCGCTCGATACTTTCGAGGATCTCGGTGAGTTCGTCGCCGAGGAACATGGAAATTATCGCGGGAGGCGCTTCGTTCGCGCCGAGGCGGTGGTCGTTGCCCGCGCTCGCCACGGAAAGGCGGAGAAGCTCCTGATAATCGTCCACGGCGGCGATGACCGCACAGAGGAAGAGCAGGAACTGCGCGTTTTCCGCCGGCGTCTTGCCCGGTTCGAGCAGGTTGACGCCCTTGTTCGTGCTTATCGACCAGTTGTTGTGCTTGCCGCTCCCGTTGATGCCGGCAAAGGGCTTTTCATGCAAAAGGCAGACAAGGTCGTGCTTGCGCGCCAGCCGCTTCATCATGTCCATGGTCAGCTGATCGTGGTCGGCGGCGATGTTCGCGTCCGTGAAGATGGGCGCGATCTCGTGCTGGGCGGGCGCGACTTCGTTATGCTCTGTCTTTGCCTGTATGCCCAACTTCCAAAGCTCTTCGTCCAAGTCGCGCATAAAGGCATGTACGCGCGTTTTTATTGCGCCGAAATAATGATCGTCCAGCTCCTGACCCTTGGGCGGCTTGGCGCCGAAGAGCGTTTTGCCCGTGACGATAAGGTCGCGGCGTTTCAGATATAAAGACCTGTCGATGAGAAAGTATTCCTGTTCGGGACCGACCGTAGTAATGATATTTTCCGCATCGCTGCCCAAAAGTTTCAAGATGCGCATCGCCTGGCGGTCAAGCGCCTGGATAGAGCGTAAAAGGGGAGTTTTCTTGTCGAGCGCCTGATTGCCGTAAGAGCAGAAGGCGGTGGGGATATAGAGAGTGTCGTCCTTTATGAAGGCGTAAGAAGAGGGATCCCACGCCGTATAGCCGCGCGCTTCGAAGGTGGCGCGTAAGCCGCCCGAGGGGAAGGAGGAGGCGTCAGGCTCGCCCTTGACGAGTTCTTTGCCCTTGAATTCGGTGATGACCGTGCCGTCGCCCGCGGGCGCGATGAAGGAATCGTGTTTTTCCGCCGTCACTCCCGTCATGGGCTGGAACCAATGGGTGAAATGGGTCGCGCCCTTTTCGATCGCCCAATCCTTCATGGCGTTCGCCACCACGTTGGCGGTGTCGATGTCCAAAGGAGTGTCCGTTGCCAGACAGCGTTTGAGCGCCTTATAGGTGCTGCGGGGCAGGCGTTCTTGCATGACGGCGTCGTTGAAGACCATGCTGCCGAACAATTCTTTTACGTTTTTCATAATATCTCCTTTTGAGAAGCGCGCTTCCCGAAAATTTATTTCAAACAAAAAAAGGCGCCGCGGAAAGCCGCAGCGCCATTGCTGTTCACAGTTGCTATTTTATGCCGAAGAGGCGGCGTTGTCAACAAAATCAAGCGGATTTTTTTGAAAAATTTTCCCTCGAAAAGAGCGCTTATTTTGTTTACTTTTCAAGAAAAAGAGTGTTAAAATAGGCGTGAACAAAGGCGTTCGCAAAAGACAGAGGTGTCTTGCGGACGCCTTTTTCTTTTGCGGAAAAGGAGAGAAGATGGAAGAGAAGTTTTTCGAAGGAAGGGTGAGGATACCTTCGGGCTGCGCGATCAGCGGCTTTATCCACCGCGACGGCGGCATGAGCGACGGCGGCGCCATCATCGCCTCGATCGCCACCATGCGCGAGCGGAGCAACGGATTGGGCGGCGGCTTTGCCGGCTACGGGATATATCCCGAATACAAGGACTATTACGCCCTGCATCTTTTCTATTCGGACAAGGTGGTCAAGAGGGAATGCGAAAGTTTTCTCGAAGAGAGGTTCGACATCATCAACCTCTCCAAGATACCCGTGAGAAAGACGCCGGGCGTCGTGGACGCGCCGCTCATTTGGCGCTATTTCGTGTCGCCTCTGCCCACCCGCTTGGCGGAAAGTCAGCTTGACGAGGACGAATTCGTCTCCCGCTGCTCTTTTTTCATCAACACGAACATGAAGGGCGCTTACGTCTTTTCCTGCGGCAAAAACATGGGCGCGTTCAAGGCGGTGGGGTATCCCGAAGACGTGGGCGAATTTTACCGCTTGGACGAATACAAGGCGTATAGCTGGATAGCGCACGGCAGATACCCGACCAACACTCCCGGCTGGTGGGGCGGCGCGCACCCCTTTTGCCTGCTCGACATGGCGATCGTGCATAACGGGGAGATCTCTTCTTACGACGCCAACAGGCGCAATATGGAGATGCACGGCTATAAATGCAACTTGCAGACGGACACGGAAGTCATCACCTATATTTTCGACTATCTGGTGCGCAAGCGCGGTCTGACGCTGAAAGAGGCGTGCGCCGTGATCGCCGCGCCCTTTTGGCATAAGATAGAGCGCATGCCCGAAAAAGAGCGCGAGCGGGCGGAGTTTTTGCGCCGCAATTTTTCGGGATTGCTCGTGACGGGACCTTTTTCCGTTATCCTGGGCTATAAGGGAGGACTTTTGGCGATCAACGACAGGCTGAAGCTCAGGAGCATGGTGGTGGGCGAATACAAGAACACCACTTATATGGCGAGCGAGGAGTGCGCGATCCGCGCGATCGCGCCCGTCTTGGACAGGCTGTACGCGCCCGAAGGGGGCGAGGCGGTGATAGCGGAGGTGATGAGATGAACGCGAGGGCGAGAGCGGAGTTTGAAATACTCAAAGACAGATCGCGCTGCATAAACTGCGGCGTTTGTCAAAAGCAATGCGCAAACAAGGTTTACGAGATCGGACAAAGCGGAGAGTGGCTCATCGCCGACGAGCGTTGCGTCAACTGCCAGCGCTGCGTGGAGATGTGCCCGACGGGCGCGCTCAAAGTGATAAAAAACCGCAACGAGCCGCGCAGCGACGGGAATTGGCAGCTCAAAGCCGTGCGCGAGATATATAAGCAGGCGGAGTCGGGCGGAGTTTTGCTCTCTTCCATGGGCAATCCGAGCGATATGCCCGCCTATTTCGACAAGATAGCCGTGAACGCTTCTCAGGTCACCAATCCGCCCATAGATCCGCTGCGCGAACCCATGGAAACGCGGGTATATTTGGGCGCGCAAAACAGGGAAATATCAAGGGGCAGGGACGGAAAAATACTGCCCGAGGGCAAGGCGCTGAGGTTGGACGTCCCCGTTATGTTTTCCGCCATGTCCTATGGATCGATAAGCTATAACGCCCATGCCGCCCTGGCGCGCGCGGCGAGTGAGCTGGGGACTTATTATAATACGGGCGAGGGCGGACTGCACCGCGACTTTTACGAATACGGAAAAAACACCATTGTTCAGGTGGCGTCGGGCAGATTCGGCGTGCACAGGGATTATCTCAACGCCGGCGCGGCGATAGAGATAAAAATGGGACAGGGCGCCAAGCCGGGCATAGGCGGGCATCTGCCGGGCGAAAAGACGGTGGGCGACATCGCCGTCACGCGCATGATCCCTCAGGGGAGCGACGCTATTTCGCCCGCGCCCCATCACGATATTTATTCGATAGAAGATCTGCGCCAGCTCGTGGATTCGCTCAAAGAGGCGACCGATCACGAAAAGCCGATTTTCGTGAAAGTCGCGGCGGTGCATAACATCGCCGCCATCGCGGGCGGGATCGCAAGAAGCGGCGCGGACGTCATCGTGCTCGACGGCTGGCGCGGGGGAACGGGCGCGGCGCCCACGCGCATACGCGACAACGTGGGCATACCCGTCGAGCTTGCCTTGGCGAGCGTGGATTCGCGCCTGCGCGCGGAAGGGATCAGGGACAGGGTCTCGCTGGTAGTTGGCGGCAGCATACGCAATTCCGCCGACATGGTCAAGGCGATCGCCTTGGGCGCGGACGCCGTCTATATCGGCACCGCCGCGCTCATCGCTCTCGGCTGTCATGTCTGCCGCAGCTGCCATAGTGGCAGATGTAATTGGGGCATCGCCACGCAGCAGCCCGAGCTTGTCGCCCGCCTAAACGTAGACGAGGGCGTGAAGCGCCTGGTCAATCTCGTCACCGCCTGGAAGCACGAGATGGAAGAGATGATGGGCGGCATGGGCATCAACGCTATCGAAGCGCTCAGGGGCAACCGCCTGATGCTGCGCGGGCTGGGGCTTAATTCGCGCGAACTCGACATTTTGGGGATCATGCATGCGGGAGAGTGAAAATGGAAATTTACGCCAAGGGAATGGGATTTGAACAGTTGAACGAGGCGGTGCGCCGCTGCAAGGAGCAAGAGATAGTCATACGCGGCTGCGGCGGTCAGCGCTTCATCGCCTGCGCGGGCGAGGGTCGGAGGATAGACGTTTACGGCGTGGCGGGCAACGGTGCGGGAGCTTATATGGAGAGCGGCGTTCTGAACATTTTCGGCAACGCCCAGGACGCTCTCGCCGACACGATGAACGGCGGCGAGATCTATGTGTTCGGCAGATGCGGCGACGCGGCGGGATACGCCATGCGCGGCGGCGAGGTCTTTGTGCGCGGGGACGCAGGCTATCGCGTCGGCGTGCATATGAAGGAATACGGAAAGCATATCCCCGCGCTCATCGTCGGCGGCAGGGCGGGGTGCTTTTTGGGCGAATATCTCGCGGGCGGGATAATAGCCGTGCTCGATCTGCAAAACACGGGCGCGCCTTTGGGCGAAGAGGCGGCGCGCGGCATGCACGGCGGCAGGATATATGTGCGCGGCGAGGCGGGCGTGCCCTTGCCCGACTGCGTGACGGCGCGCGAGGCGGACGGGGAAGACATGTGTCTCTTGCTGCCGTATCTTGAAAAGTTTTGCGCCGCTTTCGGCGGCGACGCAAAAAAGCTCGCGGCGGAAAAATTCACCCTGATAACGCCCGCGCCGAGCAACGGGGTAAAGCGGCTTTATGTGAGCAACTGAGCTTTACTTGCCCGACTTTGTGCGCTATAATAAAAAAGAAGACTCGCTTTTTCGGAGGTAATCATGCAATATACCAGATACGACGTGGAAGAATTTGTGCGCGAGCAGGACGTGAAGTTCGTCAGGCTCGCCTTTTGTGACATTTTCGGCAATCAAAAGAATATCTCTGTCGTCCCGGCGCAGCTTGCCAAGGCGTTTGACTACGGCATATCTTTCGACGCCTCCGCGGTGAAGGGCTTTTTGAACGTGGAAAATTCCGACCTGTTGCTCAAACCCGACCCCGCGACCATGAGCGTCTTGCCCTGGCGTTCTCATGACGGGACGGTCATTCGCATGTTTTGCGACATCTTCAAGCCGGACGGTACGCCCTTCACCGCGTCGGGCAGATATATTCTGAAAAAAGCCTGCGAGCACGCCCGCGAGATGGGCTATACCTGCCGCATAGGCACGGAATGCGAGTTCTATCTCTTTTTGACGGACAAGAACGGCGAGCCTACCCGAGAGCCGCTCGACCGCGGCGGCTATTTCGACATCTATCCCTTGGACAAGGGGGAAAACGTGCGCCGCGAGATCTGCAACACGCTCACCGAAATGGGCTTGTTCCCCGAGCGCAGTCACCATGAGCAGGGACCGGGACAGAACGAGATAGACTTCCGCCATGCCGAACCCGTGGCGGCGGCGGACAATCTGGTCACTTTCCGCTGGATAGTTTCCAACGTCGCGCAGGCGAACGGGCTTTGCGCCTCTTTCGATCCCAAGCCGCTCAAAGAGGAAAGCGGGAACGGACTTCACGTCAACATCTCGCTGGAAAAAGAGGGCAGGAACATCTTTGTCGAAAACGGCAGGGACGCGCAGGCGTTTATCGCGGGCGTGATGAAGAGGGCGGCGGAGATAACGGCGTTTTCCGATCCTCTGCCGCAGTCTTACGAGCGCTTGGGCCGCTGCGAAGCGCCCAAATATATCACCTGGTCGCGCGGCAACCGCAGTCAGCTCGTGCGCGTGCCCTATGCCGACGAAGGGGGCAGGCGCATCGAACTGCGCTCGCCCGACCCTTCCTGCAATCCCTATGTCGTCTTCGCGCTGTTCATCGAGGCGGGTCTGGAGGGGATAAAGCTCGACTTGCCTCTCCCTCCCGCCTGCGACAAGAACATGTTCGACGAAAAAGAGGGAGGATACGCGGCTTTGCCCGAGAGCTTGGAGAGCGCGGCGAAGCTCGCGCGCGAAAGCGTGTTCGTGCAAAAAGTGCTCTCGCGCGAATTTACGGAAAAATACTTGGACAGATAATATGATCAGGGTCCTGCTTGCCTCGATTTCTTCGCTCAACGTGTGCGACTTGCTCGGCAGCGCCGCTTCGCGCTGCGAGATCGTGCGCGTGAGCGGGGCGGGGCAGGCGCGCCGCAGGCTGGCGGACGACTCTTTTTCCCTGCTCATCATCAACTCTCCGCTCGAAGACGAAATGGGCGCGGAACTCGCCATCCAGGCGGCGGAACGCACGGGCGCGGGCGTGCTGCTTCTGGTCAGGCAGAGCGTCTATGCCGTGGCGGCGGACAAGCTCGAATCTTACGGCGTGGTGGTCTTGCAAAAGCCCTTCAACGCCGCAGACGCGCAGCGGGCGTCGAGACTGCTCTTGGCGACTTCGGCGCGATTGCAAAACATGAAAAAAGCGACGCTCAAACTGCGCGGGCAGATAGACGAACTCAAAGTTGTCTACCGCGCCAAATGCGTGCTCATGCAATATTTGAACATGAGCGAGCAGGAAGCGCATAAGTATATCGAGCGCGCCGCCATGGAGAGCAGGCGCAGCAGATACGAAGTGGCGATGGACGTGATCAAAACTTACGACGCTTAGGACAAAAGTCGCTTGAAAAAGGTGAAAAAGCTTTGACATCTTCGCCGCGCGGCGATATAATATAAGCGAACAAAGGCGTTCGTTCCGAGCTTGCTCGGAGCGGGCGCCTTTTTCTTTTGCGGAGGCGTATATGAGCAAGTATATTTTCGTGACGGGCGGAGTCGTCTCGGGTTTGGGCAAGGGCATAACCGTGGCGTCTTTGGGCAGGCTGCTCAAATCAAAGGGCTTGAAAGTGGCGGCGCAAAAGCTCGACCCTTATATCAACGTGGATCCGGGGACGATGAGCCCTTATCAGCACGGGGAAGTTTTCGTCACCGAGGACGGCGCGGAGACAGATCTCGACCTTGGGCATTACGAGCGCTTTATCGACGAAAACACCAACAAGTATTCCAATCTCACCACGGGCAAGGTCTATTACAACGTGATAAAAAAAGAGCGCGAGGGCGCCTATTTGGGCGGGACAGTGCAGGTGATACCGCATATCACGGACGAGATCAAGCGCTTTATCTATTCCGTGGGGCAAAAGAGCGGCGCCGAGGTGGTGATCACGGAGATAGGCGGCACGATAGGCGACATCGAAAGCCAGCCGTTTTTGGAGGCGGTCAGGCAGGTTTGCTTTGAAAAAAAGGGGGAGAGCATGCTCATTCACGTCACGCTCGTGCCCTTTATCGACGGTTCGGACGAATATAAGACCAAGCCCACGCAGCATTCGGTCAAGCAGTTGCAGTCCATGGGCTTGCAACCGGACATGATCGTCACGCGCTGCCGCGAGCGGCTCCCGCGCGAGGTCAAAGACAAGATAGCCATGTTTTGCAACGTGGAGAGGGAATGCGTGATCGACAACGTCACGGTGGACAGCCTTTACGAAGCGCCGCTCATGCTGGAAGAAGAGGGGCTGAGCGCAAAGGTGTGCAAGGTGCTGGGGATAGAGGACTCTCCCTGCCGCCTAAAAGAATGGGAAGACATGGTCAAGCGCATAAAAACGCCGGGCAGGGTCGTGAAAATCGCGCTGGTGGGCAAATATGTGAAGCTTCACGATGCCTATCTTTCCGTGGCGGAAGCGCTGCGTCACGGCGGGCTTGCGCACGGCTTGAAGGCGGAGATAGGCTGGGAAGATTCGGAGACGCTCGATAGAAGCAACGTCCGCGAGCGTTTGGGCGGCTATGCGGGCGTGATCGTCCCCGGCGGCTTCGGCGCGAGAGGCGTCGAGGGCATGATCGCGGCGGCGGAATATTGCCGGGAAAACAAGGTCCCTTATTTCGGCATATGCATGGGCATGCAGACGGCGGTGATCGAGTTCGCGCGCCACGTCTTGGGTTGGACGGACGCGGATTCGGGCGAGCTGAGCAGCGTTTCGTCGCATAAGGTGATCGATCTCATGGCGGATCAGTACGGCGACACACCCAAGGGCGGGACCATGCGTCTGGGCGCATATCCCTGCCGGCTGACAAAGGGCAGCCGCGCGGCGCGGATATACGGAGAAGAGCTTATCTACGAGCGTCACCGCCATCGTTACGAGTTCAACAACGAATACAGGCGCGAGACGGAAAAGGCGGGACTTCGCGTCTGCGGCTCATCGCCCGACGGTAAGCTCGTCGAGGCGGTGGAGCTGAGCGCGCTGCCGTTCTATATCGGAGTGCAGTTCCATCCCGAATTTAAGTCGCGCCCCAACCGTCCGCACCCGCTTTTCGCGGCATTCGTGCGCGAATGCGACAATTATCAAGGAGAAAAAGAAAATGAGGATAAGTGAAAATTTCAAGGCGCTCACGCCCAACTATCTTTTCGCCGAAGTGGCGGCGCGCGTCGCCGCCTTCAAGGCGCGCTTTCCCGAAAAAGAGGTCATCTCGCTCGGCATCGGCGACGTGACGCTGCCGTTGGCGGAGCCTGTCGTGCGCGCGCTCAAAAGCGCGGCGGATGAGATGGGGACAAAGAGCGGTTTCCGCGGCTACGGACCCGAGCAGGGCTATGATTTCCTGCGCGAGGCGATCGCGGGGTATTATGCGGGAAAGGGTGCGGCGCTCGATAAAGAGGAGATATTCGTCTCCGACGGCGCCAAAAGCGACCTTGGCAACCTTTTGGACATATTCCCGCGCGGCATAACGGCGCTTATCCCCGATCCCGTCTATCCCGCCTATGTGGACGCGAACCTAATTTCGGGTAATAAGATCGTGTACGCGAAAGCGCTGCCCGAAAACGGCTTTCTGCCCCTGCCCGAAAAGAGCGTCAAGGCGGACGTCATCTATATCTGCTCGCCGAACAATCCCACGGGCGCGGCGTACGATGAGGAAAGGCTGCAAATGTGGGTGGATCACGCCTTGAAGACGGGCGCGCTGATCATCTACGACGCCGCTTACGAGCGCTTTATCAAGGACAAGTCTCTGCCTACCACGATCTATTCTTTGCGCGGCGCCGAATATTGCGCGATCGAGGTATGTTCGCTGTCCAAGACGGCGGGATTCACGGGTCTTCGCTGCGGCTGGACGGTCGTACCCAAAGAGCTGCAAAGCGGCAGCGTGAACGCCGCCTGGCTGCGCCGTCAATGCGTGAAATTCAACGGCGTGCCCTATGTCGTTCAGCGTGCCGCGCAGGCGGTCTTTTCTGCGGAAGGATTGCGCGCCGTGGAGGAAAACATCGCCTATTACGGGGAGAACGCCCGCCTGATCGCAAGCGCGCTCAAAGAAAAGGGGATAAGATTCTTCGGCGGCGAAAACTCGCCCTATATCTGGATGGAATGCGGCATGTCGTCGTGGGAATTTTTCGACAAGCTCCTTACTTGCGCTCAGGTCGTCGGCACGCCCGGCGCGGGTTTCGGCGAGGCGGGCGAGGGTTATTTCCGCCTCACGGCGTTCAACAGCCGCGAAAACACAACGGTTGCCGCCGAACGCATAAAAAAGCTTTGAAAGGCGGCGGTCTACCTCGTCTTTTTCATGACGAAGTTGGTCAAAAGCTCGCCCCTGCGCTCTACCGTCTGCCTGCGGACGACGCTATATCCCGCTTTTTCGAAAAACGCTCTCGCCGTAACGGAAGCGTGCGTCGTAATATCTCCGCGCACGGCGTCTTCCAAGCGGGCGAGCAGGGCTTTTCCCACGCCCTTATCGATATAGTCCGCGCGGACATATAATCTGTCGAGATAACCGCTTTCGTCGATGTCGCCGAAGCCGACTATCTTCCCCTCGTCCTCCGCCACGAGCGAAAAATGCCGTTTGAGCGATTCGTCCCAAAGCTTTGCGTCGAGATCTCGCGGCGCCCAGGCGTCCAATTGTGCCGCGGTGTAATCGGCGGCGTTGACCGTGTGCACGGTGTCGTAAAACAATTTTGCGATCTCGTCTATGTCCGAGGAAACATATTTTCTGAATTGCATAAAAAGCCTATATCTTCTTCAAAAATAATATCGGATAAGGTCCGCCCCGTTCGTCCGTATCCGAACGCGCGTATCCCTTAAAGCCCATGTGTTCGTAAAAGCCTATCGCCCGACTGTTCTGCTCATTGACCGTAAGTTCGTTAACGGCGTGCTCGTCAATGGCGCATTGCAGCAATTCTTTGCCTATCCCCCGTCCTCTCTTATCTGCTGCGACAAAGAGCATTTCGAGCTTTCGTCTGCTTTTTTGCCGCATTTAAGCGCTCGAGAGGACAAGCCCTTGCGTGTCTATGCCCTCTCCGTCTTCTATGCCGCCGTTGCCGAACAGTTTGCCGCACTTGGCGGCGCTCAGGCTGCCGCTCAACGTTATTTGCGTTGCCGACGCATTGCCGCCCGTTTTCTGTCCTATCAACCCGCCCGCGATGCCCGCGCACTTCAGGTTTATTTCAAGGCGGATATCGGAAATGCTTATTCCCTTTTCCACGCTGCCGCCGAGGGCGCCGCATGCGCTGAGCCGCGATGCGTTTTGCGCGTCTATCGTCAGCGTTCCGTCGATCGCACGCACGCTCGTTTCGCGGAAAGTTCCCCTGCCGAACACGCCGCCGAGCGACATCGACTTTGTTGTGTTCCCGCCGCCCAAGACCGTTATTTC
>DVNJ01000015.1 GCA_018714485.1 Candidatus Caccalectryoclostridium excrementigallinarum | reverse complement strand
TGCCCCTTCTCCCCCTAACTCTCACATCCCCCCCCTACTACTCATATTATAATTCCGTTTTAGCCACTTTTCGGCTATAACATATTAAGAGGCGTTTGCGTTGTTTGTTTAACGGATATAACCGTGTGATCATATAAAAAACGCCGCACTCAATACGCTCCCCGTCCCCGCACTACACGCCGCCTTTTTTATCTCCCCCTCTTCTCTCCTTCTCTCTCTTCCGTTCATTATATAAGTCCGTTTTAGCCACTTTTCGGCTATAACATAATAAGAAGCCTTTCGCTTTAATACGACAAATATAACAATGCGAAAAAGACAAGGGTTACAAAAAAAATGACCACACATTGCCCGAGAAAATAAAAAGGCGGAAAGCTAAGCTTTTCCGTCCGTATCACGTCATACAATTTACTGAAACATCAAATCATTCGCTTTTCTGAGAAAAAAGCGGATCGTCCTGCCCCAAGAGTTCATATAGCGTCACGCCATAATATTTTGCAAGTTCGAGCAGGTTTTCATATTCGGGACGCGAGACATTGTTCTCCCAATCGCTGACGTTGGATTGATAGACACCTAAACGATCGGCAACCTGCTTTTGCGTTTTACCGCTCTGCTTGCGGCATTTCTTGAAATATTTTCCGAACTCCATGGCTTAATTTTAATAAAATGTGTATTACACATTGACAAATATGTGCAATGCACATATAATTATTTATGAAATGAGCTTGGACCCGAAAGAAAAACAGCAGACAAAATCGAAACAGCGCGTTCGCGATCACGGCGAAGTTTTTACTGCCGACCGCGAAGTTAAGGCGATGTGCGATCTCGTCAAAGACGAATGCGAGCGCATTGACAGTCGATTTTTAGAGCCTGCATGCGGAAACGGGAACTTTCTCGCCGAGATCTTAACGCGAAAGCTCTCCTCCGTTAAAAAGTTATATAAACATAGCCCCTTTGATTATGAACGCTATGCCGTACTTGCCGTCACGAGCATTTACGGCGTGGAACTGCTTGCGGACAACGCGGAAGAATGCCGCGAGCGGCTCTTTGAGCTTTGGGACAAAGAATATACGGCGGTTTGCAAAAAATCGGTAAACGAGCAAACGCGCGCAGCAGTGCGTTATATCCTCAAAAAAAACATTCTTTGCGGCAACGCGCTCACGCTCATGTGCGTGGACGAAAACCAAAAAGACACCGACGCGCCCATCGTCTTCCCCGAATGGAGTCTGCTCGGCACGAGGCTCAAACGGCGGGATTTCCGCTTGGACGTCTTACTGAAAGTGGGAGATAAGCCGAAAAGGGGGCAGTCCTCTTTGTTCGACGTTCCCGAAGAGATACGCAAATATTTGTCCTTAAATCCGGTGACCGAAGAATTTATGGCGGAACCGATATGCGAATATCCGCCGACGCATTATAGGAAGGTGCAGGAAAATGGCTGAGACCTTTTTTGACAAGATCTACAAAAGCAAGACTATGCATACGCCCGACGTACTCTCATGTCTTGCCAATCTGAGTAACGACGAAGTTTTCACCCCGCCCGACGTGGTGAACAAAATGCTCGATCTCTTGCCGCAGGAATTGTTCAAAGACCCCAATACCACATTTTTGGATCCCGCCTGCAAGACGGGCGTATTCTTGCGCGAGATCGCCAAGCGGCTTCTCGTGGGCTTAAAGGACAAGACCCCCGATTTGCAGCAGCGTATCGACCATATCTTTCATAAGCAGCTTTTCGGGATAGCCATTACCGAACTCACCAGCCTGCTCTCCCGCCGCAGCCTCTATTGCAGCAAATACCCGAACGGCGAATATTCCGTGTCCCGCTTCGACAGCCCCGAAGGGAATATCCGCTATCGCCGCATTAAGCATACTTGGGTAAACGAGAAATGCAAATTTTGCGGAGCGTCGAAGGAGCAATGGGACAGAGGCGAGGGAAAAGAAACTCACGCTTACGAATTTATCCATACCTTTGAGCCGGAGAAAATATTCAACATGAAATTTGACGTCATTATAAGCAATCCGCCTTATCAGTTAGATACCGTCGTGGGCGATACTACAAATGTTAGTAAACAAGCAAAGCCAATATATAATCTTTTTGTACAACAGGCAAAAAAGTTGAACCCGCGTTATTTAAGTATGATTATCCCATCAAGATGGTTTGCCGGCGGATTAGGCTTAGATAGTTTCAGACAAGAGATGATGGAAGATAAACACATAACAAATCTTATCGATTTTACAAATGCAAAAGATTGTTTTCCTCAAAATAGCGTTAGTGGCGGCGTTTGTTATTTTTTATGGGAGCGAGAGCAGACAGGGTTATGTAGTTTTACCAACATTAGCGGAAATAAAGTGACAACAGAAAATCGTAGCCTGTCAGAATTTCCTGTTGTTGTTCGTTATAATGCCGCAGTTGACATTATAAGAAAAGTAAGGGCGACCACAAATGAATACTTAAAGGAAATAGTAAGCCCAATCAGCCCTTTTGCAATTCCAACAAAAGTAACCGGCGCTGCACAAAAAAACAATGTAAATATTTTGACGCTTTACACCAGTAAAGGAATTGGTTATTGTCCCACAACAGAAGTAAAAAGTAATTCCCAATATATACCAATGTATAAAATAATGGTTAGCCAAATTGGAGCAGAACATGCTGGCGAACCAGGAAAAGATGGAAAATTTCGCGTGTTGACTTCGTCAATGAGAGTTTTGCTGCCTAATGAAGTGTGCACAAATTCATATGTGTTAATCGGGAAATTTGACAATAAACAAATAGCTGATAATTTGCTTGAATATCTCAGGCTAAAATTTGTGCGTTTCCTTGTTTTACAAGCGGTTTCTTCAATACATATTTCAAAAACATCTTTCACCTTCGTCCCCATGCAAGACTTTTCAAAGCCGTGGACGGACGAGGAATTATATAAAAAATACGACCTAACGCAAGAAGAGATCGACTTTATCGAAAGCATGATAAAGCCAATGGAGTGATAAGCTATGGCAAACAATATCAGCCTTTCCGAGATATTACATACCCGCCCCGCCGTCGTGCCGACCATCTACGGCTATATCCTGCCCGACGTCAAAGATCACGAAGGCTTCATCAAAATAGGCTATACGGACAGAAAAGACACGGAGACGCGCATTCGCGAACAGCTGCACACGGCGGCGATCAAATTCAAGATCTTGTTCAAAGAATCGGCGATGCGCTCGGACGGCACTTGCTTTACGGACAAGGACGTTCACAGGCTTTTAAGGCATAAGGGCTTTTTGCAACTCAATGAAGGAAAAGACAAAAACGAATGGTTTCGTTGCACGCTTTCCGACGCCTTGACGGCGATCGAAGAATTGCGCACGGGGACGCGCTTCGAAGGACAGCGCACTTGGAATTTTACCATGCGCGGCGAGCAAAAAGCCGCCCTCGAGATGACAAAGGCTTATTTTGAGCAGGCGAAAACGGACGATCCCGACCGTCCGCCAAAATTCTTATGGAACGCAAAAATGCGTTTCGGCAAGACGTTTGCCACCTATGAACTTTGCAAGGCGATGGGCTTCAAAAAGATCCTCGTGCTCACCTTCAAGCCCGCCGTGGAATCGGCTTGGCAGGAAGATCTCATGCGCCATGTGGATTTCAAAGGCTGGCAGTTCGTCTCCAACAAAGAGGCAAGGTTCGACGAGAAAAAGCTTGACGGACAATATGCCGCCTGCGACAAGTCGCGCCCGATCGTTGTTTTCGGCTCATTTCAAGATCTTTTGGGTACAAACGAGGCGGGCGGCATCAAGGCGAAAAACGAATTTATACATGCCACGAATTGGGACATCGTCATCTTTGACGAATATCATTTCGGCGCGTGGCGCGAGAACGCCAAAAATCTCTTTGAAAAGTTCGACGAAGAAAACGACGATTTCGACCTCGAAAAATATCAGCGCGAAGAAGCCGGCAACGCCATCAACGAAACCTTCCTGCCCATCACCTCGAGGCACTATCTATATTTGTCGGGCACGCCCTTCCGCGCGCTGGGTTCGGGCGAGTTTTTGGAAGATCAGGTCTTCAACTGGACATATTCGGACGAACAGGCGGCAAAAGAGAATTGGAACGCTTCTTTGGGTGAAAATCCCTATGCCGCCTTACCGAAGATGGTCATGCTCACTTACAAAGTTCCCGATTCCATCACCGCCAACGTCGCCATCAACGAAGGATACGACGAGTTCGACATCAACGAATTTTTCCGCGCGGAAGTGCCCGAAAAGGGCAAAGTCGAATCGGCGCGGTTTGTCTATGAAGAAGACGTGCAAAAGTGGCTCAAAATGATCCAAGGCAGTTATATGCCCATGGACGGCTTGAAAGCGGGCGCGGAACGTCCACCCATGCCCTTTTCCGACATCACGCTCTTGAACGTCTTATCTCATACTCTATGGTTTTTGCCTAATGTGGCAAGCTGCTACGCCATGTATAACCTGCTTAAACAAAAGCAGAACAACTTCTTTCACGATTACAAGGTCATCGTCTGTGCAGGCGCAAAGGCGGGAATCGGTTTGGACGCTTTGCGTCCCGTTTTGAACGCCATGGACGATCCGCTCAAAACAAAGACGATCACTCTTTCCTGCGGAAAACTCACGACGGGAGTCACCGTGCGTCCGTGGGCGGGCGTTTTTATGCTGCGCAATCTCAAATCGCCGGAAACATATTTTCAAACGGCGTTCCGCGTGCAATCTCCGTGGGAGATCGTGAACGACAAGGGCGACAAGGAGATCATCAAGCAGGAATGTTATATCTTCGACTTTGCTTTGGAACGCGCCCTGCACCAGATTTCCGACTATTCCTGCCGCCTGAAAGTGGACGAAACGAGTCCCGAAAAGAAAGTGGCGGAATTCATCTCGTTTTTGCCCGTGCTCGCCTTTGACGGCGCGTCTATGAACAGGATCGACGCGCAGGATATTCTCGACATCACATATGCGGGAACTTCCGCTACTTTGCTCGCAAAGCGTTGGCAGACCGCTCTCCTCGTCCATGTCGACAACGACACGCTGAAAAAACTTCAAAACAATCAAGACGCCTTGGACGCGCTGATGCGTATAGAGGGATTCCGCTCTCTCAACGCGGAGATCCGAACGATTATCAACCGCTCCGAAAAAATCAAAAAGCTCAAAAAAGAACAAGGCGACAAGCTGCCCCCTTCAAAAAGAAAAGAGCTTTCCGAAGAAGAAAAACAGGTCAAATCCCTGCGCAAGCAGGTGCAGGAAAACCTATTGAAGCTCGCCGCACGCATTCCTGCCTTCATGTATTTGACCGATTACCGCGAACAAACGATCAAAGACGTCATTACGCAGATCGAACCGGAATTGTTCCAAAAGGTCACGGGACTCACCGTCAAAGACTTTGACATATTATGTTCAATAGGCTTGTTTGACGCGGAAAAGATGAATCAAGGCATTTTCGGCTTCCGCAAGTATGAAAATTCCAGCCTTTCATATACGGGAATCGACAAGCACCAAGGCGAAGCCGTCGGCGGTTGGGACACCGTCTTACGCCGCGAAGAATACGAAGCGCTATATTCCAAGCAGCAAGCGACCATGACGGATTTCGAGCATATCCTCATTCCCGAAAAATATCGCAAAAAAGCAGCTCAGACAACGCGCGAACAAAACCTTTCTCGCCAGCCCGCGGAAAAAACAAAAACAGAGCCGACCGACAAGTGGGACGAAATTCTCGCAGACGTGAAAGAGGGAGTCGTCGTCTCACATAAAAAATTCGGCGAAGGCGTGATCACTTGGATAGGCACGGATAAAAAATATATGCGCGTAAAGTTCCCGAGCGGCGAAAAGCAGTTCATCTTCCCCGATGCCTTTGTCCTCGGCTTTTTGGCATTAAAATAAGCAGGCAGGCAATGTCCTGCGCAAGGGCACAATGAGCATAAAGCGAAGTTGTGCGCCCTTGCTACGGACGTGAAATTTTTCGGCAGATAAAGCAATAACGTTTGCGCCGCCTTTCTTTCTGCCGAAAAGTGAAATGTTTTTGCCAAGGCAAAAACGTGAAATGCGCTCTTAAACCGCTGCGCGACGAAAGAGCGCGTGAAATGTTTGCTCATACAGCCGCAAAGCGGCGCATCGCAAACGATAAGGTGCTGTGGGCACATTGAATAAAGTCCGATAAAGCGCGGCAAAATCGCACTTTTGCCAAGCGTAACCTTGAGCGGAACGACTGTTCCGCACGGAGCGCAGCGCAGGCGGAAAGGGGTGGCGTGGTGACCACGCTGTCTTAATGCCTTGAAGTAAGTTTTGAGGTTTCGGCTTTTCTCCTTGCAGAGGCAATCTGTGCCCGCCGCGGAAAGAGGGGAAAACAGCAGCGTAGCGGGTTGGGTTTTCCCCTCAAGCAAGCGAAAAACAAAAAGGCCCGAACAGCAATAAGCTGTCCGAGCCTTTTCCTTTTTGTTTTTCGCTTATCCCTATTCGCTTCGCAGCGCCACCACCGGATCCCTCTTCGACGCGATATAAGAAGGGATACTGCCGGCGAGCACGGTGAGCAGCGCGGAGATCCCGACCATGAGCAGCGCGTGCAGCGGTTGCAGGATACAGAGCGTCGCACCCGCGAGCATATCGCCGAGGACGGCGCCCACGACCGCATTGAGCGGCACGGAGATGAGGTAGGCAAGCAGGGCGCCCAAAATGCCCGACGCCAGCCCTATCATCAGCGATTCGGCGATAAACACGCGCGCCACGTCCGTCTTGCGCGCGCCGAGCGAGCGCAGTATACCTATCTCTTTCGTGCGTTCGACGACGGAGATATAGGTGATTATGCCGATCATGACCGAAGAGACGACGAGCGAGACGGAGGTAAAGCAGACGAGCACGACCGAGATCACGTTCACCATATTGGAGAGCATGCCCGTGATCATTCCCGCCATGTCGGTATATTGGATACCGTTGGCGTCCGCGGCGTCGATGACCGCCTGCTTAACGCCGTAATTGATGGCGTAAACGTCTATGCTGATGGGCAGCTTACTCGCGCCGAGCGTGGCTATCTTCGTGTCGTAAAGCGGATAAACGCCCGTCATAAAGTCGGTGAGGACGCTGAAAACGACGGGGTCGTAGATGTTGGTGACGTTGCCCGCCATGGCTATCATATAGGCGTAAATGTTCGTATAGAGCGTGTCGTCGCCGTCGGTGACGGTCACGTCGTGCTTCTTGTCTTTTTGCTGAGCGAGAACGACCTCCGAGTCGTGCTCATGCTCATAGACCTGCTCCATAAAGCCGTCGCCGTAGGCAAGTCCCGCGGTCATGGACGCCAGCGCCGTTCCCGCGTCGTTTATCTTCTTAGGGCGGATCACGCCGCAAATTTTAAGCGCTTGGATCTCGTCCGACTTTGTCTCCCACAAGACGTCGTAATCCGCACGCTGAGAGAATTTCCCTCCTTCCACGGCGACATATTTTGCGTCGTTATAGACGAGCTTGACTTCCCTGCCCACAAACTCCGCGGCGGAAACTTCCTCTTCGTAAAGATCGAACGCCGCCATGATGGCTTCGGACACCGTGTTGCTGCCCGAAACGACGAGCACGACCTCGTTCGCGCTCTTGGGCAGCTCGCCCGCCAAAAGATCGAAATATTGCTCGCCCGCCAGCTGTTGCAGCGGCAGCGCGGAAGAGACGTTGCCTATGCCGCCCACCTGCGAGAAGGGATTGCCGTCCTGCGGCGCCTCGCCCGTTATGCCGCCCGTTATGCCGCCCAAATCCAGATCCGAGCCTTCGTATTCCACGCTCACCTTAGACAAAAGCAGCGCTTCGTAACCGTAATCGTAAGAAACGGCTGTGGCTACGGGTTCGATGTCCTTCTTGATCTTTTGGATAAATTCTTCATCTATCTTGTTCGTCTTGACCATGGTCTGCATCTGATCCACGATCGAGTTGGTCTCGCCCGAAATAATGTCGTCGTCGGGATAGGTGTTCTCGCCGAAAAGCTCCTGGAAGTTAGTCTCTCCCGTCAGAAGCGGGGTGATGTCGGCGGTGATCGAGCCTATCATCACGGGGTTGGCGGCGAGCATCTCCTCGCCCATGGAATTTATGTATCCGGTAAGTCCCGTGGAAAGTCCGAGCACCAGACACACGCAGATTATGCCTATGCTGCCCGCGCCCACGGTCATGAGGTTCCTGCCTATCTTCGACTTGATGTTCTGGAAAGAGAGCGCCACGGCGGTGAAAAAGCCCATGGACGTCTTCTTCAGGCGCGCCTTTTTCTGCTTGCGCAGCTGCCTGACCGCCCTGCGCGTCCCCTCTTCGAACGCATCGCCCGTCTCTTGAAACGCGGGTTCGCCCGCCTCCGCCTTCGCCCTCGCTCTCTCTTCGTCTTCCGCGCCCGAATCATAGGGCATACTGTCGCCCGTGATCCTGCCGTCCGACATGCGGATTATGCGCGTGCTGTATTTCTCCGCGAGTTCGGGGTTATGCGTGACCATGATGACGAGCTTGTCTTCGGCTATCTCTTTGAGCAGCTCCATCACGTTCACGCTGGTCGTGCTGTCAAGAGCGCCCGTCGGCTCGTCGGCGAGGATTATGTCGGGGTTGTTGATGAGCGCGCGGGCGATCGAGACGCGCTGCATCTGTCCGCCCGAGAGCTGGTTGGGCTTTTTCTTGAGCTGCGCGCCCAAGCCCACCTTTTCCAAAGCCGCCGCCGCGCGCGCCTTGCGCTCCTTCGCGGGGACGCCCGAAAGGGTGAGCGCAAGCTCTACGTTCGCCAAAATTGAGATTTGCGGAATAAGGTTGTAACTTTGAAAAATAAAGCCTATGCGTTGATTTCGATAGAGGTCCCAATCCACGGACTTAAACGTGTCGGTGTCTTGCCCGTCGATGTTGAGCTGCCCGGAAGTATATCTGTCCAAGCCGCCGATTATGTTCAGCAAAGTGGTCTTGCCGCAACCGGACGCGCCGAGCACGGAGACGAATTCGCTCCTGCGGAACTCCACGGATATGCCGTCCAAAGCGCGGACTATGTTGTCCCCTGCGCGGTAATCTTTGACTATCTCCGTAAGTTTCAGCATTTTCAACCTCGCCGTGTCTTGTATTTCAATTATACGCTTGCGGGCGCGCAGATGTCAATACGCAATCTTAAAAGGAATTGTAAAATATTTGCCTTTGAAAAGGCATGAAAAAACCGCGCCCGAACCTTTCTTCGGACGCGGCGTTTTTTTAACTTAAAGCAGGCACTCTTTTTCCAATTCCTGCTGTATCTTTTTGTTGAGCGCCTCCGCATCTTCGGCGTTTTCCGCCACGGTGGAAACATAAATTTTCAGCTTGGGTTCCGTGCCGCTGGGGCGCACGCACGCCCACATATCGCCGCCGAGATCGTATTTGAGCACGTTGGCTTTGGGCAGGTTGATGAGCTCCTTCTTGCCGTCCTTATAGAGCTTGACGGAAGAGGAATAATCCGAGACGCTCTTCACGTCTATCTCTCCCAACCTCACGGGCGGGGCTTTGCGCAGTTTTTCCATGATGGACGCCATCTTTTCCATGCCGTCCAAGCCCTTGAACACGAGCGACTTACTCGTTTCGCGGAAGAAGCCGTATTTCTCCCAGAGCTCTTCCAGCCTGTCGAAGACGGTCTTTCCGTGCGCTTTGAGATAGCAGGTCAGCTCGGCGGCGAGCATGGACGCCACGACGGCGTCTTTGTCGCGCGCGTGAGTGCCGCGCAGATAGCCGTAGCTCTCCTCGAAGCCGAACATGAAGGTCCTGTGTCCGTTGCCTTCCCATTCTTTTATCTTTTCGCCGATGAACTTAAAGCCCGTGAGCACGTCATAGACCTTCACGCCGCGATCTTTGGCGATACGGTTGGCAAGGCGTGAGGTCACGATCGTCTTGACCACCGCCGCGTTTTCGGGCAGTTCGCCGCGCGCGCTGCATCTTCCGAGCACATAGTCCATCAAAAGACAGCCTATCTGATTGCCCGTGAGGGTGACGAAATCGCCCTTTTTGTCTTTCACCGCGATGCCCATGCGGTCGCAGTCGGGATCGGTGCCGATGACGATGTCGCTGCCCGTCTTTCCCGCCAGCTTTATGCCCAGCGCCAGCGCTTCGGGCTGCTCGGGATTGGGCATGCTCACCGTGGAGAACTCGGGGTCGGGCAGCTTTTGCTCTTCCACCACGTCCACGTTTATGCCCATGCGCGCGAGCATGGTCGTAACGGGCTTCCAGCCGCTGCCGTGCAGAGGGGAATAAACTATCTTTATCTGTCCGCCCACTTTCGCCACTTCTTCGGGCGAGAGGGAGAGCTTTGAAAGCTCGCCGTAATATTTTTCGTCCACGCTTTTGCCGATGACGGTTATGTTTTCCGTGAGCGGGAACTCGTCCTTGCCCGCGATCTCTTCCCTGCCCGATATCGCCGCCTTTTGACGGGGGATACCGAAATAGGGCGCTTTTTCGATATACGCCACCACGCGCGCCGTGGCTTCGGGCGACATCTGCGCGCCGTCTTCTCCATAGACCTTGTAACCGTTATATTCCTTGGGATTATGGCTGGCGGTGATCATTATTCCCGCCTTGCAGCCTAAATAACGCACCGCGAACGAGCACATGGGTACGGGACGCACGTCTTCGAAAAGATAGACTTTCACGCCGTGCGCGCCCAAAACTTCGGCGGCGGTGAGCGCAAACTCGAAGGACATGCGGCGCGTGTCGTAAGAGATCAGAACGCCCTTTTCCTTCGCCTCTTCGTCCTCGATGAACTTAGCCAGCCCTTCCGTGGCGCGGGCGACCGTGTATTCGTTCATGTTGCCGATGCCCATGCCGATGACGCCGCGCATTCCCGCCGTGCCGAACGCGAGCGGCAACGAAAAGCGCTCCTTGATCTCCTTGTCGCCGTCGGCGGCTATTTTTTCCATCTCGGCGCGGTATTTTTCGTCCACGCTCTTTTCCCACAATTTGAAAGTTTCGGAATAAGTCATATTTTTACCTCTTTTTCCCGGCGGCGCCGAGCCGCTTTAACTGTTACCATTATAAAACATGCGCGGGGACTATTGCAAGCAAAAATTACGCCGCGCTTTCGGGCATTGCCCGCGCTTTTTTTGCATATACTGCATTATGCTCATCGGCGTAACGGATTCGGGAATAGGCGGACTGACCACCCTCGAAAAAATAATTCGCTCTCGCGGCGGCGGGGATTATCTCTATCTCGCCGACGGCGCGCACTGCCCTTACGGCGAAAAGAGCGCGGAGCAGATCCGAGAGATAATGCGCGAAAACGTGTCCCTGCTCGCGGCGGCGGGAGCAAAGTGCGTCGTCCTCGCCTGCAACACCGCCACGGCTTGCGCCATCGACGCGCTCAGGGCGGAATTTGCAAAAATAACATTCATAGGGACCGAGCCGTGCATAAAAACGGCGGAAATTTACGGGAAAAGGCTGCTCCTTCTCGCCACGCCTCTCACCCTCGGGCAGCCGCGCTTTTCCAGGCTTTTGGCAGGCACGGACTGCGCCCTTCCCGACTGCTCCCGCCTCGCGGGCGAGATAGAAAGGGGCTTTCCCTCCATGACGGAGGCGAAAAAACTGCTTTTGAAGATCCTCGCGCCCTTTCGCAACGAGCGCTTTGACGCCGCAGTTCTCGGCTGCACGCACTATGTGCTTTTGAAAGACTATATTTTCAAGCTTCTCCGCTGTCCCGTCTTGGACGGGAGCGGCGGTGTGGCGCGGCGGGCGCGCAAGCTCTGCGGCGCGGAGACAGGCGAGGCGCGGGTGAACGTCATCTGCAACCGCGAAGACGCTTTTCGAACTGTTAGGGCGGCTGCAGAATATCTCATCGGCAAAAACCCGCTGTTTTCGGCAAAGCTTGATTATTCCCTCTGACCGCCGCAAAGCGCCAGCGTGAGCGCCTTGGCGATATTCTTTCCGCACCTCTCCACCTTTTCGTCTATGTCCGCGGGCGTGACGGCGAGATCTCCCGCTCCACTCACGCCGAGATCGGAGAGCTTGATCACGAGCGGCACACCCAGCGAAATAGTCCTCGCTCCCGGCTCTATCTTTTTCGCGCCGCCCACGCCGCTCCCCGGTCTGAGCGCGAAATTTCCCACCTGATAGCATCTGCCCAGCCTTTCGCAGCGCGAAGTGGCGAGAGTGTCGGTGAGGACGACGAGTTCGGGTTTTAGACGCGCGCTCAGGCTCTCCACGATATCCGCGCTCTCAACGCCCGTGACCAAGCTCACCTGCGGCGCGATCAGCCCAATATGCGGATCTTTACCGCCCGCGGGCATATGCGAAAGCACGCAGTTTCCCAAGGCGTCCGCGGTCATGCCGCGGTTGCCCAGCCCCACGACCATCACCCTTTTAAGCTCTTTGGGCAAGAATTTTTCCACTATCCCCGCCAAGAGCCTGACCACGGCGGCGTCCTCGCCCTCGCTCACCGTGTAATATTCCTCGCCGCCCGGGAGCCTGCCGTGCGTGACGCGGCAGCCGCGGCGGACGTATTCTTCTTCCGACTGCCCTTTTATCGCCGCGATCTCGAGCAAAAGTCTTTGAAATTCCATAAGAAGATTATCTCCCCGAGGCATAAAACGATACTCTTCTTTCCCCCCGCGCGGGAATTTTTTTGCAAAATCGACGATATTTTCCTTGCTTTTGCCTTTTTTATATGATAGAATTGATAAGCAAATAACAAAGTGATATCCATCGGAGGAATAAAAATGCCGCAGATCAAATCTCAGAAAAAGAGAGTCATAACCAACGAAAAAGCCAACGAAAGGAACGTTGCCAAGCGCACCCGCGTGAGAAACAGCGTGAAGAAATTCCGTGCAGCCGTCGCCGCGGGCGACGTGGAACTCGCCAAGACCTTGCTGCGCGAGACCATCTCCCTTATCGACAGGGCTAAGAGCGACGGCGTTTACAAGGACAACACCGCTTCCAGAAAGGTCTCCCGCCTCTCCAAGGAGCTTTACGCCCTGGAAAACGCGAACAAGTAAGAACACTTCAAGCAAAGAGGCGGAGCGCAAGCTCCGCTTTTTTTATTGGAAGTTTTGCCCGAAAAGGCGCAAGCTCCGTTCGGGAACTTTTCGAAAAGCAGGCGTGAGCCGGGAGGCGCTTATGGCACAGCACATAACCGTCAAAGAATACGATCCCGCGTGGCGGGAACTTTACGAGAGGGAAAAGGCGCTCATAGCCGACATTTTGCAGGAAAACCTCGTCGCCGTCTATCATATCGGCAGCACGTCCGTGCCTGCTCTCGCGGCAAAGCCCGTCATCGACATCATGGTCGCCGTGAAAAGCCTCGACGCCGCCGACGGCGCGGCGGAAAAGTTCGCAGAGGCGGGCTATGAATACTTGGGCGAATTCGGCATCGCGGGCAGGCGTTATCTGCGCAAGGGCGGCGACGAACGCACTCATCAGATACACATCTTCCGCGCGGACGATACGCACAATTTGGAGCGGCATCTTGCCTTCCGCGACTATCTGCGCACGCACGAAGACGCGCGCGAGGAATACGCTAAGCTCAAAAAGGCGCTCGCGGAAAAATTCCCTTACGACATAGACGGTTATTGCGAAGGAAAAGACGCCTTTGTGCGGCGCGTCGAGGCGCTCGTCCTCGCCTGCTATGACGGCTCGCGGAACAGGCTTTGACCCGGCGGCGCGAGCGGAAATAAGCCGCACGAAAAACAGCCGCGCGTAAGGCGGGCATACAAAAACGCGGAGCCGCAAAGCTCCGCGTTCTTTTTTGTTTTCTTCTCAATATTTGGCGAGTATCTTGCCCACTTCGTCCGGGTTGACTTTGCCGTAAACGTCTTCGCCCACCGTCATCACGGGAGCCAAGCCGCAGCAGCCTATGCAGCGCGTCGCCGCGAGAGAGAACTTTCCGTCCGCGGTGCAGTCGCCGCTGCCGATACCCAGCGCCTGAGAGATCTTGTCGAAGACCTGCTGCGAACCCTTGACGTAGCAAGCCGTACCCAAGCAGACGCCGATGGGGAACTTGCCGTTGGGCGCAAGCGCGAACTGCGAATAAAAAGTCGTTATGCCGAAGATCTTTTCCAGCGGGATACCCGTCTCTTCCGAGACCATCTTCTGCACTTCCATGGGCAGATAACCGTATATCTCCTGCGCCTTTTGCAGCGCGGGCATGGCGCAGCCGTCCATCTTCGCTATCTCTTTCAGTTCCTTGCGCAGCCTTGCCTCTTGTTCGGGCGTGCCGGAAAAGGGCACCGACGTCATCTTTTTCTTCATATTTTCCTCCTGAGCGCGTTTTTACGCCGCTATCGCCTATCATTATAACATACGCCGCCCACTTTTGCAATATTTTTGCGCGAGCGCGTAAAAAATACTCTCTCCCGTTTGCCGCGCTTTTTGCTTGCTTTCGCCGCCGAGATATGGTATAGTATGCTTAACTTATCCGAAGTGACTTACTTCGGGCGCGGAGGGGATCATGGGCTATACGAAAGCGGAAGAAGATTATTTGGAGGCGATCTATCTTTTGGGCGGCAACGGCGGCAGGGTGCAGTCGGTCGCCGTTTCCAATCACTTGGGCGTTTCCAAGCCCGCCGTCAACATGGCGACCAACGACCTCGCGCAAAAGGGGCTGATCGAAAAGCAGCGTTACGGCGATCTTTCGCTCACCAAAAAGGGGCTTGCCGTGGCGGAAGAGATATACAGCCGCCATACGCTCATCAAGCAACTGCTCATATATATCGGCGTTTCCGAAGAGACGGCGGAAAAGGACTGCTGCAAGATAGAGCACACTTTGAGCGGCGAAACGGTCGAAAAGCTGCGCGAGTTGAAAAAGCGGCTTTCCCTTTAACTTTTCGGCAAAACAAAAATCGGCGTTTCCGCCGATTTTTTTATCCCTGCCCTTGCTTTTTTAGCAAGAGATCAGATGTTTGCGATGACTTTTTCCGTCATGGCGCGGGTGCCGATGACGGGCAGCCCTTCTTCTTTGAGATCCGCCGTGCGCGCTCCCTGAGCCAAGGTCTTTTCCACCGCCGCTTCCACCGCGTCCGCTTCCTTTGAAAGGTCGAAGGCATAGCGCAACATCATCGCCGCCGAGAGAATGGTGGCGAGAGGGTTGGCGATGTCCTTGCCCGCTATCGTGGGCGCGGAGCCGTGGATAGGCTCGTAAAGTCCGCGCGTGGTCTCGTTTATGCTCGCCGAAGGCAGGATACCTATGCTGCCCACGCACATTGCCGAAAGGTCGGAGAGGATGTCGCCGAAGAGGTTGCCCGTGACGATGACGTCAAACTGCGCGGGATCGCGCACGAGCTGCATGGCGGCGTTATCCACCAGCACGTCTTCGAGCAAAACGTCGGGATAATCGGAATGCACGTCATGCACGCACTTGCGCCAAAGCCCGGAGGTTTTGAGCACGTTGGCTTTGTCTATGCTCGAGACCTTTCCCCTTCTCTTTTGCGCCAGCTCGAAGGCGACTCTCGCTATCCGCTCCACTTCCAGCTCGCCGTAAGCCATGACGTCATAGCCCTCGGCGCCGTATTTTCCGCGCCTCATGCCCTTTTCGCCGAAATAGATGCCGCCGATGAGCTCGCGCACGACGAGCAGGTCAATCTTCCCGGGGTTTTTCAGCGGGCAGACTTTTTCGAGTGCGGGAAAGAGGCGCGCGGGGCGCAGGTTCGCATAAAGCCCCATCGCCTTTCTCACTCCCAAGAGCGCGCGTTCGGGGCGCTTTTCATAGGGGAGCGAGTCGTATTGCGGACCGCCCACCGCGCCCAAAAGCACGCTGTCGCTTTTCAGGCAGATCTCCAGGCTCTCCTCGGGCAGAGGTTCGCCGTATCTGTCGTAAGCCGCGCCGCCGCAAATGCTTTCGGTAAAGTTGAACTTGTGCGAAAAACGCTCGCCCACCTTGACGAGCACGTCCTGCGCCGCGCCGGTCACTTCGGGACCGATGCCGTCGCCTTTGATCACTGCTATGTTATAAGTTCCCATATCTCTCCTAATCGGTATATTTACCGCTCTTGATCGCCTCGACGAGTCCGCCGCAGGCGATTATCTCCTGAATGAATTTGGGGAAAGGCGCCGCCTTGAAGCTCTTCCCCGTGCTCTCGTTTGTGACCACGCCCGTGTTCACGTCCACGGAGACCACGTCGCCGTCCTTGATGTTGTCCACCGCCTCGGGGCATTCGAGAATGTAAAGCCCGATGTTGAGCGCGTTACGGTAGAAGATACGCGCGAACGACTTGGCGATCACTATGGACACGCCGCAGCCTTTGAGCGCGATGGGCGCGTGCTCGCGCGACGAGCCGCAGCCGAAGTTCTTTCCCGCGACCACGACGTCGCCCTCTTTCACCGTCTTATAAAAGTCGGGGTGAGTATATTCCATGCAATGCTTGGCAAGTTCCTTGGGGTCGAACGTGCTCAGATAAGTCGCGGGCACGATGACGTCCGTGTCGATGTCGTCGCCGAATTTGAAAACTCTTCCTTTTATCATATCATTCCTCCAAGCCCTTTTCGCCGATAAGCCTGCCCGCTATCGCGCTTGCCATAGCCGTGGCGGGAGAGGCGAGATAAATATAGCTGTCCTTTGCGCCCATGCGCCCGATGAAGTTGCGGTTGGTGGTGGCGACGGCGACTTCTCCGCTCGCCAAAATGCCCATATGTCCGCCTAAGCAGGGTCCGCAAGTGGGGGTGGAAACGATCGCTCCGCCCTCGATGAACGTCTTGATATAGCCCTTTTCCAGCGCCTGCAAATATATCTTGTTGGTCGCGGGAATGATTATCGTGCGCACGCCCTTTTTCACCTTTCTGCCTTTTAGCACGCGCGCGGCTTCGGCAAGGTCGCTCAGCCTGCCGTTGGTGCAGGAGCCGATGACGACCTGATCGACGGCTATCTCCTCTTTCACCTCGTCCACCAGGCGGGTGTTGGACGGCAGATGGGGGAACGCCACCGTGGGCGCAAGCTCGCTAAGATCTATCTCGATGACCTGCTCGTAAGCCTCGTCATCCGCCTCTTCAAAGCGCGGGAAGGTCTTTCCCGTGCTCTCTTTGGTATATTCGTCCGTCTTCTCGTCCACGGGGAAAACGCCGTTTTTCGCGCCGCATTCGATCGCCATGTTGCAGACGGTGAACCTGTCGTCCATGGAAAGGCTCTTCACCCCTTCGCCCGTGAACTCGATGCTCTTATAGAGCGCGCCGTCCACGCCTATCATGCCTATCACATGCAAAATGAGGTCTTTGCCCGAAACGCCCGCCCTCAGGCTTCCTTTCAGTTTGAACTTGATCGCGGCGGGAACTTTGAGCCAGATCTTTCCCGACATCATTATGCCGGCGATATCCGTCGAGCCGACGCCCGTGGAAAAGGCTCCGAGCGCGCCGTAGGTGCAGGTATGCGAATCCGCGCCTATCATCACCGCCCAAGGCTTTGCGATCCCCTTTTCGGGCAAAAGCGCATGCTCGATCCCCATCTCGCCCACGTCGAAAAAGTTCTCTACGCCGTGCTTATGCGCGAAATCCCTCACCCTCTTGCATTGCTGCGCGGACTTGATGTCCCTGTTGGGAGTGAAATGGTCGAGCACGAAAGTCACGTTGTCCTTGTTGCAGAGGGGGCAGCCGCTGCCCTCGAAGACGTCGATGGCGACGGGCGCGGTGACGTCGTTGGACATCGCCGTGTCCACGTCCACTAAGATGAGATTGCCGGGAGCGAGTTTTTTCTCCGCTTCCTCGGCGCTCAAGCCCTTTTTCGCCGCCAATATCTGCTGCGTAAATGTAAGCCTCATATGTTTCTCCTTTCCGTTTGCCGCGGCAAAAGCCCCTTTGCCGCCGCGTTATATATAATTATAGTGATTAAAGGGAAAATAATCAAGGAATTGGCGAACTTTCTTGCGTTTGCCGCATATGCCGCCGCGCGGCGCCGTAAAATAACGTATGACGGTTTTTCTGTTCGTGCTCGCTCTGTCCGCGGGACTGCTGCTCATGGCGAAGGGCGGCGACATTTTCGTGGACGCCGCCGCAAAGACGGCGCGCCTGCTCCGCGTCCCGCCACTGCTCATCGGCGCGACGATCGTCTCCGTGGGCACGACGCTGCCCGAACTGCTCACTTCGCTCACGGCGATGGTGCGCGGCGTGACTTCCTCTTCTCCCGAGCAGCTTCAAGCCTTCACGGACGTGGCGGTGGGCAACGCCGTGGGCAGCATGGTCTGCAACATCGGTCTGATCGCCGCCGCGGGCATGCTCCTTTGCCCTTACCGCGCGGGCGGAAAAGCCTTCGCGGCAAAGGGGCTTTTTCTCCTCGCCCTCTGCGCCATCCTGCCCCTCTTTGCCTCTTCGGACGGGATAAGCCGCGCGGAAGGGATCGCGCTCTTGCTTTTCTTTTTGCTCTTTTTGGCGATAAATATCGCCGAGGCGCGCCGCAAGCCCCCGCTGCCGCAAAGCGACGCTCCCGCGGGGGAAACCTTGAGCGCAAAAGCGCGCGTTTTTCTCGCCCTGTCCCTGATTTTCGGCGCGGTCTTCGTGGCGGCGGGCGCAATTTTCACCGTCGAAAGCGTGAGCGCGCTCTGCTCCCGCCTCGGCGTTCCGCAGCGCATACTCTCCGTGACCGTGGTCGCGCTCGGGACCTCGCTTCCCGAGCTGGTAACGGCGATCGTCTCCGCGCGAAAGGGAGAGGGGGAGTTGAGCCTCGGCAACATTTTGGGCGCGAACGCGCTCAACGGCACACTCATCTTGGGGCTTTCCGCCTGCGTGGCGGGAGGACTTGCCCTCGACGACGTTACCCGCCGCTACACCCTCTTTTTCGCCCTCGCCCTCACCGCGCTCCTTATTTTCCCCGTGCTGCTTTTTCGCCGCACTTCCCGCCTTCAGGGGCTGGCGCTCGCGGCGCTTTACGCCGCGGCAATGTACTTTTCCTGCTCTTAAACCGCGCTCGCTCTCTTCAACCGTTCGAGACAGCGGCGGTAATTCTCGGCGAGTTCGAGGATATAGCGCTGCTTCTCGCTCTCGTCCAGCTTGTCGAACACGGAATGATCTGTCAGCCTGCCCAAAGGATCGATGACTATCTCCTCTTTGAGCATCTGCCTCACCCTCTCCGCGCTCACCGCCGCCCGCGCCGAAGGCGGCTCTTCTCCGCCGCGCAGACGCCTTTTCGCCTTTTTCGCCATTTCGTGCAAAGTTTCCATATTGCCCTCCTTTTTCCCTCATTATAACGCCTTTTTCTCCACTCGGAGCCTTTGCGCCTTTATTCGACAAAGTCCGACCTTAAAAAGAATTTCGCCGCCGACTATAATTTTTGAAAACCCAAGATTTTAAGAAAGCGGCATATATTTATAAAAAATCGGAAACATAGCTTAAAACGATTGACGAGCCGGATAAAAACAGGTATAATTATAAAGTAAGCTTAATGTTTACTATAAACAAGTCGTAAAGCTTATTTTCCAGCCGAACGGGAAGGCACCCCCCTTCCTTTCACCCTATATTCGGCAGGGCGGCGCTCTTTCGGGCGCCGCCTTTGTCTTGCCGGACGGAAAAAATACCGTCCGACCTCAAAGCGATCCTTTTAGGCGCTTTTACGCAGCCGAACCTTGTCAATTATGCGCAGAAGAAAATTCGCATAAAAAAGGCGCGGATCTCTCCGCGCCTTTTCCCATTTTTCTTTCTTATCTTCCTTTGAGTCGCTCCACGTCCTTGAACGAGCCGGCGACGACGACATGGTCGTCCTCGGAAAAGACATAGCCCGCGATGGCGAGCAGCGTCTCTTTTCCGCCCTTTTTCACGGCGAGCACGTTGAGGTTATATTCCTTTCTGATGTTGGCGCTCACCACGTCTTTACCCACCCATTCCTTGGGAATGGCGAGTTCGAAAATGCCGTTGTCGTTGTCCAGCTGGATAAAGTCGAAGATATTCTCCGCGTTATAGCGCACGGCGGTTTTGAGCGCCATGTCCTTTTGCGGATAGATGACCTCGTCCGCGCCGTTGCGCAGCAAAAACTTGCTCTGTATCTCGCTGCCCGACATGGACACGACGTGCTTTGCGCCCAAGTCCTTGGCGAGAGCGCTCACTTCGAGCGAAGACTGAAAGCTCGAACCCATGGTGACAAAGACCACGTCGAAGTTGTTCACGCCTATCTCTTTGAGCACCTCTTCCTGCGCGCAGTCGCCCGCGAGCGCGTCCGTGAAGTGGGGCGCGAGGCGCTCGATGATGTCCTCGTCCTTGTCCACGACCATGACCTGGTTGCCCATGCTTGCGAGGTTATGCGCTAAGTAAGTGCCGAATCTTCCCATTCCGATAACGAGTATGGATTTCATAGTTCCCTCCGATCAGCCGATCAATATTTTTTCGTGCGGGCGGGAAGTGAGCGAAACTTTGCGCTTGCTCATCATGGCTCCCGCCAAGGTGAGCACGCCCACTCTGCCCGCGTACATAAGCAATATGAGTATTATCTTGGAGCCTGTCGAGAGCGTGGGGGTGATCCCCGTGGTCACGCCCACGGTGCAGATCGCCGAACAGCACTCGAAGAGCACCTGCGACAGCGTGCACTCGGGTTCGAGCGCGCAGATCGTCATCACCGCCGCCACGGTCAGGATCAGGTAGATGGCGAAAAGCGACATCGCCTGCTTGACCAGCGAAAGGTCGAGGCTCCTTTTCCCGATCACGATATCTCTCTCCCCTCTCACGGACGAATAAAGCCCGAAGAGAATGACCACGATCGTCGTGACCTTGATACCGCCCGCGGTCGAACCGCTGTTGCCGCCGATGAGCATGAGTATGTCCATGAGAAGCAGCGAGCTTTCGGAAAGCTCCCCGAGAGGCACCGTGTTGAATCCCGCCGTCCTCGGCGTCACCGATTGGAAGAGACAGGCGAGAAAGCTCTCCCCCGAACTCATGCCTTTAAGGACGCCGTCATGCTCGAAAGCAAAGAGCAAAAGCGCGGGCAAAAAGACCAAGATGAGCGTCGACCAAAGCACGATGCGCGTATGCAGACGATATTTACGATAACGGAATTTTTTGTCCCAAATGTCGCTCCAGACAACATAGCCCATGCCGCCGATGACGATGAGCGCGCAGATGGTGAGGTTGACGAGCGGGTCCGCGGAATAGCTCGTGAGCGAGGCGAACGCCTCTCCCTTTATGCCCATGAGGTCGAAGCCCGCGTTACAGAAAGCGGAAATGCTGTGAAAGACGGAAAACCAAATGCCCTTCCCCGCGCCGAATTCGGGAATAAAGCGGATCATGAGCAAGAGCGCGCCGCCCAACTCCACGGCGAACGTGAAGATTATTATGCGCTTGACGAGCTTGACCACGCCCGCGTGCCCCATCGCGCCCGCCGACTGCGCCAAGATTATGCGCTCGTAAAGCCCTATCCTTCTGCCGAGGGCGAAGGAAAAGAGGGTCACGACCGTCATAAAGCCCAGCCCGCCCGTCTGAATGAGCAAAATTATCACTATCTGCCCGAAGAGCGTCCAATGCATGAAGGTGTCGTAAGCGATCAGCCCGGTCACGCAGGTCGCCGAAGTCGCCGTGAAGAGAGAATTGATAAAGGGAGTCCATTCGCCCGACTTTGCCGATATGGGCAGAGAGAGCAGAAAACTGCCAAGTAAGATCACGCCCATATAGCCAAGCGCGAGTATCTGCGGGACCGCCAAGCGGAACTTAAACCGCGACATTATCGATAATTTGCCGCCCTTTCCTACCTTTTCCATACCTCGTATAGCTTATCTCCAAAGGACTTTCAGCGTCTGCCTGTCTAAAACTCCCCATCTCTCGTCCGCGCGGACGACGGCTTTTCCCTCGCAAAACGGCGTCGCCACGTCATAGATAAGACCCGTGACTTCTTCGCCGTTTTCGTCGATATATCCGCTCTTGTCGCCCATGCTCACCGCCGCAAGTCCCTCGGAAAAAGAGGTCCCGCAGTCGTATTTACATTCGATGACCTTGTTGTTCTTCTTGTCGATATAACCTATCAAGCCGTTTTCTTCAACGCCCGCTCTGTCGCCGCGGAAGGGGAAAGCCTCGTCATATTGCGGCGAGATGATCACGTTTCCTTTCCAATCCTTATATCCCCACTTGCCGGCGCGATAGAACTTGATGAGATCTCCCTGCTTTATCCCCTCTTTGGGATAGGGGATAAAGGCGGGGCGGCGCCTTTTTCCGCCCATGATTATCTCGTTGATGGTCATGCCCGCATAAAGGCGCGAAAGCTCCCTGTTGAGCGCGTCCGCGTTCTTTTTTCCGCCCCTGCCTGCGTTTTTCTCGCCCTCGGGACGGTTTTCCCTGCGCTCGGGGAAGGGCTTTTTCCCTTCCGCGCTTTTCTTTTTTTGAACGCACTTTTCGGAAGGAGCGCCCTTTTCGCTCTTTTCGCGCTGAGGCTTAGCCCCTTCGGCACGGGCGGCGTTTTCTTCGCGGCGCGGCGCTTCTTCTTCCTTTCTGAATCCGAGCCCCAACCCTTCGAGAGCCTTTTTGATCTCGAAGATGTCCCTTTTGCCGATATTCTGCACCTTATACATTTCGCGCTCGCGTCTGCGCGCCAGGTCTTGAGCGGTCTTTACTCCCCCCGCTTTGAGCGCGGCGAGCGTATTTTCGCGCAGGTTCAGCTCTTCGACGGGCTTTGCCAGCGCCGCGGGATCGCCCTGCGGCTTGTATTGCTGCCCCTGAGGACGCCTGCGCCTGTTGTGAACGAATTTTTTGTCCATACCGCTATCTTAGCATAAAGCGATCCAAAAGGCAAGCGCGTGAGAGATAATGCTCTTTTCAAAGACTTTTCCTATTCCGCGTTTTTTATTGCGCACATTATAAAATATATGTTATAATCAATGCATGAGCATCGGGCGGAAAATTTCCTTTCTCTTGACGGCGGTATGCGCGCTTGCGCTGCTGCTAAGCGCGCTGTTTTTCTGCGCTCCCCTCGCCGCGGCGGAAAATCCCGCGCCCGTGCTTCTTTCTTCCGACACGCTCTTCGCCGTCTCTCCCACTCACCTTGCCTATACGAGCGGCAACAGTTTGAGCATAGTCGACCTTTCCTATAACGAAGACCCCTTCACTCTCGAAAACGCCTTCGAGGGGGAGGCGAAAGATCTGAAAATAACTTCGGACAGGATCGCCGTGCTCTCTCAAAGCGGCGACAAAAATATCCTCACCGTGCTTTCTTACGACAAGGACGCGGGCGTCATCGACCCGTCGGCGACCTTCCCCGCCGCCGACGAACCCGCGCTCTCCGCGGCGGTCTGCCTCGGCGTTTTGAATGACGAATTTCTGCTCATGTCAAGGATAAACGTCTATAACGTGGACACAAAGCTCGTGCAATACGTTCCCTTCGCCGATCCCTTCGGTGACGTCGCCGCCGTCTACTATGACGGCGCAAGCTGTTTTTATATCCCCGAAGACGCCGCCTTCGGCGCGGGCAATATGCTCTTTGCCAAGGGAGCGGAGCTTTATCTTTACGACACGAGCCGCACCGACTATTCCACCGTCAGCAAGCTCACCGCCCCCTCGACGATCTACGGCTTAACGCCTTTATCCCAAGGGCTGCTCGCCGTCTCCTGCGCGGACGGGATCTATGCCTACGACGCGGAAAAGAACTCTTTAAGTAAGCTTCCCGGAGTGCTCTATCCCTCGAAGATAGACTCGGAAGGCGGATTTTTATATGCTTTCGACTCTTCGGCGCTCTCGATAAAGCGCTATACGATAACCGGCGGCGCTCTTATCTACAACAAATGCTACGACGCGGAGGAATACAACGCGCCCGAAGCGCGCGACATAGTTCTCCCCGCGGCGGCGAAAGAGGGGGACGAGCTTGTCCTTTACCGCTCTCCCCGCGACCTTGAAGTCGTCGCCCGCGTAAATGGGAGCGTCCTCGCGCTCACGCGCGTAGTCTATGACGACGGCGGCGTCCTCTATCCCTATTATTACTGCGTCACGGAAAGCGGCGAATACGGCTACGTCCCCGAAGGCGACGCCGCCTTGCGCGAATTGACCTCGCCCGAATTCACCGCCGCGCAGCCGCTGCACGGAAAGGGGGAGACGCCCGTTTACACCTTCCCCGTCAAGTCGAGCGCGATCGAGGCGTATCTCTCCACCGACTCTTCGGGAGCCGTCTTGTCTCTGACTCCCGGCTCGGAAGAAAAAGAGCGCGTCGTCCTCTCCGTCTCGGGCTTGCTCGACGTGGGTTCGACGAGCTGGGCGCGCGTCTATCTCTCGCGCGGAGATGAGGTGAGCATAGGCTACGTCGACGCCCGTCTCGTCTGTCCTTACGTCGCCTACTCCCCCGCGGGCGTGGACGACTTCTGCCTCACCGACTCAAAGAGAGCGGGCGTTTACGTCGCCCTTTACGCCCAGCCCGACGAGACCTCGGAAGTTTTGGGCGAGCTTCCCGACGGCAGCGAACTCAGGCTTGTTTCCGCCTTTGACGAAGAAAGCCTCTGGACTTGCGTCTATTACGGCGACACGATGGCTTACGTCCTCACGGAAAACCTCACGGTGAGCGCTCTCACCACCGTTCAGATAACCTTGATCATCGTCTTATGCGTCCTCGCCGTCTTGGGCGCGGCGTTGGCGATCGTCATCACCATAAAGAGAAAGAAAAAGAGGGACAGCAATGAAGAAACTTAAACTTGCGCTCGTTTTCGTCGTCTGCGCCGCAGTTCTCGCCGCGGCGCTCTCGGGCTGCGGCAAGACTTCCGAGCTAAATCCCGGCGGGCTTGACAACTGCCTCGCCGTGAACACGTCCGAGCGCCATCAGACCATGACGGGCTGGGGCGCCTCTTCCGCCTGGTGGTCGCAGACCGTCCCCGAGGACTCCGCCGCCGCGGCGGCGCTCGCCGAAGCCCTTTATTCGGATTCGGGGCTGGGACTGAACATTTACCGCTATAACATCGGCGGCGGCTCGGCGGAGCTGGGCGCGGAAGAAGGCGTGAATTACGTTCAGGAGAGAAAGGCTTATTCGCTCTTCGACTCTTCAAAGTACGACGAGAGTAAGACTCTCGAAGAAAACTTCGCCGACAGGAGCAAATACAGCGTCGAGGGCGACAAAAACGCGGTGGAATTTTTGCATACCTGCCTCGATCAGCCCGGCTCGAGCATAGACCAAGTGATAGTTTTCGTCAACTCCCCTCACTACCTCATGACCGCCTCGGGCGTCACTCACGGGGAAAACGAATACGACAGCAACCTTCCCGAGGAAAATTATAAGGCGTTCGCCGCCTATGTCCTCAACTGCATTCTCACTCTTAGGGCGGACGGCATCCCGGTTTCCGTGGTCAGCCCGATCAACGAGCCTCAGCATAAGTGGGGCGGAGACGGCTCGACGCAGGAAGGCTGCCATTACGAGCCCGCCGAAGCGGCAAAGGTCGTGGACGCTCTTTATTCCGCCATCGAAGAATTCAACGCCACGCAGCAGGGGCTCCCCCTCGAAGTGAAGATCTCCGCCGTCGAGAGCGGCAACTATACTTCCTATCTTTCAAAGAGCCGCGCGGTCGAATATGTCTATGAACTTTCGAAATATCCTTGGTTCGACGAGCTTTACGGACTTTCCGTTCACGCCTACGAAGAGCCTATGAGCGACTCCGCGCGCAAGTCCTATATCTCGCGCATAGAAAATATCCTCGGCGACAGCGAATTTTCCGTGGATATGACGGAAGTCTGCCACATGGAAGGGGGCGTGGACGCGGGCATGGCTTCGGGCACCTATGTCGCCAAGATAATGCAAAAAGACCTCTCCTATCTCAACGCCCGCTCCTGGAGCTGGTGGATCGCCGCGAGCGATTACGATTACAACGACGGGCTTGTCTATTGGGATTATTATTCGGATTCATCCGAGCTGAAATACGTCAAGCGCTATTATGCCATGGCGCAATACAGCAAGTTTGTCGAGCCGGGCGACGTGCGCGTGGGCTTGGAGTGGCTCAACGCCTCTTCATCTTACGGCTCCGACCTTTGCGGCACGGCGTTCTCGCGCGCGGACGGCACGGTGATCGTGATCCTTGTCAACGACACTTCCTCTTCCTTCCCCGTCAACATCGCGGGCGGCTATACGAACATGACCGTCACGGTCACAAACGAGAACTGCGACCTCAAGACCGAATACGAGGGCGCGTTCAGAAAGAACCTCGTTATCTCGCCCATGTCGGTGACGACCATCGTCATGCGCTGAGGCGCGGCGATAAAAGCGGCGTTTAAGCGGGCAAAAAGCGATAAAGGCGGCGTTTTCACGCCGCCCCTTTTTATTTCTCGCGTATCTTTCCCGAAAGGAGGGTCTTTCGCTTCGGGCAAGGAACAAAACCTTTGCCTTCCCCTAACATAATATGAGCTTCTCCCCCGCCGCGTTACGTCCTCTCGATCGAAGTTTTGACCTTTTTCGTGAGTACGGCGGGTCTTCTGCGGCTCTTGGGCAGCGGAAGGGAGAGAATGTCTTCAAAAGAACTCTTTATCAGCGCTCCCTGCGCATATATCCCCGTCCGCTCCTTGGAGACGGCGCACACGGCGCAGTCGCAGAGGCGGGAGAGCGCGGGATAAAGTTCGGCGCGATAGCTGCCCAAGCAGAGTATCAGCGAGGGCGCGCAAAACGCCAATCGCGACCAAAGCTCGGGAAAAAGCAGGTCGTCGCCGAGCAATATCCCCACTCTTCCCTCTTTGAGCTCGTAACATCTGAGCGCGCTGCCCGCGTCGTGAGCCTTGGGCGAGATCTCGTCCGAAACGCCCACTATCTCCCCCTCTTCGATCACCGCTGCGCTGTTGAAAAGCCCCGCCCCCGCCTTGAAATCCGCGTTCAGAACGCAGGCGCACTTTTTGTCCGCGGTCATGGACGAAAGTCGGAGGAGCTTGTCGCTCTCGCCTTTGAGTTCGGCGTTCATGTCCACGCAGCCGAGCGCTCCGCGCGGGAAAACGAGCAGGTCTTTTTCGCCCGCGAGCGGCAAAAATCCGATCATAAAGGCGTTGAGGGAGAGATTTTTTATCACGCGCAGCATGATTTATCTTATGAATTTTTCTCCGCCTTGGTGAAAAGCGCGCTTGAAAATTTTTGCGCTTTGTGATAAAATAAACACGCTTATGAAAGGACTTATCCTCACCAACGCCTATTCTCTCCTGCCGCAGGTGGAATACCAATGCGCGCGCCTGAAAGAGGAATTTGCAAAGCTCGGCGTGAGCGTCGTCGCGGCAAAAAATTGCTCGCCCGCCTTTATAAAAGACGGTGAAATAAGCCGCCTTGAAGAAGACTTTGACTTTTGCGTCTATTTAGATAAGGACAAATATGCCTCTTATATGCTCGAAAAATCCGGTCTGAGGCTTTTTAACCGCGCCGCGGCGATCGAAAAATGCGACGACAAGATGACCACGGCGATAACTCTTGCGGGCAGCGGTATTCCCCTTCCCGAAACTCTTCCCGCCCCGCTTTGCTACCGCGAAGGGGCAAGCCCGCTTCCTTCCCTGTTCGATAAAGCCGAGCTTTTGCTCGGTTATCCCATGGTGGTCAAGAGCTGCTACGGTTCGATGGGAAACGGGGTCTTCAAGGCGGAGAACAGAGCGCGGCTTAACGAGATCTGCTCGCGCCTTGTCATGTCCCCTCATCTTTTCCAGAAATTCGTCGCCGAAAGCGCGGGGCGCGATCTGCGCGTCATCGTCGTGGGCGGAAAGGCGATCGCCTGCATGGAGAGAAAAAGCGAAAGCGACTTCCGCTCCAATCTCGCCGCGGGCGGAAAGGGGAGCAAAGCCGAACTTTCGAGCGAAATAAGACAGATAGCGGAAAAAGCCGCAAGCCTCCTCGATCTGGATTATTGCGGCGTGGATATTTTAACGGGAAAAAACTGTCTTTATCTCTGCGAAGTGAACTCAAACGCCTTTTTCGACGGCATCGAACGCATAACGGGCGTGAACGTGGCGAAGGCTTTTGCCGAACATATCCTTTCTTCTATCTCCCCTCGTCCCTGCCGGTGAGTTCGCCCTTTGTCTTCAAGTCCTCATAGCCGAAACGGCGCAGATATTCATAGACGACGATCGCCACGCTGTTGGCGAGATTGAGCGAGCGCGCGTTCGCGCGCATGGGGATCCTGAAAGTCTTGTCGTAATTTTCTTTGAGCAGCGATTCGGGCAGTCCGCGCGTCTCTCTGCCGAAAAAGACAAAGCAGTCTCTTTCAAAGTTTATCTCGGAATGGACAACGCTCCCTTTCGTGCTGGAAAAAAGCGTTTGTATCCCCGCTTTTTCACTCGCCTTCTTCACCGCTTTGTCCATATTTTCTTCGCCCTCGTAGCCGAAGTTCTTTTTGAGAAAATCATAGATGTTTTCATATCTTCTCACGTCCGAGATCTCCCAATAATCAAGCCCGCTCCTCTTTAAGTATTTGTCTTCCCAGGAAAAGCCGCAAGGCTCGATGACATGCAAAACGGCTCCCGTCGCGGCGCAGGTGCGCACGATATTGCCCGTGTTGTTGGGTATTTCCGGTTCGAAAAGCACGATATTTATCATATGTAACTTGCTATCTCCTTCAACTCTTTCACGCTCTGCGCCTTAAAGGCGGCGAGCTTTATTTCCTTTCCCCCCTTTTTCCCTTTGACGTAATAAACGATATGCTTTTTCATATCGTTCACCACCTTTTTTTCGGGGTATATTTCAAGCAGTATTTCCATGTGTTTTGAGATGGCTTCAAGCGCGCTCATGCTCGCGTTTACCCCGTTCAAAAGCGCGAATATCCCGGGGTTTCCCAAGGCTCCCCTGCCCACGCTTACGCCCGCGGCGCCCGTTATGTCCAGCGCTCTTTTCGCGCTGCCACCATCCCTTATATCCCCGTTGGCGATAACAGGTATCTCGACCGCCTCGACCGCTCTTTTGACCGCTTCCATATCCGCTTTTCCCGCATAAAACATCTCTCGCGTCCTGCCGTGAACGGTGACGGCGCTCGCCCCCGCGTCCTGCATAGCCCTGACAAAGTCCGCGCAGGATGAGGAGTCGTAAAACCCCGTGCGGCATTTGACGGTTATCACCCTCTTCGACTCTACTGCGGCTCTCACGACGCTTTGCGCTTTTTTTATGTCGAGCATGAGCGCGCTGCCTTCGCCGTTTTTCACTATCTTGGGGACGGGGCAGCCCATATTTATGTCAATGAGTGCGAAATCGTCCATAAGTTTATGCTCGCATGCCGCCTTGATGAAATAAGGATCGCTGCCGAATATCTGCGCGCAGGAGACCTTTTCGTAAGGCGTCTTGAAAAGCAGGTCTTTCGTCCTTTCGCTGTCATAGATGAGCCCCTTTGCCGAGACCATCTCGGTATAGACCGCCGCCGCGCCGCAGAGCGAACAGACCGCCCTGAATCCCGCGTCCGTATATCCCGCCATGGGCGCGAGAGTGGCGCCGCTTATCTCCACGTCTTTTATCTTCACGCCCTATATTCTCCGAAAAACTTTCTTCTCTCTTCCGCGCCGACGCTCATGATGTCGCCGCCCGCTCTTTCTTCGGCATATTTGAAAGCCTTGATGAACTTTTCGAGTTTTTCGTTGAGCGCGACTTCCGCGTCCGTTTTCAACAGCCTGAGAAGAACTATCGCGTCCCAGATGAGATCGCTCGCCGCGTTTTCGCCCGCCTTTATCCTTTTTATGTCTTTTTCCACTTTCTCAGCCGCCCTAAGAATATCAGTTTCGCCTATTTCCGCTTTTGCGGCATATTTGAGAGCTTTCGCCGCACGCTCGTCCGCGGGCAGACAGGCGGGGAGAATATCCATTTTCGAGGACGCCTTTTTGTAATTTTTCTCCTTGCTCTTGGCTCTCTCCCATGCCGCGAGCGCCTGCTCGGGCGTGCTCGCCTTGACGTTTCCGAAAATGTGAGTGTGGCGCGTGATGAGCTTTTTGCAGAGATTGCTGATGACGTCCGTCGTGTCGAAGAGCTCGTCCTTTTCCGCGAGAACGCAATGGAAAACGCTTTGGAGCATGACGTCGCCCGCCTCTTCGATGATGTTTTCCCTGTCGTTGTTATATATCGCCGTGACAAGTTCGTAGGCTTCTTCTATCATATTGGGACATATGCTCTTCATGGTCTGCGCCTTATCCCATTCGCAGCCGTTTTCCGCAGTGAGTATATACATTATGCGCATGAGGTCGCAAAAGGAATATCTCTTTTTCCCGATGAGGTCGAGCGGCGGCACGCTCAGCTCTTCGCAGCCGTCCCTGAACTCTTCTACCTTGAAATTCCCGTCATAGACGTTGTCGCCGCAGAGATCTTTGAGTTTTTTCATTACTTTTTCAAAGTTTTCCGCGTTCACTTTTTTCACGGTGAGTTTGAGCCGATGATCGTAATAAAATCCGTCGAAGGACAAAAATTCTTCCGCATCTATTTTGAGTTCCGCCATTTTAAGCTCCTTTTTCGCGTTTTTACCGCTCTTTCCTCTCTTCTTTTTCCTATCGCTCCCGTCAAAAAACATAGAGCGCAGTATATTCCCGCTCCCGCCGCCGAACAGATTATTATTTTCAAAAGCGCGTCTTTTATCAGCATTTTCGGCAGAATGAGCGACAAAGACATTATAACACCGCAAAAAAGGATTTTCATATTGTTTTTCACCAGCTCTTTGTCCCGTCCCAAAAGTTTTTTGTGAAAAGCGCAATTTATAAGCATATTGAGCGCATAAAAGATCACCCACGAGAGCGCGACTCCTATTATCCCCGCGCGAAAACAAAGTCCTATCATAGCGATAACGCGCAATAAAAGGCACAAAAAACTCGTTTTAAGGCAAGTATTCCCCCTGTCGAGAGCCTGCAACACGGCGACATAGAGCGCGCAAAGAGGAGCCGTGATCGTATTCACCGCGCATATCCGCAAAAGCAGCGCCGCCCTTTCCGCCTGCCCGCTTTCGAAAGAGGGATAAAGTATCTCTATCATCTCGCCCGAGAGCATAAACAAGCCGAAAAAACAGGCGCAGGAGATAAAGAGCACGTTTTTGACGCTCTTTGAGCTGCTCTCTTTGATATTCTGCGCGCTGCTCAACGCATAAAAATAGGAGATGGCAGGAATAGTCGCCGAAGCAAACGAGAGCGCCACGGCGATCGGCATATTTATCAGCGTATTCACGCTGCCGCTGAAAAGTCCGTAATCCGCGGCGGCGTTTTCATTGCCGAAAAAAAGAAGCAGTCTCACGGCGATAAGTCCGTCGATGAGCGCGTTGAGAGGCAGAGAAAGCGAATGAAGAATGATGAAAGAGTTTTCCTTCAAATATCCCTTTTGAAAGCGCATTTTCAGCCGATATTTTTCTTTTCCGCAAAAATAATAAAGCGCGCAGACGACAAAAGAGACCGTCTCCGCCGCCGTCACTCCCGCGACCGCCCCCGCCACCGCGGCATAAAGCGATCTTTTGATCAATAAAGAGGAAAGAAGAAGCCCGACTCCCGCCTTTGTCAACTGCTCCAAAAGCTGACAAAAAGAGGAAAAACAAATTTTTCCTTCTCCCAAAAATATGCCTTTGAGGCTCGAACTCATTCCCACGAAAAAGACGGCGGGAGAGATGATAAAATAGCAGTTTTTCAGCTGCTCAAAGCCCTGTATTTTAGCGATGAGCGAGGAAAAAAGGCTTAAAAAAAGCGCGGCAAGAAGGGAAAATATCATCGTATACAAAAAGCAGGCTCCCGCCTTTTCTTCCAGCTCGCCGTTCGCCCTTTTCTTGGCGACGTTGCGCGAGATGATGATGCCCGCGCTCCCCGAAGTCAGGGCGATCGCGGCGGCGTAGACGGGAAAAACAAGCTGATAAATACCCATTCCCTCCGCGCCCAAAACGTTGATCAACGGTATTTTGTAAGCTGCGCCTATCATTTTGGCTAAAAGCGCGCACAAGGTGACGATATATCCCGCCTTAAATATGCTTTTCTTGCAATTTTCGCTCATTAAAAGCAGTATGTTTAGCCTGAAAAAAATTATGTTTTTCGCCCGCCTTTTTCGAAAAAGAAAGACTTTTCAGCCGCTTTTTTTCGCCATATTTTTCTCTTATGTTGATAAACGGGGATAATTTTTTCCTTTCAAAGGGATTTTTACACGGAAATAAACTGTCTTTTTCCCCTTCTTTTTAACTCATAAAACGAAAAAGCTGAGTTATCCACTTTTCAACGGGTATTTATTCGAAATATTGTTATCCAACAAATATATAAAAAAATAAATGTCTATATAAAGCGCCGAGCTTATCCGACAAATTACGAAAATAAAAAGGGGCGCCGCTCGAGCATTTATGGCTTGACGGAAAAAGCGTTTTGTGGTATAATAAAAAAGATAAAATATAAGAGGTATTATTATGAAGATCATATGCGACGTTCTCGATCTCACCGACGCTTTGGCAAAGGTCACGAGAGCTCTTCCTTCCAAAGTCATGATAGGCGTCAACAACGACGGGATCAAAATGAGCGCTTACGGCGACAAGGTCACCCTCACCGCCAACGACATGGAATACGAGATAGAAAATTCCATTCGCGCAGTGGTCCAGGAGGAAGGAGAGGTCCTCATTCCGGGAAAATATATGTATGAGATAGTAAAGAGGATAGACAGCGGCGCTCAAGTGGATATTTACAGCATCGAAGAGGACATCATACATATCAAATATATGGATAACGAAGCGCAGCTGAGCAAGTTCAGGCTGGAAGATTTCGTGCCTTTGACGGGCGGAGAGGAAGATTACGAGATAAGTTTCAACATTCCGCAAAAGGATCTCAAAAGGCTGATAGAAAAGACCTCTTTCTCCGCCGCGACCGACGACAGCAGACCGCAGTTCAAAGGCTGCCTTTTCGACATAAAGGGTTCGGACATGAACGTCGTCGCCCTCGATGGTTACAGAATGGCGGTGGCGAGCTATAAGCTGCCCGCGGAATACGACGCCATACAGGCAGTCGTGCCCGTCAAGACGCTCAACGAAGTGGCGAGAATGATGGAAAACGAAGAGGATTCCACGACGCTTTATTTCTCTTCCAAGCGTTTTTCCGTCTGCATCGGCGAACATACCAAAGTCACGTCCAACCTGCTTTCGGGAAAATTCCTCGATTACGCCAGGACTATCCCTTCCGCTTACGAAACAAAGCTGACCGTGAACAGCAAGCAGCTCCTCGTCAGCCTCGACAGAGCCGCGGTCATGACGCGCTACGACAAGTCGAGCATGGTCAAAGTGGAAGTAAAAGACGGGATAATGAACGTGCGCGCGTCTTCGAGCATAGGCGAGATAAGCGATATGATCAAGATATACAGCAAGGGAAAAGACGTCGTCCTTCTTCTCAACTGTAAGTTCATCATCGACGTACTCAAAAACTGCGACGGCGAATTCGTGAACATGTCTCTCAACAGCCCGACCGCTCCCTTCATCATCGAGCCGGTCAACGAAAACGAAGAGGAAAAATATGTCTATCTGTTGCTGCCGATCAGATATTGAGAAAAATTAAATAAAAAAAACGACGGAGCGCCCGATAAAGGGCGCGTTTTTCATTAAAAAATCAATTTAGGCGCGTTATTTGCGTCAAAAAAAACGATATGAGCAACTCTTCCTCATTTTCTTGCCTTTGACTTTTTTTTGTGATATAATGGATTAAATAACTATAATATATGCGTATGCGCGCACGTTATATTATGCGTGCGAGGCTTTATAGGACAAGGAGGTAAATAAGTGGCTAAGAAAGAGTACGATCAGAGCACTATCCAAGTGCTCGAAGGTCTTGAACCGGTCAGAAAGCGTCCCGGCATGTATATCGGTTCCACGGACGAGCGCGGTCTTCACCATCTCGTCTACGAAGTCGTGGACAACGCCATCGACGAAGCCATGGCGGGCTTTTGCGACACCGTTCTCGTGGAGATACAGGAAGACGGTTCGGTCGCAGTCACCGACAACGGGCGCGGCATTCCCACGGGAATAATAGAAAAAGAGGGCAAATCGGCGGTCGAAGTCGTGCTTACCAAGCTGCACGCGGGCGGTAAGTTCGGCGGCGGCGGATATAAGTTCTCGGGCGGTCTTCACGGCGTGGGCGTTTCCTGCGTGAACGCGCTTTCCGAATGGCTGGAAGTGGAGGTCTATCAGAACGGCAAGATACACAAAATGTCTTTCAGCCGCGGCGTCACCCAGCACCCGCTCGAAGTCGTGGGCAGCACGAGCAAGAGAGGCACGAAAGTCACCTTTTATCCCGACAGCGAGATCTTCGAAACGCTCGATTTCAACTATAACACTCTGCGCGACAGATTGCAGGAACTTGCCTATCTCAACAAGGGCTTGAAGATAATCCTCTCGGACAAGCGTCCCTTGAAGGAAAACCGCGACGAATTCCATTACGAAGGCGGCATACTCGAATACATCAACGAAAAGATGGAGGGAAAAGAACCCGTTCTTTCCGCGCCTTTTTATATCGATTACAAGGAAGAGGATTATCAGATAGAAATAGCCATGCAATATAACACGGGCTATAACGAGACTATCTTAACTTACGCCAACAACATCAACACGCATGAGGGCGGAACTCATCTCGAAGGCTTCAAAGCCGCGCTCACCAAGCTCTTCAACGATTACGGCACCGAGCAGAAGATACTCAAAAACGACGAAAAGCTCAGCGGCGAAGACTGCCGCGAAGGAATAGTGGCGATCGTGAGCGTCAAGCTCGTCGATCCGCAGTTCGAAGGTCAGACCAAGGGCAAGCTGGGCAACAGCTTCATGCGCACCGCCGTTTCCAAGATAGTTTCGGAAAAACTCGGAGAATATCTCGAAGAAAATCCCAAAGACGCGCGCGAGCTGGTCAACAAGTCCATCAACGCCAAAAAAGCGCGCGACGCGGCGAGGAACGCCCGCGAACTCACGCGCCGCAAGAGCGTGCTTGAATCCACCACTCTTCCCGGAAAGCTCGCCGACTGCTCCGAGCGCGATCCGAGAAAATGCGAGATATATCTCGTCGAGGGCGATTCGGCAGGCGGCACGGCAAAACAGGGACGCGACAGGAGATTCCAGGCGATACTCCCCCTGCGCGGCAAGATACTCAACGTGGAAAAGGCGCGCATACACCGCGTCCTCGAAAGCGAAGAGATAAAGAACATGATAACCACTTTCGGCTGCGGCATCAACGAAAACTGCGACGAAGCCAAGCTCAAATACGACAGAATAATCTGCATGACGGACGCGGACGTGGACGGCAGCCATATAAGAATACTGCTGCTCACCTTCCTTTTCCGCTATATGCGTCCCGTGGTCGAGCACGGTCACGTCTATATCGCCCAGCCGCCCCTTTACAAGGTCACCAAAAAGGGAAGCAAGCAGGAATATTATTTCTATTCGGACGACGAGCTTGAAGAGTTCTTGGTCAGCATAGACAGAAAGGGCGAAGTCCAGCGCTACAAAGGCTTGGGCGAGATGGACGCGGCTCAGCTCTGGGACACCACCATGGACCCGGAAAAGCGCACGCTTTTGCGCGTGACCATGCAGGACGCGGAAGAGGCGGACAGGCTCTTTACTCTGCTCATGGGCGACGAACCCGAGGCGAGAAGAAAGTTCATTGAAGAAAACGCCAACCTTGTTACCGACTTGGACGTTTAAGAGGTGAAAAATGGAAGAAAAGAATAAAAAAGACATAGAAGAAATGCTCTCCGGGACCAAAGTCGTGGACGTGAACGTGGAGGGCGAGATCAAAAAGTCCTTCATCGCTTACGCCATGGCGGTCAACGTCTCCCGCGCCATTCCCGACGTGAGAGACGGCTTGAAACCCGTTCACCGCAGGATACTTTACGATATGTATAACGAGCTTTCGCTCACTTCGGACAAGCCTTACCGCAAGTGCGCGCTCATAGTCGGCGACGTGCTCGGTAAGTTCCACCCCCACGGCGACGTCTCCGTTTACGACGCCTTGGTCAGGCTCGCGCAGGACTTCTCCATTCGCTGCACCTTGGTCGACGGTCACGGTAACTTCGGCAGCGTGGACGGCGATCCGCCCGCGGCTTACCGCTACACCGAGGCGAGGCTGAGCAAGATAGCGGTGGAAATGCTGCGCGACATCGAGAAAAAGACGGTGGACTTTTATCCCAACTTCGACGACACGCGCGAACAGCCCGTCGTCCTGCCCTCGCGCTATCCCAACCTGCTCGTCAACGGTTCGGACGGCATCGCCGTGGGCATGGCGACTTCCATTCCTCCGCACAATTTGGGCGAAGTCATCGACGGCACGATAGCCCTGCTCGACAATCCCGACATGGACATCGACGAGCTGATCGAATATATCCCCGCGCCCGACTATCCCACCGGCGCGCTCATCATGGGCAGATCGGGAATCAAAAAGGCGTATAAGACGGGCAAGGGCAACGCGATCATCCGTTCGCGAACGGAGATAGAGGAGATGCCCAACGGCAAGAGCCGCATCATCGTCACCGAGATCCCCTATCAGGTCAACAAAGCCAAGCTCATCGAGAGCATAGCCGAACTTGTCAAGCAAAAGAGGATAGAGGGCATAAGCGACGTTCACGAGCAGTCCGACCGCGACGGCATGAGGATAGTCATCGAAGTGAAAAAGGACGTCAGCCCGCAAGTCGTGCTCAACCTGCTCTTCAAGCATACGCAGATGCAGATAAGCAATCCCATGATCATGCTCGCCTTGGTGGACGGAACGCCCAAGATGCTCAATCTCAAAGAGATACTCGAAGCATATATCAAGCATCAAAAAGACGTGGTCACCAGGCGCACCAAGTTCGACCTTGAAAAGGCGCAGGAGAGAGAGCATATTCTGATCGGACTCGTCAAGGCTCTCGCCAACATCGACGAAGTGGTCGAGCTTTTGAAAAAGTCGCGCGACAGGGCGGACGCGGTGGTCAACCTCACCGAGAGGTTCGAGCTGAGCGAAAAGCAGGCGAACGCCATTCTCGACATGAGGCTGCAAAGGCTCACTTCCCTCGAAGTGGAAAAGCTGCAAGCCGAACTTGCCGAGCTGGAAAAACTCATCGCCGACCTCAAAGACATTCTCGCAAATCCCGCCCGCGTGGTCGAGATAATAAAGAAAGAGATGGGCGAGATACGCGACAAATATGCCGACAAGCGCCGCAGCGAGATCTCGATAGACTATTCCGATCTCGACATCGAAGACCTCATCGAACAGGAAGACATCGTCGTCACGGTCACTCACGACGGCTATATCAAGCGCCTTGCCGTGGACGAATACCGCACTCAGCGCCGCGGCGGCGTGGGAGTCACGGCGCTCAAAACCAAGGAAGAGGACTTTGTCGAGAACGTCATCGCCACCAATACGCATGTGCCGCTGCTCTTTTTCAGCAACAAGGGCAAGGTCTACCGCATAAAGGGTTGGCAGATCCCCGAAACGGGCAAGAACAGCAAGGGACGCGCCATGGTCAACCTGCTCACGCTGGACGAAGGGGAAAAGATAAACGCCTATGTGCCCATGCCCGCCGACAGCACGGGATACCTCACCATGGCGACCAAGGGCGGACTCATCAAGAGGACGAGCGTGGACGAATTTATCCGCATCAACACCAACGGTAAGATAGCCATCTCGCTCACCGAGGGCGACGAACTCATCGGCGTTCAGCTCACCTCGGGCGAGGACGAACTGCTCATGGCGTCCACGGGCGGCAAGTGCATACGCTTTGCCGAATCGGACGTGCGCGCGACGGGCAGGACGAGCCAGGGCGTGAGGTCGATAAAGATGGACGCGGGCGAAGAGGTCGTGGACATGACCAAGGTCAAGGACGGCGTTGAGGTGTTCACGCTCACTCAAAAGGGCTACGGCAAGCGTTCGGACATTTCCGAGTATTCGCTCCAAGGCAGAGCCGGAAAGGGCGTTAAGGCGGGAAATCTGACGGATAAGACGGGCAACATCGTCAACCTCAAACTCGTCGATCCCGCAAACGACGACATCATCATCATCGCCGACAACGGCGTCACCATACGCATACACGCGGACGAGGTCTCCAAGATGAGCAGAGCCACGCAGGGCGTCAAGGTGATGAGGCTCAAAGACGAGAGCGCCCAGGTCGTCGCCTGCGCGATCGTGCCCCGCTCGGAAGATGAAGAGGTGACGCACCTCGAAGAGGGCGCGCAAGAGGAAGGCACTTTACAAGAAGCGGAAAGCGCGAACTCGGACGCTCCCGCGGATAACAACGAATAACAACAAATGAGAAAAGGAGGGGCGACCCTCCTTTTTTCTCTCGAAAAAGGAGAAATCGTATGCAGTACAAAAAATTCGGCGGCAGCTTTTTCGTCCGCCTCGAACGCGGCGAGGAGATACTCTCTTCTCTCGCGGCTTTGGCGGAAAAAGAGGACATAGCCTTGGGCTGCGTGAGCGGCTTGGGCGCCGTGGACCGCTTTACGGCGGGCGTCTTTTTCCCGCAGGAAAAGGTCTACCGCAAGAACGACTTTCACGGCAACTTCGAGATAACTTCCCTCACCGGCACGATCACGCGCATGGACGGCAAGCCCTATCTACACCTGCACATGAGCGCGGGCAACGAATACGGCAAGGTCACGGGCGGGCATCTCAACGAGGCGCACGTTTCGGCGACCTGCGAGATAGTCGTGCGCGTCGTCGAGGGGAGCGTCGGCAGGGCGTTCAGCGACGAGATAGGTCTCAACCTCTTTGAGTTTTGAACGGCGGGGCGGACGATAAAAGGCAAAGGCGGATCTTTGCCGCCTTCACGGCGGTGACCGTCTTTGCCGCGCTCTTTACCGCCGCGGCGCTGGGACTTATCGTCTCGCCGCTGATAACAAAGGCTTACGCCTATGCCGTTTACGCGCTTTCCGCCGCATTCCTTCTCGCGGCGGCGGGCATTTATATGATGATACGCGGCGCGCTCGCGCTCAAAATGGCGGAAAAAGCGGGAAAAACCGCATAAAACAGCGGCATTTGACCCGATTTTCGCTTTTGTAAAATTTTTCTTGCCAAATTTGAAATTTTGTGTTATGATAGAAAAAGAGGACAATATGGACGACAGTAACGACTCGGATCCACATAATAAAAACGAAAAAAGGAGACTAAAAAGCAAAGCATAATCCGAAAATCGCAAGATACGGGTTATGCTTTTTTGCATAAAGAGGAGTAAAAAATGAAGTATATTTTAGCGGTTGTCGTACAGATAGTGCTTATCGCGCTCAACGCTATTTTCGCGGGCGCGGAGATAGCGGTCATATCCGTCAACGACGCAAAACTCAAAAAATTGGCGGAAGAGGGCAATAAGCGCGCCAAAAGGCTGCTTTCTCTGACCAAAGACCAATCCAAGGTCCTCTCCACCATTCAGGTGGCGATCACCTTGGCGGGACTTTTGGGCAGCGCCTTTGCCGCGGACAGCTTTGCCGAACCTTTGGCGGGAGCCATAGTAAGCGGCGCGGGGCTCGATCCCGCGGGTACGGCGGCGAGCGCGATCAACGTTCTCTGCATGATCCTGCTCACCATAATCCTGGCGTTTTTCAACATCGTCTTCGGCGAGATAATCCCCAAGCGTATCGCCATGCGCAAGTCGGAAAAGATGGCTTTGGGCATCTCGGGACTTCTCAAAGTCGTCTCCGTGATCTTCGCCCCCTTCGTCTGGCTGCTCACCGTGACTTCCAACGGCATTTTGCGCCTCATCGGTATCAAGCCCGACGAAGAGGATAACCCCGTCACCGAGGAAGAGATAGTGCTCATGGCGGAAGCGGGAAGCGAGGCGGGACACATCGCCGAATCCGAGACCGAACTCATTCAGAACGTCTTCGACTTCAAAGACAAGACGGCGGACGAGGCTTGTACGCATAGAAAGGACGTCATCGCCGTCTTCTCGGGCGACAGCGACAAGGAATGGGAAGAGACTATTTACGGCACCCGTCACGGCTATTATCCCGTCTGCGGCGAGGATATGGACGAGGTCATCGGCATGCTCGACACGCGCGACTATTTCCGCCTGAAAGACAGATCGCGCGAGAACGTGATGAAAAACGCCGTCCACCCCGTCTTCTTCGTGCATGAGAGCATGCCGGCAAACACGCTGTTTTACAAGATGCAGAACGCGCGCGAGCATGTCGCCATCGTCCTTGACGAATTCGGCGGCACGGACGGCATAATCACCATACGCGACCTGCTCGAACTGCTCGTGGGCGAGATGACGGACAAGGACGAAACGGACGAATACGGCGTGAAGAAGCTCGAGGACGGGAGCTGGGAGCTGACCGGGCTCGTGCCCATAGAAGAGGCGGAGGAAGAGACGGGGATAATTTTCCCCGAAGAGAAGAAGCAAGACTGCGAGACCGTGAGCGGCTATGTGTGCAACGTGCTGGGCTATATCCCCGACGACGGCGCCACCGCCACCGCCCGCGACGGCGATATCCTCATTGAGGTCACCAAGGTGGAAAAGCACCGCATAACGGGCGTTATCCTGCGCGAAGAGAAAAAGCCTATTGACGAAGAGGGCGAAAAGGAATATAATGAAGAGAGCCGCGACAAAGAGAAAAAAGACGCGGACGAAAAGGAGGATAAATGATGAAGGATCTCAAAGGCACCAAGACCGAGCAAAATCTGATGACCGCTTTTGCCGGCGAATCGCAGGCGCGCAACAAATATACCTATTATGCTTCCAAAGCCAAGAAGGACGGCTACGAGCAGATAGCGGCGATCTTCGAGGAGACGGCGAACAACGAGAAAGAACACGCGAAAATGTGGTTCAAGCTGCTCCACGGCGGGATCCCCGACACTGTCGCCAACCTTGCCGACGCGGCGGCGGGCGAGAATTACGAATGGACGGACATGTATGCGACTTTCGCCAAAGAGGCGGAGGAAGAGGGCTTTGACGAGATAGCCCGTCAGTTCAGAGGCGTGGCGGCGATCGAAAAGACGCACGAAGAGCGTTATCGCAAGCTGCTTGCCAACATCGACGGCGGCATAGTCTTCTCCCGCGACGGCGACGCCGTCTGGGAATGCCGCAACTGCGGACACATACATATCGGCAAAACGGCTCCCGAAGTCTGTCCCGTCTGCGCCCATCCCAAGGCTTATTTCCAGCTGCGCAAAGAAAATTACTGAGAAAGAAAAAGCAAGAAAAAGTCCGCCTTTTGAGGCGGACTTTTTATGTTGTTTCAAGCGTTTTTTAGGGGCAGGGGCGGAAAAATCAGCGCGTTTTGATGATATTCGCCGCCGCACTCTCTTCATATTCCGTGCAGGTGATTATCGTCTGCAAAAGCGAGGTCTCTTCAAGCAGCGTCGCGCGGCGGTCCTTATCCAGCTCGGAGAGTACGTCGTCGAGCAAAAGCACGGGCTGTTCGCCCGTATTGTCCGTGAAAAGAGAGATCTCGGCGAGTTTGAGCGAGAGCGCCGCCGTGCGCTGCTGCCCCTGCGAGCCGAACTTGCGCACGTCTACGCCGCTTAAAGAGATCTTTATGTCGTCCTTATGCGGTCCCACCGTCGTATATTGCAGGGCGCAGTCCTTGTCGTAACTCAAAAAAAGCCGACCTAGCAGCGCCTCTTCTATCTGCTTTTCCTCGCCGTCGGGGACGTCGCTTTCATATTCGAGCGAAAGCTCTTCCCTGCCCGAGCTGAGCGTGAGATGCTTCTCCGCGGCAAAGGCTTTGAGTTCGCGCGCAAAGGAGTAACGCGCCTTTATCACCCTCGCCCCCTCCTGCGCGAGCTGTAAGTCCCAGACATGCAGCGCGTTTTTCAGATCCTCGCCCACGGGAAGCGTTTTGAGCAGCTTGTTGCGCCGCAAGAGCACGGCGTTGTAACGCGAGAGGGAAAAGAGATATTTCGAGGACTGCTGGCAGAGCGAGACGTCCATGAACCGCCGCCTTTCCGAGGGCGCGTCTTTGACGAGCTTGAGTTCGTCGGGAGAAAAAAAGACGACGCCGAGAGTCCCGATAAGCTGAGAAAGCCTGCTTATGGGTATCCCGTCGATCGCCACGCGCTTTTTCTCGCGCGAGTCGATATACATCTCGATGGTGTGCAGGCGGAATTTCTTTTGCAGTTCGAGGCGGATATAGGCGCCCGTTTCTCCCCACATGATCACGTCCTTATCGCGGCTCACGCGCGGCGAATTGCCCAAGCCGCACATATAAACGCTCTCCAAGAGGTTTGTCTTTCCCGTGGCGTTCGGTCCCGCAATGACGTTCAGACCCTCCGAAAAGCGGACGGTCTTTTCCTTATAGTTGCGGAAGTTATTGAGAAAAACAGACTTTACGAACATTATTTCAGCGGTTTGAGGCGCGGCTTATTGCCCCCGCGCGGGTATTTGAGCGGCGTTTGCCCCGTCTTGCGAATGAGCACGAGGGCGCGCTCTTCGCCCGTGGGCAGCGAATAACCGATCACGTTTTCCGCGCTTCCGCCCAAGAGGGAAAGCGCCTTTTTCGCCCCGTCAAGCTCCGTCTTCGCTCCGGGACCTTTGTAAGCTATCATCAGTCCACCCTCTTTCAAAAGGGGCAGGCAATATTCGCACAGGACGGAAAGTTCCGCCACGGCGCGCGCGGTGACGACGTCAAAGCTCTCTCTTCGGGAAGAACAAAGCTCTTCCGCGCGCAAATGCTCGGCGCGGCAGTTTTCAAGAGCGAGAAGAGATGAGGCTGCGCGCACGAAATTCACCTTTTTTTCCGTCGCGTCCACGCCGAGAAAGGTGCAGTCGCCGCGCGCGAGCGCGAGAGGGAGCAGGGGAAATCCCGCGCCGCAGCCCACGTCGCAAACGCTCGCGCCGCAAGGCAGCAGGGGGGAGGCGGCAAAGCTGTCGAAAAAGTGCTTTGCGCTCACCTCCTCCGCCTCCGTGAGGGCGGTGAGGTTGTATTTTTCGTTTTCCGTCAGCAAGAAGCGGCGCAAAACGTCGAGCTTATCTTCAAAGCGCGCGAGCGCTTCTCTTGCGGGAGCTTCGAGGTTCATTGCTCTCCCCTCCCCGCAAGGCGCACCATGAGCACGGCAATATCCGCGGGCGAAACGCCCGAAATGCGCGCCGCCTGACCCAAGTCGACGGGGCGGATCTTGTCCAGCTTTTGCCGAGCTTCCAGCCTCAGCCCGTGCATGTTGAGATAATCTATGTCGGGCGGGATAAGGCGGGAAGACATCTTTCTTTCCTTTTCTATCGCCGCGCGCTGTTTTTCCATATAGCCGCTGTAACGGCAGCGGGTGATAAGCTCGCCGAGCACGCGCTCGTCGCAATCTTTCCAGGTGGGGAAAAAGCGCTTGACGCTCGCTGTGCTCGTGCCCGTGCGCTTGAAGAGCTGCTCATAAGAATAATTCCCCTCTCCCCCCTCTTTTATCTCTTCGAGAAAGGCGCTTGTCGGCGCTTTGGGCGCGAAATCGCCGAGCAGGGGTGAAAAAATCTCGAACTGCTCCTGCTTTTTTTTAAATTTTTCCCAGCGCTCGTCGTCCACCAGCCCGACCTCTCTGCCCTTGGGCGTGAGGCGCATATCCGCGTTTTCTTGCCTCAAATGCAGGCGGTGTTCGGCGCGCGCGGTCATCATGCGGTAAGGCTCGTTCGTGCCCTTTGTGACCAGATCGTCGATGAGCACGCCGATATATGCCTCGTCGCGGCTGAGCACGAGCGGCGGCATGTTCCTGAGCATGAGCGAGGCGTTTATCCCCGCCATTATGCCCTGCGCGGCGGCTTCTTCATAGCCCGAACTGCCGTTTATCTGCCCCGCCGTGAACAGCCCTTCCACACCCTTGACCTGCAAGGTGGGGAGAAGGCGGGTACTGTCGATGCAGTCGTATTCTATGGCGTAAGCGTAGCGCACGATACGCGCCCGTTCCAAGCCCGTGACCGTGTGATACATCTCTTCCTGAACGTCGAAAGGAAGGGAGGAAGACATGCCCTGCGCATAGACTTCGTGGGTGAACGCGCTCTCGGGTTCGAGGAAGATCTGGTGCCGCTCCTTGTCGGCAAAGCGCATGACCTTGTCCTCGATCGACGGGCAGTAGCGCGGACCCGTGCTCTTTATCGTACCGTTATAAAGGGGGGAACGGCTTATGTTGCGCATGATGACGTCCTTGGTCGCCTGCGTCGTGTAAGTGAGATAGCATTTCGCCTTGTTTTCCACCTTTCCTTCCGTCATGAAGGAGAAGGCATAGACGTCCTCGCCCTCCTGAGCCTGCATGCGCGAATAGTCTATCGTCCTGCCGTCCAACCTCGCGGGCGTGCCCGTCTTGAAACGGCGCACTTCAAGCCCCAAAGAGACAAGGCTTTGCGTGAGGAAAGTCGCGCAGGCAAAGCCGGATGGACCGCTCTCCTTCTTCCACTCCCCCGTTATTATGTCCGAATTGAGATAAACGCCCGTGGCGACGATCACCGCGCGCGCTTCATAGGTGTCGCCGAGAGTGGTCTTGACGCCGCGCACCTTTCCGCCCGCGACGAGTATCTCGGCGGCTTCGGCTTGCAGGATATCCAAGTTTTCCTGCTCTTCGAGCGTGCGCTTCATGTTGAGATGGTATTTGATCTTGTCCGACTGCGCGCGCAGAGAATGCACCGCCTCGCCCTTGCCGCGGTTGAGCATGCGCATTTGCAGGGCGGTCGCGTCCGCGTTCAGCCCCATCTGCCCTCCCAGCGCGTCTATCTCGCGCACGAGATGCCCTTTCGCCGTGCCGCCCACGGAGGGATTGCACGCCATATAGGCGATGGCGTCGGGGGTGAGCGTCATCATCAGCGTTTTAAGCCCCGTGCGCGCCAGCGCCAAAGCCGCCTCCACGCCCGCGTGACCGCCGCCGATAACTATCCCGTCGTAAACCTTTTCCATATCGGATATTATACCACAGCTCGCCGCCGCGCGCAAATATAAGCGCGGGGGAAAGCTGCGCTCAGCGAGGTTTTTTGCTTAGTTCGTAGCCTTCCGTCTCCGCTAAGGCGCGCAGCAGCCGCCTTCTGTCCGCGCCGACCATGGCGAGCAGGCGGCGGGAGAAAAGCTCTTTTCTGATCGTATCCGAGTCGGGGCGGAGCGCGCCGTAAAACGAACAGGTCGCGCGCGCCTGCAAAGCCGCCCTGATGGCTTGGCTCAGCTCGGCGAGCTTTTTACCGCTCTGTTTGGCAAGAGCCGAGCGGGTGTAACCTATGGCATAAAAATAAAAGAGAAGATCCTTTTCGATTTTCATGGATAAAATTATACAATATTTATAATAATTAGACAAGTATTTTGATGTTATTTTCGAATATATAAATATATTCGAAAATAAAAGTTATATTAAAATCGCTGTTATTATGGATAATTCGAGAAAATCATGGAGCAAAGAAAGAGCTTTTCCTCAAAAGCCGCGCGCGGGAAAAGTAAATTTTGCGAAAAGGCGGAAAAATTTACAAAAAACCGTATTGAACAAAGCAAAAACCTCTGTTATCATAAGGTTGCAAGACCGCTTTTGCCGGTTGCGGAGAGCGGGAAAAGAGAGGGTTTATATGAAAAAGGGAAAAGTTTGGCTCGTGGCGATCGTGCTTTTGACGGCGATCGTCGCATTGAGTTTATCCGCCTGCGTCACAAACGGCAAGGACGGCGTGAGTATCGAGTCGATCGAAAAGACGGGCACGCAGGGCGATATCGACATCTACACCATTTATTACAGCGACGGCAGCACGGGCGAATTCCGTGTGACCAACGGCGCGGACGGCAAGGACGGCGAAAGCGTCACCGCGCAGGACATTTTCGAGCAATACAAGGCGGAAACGGGCGATGACGATCTCACGTTTGAGGAGTTCGTGGACAAGTTCATGGACGTGAGCGTGGGCGGCGACAATTCGCAAGTGATAGCCTCCGCTCTGCTCTCGGCGGCGGCGGTCTATACGGAGTTTTACGAGAGCAAGCAAAACTCCATGTTCCCCTTCGGCGGCGAAACGACGGGCACGGCGGTCTATACCGGCTCGGCGGTCATCTATAAAATAGACGCCGAATACACATATTTCATCACTAATTATCACGTCGTTTACAGCCAAAACGGCAACGACGACAACTTGGAATATTCGCTCTCGGGCGCGAGCGACAAGCATATCGCCCGCCGTATCATCGTCTATCTTTACGGCAGCGAAGGTTCTCCCTCGAGCACGGGCGAGAGCGTGAACGGCTATAACGAATATGTCTACGGGGATTATGCGATCGAATGCGAATATGCGGGCGGCTCGGAAGAAAACGATCTGGCGCTGCTGCGCGCGAAGACGCAGGACGTGAAGAGCATAAATCCCGACGTGCAGGAGGTCGTCTTTGCGGACGGCTACGACGTGGGCGACACCGCCGTCGTCATCGGCAACACGGGCGGCGACGGGATCAGCGTTACGGAAGGGATCGTGAGCGTGCACAGCGAAAACATCAATTTGCAGATAAGCTCGAATGTCACGAGCCATCGCTCCATGCGCGTGGACGCGGCTATGTACGGCGGAAATTCGGGCGGCGGCTGTTTTAACGTGGACGGAGAGCTGATCGGCGTGCCGCATGCGGGTAACGGTGAAGAGGAACAGGGCATCAATTACGCCATACCCGTCGACACGGTCAAAAGCGTCATTGAAAATATGTATTATTACGCGACCGATAATGACAGCGACACTTCGGGAGCATATAAGCTCACGCTCGGAGTGAGCGTAAGCGAGGAAAATTCGCGCTATGAGTATGATAAAACGAGCGGCAGCGGCAAGATAACGGCGGACACGACCGTCGTCTCCGTGACCGAGGGCGGTATCGCCGAGGCGCTGGGACTGCGCGAGGGCGACGTCATCGAAAAGGTGATCGTTACCTCGGGCGGACAAGAGACGGAATATGTCATCGAACGCAACTATATGCTCTCCTATCCCCTCTACGCGCTCAAAGCGGGCGATTCGTTCAGGATAACTTACGAGCGCGACGGAAGCACATATGCGAGCGAAGTCTGCGTCGCGGAGTTTTCGGAAATGGCAAAAGCGGCATAGCGCGGAAAAGCGCGACAAGGGGCGGCGCGAGCCGCTCTTTTTATGACGAAAAATTCACGGAAGTAAAGCGCGAAGTGCTTTTCGGCAAAATCTTTCGCGCGAGAGAAAATTTCAGCGTGAAAAAAGTTGAGGCGTTAAAAAACCGCCCGTATGCTTCTTTGAATAACTATAATCTGTTTTTGTAATCCGTTCCCCAATCGAACATGGCGTCAAGGATAGGTTTCAATGTTTTGCCGAGGTCGGACAAAGAATAGACGACGCGCGGCGGAACTTCCGCAAATACTTCGCGTTCGACAAGCCCGTCGCTCTCCAGCGCGCGCAGATTGTCCGTCAGCACCTTTTTGCTGATGCCGGGAATGGTCTTGGGAAAATCGGTGAATCGCTGCGCTCCGTTATAGATGAGATTGCGCAAAATAAGCAGTTTCCATTTATTGCCGATGAGCTGTACCGTCGTCGCCACGGGGCATTCGGGCAATTCTTCTTTTGTCAGCATAAAGTGCGCTCCTTTTTTCTTTTATAATAGCAAAAGAGCCTTAAAAAGTCAATGGTTCAAAAAAGAAACTAAGCAACAAATCTATTATCAAATAATAGAAAAGTAACTTCCGAGAAAAAATTTTCCGCGTTTGCTATACTGTGCCCGTAATCGCAAAGGTTACCAAATCAAAATTTCTTGGAGGTATGTATCATGAAAAATTACAGCAAAATTGGCACATCGGAAGAAGCACGCACCGAACTGCATGACAAGCTCGGTCTTACAGGCGCGGAGATCAGCATCAATATTTTGCCGGCAGGAGGGTGCGTTCCCTTCGTCCATTCTCATAAGCAGAACGAAGAGATCTATGCGATCGTCGAGGGTGAAGGCGCTGTCGTTATAGACGGCGAAAATATTCGCGTAAAGGCAGGTGACTGGTTGCGTATTTCTCCCGAAGCCAAAAGGCAGTTCTTTGCTTCTGAAAAAACGGCGTTAAAGTATATATGTATTCAAGTAAAGGCGGGATCACTGGAAGGGTACACCATGAACGACGGCGTCGTTTCCAATTGAACAAAGCGAGGCAAGATCTTGTCTGATCCGCGCCTCGCGGTTTTTGAAGGCTATGAACAACAAGCAAAATAACTTACAAGAAAGAGTTGAAAAGCTGCGGTCGCTTTTGAAAGCCGCGGAATGCGTATTCATCGGTGATGAGGAGTATTTTGTCAACACCAAGGGCGAGAGCCGCATAAGCTATGCCGACTACGCCATCGCCATGATCGACGAGATTGAAAACGCAAACAATATTCAGAAGCGCTTTTCCGTGATCGGAAAGTAATATAAGCATATAGCGGGTGGGCGCGGTCGTTTCGATCGCGCTTGCGTGCTTTGGCGGGCAATATCGAACATAAAGGAGAGACTCTTATGACGCAAAATAAAATTCTCGACAGGTTGATACAAATTCTCTGCGAGGAGCGCGGCGAAGCCGTACCGTCCCTTTCGTATGAACAAAAGCCCGATTTTTTCCGGGCGCTTTGCAATGTGCGCCCGCCCATGCCCGCAACGAAAGAATTTTTGCGCTTGCAGGACGAGTATCTCCCCGAAAGGACAAAAGAGCGCGGCATAGTCGATGTAAACGGATTTGTTTATCGGGACGGCATTGCCTTATGGCGGGGCGACATCACGCGGCTGAATGCGGACGCCGTCGTCAATGCCTGCAATTCCGCGCTCCTGGGCTGCTTTCATCCTCTGCATAACTGTATCGACAACGTCATACATTCCGCGGCGGGCGTTCAGGTGCGCCTCGATTGCAACGCTATCATGCGCGGCGGCGAAGAGCCGAACGGTCGGGTGAAAGTGACCAAGGCATATAACCTGCCTTCGCGCTATATTTTCCATATCGTAGGTCCCATCGTCTATGGCGGCGTGACAGAGCAAAACCGCCGCGACCTTAAAAGCTGCTATCTCTCCTGCCTGAATATGGCGGCGGAGATGAAACTTTCCTCTCTCGCCTTTTGCTGCATTTCCACGGGCGAATACCGTTACCCCAAAGACGAAGCCTGCCGCCTTGCCGTACAGATGGTCAAACAATGGAAGGCGGAGACGGGCAACCCGCTAAAAGTTATTTTCAACGTGTTTTTGAAGGAGGATGAAGCGTTATATGACAGAGAGCTTTTCAGGCAGGATCGATAAGCTGCGTTCCCTTCTCGACGAGGCGGAATGCGTGCTCATCGGTGGCGGTTCGGGGCTTTCATCTGCGGCGGGGCTTACTTATTCCGGGCAGCGTTTTACGGAAAACTTCGGCGATTTTATCAAAAAATACGGCATGTCGGATATGTATTCGGCGGGATTTTATCCCTTCAAGACGCAGGAAGAAAAATGGGCGTATTGGTCGCGGCATATTTTGCTGAACCGCCGGCTGCCGCCCGCATTGCCGCTCTATCGAAGGCTTTTTGAACTCGTCAAGGATAAGGACTTTTTTGTCGTCACCACCAACGTGGACGCGCAGTTTTATAAGGCGGGATTTGCGACAGAGCGCATCTTTGCCGTGCAGGGCGACTACGGAAAGCTGCAATGCGCCAAGGGCTGCCATGACGAACTGTATGACAACGAAGATCTCGTTCGAAAAATGGCGGCGGAGCAGAAAGACTGCCGCATTCCTTCCGCTCTCATTCCAAAATGCCCCGTATGCGGCAAAGATATGGAGGTTAATATCCGCAAAGACGCATATTTTGTGCAAGACAAGGCGTGGTATGAGGCGGAACGCCGATATGAGATTTTCTGCCGTGAGGCTCGCGACAGGAAGCTGCTGCTTTTGGAGCTCGGTGTGGGATACAATACGCCGACGATAATTCGTTTTCCGTTCGAAGCGATGACGTATAAAAATAAAGACGCGGTCCTCGTTCGCATAAATGCGCAATACCCGGGCGCCATGTCCCGAAAACGCCAAAAAGACGCTTTCTTTTGCCGAGGATATAAAAGACGTGTTGAGAGCGATGGTCTGACCCACAGATGTCGCCCGAGGTGCATACGGAAACGGCGAAAAAACGCAAAGCGCCAAAGCGTCTCACATGTAATGCGGAAAAGAAAACCCGAATGCCTTCGATCTTATCCGAGCGGTGGGCGCGGGAATAAGATAAAAAAGAGTCAGCCGCCAAAACATGTATATTATGTGCACTAAAAACGCGCGGATAATTGCGGGAAAACGGCGCAAGAAAAGAAGAAAAAATGCTAAATAAAAGCGAAAATATCGCGTATAAGATAAAAGTGCATAAAACAATCAAACATATATTATAATAAAAATATTACACACATGAGCGCGAACACTCTCGCATATACGCGCGAGAAAGCATACGAAAAAACGATAAAAAACCTTTGCCGCCGTCGGGTCGGGATCGCATAATACGCGCGCGCATAATGCGCAAACGCAAACCCGAGCGGCGGTCGACAAAAAGTTTCGCGCAAGATCGCGGCTCGACGGGCTTTTTGCGGACGGTCTTGCGTGCGCATAATGCGTCGGTGCGTGCGGGAAGGCATGAACGCAAGAGGACTTTGCGAAGAGAAATTTTCGACAAAAATGCCACAAGAAGGCGTTTTTGAGGGAGTGTTGCGGTAAAAACCTCGGAGCAACATAAGTTCGAGAAGTCTGCATTGCTTGCTCGGAGCGAAAGTCAAAAGGTCGACGGCGGTTTGCGGGGCGGCGAACCAAGCGGAACAACGCGCGCGCGTAGAGTTGCGGACGAGCTTTGAAACCTTGGGTCAAAAGCCGCAAAGGCGGAAAGAAAGGTCTTCGGATATGTGTCGCTGTCACGGCGATAACTTCTCGGAACGTGTTCAGAGCGCGAAAAAGGCGCGTATTTTTCGAAATACGCCCGCAGACGGGGGAAGAAACGATGCGCGCGGCAAAGCCCGAAATAGCGGCAAAAACAGCCGTTTGAGACGGCGCGCACGGATCGCTATCCGGATCTCTCGATAAAATACGCGAAAAAGGAGTCTTGTCTTCCGGCACCGACAAAACTCCGTACCGACAAAACGCCGTACCGACAAAACGCCGTGCCGTCGAAAACGACATGGGAACGTCGTTTTTGGCAAAATATGATGGACGATCGCGCTTTTTGAGCCTTGGAGAGAGAAAGGTTCGACGCATTTTTGCAAAGCAAATGCGGCTGCTCCGCAGCGGGTGGGCGCATCGGAACGTGCGCAGTAACGCACGCGCGCATAATGTGCGTTGGTGTGAACGGGGCAAGACGGGATCGTCGCAAAACCGCTTGCAATATGCGCAAATTGCTCGAAAAGCGCGCTCAAGAGAGAAAAGGCGTTCCGTGTCTTCGCGGTTGTGCGCGTGTGCGAGAAAGCGCGGGAGAATGCCTTTGCAAGCATGTTGCGCCGCTCCGTAGCATATGCGCATATCGCGCGAACGCGATCGCTGCGTGGTCCTGCCGTTTTGCCCGGGCAGAGCGATGCGACGTGGTTGAAAAGGATATTTTCGCGGTAAAAAGAGCTTTTTGCACAAGGGGCGACGGCAAAGGCAAAAACAAGAGAAGAAAATCGGCTAAAAACTGTTTCACAAATCGCGTGAAACAATAAAAATAAATTGCCGACAATTGCCTGTAATTTTGCGAAAATTTCGAGAAAATCCAAGTCGATTGCGACAACTATCAGTTATTAAAAAGACGCAAAAATTCTCAAAAAACGGAAAAATCGACAAAAAACTTCTAAAATCGAGCAAAAATTGTTACACGGGAAACATTTTCAAAGCGACGAAAAAACAAGCCGCGAAAGGCTTCGATCGGGCGTGCCGAAAGCGGCTTTTCGGTCTTTGCGGCGGTCGTGGTGCGCGTCTGGCGTTCGGCGGTGCTTTCGTCCGTATCGATCTGTTCGCGGATCCGGTTCGATCGCGCTGTCTTTGTGGCGTTATGTTTATGGCTTTGCATGTTCCTGTGCCTCTACGCTTATGGGTTTGTGTGTTGTTATGATATTCGCTCCTGTTCGAGATCCCGATCGTTCGTTATCGCTGTTACGGCGTCGTGCTTATGGCTTTGCGTGCTTTTTGCGCGTTTATGTTTGCGGTTTACGGGTCATTTTGATTTTGCGCTGTTGAAGTTGCCTGCCGCTGCGGCTTTATGTTTTTGCTTTTGAGGTTTCCTGCGGCAAGAGGTTTTAGGTTTTTTGAGTTATTTAAGTGTTCGACCGCTTTTTTGCGCCGTTAGTCGCGGAGACGAGCGTTTGTTTATAGTGCAGTTATCGATTTTGTTTGACTTCGGGTGATATGTCTTGCGTGCTGCTTATAGTCGCGCTTTTTCTATTGAGTGCGCCGTGTTGGCTGTTTTGATCGCTTTGCTCTAATTACTCGTATTTCGATAAGATCGAGGCGGTTTTTGGTCGCGGCATCCCGAGGCTGTTGTTGTGGCACAAGGGATTGCCTGCAACGGCGTGAAGCGCAATAGACTGCTTGTGGCGGCGTGAACGGCGCCGACGATCGGGGAGCATTAAAAGAGGCGCTGTCGGCGCTCGTGTCGATTTCCTTGACGTGGTCGGTGTCGGCGGGCAGATACGGGCGAAGTGCTTGTGATTTAATTCGCGGAAAATGTTTCACGTGACACTTTTCGAGCTTTTTCGCGCAGCAAGAGGCTGTTGCGATTTTGCGAGATCTTTTACTATTGCGCTCGAAAAGGCTGTCGGGCGATTTAAGAACATGGTGGGCGATTGCGTTTGGGGTGGGGCAACAGATCAAGTTATATTGGCGCGCATAATAATGGTTGTGATAATGCGTTTAAGTGGCGGTGAGTATTGAGCAAGGTGTTTAAGAGGTGATGTGCGCGGTGTAAGGGCAAGGCGCGGAACTGCGGTCAAAGCTTTTGAATGCAAGGCACTTTATGCAGAAGCGCTCGCTTAAAGTTAAAAAGTGTTTATAAAAGCCGCGAATGCTTGCGGTAATAATGAGGGCGGTATTCCCGGCGGCAATAAAAAGGCGAAATATCGCTCGTTTGCGAGCTTTTTGTGGCGATCATTGCTCAACTGCGCTCAAAGCGGTGAAAAAGGCTTGTCGATCGATGTGAGCGGCGTGTGATCGAAAAGAGGCGGGGCGAAGTGTGGCAAGAAAAATAGCGTTTTGGCTTATTAGATCGAGGTCTCGAAGAGGTTCGACAAGTTTGAAAGCCGAGCGTTCGGGCTTGCTTACGGTAGAAAAAGAGCAAACATTACTTGCGCGGCGTGTTGCAGAGGGGTATTGACATTGTTTGTCGGGCAAGATAAAATTAAATCGGAAGACAAAAAAGGGGTATAGTGAAATAAAAGTAAGGAGAGCAGAATGATGAAAAAAGTGAATATCGAAAAGCTTAAAAAAAGTGTCAAGGCGCAACCAAAAGAAGAGTTTACCGCTTACTATGAGCATTATAAGGAAAAATTCGGAGATTATCCGATGATACCTATAACTATGCCTTATGATATAGGCAATGACGACTTCAAGAAAATGTGTGAGGAAGCGATAGAGCGCGGCACACCGCTTACGGATGAGGATTACGAAAGATATTTTCCGACAGAAAAAGGGGTTTTATATTAACTTCGGGGTGTAAACGCCAAGGCGATCCTAACAGGCTGCATAGCTGTAATGCGGCGGTGGCGACAAAACGCTTTTAAGGACGGGCTGTTGCTCGGGGTGCGGCAATAGGGTGGCGTCGGAAGAGAGGCGAGTCGTACTTTGTAAGTCGTTCGGCAAGGGCGTGCTTGTTGGCAAAAGCAACGCTTGGCAAGGGCGGGATAATGCCGAAAGCGTTGAATTTGATCCGGATAAGCCTTGCGAGCGCTCGACGGCATCGGGTAAAAACAGTTTCGGTTTTTTAATTGCCTTATCTGAGAATGGGGCAATATTGGTTTTTTTAAGCATGATGCTGCTTGCTGTATTTTTAGCGAGCGTAATTGTTTTGCGGGTATTGAGTACGGCTGTGCGCGCGGCTTTTTCGGAAGCCGTGATCGATTTGTATTTTTTGAGTACGGCTGCGCGTGCGGCTTTTCGGCAGTCATGATCGGTCTGTATTTTTGAATACGGCTGTTGCTGTGTTTTTTTTGCGAAAAAGGGCGGTTTTATATGTTATGCGCGTAATAATTACGCGCACGAGACTCTCGTTGCAAATCTTTGCGTTGACGCAAAACAATTAGCCGAACGGATAAATTGGCTGGGTCCGATATTCCCGACAGGAATAATTGTCCTGATATTATTGTCGGCGATGACGTTTTATTTTCGATTGTTTAACGTGAAACATCGGCCGAAAGCGGCGCCGTCAGAGCGGTTTTAGTATGTCCGACGTGGCGGCAATGGAGCGCGTCTTTCCGCTTTCGAACAGGACGAGATAGGAGTCGGCCTCTGCTTTTGCTATGCTGCCGACGCCGAAAACGGGGTGAAAAACCTTTTCGCCGACGGAAAAGCCGCTCTTTTCGACTTTTTTGCCGCTCAAATGCGAACTTATGAAGGTTTTCGAGCGCGCGAGATGACCGAGGGAGAACCTTCCGCTCGTTTGGAGCAGGTCTTTTCCGATCTCGAAAATAAAGCGCGAGGTATACATTGCGCCGCCCGCTTGTGCGTCGTAGCCTTCCGCGTCCGAAAGGAAAAGCCGCTTTTGCGCGCGCGTCAATGCGACGTAGGCGACGCGGCGTTCTTCCTGCATTTCCTCGATGTTTTTGATCTTGCGCGAGGGGAAAAGCCCTTCATTCAGGCAGCAAACGAACACATAGGGAAATTCCAAGCCCTTTGCCGTATGCACGGTCATGAGTTTGACGCAGTCTTTCTTCTCTTCCGCGTCCGCGCTCGTGAGCAGGGATATGCTGTTGAGATAGTCGCGAACGCTCGCGTCGTCGCCTTCCGACTCGACAAACTCGCGCACGGACGCCTTTAATTCGCTCAGATTATCCAATCTGTCCTGACCGCCGCTCAGACGCAAAAACTCTTCGTATCCGCTCTTTTGCAAAACGTGGTCGAGCGTTTCGGCGGGGTCGTGTTCGGCGGCGAAAGCCTGTGCGTCTATCAAAAAGTGCAAAAGCTCTCCCGCGCCCGTTCCCTTGAAGCGGGGAGTCAAGGCAAGCGCGCCGAGCGCCTGCGCCAAGGAGCAGCCGTTTTCTTCGGCATAAGCGCGCAGGAGTGAGCGGCGCGTCGCGCCTATGCCGCGGTGAGGCGTGTTGACGACTCTTTCGAAAGACAGGTCGTCGCCGAAAACGCTCAGTCTCAAATAGGCGAGGGCATCTTTTATCTCTTTGCGCTGATAAAACGCCGTACCGCTGAAAACGACATAGGGAACGCCTTTTTTGACAAAAGAAGTCTCGATGACGCGCGAGAGATAATTGCCGCGATATAAAACGGCGATGTCGGAGAGAGAAACTCCCGTCTTTTTCAGCTCGAGGATCTTGTTTGCGATCGCGTCTGCCTCGTCGATCCGCGACTTCGCGTGATGATAGAGAGGTTTTTCGCCGTGCGGACGAGTGGCTTTGAGCGACTTTTCTATCCTGTCTTCGTTTTTGCTTATCAGCGCGTTGCTCACGGCGAGGATCTCGGGCGTGGAACGGTAATTTTCGTCGAGAACGATGGTTTTTGCGTCCGCGAAAAACTTGTCGAAGTTGTTGAAAAAGCCGACGTCTGCGCCGCGCCAGGAATAGATGGTCTGATCGGGATCGCCCACGATGAAGAGGTTTTTATGCTTGCCGGCGAGAGCGCGCGCCAATTTGTATTGTTCGCCCGAGACGTCCTGAAATTCGTCTATTTGCACATATTCGAACTTGTTTTGCCATTTTTGCAGAGCGGCTTTGCTTATTTTGAACAAATAAAGCGTGAATTGTATCAGGTCGGCAAAGTCGAGCCAATAGTTTTTGCGCTGCATGTCGAGATAGGCGGCGATGACGGCGTCGAGCTTGTTTTTCTCTTCATCGAGCGCGGGAGTTTTTTGCGCGCGTTTGACGTCGGTCAAAAAGGGCACATAGTCGGCAAAAGCCTTATATTCTTCGATCGCGTTCATGCAGTCGCGGAAGGAAAAATCTTTGAGCGTAAAGCCTTTTTGCGAAAAAATGCGCTGTAAAACGCTCTTTTGATCTTCTTCGTCCATTACCATAAAATTCTCGGGATAGGCGAAAAAGCCTATCTCTTCTTTGAGTATTTTGTGGCAGGCGCCGTGAAAGGTCAGGATCCAGCCGCCGTCTCCGTCCGGCATCAACGCGCGTATGCGATCGCGCATTTCGCGCGCCGCTTTGTTCGTGAAAGTGACGGAGAGTATATGCTCGGGCGTGACGCCGAGTTTTTGCACGATATAGGCATAGCGCAGGGTGAGCACGCGCGTCTTTCCGCTGCCCGCTCCCGCCGCAACGCGCACGCGCCCTTCCGTGCTCTCCACGGCTCGGCGTTGATCTTTGTTCAGTCCTTTCAAAAGATCGTCGAGAGTCATTTTCGCTCCTCAAACATTTGTTCAAAAATATTATAACTCACGGCGCGCGCCAAAGCAAGGGGGATAAAGGATAATATAATAACTATTAGTTATAACATATACAAAATGTGAAAATTTTCCGCTTTCGGACACGGCGAGCAAGAGTATGTTTTTTTGAAAGTTTCGGGTAAGCGGGCGAGCGGATATTTCCCGAAAGTTTCGGGTAAGCGGGCGAGGGGGAAATTTCCGAAAGTTTCGGGTAAGGCGGTTGAGGCGGAATTTTCTGCGAATTTCGGGAAAGGCGAACGAGGGGATATTTTCCGAAAGTTCGCTCGGCTCGGAAGGGACGGATGTTTTTTGAAGTTTGGGCACGGCGAGTAAGGCGGATATTTTTTCGGGGCGGGAGCGGCGGCGGTCTTCAAATCGCTTGACAAGGCTTTTTGCATTATATTATAATCATTGCGCTATTACTATAAAAGAGAGGAGTTTCGGCTATGAAAAGAACTTATCAGCCTAAGAAGAGGCAGCGCAGCAAAGTGCACGGCTTCCGCAAGAGAATGGCAAGCAAAGGCGGCAGGAACGTGCTCGCAAGGCGCCGCAACAAGGGCAGGAAAAAGCTGTCCGCGTAAGGTATGCAGAAGAAGTATCGCCTCAGCGGCAGGCGCACTTTTTCTTATATCTATGCCAAAGGCAGCCGTTCGGCGGGCAGGTATATGACGCTCATATATCACAGCGCCCGCCGCGGACTGCATATAGGGATCGTCGCCGGCAAGAAGGTCGGCAAAAGCGTGGTGAGGAATAAGGTCAAGCGCAGGATAAAAGAGATCGCGCGCCGCTTTATCCCCTGCGTCGAAAACGGGTATAATTATATCGTGGTGGCGTCTCCCGCCGCCGCGAAAGCGGATTTTTCGAGCTTGTGCCTTGATCTTGCCTCTGTCTTTGAAAGGGCGGGCAAGCTGAAAGACAAAGAAGGCGCCATTCGCGCCGTTTTTGGGAAAAATGTGCCTGATAAAGACGTATAAGAGATATTTCAATCCCTTGATGGGCGATCGCTGCATCTATATCCCCTCCTGTTCGGCATATATGGGACAGGCGGTGAAAAAGAGGGGATTGCTCGTCGGAACGCTTTTGGGCGCGGCGCGGATAATGCGCTGCGTGCCTTGGAAAGAGGGCGGATACGACCCCGTGAAAGACAACTATAAAGGAAATGCCAAATGGATCTTATGATGATGCTCGCGGCGGCTTTGCCCGATAACCTTATCGGACAATGGCTCGTTCAGCTCGACGAAAAACTGCCCACCTTCGGCGTGACGGTAATAGTCTTTACCATTATTTTGCGACTGATACTGTCCCCGCTCGATATTTGGCAGAAGATCTCCCAGCGCAAGCAGAGCAAGGCGATGAGGCGCTTGCAGCCCAAACTTGCCAAACTGCAAAAACAATACGCAAATCAGCCTCAGCTTTTGAGGCAGAAACAGGCGGAGCTGCAAAAGCAGGAAAAGCTCCACCCCTTTGCCTCCTGTCTTCCACTTATCGTGACCATGGTGGTCTTCTTCGTGGTCTTTGCGGGTTTCAGAGACCTTGTCGCATATAAGAACGAGGACATAATCGAAAGAGTTTACGCCTCTTATACGCAATATGACGAGGACGAAGGCTCGCAGCACGCGATGGAAGCGGCGGGCGACTTTGTCATCTCTTCGCAGACGGATAAGCTTTTGAGCGACGTCGAAGAGGGCGCAGACGTGCCGCAGGAAGAGATAGACAAGCTCGTTGAGGAGATAAACGCCCAGATAAAGGGCGAAGAGGGCTATCTTACTCCGGGACAGGAGGGAGTCGAGGGCGAATATTATCTTGCTTACAGCAAGGCTTTCGCGCTTTACGGCGAATGGAACGAAAAAGCCACGGTGGGCGAGAAAAACGCCTATCGCGACGCTCTGCCCGAAGAGGACAGGGACATCTTGAACAAGACGATCGCCTGCTTTGCCGAGAACAAGAATGAGGCGATGGTGCTGGCATACGAAGAGCATATGGAAGGCTTTTTGTGGATACAGAACATCTTTATGCCCGACACCGGCTCCAACGTCGTGCCCAGCGTGGACGAATTCGTGGGCGGCAGGATACAGGCGCAGATGCCCGACGCGGCGGCAGGCGTGTCCTATGACGAGCTGACCGGTCCCGCGCAGTCCGCGCTCAACAAGACGGGGACGTGGGACGCAGGCAGATGGAACGGCTATTTCGTGCTGCCCGTGCTCTCGATCGCGCTCTCCTTCCTCTCGACCTGGTTCACGCAAAAGCTCTCTCCCGCCGCCACGCCCATGGGGGACGCCAAGCAGCAAAAATCGCAGCAGCGCACGATGAAGATACTCACCTATATAATGCCGCTCGTGATGGGCATTTTCGCCATCATGTACAGCGCGGCGTTCGCTATTTATTACTTCATGAGCAACCTGGTGAGCACTCTCATCAACGTGATCTATATCATCGTCACTAAGATAATCGACAACAAAAACCGCGCAAAAGAACTTGTGGAAATAAAATAAGGGAAATAATATGGAAAGTATCGAAATAACGGCGGGCAGCGTCAAGGAAGCCCTGCAAAAAGGCGCGCAGCAGCTGGGAATAAGCGAAGACGAGTGCGACTATGAGCTCGTCAAGGAAAGCGGGCTGATCAAGAAGAAATATACCGTCAAAATAAGCGAAAAGCCCAAGGGCGAAAAAGCGGCGCTCGAATTTATCCGCGGCGTCATCGCGCGCATGGGCTTTGACTGCACGGTGGAAATGAAAAAGACGGACGACGGCTTTTTGTATGAGATCAGCGGCGAAGACGTCGCCCATGTCATCGGTTATCGCGGCGACGTGCTCGACAGCCTGCAATATTTGGCTTTGCTCGTGGCGAACGCCGTGGAAGGCTTTGACGGCAGGGTGATCGTGGACGGCGAGAATTACCGCGAAAAGAGAGTTCAGATCCTCACCAAGCTCGCGCGCAGGCTCGCCTTCAAGGCGGCGAAGTCGGGCGAGACGATCAAGCTCGAACCGATGAATCCTTTCGAGCGCAGAGTGATACATTCCGCGCTTTCCGAGGACAAGTTCGTCTCCACCCACAGCGAGGGCGAAGAGCCTTTCCGCTGCGTGGTCATCGTCCCCGACAAGCATCCCAAGCGCGAGAGGAAGGGGGGAGAGCGTCCCCGCCGCGAGCGCCGCGAAAGGAGCGAAAACGCGGAATATCCGCGCGTGAGCGAGAGCAATATCAAATATCACACGGACATGGATCTTTACGACGCCGAGGCGAGCCGTAACTTCAAAAAGAAAGGGTTCGGGAAGACAAAGTCTTACGGCGTGAGCAAGAGAAGATTTTAACAAAGCGGCGCAATGAAGGAAAAAGGGGAAAAAGAGAGCGTTCACGCCGATCACAGGCAGCGCATGCGCGAGCGCATAGCGCACGGCGGCATCGAAGGTCTTTCCGACCATGAGGTCTTGGAATATCTGCTCTATCCCTTTATCCCGCGCAAGGACACAAACGTCATCGCGCACGAACTCATAGAAAGATTTTCATCGCTTGACGGCGTGGCGCACGCCACTCCCGCCATGCTCAGACAGATAAAAGGCATCACGGAAAACGCGGTGCTCTTTTTAAGTTGCATGACCGACATCGGCGACAGGTGCCGAAAGAGCAGGGCTTTTTCCGTATACTTCCGCGATTCGTTCACCGTGGCGCAGTATGCTTTCGAGCTGTTCGGCGGCGTGAGGGAAGAGAGGGTTTATATCGTCTGCCTCGGCGGCAGCGCCAAGACGGTCGCAAGCGTGCTTTTGGCGCGCGGCGACGAGATCGCCTGCGACGTTCCCGAAGAGCTTGTGCTCGCTTCCGTCACGGGGAACAAGACAAAGAGCGCATATTTATTGCATAACCATGTGGGCGACAGCGCGCTCCCTTCTCACCGCGACGCGGAATTCACCTCTTGCGTGAAAGAGCTGCTCTCGGGGGCGGGCGTAACGCTGAACGACCATATCATCATCAGCGACAAGAGTTTTTACAGCTTCAAATTCAACGGCTTATTATGAAAGAGATAAAGGGAAAGACGGCGCTCGGAGTGCTGGAAATTTTGAAAAAGGAGCGGCATTGCTCGGGAGAGAGCATGGCGGCGAAGTTGGGCGTCTCGCGCGCGTCCGTCTGGAAAGCCGTGCGCGCTCTGCGCGGCGCGGGCTATGAGATAGATGGCGGCAGCGGCAGAGGATATGCGCTCAAAGAATGCCGCGCTCCGCGCGCTTCGGGAGTGCTCGCGGTGGCGGGAGAAGCGAAAGCACCGCTTTTTTTGTTCAAAAGCGTCCCTTCGACCAACGACGTCGCGCTCGAACTGCTCAAAGAAAAATGCCCGCATCTCACCGCCGTCGTCGCCAACGCGCAGAGCGAAGGGCGCGGGCGCGTCGGCAGGAAATTCTTCTCGCCCGCGGGCACGGGGATCTATATGAGCGTGGTCGTGAGGAGCGTCAAGTCTTATGAAGAGCTTTTGGTCGTGACTCCCGCCGCCGCCGTGGCGGTCAGGCGCGCGATCGCGGACGTCTTCGGGCTCGACACGCGCATAAAATGGGTGAACGACCTCTATTTTTGCGGCAAAAAGGTCTGCGGGATACTCACTCAAAGCGCAGTCGACGAAAAGGGCGCCCTGCTCGGCGCCGTGGTCGGGATAGGGATAAACGTCACGGGACAAATGCCGCCCGAACTGAAAGACAAGGCTCGCTCGCTCAAAGAAAGCGTTTCGGAAAGAGAGCGCGACGCGCTCATCGGCGCGACGATATCCCGCCTGAGCCAAGTGTGCGCGCAGCTTGGGGAGAGGACGTTCATGGATGAATACCGCGAGTTTTCCTATGTGATCGGGAAAAAGGTCTCCTTTGAGCGCGGCGGCGCGGAATATTCGGGCGTCGCGGAAAGCATAGACGACGACGGCGCGCTCTATGTGCGCGCGGGAGCGGAACTCATCAAGATAAATTCGGGCGAGATCAGCCTTTCTTCCATTATATAGCGGCGGTATTCATCTCATCCGCCCTTATGTCCCTTACCAGCCTGCCCATGCCTAAGTCTTTTTTGGTGAAGACGTGCAAAAGATAGTGCAGGCAGAACACGAGGCTCCCGACCGCATGGCAGAGCATGTCGAGGTCGGTGTCGAGCACGCTCACGTATTTCTGCGCTTCCCAGCTCGCCGCCACGCCCGTATATCCCTTGTCCGCGATCGCCTGCAAGATCTCCTCGCTCGCCGTGCCCTGCGCCGTCTGCTTGAAGAGCACGTCGGCGACAAATTCCGCAAGTTCCCAAAAACACGCCGTCCCCAGCGAACACAAAAAAAGGATAAAGGCGCTCGAAAGGGCAGAGCGCCTGTCTTTCAAGCCGCCCTCTTCTATCTCGCCAAGCTTGCGGCAAAGGGGCATGAGCAAAAATATCATCAGCAGATAGCCCGCAAAAACATGCATGAAGCAGTCGAACCAGGAAGTTTTGTAGAAAAGATAAAAGACGCTGCCCAAAAGCGCTCCGCCGAGGAGAAGGAGAATAAAGGCAAGATGCTGCGAAAAGGAGAATCTGTGCCTGAAAACGCGCTCGGCGGCGACGGGCACCCAAAGCAGTAAGCCCGTCATCAGGCAGGTAAAGAGGCGGTTGTTCTCGTCGCCTTTCGCGCCGTAGACCGCCGCCATGATCAGCGAAGTCAGGGAGATCCCCGCCTCGCAGGAAAGAGAAATGCCTCTTTTGATCTTTGCCGTTTTCGAAAGAGCGCCGAAAGGCACCCAAACCCTTTTTTCCATGCGTCACCCTCCGCATGCCGAACGCGGCTTTTCGTTCGGCTCAATTCAAGGGTAACACGCGAAAGTAAAAAGAGCGTTACAATATTGTAAAATATCTCAATTCAAGGCGAGGTCGGCGTAAGTTATGCGCACGGCTTTTTCGAGGTCGGCGGGCGCAAGCTCCACCTGTCTGCCTATCCTGCCCGCGCTGAAAACAATGCTTTTGAGCGACTTTGCCGAGAGATCGATGAAGGTGGGGAAATATTTTTTCATGCCGATGGGCGAGCAGCCGCCGTGGACATAGCCGGTGAGGGGGAGCAGGTCTTTGGACTTTATCATCTCCACGCTCTTTTCTCCCGCCGCGCGCGCGGCTTTTTTCAGGTCGAGTTCGCCCGTGACGGGGACCATGAAGACATAGTGCGCTCCGCTTTTGCCCGCGGTCACGAGAGTTTTGAAAACCTGACGGGCGTCCTTGTTCAAAATGGCGGCGACTTCTTCTCCCGTAGGGGCGGAAGAGCAGTCAAAGAAATAGCTCTCGTGCGCGATCTTTTTGGCGTCCAAAAGACGCATGACATTGGTCTTTTCTTCCTTTTGCATGTTCATATTATAGCCGCAAAGAGAAAAAAAGGCAAGAAAAACACGTCTTACCTGATTTTTACGCATATTTAACCGCGGCGTTACGCCTTCATAACCGCGGCGTTACCTTGCGCGGGTAAGATGAAAAAAAGCAAAAGAGGCGGATATGGAAAAGAGAGAATGGATTAAGCCCGACGAGTTGAGCGGGCGGGCTTGGGCAAAGCGCATGGGAGTCATCTTCTGCGAGGCGGTCATCTCCGCGCTGGCGGCGGTGCTCGCCATCGTCAACGGCTTGCAGGGGGATCCCGAGAACAGGGTCTTTACCTGCGTCTGTACGGCGGTCTTTATGTGGACGCCGCACCTTTTGGAAAGGCTTTTCAGGCACCGTTTTTCCTTTTCGCAGCACTTGGCTTACATAGTTATGCTCACGGGCAGCGCGATCGTGGGCAGCGCCTTCAACGTCTTTAACAAGGTGAGTTGGTACGACTGCCTCATGCACGGGCTGAGCGGCTATGCCATCATGATCTTTATCCTCATTCCCTTCGGAAAAAGGCTGCAAAAGATAGAAGAGGAGGGGGATCGCAAGAGCGGCGCGGCGACGGCGCTTATCATGTTCCTCTGTTCGCTGGGAACGGCGTGCGTCTGGGAGATAATGGAGTTTTGCGCCGACCTCTTCGCGGGGCAGGCGTCGCAGGGGCACGTCCCGCCCGAGGCTCTCGAAGCGATAAGGGCGCAGGGGCTCACGGGTCTTGCCTCGGCGATCGAGGGCATGAAATATGTGAGCGTGCTCGACACCGATCTCGACATGCTCTGCCATGCGGGCGGGAGCCTCGTGTTCTGTCTGCACTATCTGTTGCACCTGCTCACGCGCAAAAACCTGCTCATGGGGACGCTCGTCAAAGACATCTCCGCCGTCGAGATGAACACCCGCGCGCGAGAGCGCGCCGAGGAAGGCTATTGCCTGCAAGCGGACGAGGGGAAGAGGGAAGAAGAAAGAAAGTGAAAAGGCGCCTTTTTCTTTTGCCTATTTGGGCAAAACGACCTTGAAAGAGCTGCCTTCGCCGAGAGCGCTTTTAACAGAGATCTCTCCGCCGCAAAGCTCGACGATGCGCTTTGAGATGGAAAGCCCGAGCCCCAGCCCCTGCTTGGAGTGCGACTTGTCCGTCTGGTAATATTTGTCGAAGATCTTGTCGAGGTCCTCTTTGGCAATGCCTCTGCCCGTGTCGGCAACGACGACGGTGAGGGAAGAAGGCTCGTTTTTGAGCGTGACGGAAATGCTGCCGCCCTTGGGCGTATATTTGACGGCGTTGCCCATCAGGTTCAGCCAAAGATGCTGCATGAGGTCCTGATCGCCCGTATATTGCGCGGCGTCGAGGGACATTTCGAAATCGATCCCTTTTTGCGTCCATTGCTCGGAGAGCAGGATAGAGCAGCGGCGCAGCTGTTCGTCCAAGGAATAAGGCTTTTTGTCCGCGATTATCTTTTGCGAATCAAGCTTGCTCAAAAGCAGGCTGTTTCCCGCCAGGTCGGCTAAGCGGCGGGATTCGGAAGCTATTATTTCAAGATAGGTACGCTTTTCCTCTTCGCCGAGGGAAGCGCCTTGTTTGAGTAGCATTTCCGCAAAGCCGTTGATCGAAGAGATGGGGGTGCGCAGCTCGTGCGCGTAGCCGTTGATGAAGTCGTTCTTCATCAGTTCCACGCCGCCCAACTCTTCCGCCATGGTGTTGAAGTCGCGGTAGACTTCGCGGAAGGGCTGCTTTTTCTCCGCGTCGAGACGGACGGAAAAGTCGCCGCCCGCCACTTTCGACATGGCTTTGGAGAGGTCGTCGAGATATTTATACATATAGCGGGAAAAAGTCGCGTTGACCAGGCTGACGAAGATGGCGATGGGCACGAGCATGCTCAAAATGCCGTAAAGGTGCTCGGCGGTGATGACCGTGCGGTACATCATCGCCAGGGAAAAAGCCACGACCGACACGAGAAAGAGCACGACGAAGGTCTGCAAGGTGAGCAGGGCGGAGAGATTTTTCCTCAGCGGCGGCAGCGGCTCTTTCTTTTTTCTCCTTTTTCCGAGGGGAGAGAAGGTTTTTTTCGTTTCGGGCATCTCAGTTCTCCTTTATCACCGCTTTATAGCCTATGCCCTTGACCGAGATCAGCTCGACTTCCTTCACTCCCGCGATCTTGTTGCGCAGGCGGGAGATATGGACTTTGACCGTGTCGTCGCCGCTGGCGCTGTCCGCGCCCCAGATCTCGTCGAGAAGCTGATTTTTGGTGAAGATCATGTTGGGATAAGAGAGCAGCTTGAACAAAAGCTCGAATTCCTTGCGCGTGAGTTCGATGTTTTTGCCCTCGTAGGTCACGGTATAGGCGGCGGAATCTATCTTCAAGCCGCCCACGGTGATCGCTCTCGCGTCCGCTATCTGCGCGCGGCGGAGAATGGCGCGTATGCGCCAGATGAGCTCGCCGTAATCTATCGGCTTGACCATATAGTCGTCTATCCCCAACTTGAAGCCGAGCGCCTTGTCCTCGGGCGAGGCTTTCGCCGTGAGGAAGATGAAGGGGACATTGTTCCCCGAGGCGCGCACTTCCCGCGCGAGCGCATAGCCGTCCATGCCCGGCATCATTATGTCGGAAACGATGACGTCGATATGGCGCGAGCCGACGATCTCGAGCGCGCGGACGCCGTCTTCGGCGCACACGACGTCAAAGTCGCGGCGCAGATTGGCGAGCGTGAGCAGGCGGGTGGAATTGTCGTCTTCGACTATCAAAACGGTGGGCATAGGCGGCTCCTTTTCTTTATTTGATAAGGATATTATATCACGCGAGGGTTACAAAAGGGTAAAATTTGCAAAAAAAAGAGGGGGTTTGCCCGCGTTACGATAATTTGACCGAGATTTAACCGTTAATTTACCGCGCCGTTACGGGCTTTTTACTCGGGCTTTGTATGATAAAGACACAAAGGCGAAAGGAGAAAAAACCATGATAGTTACGATAATATGCGACATACCTCTCTCCCGCAATAACGGCACCGCCGTGGCGGCAGGCAACCTGATAAACGCGCTCAAAGAAAGGGGACACGAAGTGCGCGTGGTCTGCCCCGACGAGAACTTGTGGGGGAAAGAGGGATATTTCATCACTCAAAAGAGGAACTTCGGTCCCTTCAACAAGTATGTGGCGAAAAACGGCGTGACGCTGGCAAAGCCGGACGAAAAGATGCTCTTAAAGGCGATAAGCGGCGCGGACATCATTCATTGCATAATGCCTTTTGCGCTCTCGGCGGCGGCGGTGAGGATAGCGCGCGAGCTGAACATTCCCGTCTCGGCGGGATTCCATTGCCAGGCGGAGAACGTCACGAACCATATGGGGCTCGAAGGCAGCCGCCTTGCGAACAAGCTCGTCTACCGCAGGTTTTACCGCAGAATATATTCCAAGTGCGACTGCATACATTATCCTACGGTGTTCATTCGCAACGAGTTCGAAAGGCAGTGCAACAAGCGCACCAACGGCTATGTCATCTCCAACGGCGTGGACACGGAGTTTTTCGGCTGCAAGAAAGGGACGAAAAAGGACGGGAAGTTCACGATACTCTGCACGGGCAGATATTCGCACGAAAAGGCGCAGGGAGTGCTCATCGACGCGGTCAAAAAGAGCGTACACGAGGGGGAGATCCGGCTTGTTTTCGCCGGCAGCGGACCCATGGAAGCAGAGCTTAAAAAGCGCGCCGAAGGCTTGACCAACCCGCCCGTGTTCGCCTTTATGAGCAGGAGCGAGCTGGTGAAGACGATAGAAAAAGCCGATCTTTACGTCCATACGGCAAACGTGGAGATAGAGGCGATCTCCTGCCTGGAAGCGATCTGCGGCGGGCTTGTGCCCGTGATCGCCGATTCGGACAAGAGCGCGACGCGCGGCTTTGCCATGGGCGCGAACAACCTCTTCAAGCCGGGAGACGCGGACGATCTGGCGAAAAAGATAGACTTCTTCATTAACGAGCCTTACGAGGCGGAAAAGTGCCGCCTGCTCTATATGGGTTTTGCGGGCAGGTTCGAAAAAGAGCGTTGCATGGACGAGATGGAGAACATGCTCGCAAGGACCGTCCTTGCCTGCAAGGGCGAATACGGCGTTCCCGTCACGGAATTTTCTCAGCGGGCGGCGCTGCACATGGAATAAAATCGCGCAAAAAGTCAAGAATCGAAGGCGGAGAAAAACATGGAAAGAGAAAAACGAAAAAAAGAAAACGGCGTGCGGGTCGCGCTCATGTCGCCCGTGGTGGCGCTTTATTATGCGGTCTCGAGTTTTGGCGTGGCGCTGGGCTGGCTGATGGCGGCGGGAGTCGTCGTGAGCGTCGTTGCGGAAATTCTCGCGGGCGGGACGGCGATGGTCGCTTCCTTCCTTTTGAGCAGGCAGGCGGGCTTTGTCGTCGGGCTGTTCCTCTTCGGGCTGCTGCTGTGGCTGCTCGTCGCGCCCACGATGATGCTCGTGCGCGAGGTGATGACGGGCATGAAATGGATAACGCGCTGCTATGCGCAGGGGAGCAAAAACATTAGACAAAACCTGCTTTTCGGCAGAAAAAACATAGGACGGGCGGCAATATGAACAGGAATATAAAGATAGGCAATATGAGATATATCAAGCGCGAAGTGAGGGACGAAAACGCCCTTTTGACGGAAGAGAGCCTCAAAGATCTCGGCTGGGAATGCACGGGCAGGGAAAAGCTCGGCGAGGGAAAGAGCGCGCTCTATTTCCGCAGGAGCAGGGAAGAGGAGAAAGAGGACGCGGCTTTGCAAAGAGAATGCGAAAGGCTTTTGAAAGAGCTGGACGACCTGAACAAAAGCAGCGTCGGCGCGCTGCCTTTCCTCTCGCTCGGAGCGGGGATCGCAGCGGCGTATCTGCTCGTCACGGGACTTGTCTGCGTGCTCTTGGGAAGTTTCGTGCTCGCGGGCTGTCTCACGGGCGCGGGGCTGGCGGCGCTGCTGCTGGCGGGAGTTTCGTCGGCGGCGGGCGAGCGGGCGAAAAGCAGGGCGCACGAGAGCGCGCGCGGCGTCGAGGAAGAACTCGAAAGTTTAAGGCGCGCGGCAAGGCGGGAGAACTGAATAAAGGTCGGGGCAAGTCCTTCGAGGTCACTCGGGGGACTTTTTTCTTGCCAAGCGGGCATTATTGTGATATTATAAAAATACAAAAAATATGTACCCGCCCGTGCGGGCGGGATCAAGTTGTTAAAGGAGAGTTTTTATGACCACTTTGATGCAGCAGGAGATATTCTCCGAACCCCAGATGATAGCGCGCACGATCGCTTCCTGCCGCCCCGTTGCGGCAAAGATAGCAAAGGCTGTCAAGGAAAGAGGAATAGAAAAATTCGTGACCCTCGCGCGCGGGACTTCCGACAACGCCGCGACCGTGTTTTCCTTCCTCTGCCCCCTCACGACGGGCATACAGGTGGGGAAATTCCACCCCTCTCTTTACACGGTCTATAACAAGCCCGTGGATATGAAAAACACCTGCATGATAATCGTCTCGCAGTCGGGCATGTCCAAAGACACGATAGACGTTTTCAATAAGGCGAAAGCCGCCGGTGCCATGACCGTCGCCGTCACCAACAACGAGAAAAGCCCCGTGGCAGAGCAGGCGGACTTCCATCTTTTCATGGACGTGGAGGAGGAAAAGTCCGTCGCCGCGACAAAGACTTATATCGGCGAACTCACCGCGCTCGCGCTGCTTGCCGACGCCTTGGGCGGAAAGATAGGCGGCGAGATAGACGCCTTCCCCGCGAGGATAGCCGAGATCTTGGAAAAGTTCGAGGAGATAAAGGCTGCCGCGCAGGGCATTTACAGGGAAAAGAGCAACATAATCCTCACCCGCGGGACAATGCTCGGCACGGGCGACGAATGCGCGCTCAAACTCACCGAGTGCTGCTATATGTTCAACCGCGCTTTCTCCACGGCGAACTTCATGCACGGTCCCTTCTCGCTCATCGACGAGACGGCGAACGTGATCCTGCTCGCGCCCTCGGGCGTTTTCGCGGAAGAATATAAGTCGCTCGCCGCGCGTATCAAGAGCCTCAAAGGAAAGCTCACCGTGTTCAGCGACATTCCCGAAGTGCTCGCCGTCGCCGACAACAAGGTCGTCATGCCCGCCGCGAGCGACGTGACCGCTCCCGTCGTCTACGGCGTCGCCGTCTCGCTGCTCGCGCTCAACGTGGGACTTGCCAAGGGTTTGAGCGTGGACACGCCCCGCAACCTCAACAAGGTCACCGTGACTCTTTGATGGACATCGCCGTTTTAGACAGGCAAACTCTCGAATGGGAGGGCGACGCGGACTTTTCCCCCTTGGAAAAGTTAGGGAATGTCCGCTATTGCCGCATTGAAAGCGAAGAGGACATAATCTCTTCCTGCCGCGGCTGCACGGCGATCCTTTGCAACAAGATACTCATCACGAAAAAGGTGCTCTCCGCCCTTCCCGAGGTGAGATATGTGGGCATATTCGCCACGGGTTATAACAATGTCGATCTCGACGCGGCGCGCGAGCTTAACGTGAGGGTGACCAACGTCCCCGGCTATTCGGGCGCGGCGGTGGCGCAGCTGACCATGGCGTTTATTCTGCATTTTTTCTCCAAGGTCGGCGTCTATGACGCGGCGGTGAGAAGAGGAGAGTGGGCGGCGCAGAAAAATTTCAGCTATTTTCCCTATCCCATCGAGGAAGTGCAGGGGAAAACTCTCGGTATCTTCGGCTTCGGCGACATCGGCAAAAGGGTGGCGAAAGCCGCGTCGGCGCTGGGCATGAAAGTCATCGTGCATACGCGCACCGTGCCCGAAAACTGCCCCTATGAGATAGTGGGAAAGAGCGAACTTTTCTCCCGTTCGGACGTGCTCACCCTGCATGCTCCGCTCACGCGCGAGACGCAAAACGCGGTGAACGCAAAGACCTTGGCGCTGATGAAAAAGCACGCCGTTCTGATAAACACCGCCCGCGGCGGGCTCGTGGACGAAGAGGCGCTTTTCGAGGCGCTCAAAAGTAAGAAGCTGCGCGCGGCGGCGCTCGACGTGCTGCAAAAAGAGCCGCCCGAAAACTGCCCGCTCATCGGGCTGGAAAACTGCGTGGTGACGCCTCACGTCGCCTGGGCGGCGGCGCAGACGCGAAACAGGCTGGTGATCGCCGCGGCGGACAACCTGCGCGCCTTCATCGAGGGAAAAGAGCAAAACAAAATAGTTTAGTATTGCGCCGAACGCGCAAAAGAGGAGGGAGGTATGATAAAACGAGCGATAAAAAAAGTGGTAGGACAGCCCAAGCAGCAGCTCGTCCTTTCCGCGCTCGCCGCGGCGGCATGCGTCATCGCTTTCGGGCTGTTCTTCGCCCACGGCGTGAGCGACGAGGGCGGCGACGGGATCGAGTCTTTCAGGATAGCCTTTTATTCCATGGCGCGGTCGTTTTATTTCAACGCGCCCGTTTTCATCGGCTTTGTCTTTCCGCTGTTTGTGGGTATTTTATCCTTTATCCCTTTCAAAAACGGGAAAATTTATCTCGCTTACGCCGTCGTGCTGCTCGCTTGCGGCGTGATGGTCGCCTGCACGTTTTTGTGCTATCTGCTCCCCTTTGAGAGCGAAATCGCCGGGATGATCGAAAAGAGCGGCTCGAAGACGGCGCCCGAAGCGATCGCCGCGGCTTGCCTTATTCTTTTTTCCGCTTGCCTTTGCCTTGTGAAGGCTTTCTCCCCCTCGGGAGCGAGCCTTGCACAAGAGGAAAACGCGCCCGACGAGAGCGCGGACAAGACGCCCGAAGAGAGCGCGGACGAAGCTCTCGAAGAGGGCGGGGAAAGCGCCGGCGACGAAAAGGCAGAGCCTAACGGAGAGGAAAAATGAAAATAGCCGAAGATATTTCGCAAGTTATCGGCGGGACGCCGCTGATCAGATTGAGCCGCCTTTCCGCGGCTTTGAATTTACCCTGCGACCTCTTGGGGAAAGCCGAGGGCATGAATCCCGCCGGGAGCATAAAAGACCGCACGGCGCTCTCCATGCTCGACGACGCGGAGAAAAGAGGCTTGCTCAAAAAAGGCGGCGTGGTCATCGAGCCGACGTCGGGAAACACGGGGATCGGGCTTGCCGCCCTTTGCGCGGTGAGGGGATATAAGCTCATTTTGACCATGCCCGAGACCATGAGCGAAGAGAGGCGCAAGCTGCTCAAAGCGCTGGGCGCACAGCTCGTGCTCACCCCGGGAGAGCAGGGAATGAGCGGCGCAAAAGAAAAGGCGCGGCTTTTGCATGAAGAGATAAAAGGCTCGATCATCGCCGGGCAGTTCGAAAACCCCGCCAACCCCGCCGCGCATAAGTCCACCGCGGACGAGATCTGGCGCGACACGGAGGGAAAAGTGGACGTCGTCGTGAGCAGCGTGGGTACGGGCGGCACGATCACGGGACTTTCGCGCTATCTGAGAGAGCGCAAAAAGGACATCGAGGTGATCGCCGTCGAGCCTGCCGGCTCGCCCGTGCTTTCGGGCGGAAAGGCGGGCGCGCACAAGTTGCAGGGGATAGGCGCGGGCTTTGTCCCCGAGGTGCTCGACACGTCCTGCTATGACGAAGTGATCGCCGTGAGCGACGAGGACGCCTTTATGGCGACCGATCTGCTCGCCAAAAAGGAAGGATTGCTCGCGGGTATCTCTTCGGGAGCGGCGCTCTTTGCGGCGGCGGAATACGCGAAGAGGTGCGGCGCGGGAAAAAACATCGTCGTCATTCTCCCCGACACGGGAGAGAGGTATCTTTCCTCGGGAGTTTTCAAGTGAACCGCACCGAGCTTTTGCTGGGAGAGGACGCGAAAAAGCTGAAAAATTCGTCCGCGGCGATCTTCGGCTTGGGCGGCGTGGGCGGTTTCTGCGCCGAATTTCTGGCGCGCGCGGGCGTGGGTAGATTGGCGCTCGCGGACAGCGACAGCATAAGCGAAAGCAACCTCAACAGGCAGGTGCTCGCGCTCTCATCCACCGTGGGCAGGAAAAAGACGAGCGTCTGCGCGGAGCGTATCGGGCAGATAAACGGGGAGATAAAGGTGGAAGAGTTCGATTTGTTTTACGACAAAAACACCCCTTTCGATTTTTCCGCCTACGACATAGTCCTCGACTGTATCGACACCGTCACGAGCAAGGTCGCGCTCGCGCTCGCCTGTCGCGGCAAGAGCGAGCTTATCTCCTGTATGGGCACGGGGAATAAGCTGAAAGCGCAGTTCGAGATCGCCGACATCTTCGAAACGAGCGTGTGTCCGTTGGCGCGCGCCATGCGCCGCCTGCTCAAAGAGGCGGGCGTTACTTCGCTGCCCGTCGTCTATTCGCGCGAAAAGCCGCAAGGCGGCGTTTTGGAAGAGGCGGGCAGGCATGCCCCCGCAAGTATCTCCTATGTTCCCGCCGCCGCAGCCGCGAAAATGGCGGAGTACGCCGTGACTTATCTGCTCGGGAAAAGGTAAGAACTTTGTAATATTTTGAGAAATTACACACATTATACAAAATATATGTTAATATAGAAGTACGGAGCGATCCGTAACGACGCATCTTCGTTTTCTCCCCCTTCCTTATATCCGGTGATGCGTCGTTTTTTCTTGCCGTTTGGCGGAAGGCGTACGAGCACTCGCGAGAACGCGCCCTTCCGCCCGCCTCCGCGTCATTGCGTCTTGATAATACCGCAAGAGTATTACCTGCGCCGCAATGGCGCGGATCCGAACGAAAAACCGCGCTCTCTCGGGCACTCTTAACGCCTTCCGTCAAACGAAAATTATTAAACATTTCTTGGGCGCGTCGCAAGCACACCCGAGGACAAACGTTTTCACCCCCTTTCAACGGTCGGCGTCTTGACAATACCGCAAGAGTATTGCCTGCGCCGCCGCCCGCCGAAATCGGGCAAAACCGCTCGCCCTTCCGCCCGCCTTTGCACTTCTGCGGGCACTCTTAACGCCTTCCGTCAAACGAAAATTATTGATATTTGCGGGAATCATGCCCGAGGACAAGCCCTTTCACCCCTTCAAATTGATTTTACGCGAAAAAATTCTTTTTATTGTCTTATGCCGCCGTGTGTGCTATAATGGGTAGCGGAGTGAGATATGAAAGAAAAATATGACGTTGCGATAATAGGAGCGGGAGTCATCGGCTGTGCCGTGGCGAGCTTTTTGTCCGCGTTCGAAGGGGACGTCGTCGTGCTCGAAAGCGCGCACGACATCGCCTGCGGCGCGAGCAAAGCCAATTCGGGCATTGTGCACGGCGGATTCGACGCGCTGCCCGGGACTTTGAAGGCGAAGTTCAACGTTTTGGGCTGCGCCGTCATGGAGAGCGAGAGCAAGCGGCTGGATTTTCCTTACCGCAACAACGGCTCCATGGTGCTCGCCTTTGACGAGAGCGAGAAAGAGATATTGAACGTGCTTTTCGAGCGCGGGATAAAGAACGGCGTGACGGGCTTGAAGATATTGAGCGGAGAAGAGGCGAGAAAGAGAGAGCCTAACTTGTCCGAAAAGGTCGTCGCCGCGCTCTTGTGCGCTTCGGCGGGGATCACGAGCCCTTATGAAATGACGGCGGCTTACGGCGAGAATGCCTGCGAAAACGGCGCGGAATTTTTCTTTGAGAAAAGAGCGGCGAAGATAAGGCAGGAGGGAGAACGGCTCGCCGTCTTCACGCAAACGGGCGAAAGCACGCGCGTGAGGGCGGTCGTGAACTGCGCGGGGGTGCACGCGGACGAGGTCTGCGCGGCTTACGAGGGCGCGCACGAAAAAGAGATGCCCGTCTTTAAGATAACGCCGCGAAGAGGGGAATATATCCTTTTCGACAAGACGGAAGGGGGCAGAGTAAACTCCACGCTTTTCCATACTCCGACGAGGCTGGGCAAGGGCATTTTGGTCACGCCCACCGTTCACGGCAATCTGCTCGCGGGACCGACCGCGGACGACATCGGAGAAAAAGACGACGTGCGCACGACCGCCGAGGGCGGAGCGAGGGTGAGCGAAGGGGCGAAAAAGAGCGTGCCTTCTCTCGACATGCGGACGGCGATAACGAGGTTCGCGGGAGTGCGCGCCCATCCGAGCGGCGACGACTTTATTCTCGGAAAGGCGTTCGACGGCTGGTATAACGCCGCGGGTATCGAGTCGCCCGGGTTGACCTGCGCGCCCGCGATCGGGAAGTTTTTGGCGCAGGAGATAGCAGGAGATCTCTCTTTGAAAGAAAAGAGCAATTATATCGGCGAGCGCAAAGCCATTCGCGCCTTTGCGGCGATGAGCAGTGAGGAGCGCGCCGAGGCGATAAAGCGCGATCCCGCTTACGGCAGGATAGTCTGCCGCTGCGAACAGGTGACGGAAGCGGAGATAGTCGCGAGCATACGCCGCCCCTTGGGCGCGCGCGACTTGGACGGCATAAAGCGCCGCACGCGCGCGGGCATGGGCAGGTGTCAATCGGGATTCTGCATGCCGCGCACCGCCGAGATCTTGGCGCGCGAGCTGGGGAAAGACATCAACCAAACGACCAAGTTCGGCGGCGGATCTTTGATGACGGAGGGTTATATCGATGAGTAAGCTGCTGATAGTGGGCGGCGGACCCGCCGGGCTTGCCGCCGCCGCGGAGGCGCGGAAAAGAGGAGTTGAGGAGATAACGATCGTCGAGCGCGACGTCAGGCTCGGCGGCATACTCAACCAATGCGTGCACAGCGGTTTCGGACTGCATATGTACGGACAGGAGCTTACCGGTCCCGAATATGCCGCCCGTCTCGAAAGCGAGGCGGAAGGGATAAAGTGCCTCACGGGTACGACCGTGCTCTCGCTGAGCGCGGACAAGAGCGCGGAATGCGTCAACGAAGAGGGCGTGTTCACGATAAAGGCGGACGCGGTCATTCTCGCCTGCGGCTGCCGTGAGCGGCCGCGCGGAGCGATAGGGATCCCCGGGGCGCGCTGCGCGGGCGTATATACGGCGGGAACGGCGCAAAAGCTGATAAATCTCAACGGCGTCATGCCGGGAAAGAAGTTCTTTATCCTCGGCTCGGGCGACATCGGGCTGATCATGGCGCGCCGCGCCGTCTTGCAGGGCGGAGAGGTTTGCGCCGTGGCGGAGATAATGCCCTATTCTTCCGGTTTGAAGCGCAATATCGCCCAATGTCTGGACGATTTCGGGATCCCGCTTTTGCTTTCGCATACCGTGACCGACATCAGGGAAAAAGAGGGCAGGCTTTGCGGCGTCACCGTCAGCCGCGTGGACGAAAAACTGCGCCCCGTCAAGGGAACGGAGAGGGAATACGAGTGCGACACGCTGCTTTTGAGCGTGGGACTTATCCCCGAGACCGAGCTTTTGCGCGGCGCGGGCGCGAAGTTCGATCCCGTGACGCGCGGCGCGGAGGCGGACGAGCGCATGATGACTTCGCTCGACGGCATCTTTTCCGTGGGGAACATGCTGCACGTCCACGACCTTGCCGATTACGCCTGCAAGGAAGCGGAGGAGTGCGCGCGCTTTGCCGCGGAATATCTCGCGGGAAAAAGGCAGAGCGGGAAGACGGTGAAGATAAGCTGCAAAGACGGCGTGAGATACACCGTGCCGCAAAAACTCTGCGCGGATATGAGCGGCGCGCTTTCGCTCAAACTGCGCGTGGGAGCGGAGGTGAAAAACGTCTATATCGACGTTTACGCGGACGAAGAGAGAGTGCATTCTCTCTTTAAGAGAGTCGCCGCCCCCGGAGAGATGGAATATATCACGATCGCCGCCGACAAGGCTGCGCGTCTGCGCGCGGCAAAGCAGGTCGTCGTGGCGCTGAGGGAGAAAAAATGAAAAATTTCGTTTGCATACGCTGTCCGCTCGGCTGCGCGCTCACGGCGGAAGAAAAGAACGGCGAGATAGTCGTGACGGGCAATTCCTGCCCGCGCGGCAGGGAATACGCCGTCTCCGAGATGACCGATCCCGTGCGCACTTTTTCCGTGTCCGTGCGTGTTACGGGCGGAGACAGGGGCGCCGTGGCGGTGAGAGTCTCCGCGCCCGTGAACAAAAAGTTCATCGCGCCCATAGCTCGGCTCGCGCGGCAGATGAAGCTTCAAGCGCCCGTGAAAGCGGGCGAGACGATCGCCGCGAACGCGGCGCAAAGCGGCGCGGATCTCATCGCCGTGGCGAGCGTTCCCCGCGCCTGAAAAACGTAAAAAAGGAGGACGGAACAAGCCGTCCTCTTTTTTGCTGCGTGAAACTTCTCAGCCCATGATATAGGCGAAAGAAGAAGCCGTGTTGGAGCAGGTGATGAGGGTGAAGAGCAGCGTGTTGATGAACGCGCCCAGCCACATGTTGCCCGTCTTTGCCGTCATTCTTCTCGAGATGACCGTGGCGATCGCCAAAATGGGGACCATCGGGAAGAGCACGATATAGCCGAGATTCATATCCGGCTGCCACATCACGCCCGTGGAGGTGAATTCGCCGTACTGAATGGCGATCACGAGAAGCACGCCGAAGAAGTTGAAGAAGACGTTGATGAGCGTGCTCGCCCATTCGGGGATATTGGAAGCGCGGTAAGTCTCGTTGAAGAGCGCGCTGACGATGAAGAATATCCCGAAGAAGACGCCGTAGCGCACGATCGTGGGCAGGAGAACTCCCATGTCGAAGACCTTGACCGCGAGCGTCCAGATGCGGAAGTCGACCGTCCAGATCGCCCAGTTGGTATAGAGCACCGCCATGAGTATGCCGAGCACGAGGAGCGCGAGCACGAAAGTCTTCAAAAGTCCGCCAAGCCCCGTGGCTATCTTACCCGCGGCGAAGGGATTTTCCTGATATTCGAGATAATTGTCGCCGTAACGTATCTTGTTGACGACAGTGTTGGCGAGCCAGAAGAAGAGAATGACCGCCAGCGAGAAGAGCGCGGAGCAGACCGCCCACATCGCCACCCAGTTGGTGGTGTCCTGCGGATAAAGCTGCGTGTTGGGGAACCACTTGCTTCCGTATTCCGTGCATATGGAGTGGATGGAGAAGCCGCTGAAAAGCATTATCCCGATCGCCGCCAGCCAATAGGAGATGTTTTTCTGAACGCCTTTGAGCGGCTTGGGTTGCAGCGGTATGTTCGCGCCGTCCCAGACGAGCTTTTGACAGACCATCGTCTGCTCCGCGCCCGTTTCGTCCGTGACGACGACCGTCTCTTCGACGACCTGCTGTTTCGCCACGCGCAGACTGCGGAAGACGGGAGTGGTGAGCAACAGGCTCACGAGCGGGAAGATGAGCGCAAAGAAGCCTATCATGCCTATGAGCGAGAACGCCTCTTTCACCCACCAGACCTGATTGCCCTCGGAGATATACTCATAGCCGTTCGGAGTCCCGAAAGCGTTATAGAAGAAGTTGACGACGGCGTTCGCGCCCTCGACGGAGCAATGGTTTTGCGGATGCACGCCCGAGATCTCATAAACGACCCTGAAAGCGCCTTCCGTTTCCTGTCCGCCCGTCGTCTCCACCGCCTGTCCGTTCACATAGATCGCGCCCGAGACCACGTCTCCTTCAAGCTCGGTGTTGCCGATGAAGGTCTTTGCCGCCCGCGTGGAGAGATATTCGCGGGAGATGGTCCCGTCTTCGCCCTCGTTGGTGGTGAAGAAGAACTCGTCGTCTTGCGCTTTGAGCATGCCCACGTCAACGTCCGCGCCCGCGCCCATGAAGCTGCTCCATGCCTGGATAAGTCCCGCCGAGACCAACCCGAGCTGCCTGTCCTGCGAGAGGGTCAACGCGGTGGTCATGCCGCCCATGGAGTGACCGGAAATACCTATCTTGTCTTTGTCGACGTAATCCATGTTATAAAGATATTTGACCGAATCGTAAAGTCCGCTCGTCGCCATCACCGCGCTCGTCTCGCCCGAGTTCTCGTAGTTGCCGTGACCTTCTCTGTCCACGGTCAGAACGACAAAGCCGCGGCGCGCCAGCTCGATGGCGTTTTGCAGCTGCATTTCGCGGTTGTTCAAATAGCCGTGGGTGAGCACCACCGCGGGCAGGGGATTGTCCGCCGTGGCGTCCTTGGGCTTGAACAAGATGCCCGAGACGACTTTTCCGTTGATTTCCGTCTCTTCTCCCGTCAGGGATATTGCCGTTCCTTCGTTTTCCGCGTCCCTCAGATCGGTCACTTCGATGCTCCAACCGTTCGACTGTATAGCCGAGGCGATGAAGCTGCTCAAAAATATGACCAGGATGCATACGATAAGGAAGATGACGGCAACTTTGTTTTTCGCAAAATAGCTTGCGAAACCGTTTTTGAGATTGCCCATAAATTCCTCCCTTTGCGCCTTTCCGAGACATCCCCTTTGTGTTCATTCGCTCGGAAGACGCGCTTTTCTAACTTCATAATACAAAATCTTCGTAAAATCGGCAATTGACAAATCCGCTACGGTATGGTATTATTTTGTTGTACAATAATGAAAAACGCGTGAAGGCTCGCATAATAGGGGGTGATATTATGGGCAAATACCGTTTAAGCGACATCGTGTCCGTCGACAGATTGAAGCTCGTGCTCGACTCGCTTTCAAAGGCGACGGGGCTTAATCTCTGCGTGCTCGACGACATGGGCGGAGTCGTCATCTATCCCTGCAACGATATTATCTTTTGCAAGGCGGTGCGTGAAGACGAAGGTTTGAAACAGCGCTGCCTGCGGCTCGCCGCGCATTCCTGTTTCGAGGCGGGAAGGACGCATAAGTGCATTTATTATAGGTGCCGGTTCGGGCTTACCGACTTTGCCGTCCCCATCTTTTACCGCGGTGAATATGTGGGTGCTTTCTGCGGCGGCGGCGCCAAGACGGACATAGGCGAAGACAGGCTGGACAGCGTCGAGCCGCGCGCCTCGCTCGAAGAATATCCCGCCCTTGCCGAGATATTTTCCCGTCTTCCCTATATGGAAGCGGACGCTTTTTACGAGACGGCGAGCCTTGTCAATCAGCTGGCGTCTTTCGTGGGCAATTTCAAGGTGGCGGCGAATATGGTCCCGGGCGGCGAGAAAAAGGCGTCGGGGCTGAACAAGCTTCAGCCCGCGCTCAAATATATCGCCGCGCATTACGGCGAAAAGATAAGCATAAGCGAGCTTGCCGCGCTTTGCTTCATCACGCCCGAATATTTTTCCCGCCTGTTCGCGGGCGCGGTGGGCAGCACGGTCTCGGCTTATATTTTGAGCCTCCGGATCAAAAAAGCCAAGGAGCTTTTGGCAAACAGGGAGATGAAGATCTCCGCCGTGGCGCACGCGGTGGGCTATGACGACCCTTCTTATTTCGTGCGTAAATTCAAGCAGGCGACGGGCGTGACGCCCACGCAGTATCAGATCTCCGCCGAGAGCGGGAAAGGGGAGCGCGCCGAGAGCGAAGAAACGTATTGTCAAAATAAAAAAAGCGGCGTATAATAAGAGTGCGGCAAAGCCGCGCCGAGGCAAAAGCGTATGGAAAAGATAAAAAAGAAGATAAGGACGTTTTTTTGGGTGGGGCTTGCCTTTCTCATCGGCTTGCCCGCGGGCATAATCATGACCGTGTTCGGGGCGACGAAGGGGATAACGGCGCTGCTCGTTGTCGGTATCGTTTTGATAGTGGCGGGCTTTTACGTCGCTCCGATAATGCTCGTGCAGGTGGGCGAGAAGAAAAAGCTCGGGCGCGTCATCGCGGCGATCGAAAGGCAGAATCTTTATACGGCGGAAGAAATAGCCGCGGGCACGGGTATCAGGGAAAAAGCCGTGCTCGGCTATATCAACGAGGCGCTGCAAAAGGGATATATAATAGGATATAAATGGGAAAACGGCAGGTTGGAGTTGATCAAGAACCGCCGCCAGAGCTTGGAAAAGAGCACAAAAAAGTGCCCTTACTGCGGTGCGCAGGCGATCATCGATCCCAAAGAGAGCACGGGCGTCTGCCCTTACTGCGGCGCCGTTCTCAAAGCGGACGACAAGGCTTAAAGGAATTTTTTCGCAAAAAAAGCGATCGAAGAAGGGCGCGGGAGCGCTCTTTTTGTTTGCAGAAAAAAAACAAAAATGCGAAAAAACGGCGCGAAAACGGCAAAAACGGCGGTTTTGTCAGGAAACGAGCGGCAAAAATCGCAAAACTCGGCGGCTTAGCAGGTAAAAATTGCGAAAAATCAAAAATTGGGTCTTGAAAAGAACGCCGACTTGTCGTATAATGAAATTACGGACATTTTCCGATTCCAAATCAAAAAGGAGAAAATTATGAGAAAAGCATTTATTTGCCCTACGAAATATGTTCAGGGCGAAAACGAACTGCTCAATCTGGGCTACTTCATCGCCTCTTACGGCAAGAACGCGCTGCTCATCGCGCATAAGGACGACATCGCGCGCGTGCAGGACAAGCTGGACGCCACCTGCAAGAAGTTCGGCGTGGAGCTTGTCGAAAGCCCCTTCACGGGCGAGTGCTCCCGCGCGGAGATCGAGCGCCTGCGTAAGATAGGAAAGGAAAACAAGTGCAAGTGCATCATCGGACTCGGCGGAGGCAAAGCCATCGACACCTCAAAGTGCGTCGCCGAGGGCGTCACGCCGCTCATCATCGTGCCTACGATAGCCGCTACCGACGCGCCCACTTCGCATTCCGCGGTCGTCTATACCGAAGACGGAGCTTTCGACGACTATTTCTATTTCAAGCGCAGCCCCAGCGTGGTCATGATAGACACGACGGTCATCGCCAACGCGCCCGTTCGCTTCCTCGTTTCGGGCATGGGCGACGCGCTCTCCACTTATTTCGAGGCGAGAGCGACTCAGGCGTCGTTCAGTAACGTCAATGCGGGTCTGCCCTGCGGCGCGCGCAATTCCGCCAAGCCCGACGGCTTGAAGCCCGGTCCCTGCCCCACCACGAAGGGGACGATGGCGGCGATGGCGCTCGCCACGCTTTGCTATAAGACGCTGCTCTCCGACGGCATGAAGGCGAAAGCCGCCTGCGAATGCAAGGTCGTGACCCCCGCTTTGGAGAACATCATCGAAACGAATATCCTGCTCTCCGGTCTGGGCTTTGAAAGCGGCGGTCTCGCCGCGGCGCACGCCATTCACGACGGTCTCACCGTTCTGCCCGGCACGCATAAATATTATCACGGCGAAAAAGTCGCCTTCGGTACGATCTGCCAGCTCGTCTTGGAGAACGCGCCCGAAGAAGAGCTTTACGAAGTGATAGACTTCTGCCTCGACGTGGGTCTGCCCGTATGCCTTGAAGACATCGGCGTGGACAAGATAAGCAAAGAAGAGCTGCAAGCGGTGGCGGAGAAGTCCTGCATCGCGGAAGAGTCCATTCACGCCATGCCTTTCCCCGTGACCACCGACATGGTCGCCGCCGCGATCATCGCCGCGGACAAGATAGGCAGAGCGGCTAAATACGGAGAGTGAGCATGAAAAAGATAATGAACACCGCGCAGACTTATGTGACGGACATGTGCCGCGGCATCGCCTTGGCGCATCCCGAGCTTGAGTTTGTGGAAAAATACAAGATAGTAAAGAAAAAGGAGATCGATCCCGAAAAGGTCACGCTCATCTCGGGCGGCGGTTCGGGACACGAACCCGCGCATGCGGGCTTTGTGGGCACGGGCATGCTCGACGCGGCGGTATGCGGCGACGTGTTCGCCTCGCCCTCGCAGGTGCAGATATATAACGCGCTCAAGCTCACCGCCTCGAACAAGGGGACTTTGATGATAATCAAGAACTATTCGGGCGACTGCATGAACTTCAACGGCGCGGGTGCGGACGCGAGCGAGGACGAGGGCTTGAACATCGAGCGCGTCTTCGTCAACGACGACGTCGCGGTGCAGGGCAGCTCTTATACCAACGACGATTACGTCGTGGGCAGGCGCGGCGTCGCGGGAACGGTCTTCGTGCATAAGATAGCGGGCGCGGCGGCTCAGCAGGGCAAAGACCTGAAAGAAGTCAAGCGCGTGGCGCAAAAGACGATCGACAACCTCGCCAGCATAGGCTTTGCGCTCTCTTCGTGCACCCCTCCCGCAAAGGGAACTCCCATCTTCGACCTTGCCGAGGACAAGATAGAGTTCGGCGTGGGCATACACGGAGAGCCGGGCAAGAGCACGGACGATTACGCCACCGCGGACGAGCTGGCGAAAAAGATGGTCGCCCTGCTCACGGACAACGCGGTCATCAAGCTGAAAAAGGGCGACGAGATCGCCGTCATCGTCAACGGCTTCGGCGCCACGCCGCAGAGCGAGCTTTATATCCTCAACGCCTCCGTGCGCAAGCTGACCGACGAGCTGGGGATAAGCACTTATAAGACGCTCGTGGGCAACTTCATGACGTCGCTCGACATGGCGGGCGCTTCCGTGACCTTCCTCAAACTCGACGACGAGCTGAAAGCGCTGCTCGATTATCCCGTTTCGGCTCCCGCGCTCACCTGGGGAGCGGCGGACGATGAGGCTCAGGCGGCTGTGGAAGCGGTGCGCGCCTTGGCAAAAGCCATGGGAGTGGCGAATCTCCCCGCGCATCACGAAAGTAAAAAAGCTGCCGCTAAGGCGGCTGCCGACGAGAAAAACGTCGTCTATGAAGTCAAGGGTAAGCCCGCTTACGGCGAAAAGCTGAACACGGCGGCGGTGGTCGAAGTGATAGACAAGATGGCGGACGTCATCATCGAGAACGAGGTCGCGTTCTGCGACGCGGACAAGATGGGCGACGGCGACTTCGGCATGAGTATCGCCAAGGGCTTCCGTCAGCTCAAAACCGATTGGAAGAGCCGCAAGAAGGGCAACGTGGGAGAGTTTTTGCTCAGCTGCTCGGAGATAATCAAGGAATATTGCGGCGGCGCGTCCGGTCCCATCTGGGGCAGCGCCTTCAAGTATGCGGGTAAAGCCGCGGGCGCGAAAGAGGAGATCTCGCTTGCCGATCTCGCCGAGATCATGCAGGCGGCGAACACGGGCGTCTATGAGACGGGCAAGCGCAGCTTCGGTAAGGGCGCCGTCGTGGGCGACAAGACTCTCGTCGACGCGCTCAAACCCTGCGCCGACGCGCTCGAAGCGGCGGCAAAGGCGGGCGACAAGATGAAAGTCGGTCTCGAAAAGGGCGCAAAAGCCGCCGTCGCGGGCGCGGAAGCGACCAAGACGGTCGTCGCCAAGCTCGGCAGAGCGGGGACCGTGGGCGAAAAGTCGATCGGTTATCCCGACGCGGGCGCTTACGGCTTGGGCGTCATCTTTACCGAACTTGCGAAATTCATCGGCAAAAAGATAAAATAAAGCGCAAGGAGCGGGGGCGGGTTTTCGCCCCCGTTTTGCTTAAATCGGATCCTTAGGGCGCCTCTCGGCGCTGTTTGAGAGAGGAGGGGGATGAGCGAGATCCAAACGATCGTGATCGTTGTTTTGCAGGTCGTTTTCGCCCTGCCCGCAGCTTTTTCGCTGCTTCTGCTTTTCGGCGTGGGCGGCGGCATGATCGCGGGGTTTCACGAAAAGCCCTCGGACGAAAGAGCGATCGAAAATTGGAAAAAGGTATGCCGAATAGCGGCATTGCCGATATTGCTGTGCATGGCGCTGATAGACGCCTCTGTCTGCTGTTTTGTCTTGCGACACGATTTGGCGGGCGGACTGCTCATGGGCGCCGCGGTGGCGGAAGCCGTCGCCCTCGTCGCTATCTTCAACAAGTCGAAAAAGATCTCTTTGCTCATAAAGATGTCGAAAGACGAATTTTGGCGGGAAAGTAAATGAGCCGCGCGGCGTTCAAAAAAGCGCCGAAAAGGCGGAATATCCCCGCAAATGCCGCTCTTTTTGCAAAATAAAAGTAAAAAATAGCGCGCGCACGGAGCGGGCTATGGCTAAGCGGCGAAAATTATGCTACAATAATTAAGTAATGAAAGCGTGCGATCTCAAAAAGGGAACATTTTTGGCTCCCGTCTGTCTGCTGACGGGCGGCGACCTTTATTGGACGTCTTATGCCTTGTCGGCGCTTATCGCCGCCGTGCCCGAAGAGGAGCGCGATCTGCGCGTGGAGACGATCGAGGGCGGAGCCGTCGACGAACTTATCTTCGCGCTCAAAACGCCTTCTCTGAGCGGGGGGAGCAAGTATGTCGTCGCGCGCGGCAGGACGGTCAAGCTCTCCTTAGCCGAGGAAAAGGCGCTGAAAAATTACTGCGTCTCTCCCGCCGAGGACGCCGTGCTCGTGCTCTGCGACGAAAAGGGCGTTTTTTCCTGTCTGAAAGAGTATTGCGCAATCGTGGACTGCGCCGCGCCCGAGACGCAGGACGGGAAGGATTTTCTCTATGAGCGTGCGCGCGAGTCGGGCGTGCGTATCGGTGCGCCCGCCATGGCGCTTTTGTATGACTATTGCAACGCGGACGCGGGCAGGGCGAGCAGGGAACTCGAAAAGATAGCCGCCTATCTCGGCGGCGCGGGTGAGGCGGACGCGGCGCTCGTGAGAGAGTTGGTCGCGCCCGACGAGAGAGCGAAGGCATACGAGTTGACGAATGCGCTCTCTTCGGGGAACAAAGCCGCGGCGGCGCAGTATCTGAGCAAGCTTTCCGCGTCGGGAGTCCAAAGTTCCGCCGTCTTGCGTTCGCTCGCGTCGGCTTATCGCGGTCTGCTTTTTTTGCGCATATCCACCATTGACGACTTCGAGGCGGCAAAGGCGCTGGGCGTCAAACCTTACGCAGTGAAAAAGATGCGTCCCGTGGCGAAAAGATATTCCGCCGTGACGCTCAAAGGCATCTGCGACAAATTAAACGATCTGGAATATCACTTCAAGAGCGGCAGGCTGAGCGCGGACAGCGCGCTCGATCTTGCCATATGCCGCATTATGGGAGTAAGGATAAATGTATAACAACAACGGTAATGCGGGGATCAAAAAGGTCAAAAGTACGCCCGCCGTCTGGGCGATGCGCGTGCTTTTGGCGCTCGTTTTCGCCGCCTGTTCGACGGGGACGGTCATGCAGATCTATGACTCCGCGCCTTACGGCATTTTCGGAATGTTCTCGGGCGGGGGACTTATCGCGCTCTGCGTCATCGTCGGCGTGCTCTATACGGCGGTAAAGTATCTGCTCTTCACCTTCTTGCTCAGAGCGGGATATAATTCCTATTCCCGCGCCATGAACTATATGGGAGAGGGCACGATAGATCACAATTATTTTTACGCCGCCGTCACGGTGAGTTGGATCTGCGCTGGCGCCTTGTCGGCGGTGCTGAGCGTTCTGAGCATTTTCTATACCGTGCAGCTGATGGTGATCGCCGAATTTTTGCAACTCATCTTCAAGCTCGCCGCCATGGCTGCGGCGCTGGCGATACTCGCGCGCAAGGCGGGGAAAGAGAATTTCTCCTTCCTCTTCAACGCGCTCGCCCCGCTCTTTGCGGTGGGCGTTTTGCTGCTGTGAGGTGCTTATGAAAAGAAAGGTCTTTATCATCGCGGCGCTCTCTCTCGTCTTTGCGCTCTCGGCGGCGCTTCTTGCGGGATGTTCTTCCGTCAAGGAAAAGAGCGAGTTTTCCGTGACCCCGGCAAGCGAGGAATATAGGGAAGAGGTCATGTCCTCTTCCGCCGCTTACGAATATCTGCAATGGCTGAGTTCGGACGAGATGCATTCGCGTTACGGCAGCGTGGATCTCGACGAGCTGAGCATAAACCACGGCGTGGGCAAAGCGGCGTTCAACATCGCCGCAAAGATGGAAGAAATGGGCTACGAAACTTTCGAGGACGCCTATATCGACGTGGACAAGGACGGCGTTTTGGCTGCCTCGGGAGAGAAGGTGACGGGACTTATGCGCTTTGAGACCTCGACGGGTCAGGCGGGCGTGAACGTCATCTACCGCAAAAAGGCGACAAACGGCAGCAGGGGACAGGTGATCCTCACCGCGCATTTCGACAACCTCTTCGGCAGGGCGCTTTCGGGCGGAACGGTGATAACGGCGGAGGGCGCCTATGAAAACGGCGCGGCGGTGGCGACGCTGCTTTACGTCGCGCAGCTGCTGCAAGAGGTCGAAACGCAGTACGACATCGTCTTTGCCTTCCTCGGCTCTTCGGTCGTGACCGCAAACAACACGATATATTATTGCTGGGACGGCGCGAAGGCGCTGCTCTCGCAGCTGCCCGAGCTTTACGGCGGCGAATACGAACCCGTGCTCAACATCAATCTCCATCGTTTGGGCGGCGGGGAAAACCTCTATATGTATTCTTCGGATCGCCCCACTTCCTATAACAACTATTTCTATGCGGCGGCGGAGGCGGACGGACTTGACTTTTCCGCTCCTCCCGCGTATAAGCACGCCTTCTCCGAGGCGCTGTCCATGCAGATAATGCCCTCTTCGCCTTCGGGAGTCTATCATCCCGGACTGCTCACCGACAGCATTCACTTTATCAACGCGGGTATCCCTACGCTCACTTATCTCAGCCTTGATTGGGAGAGCGGCATGGAGACGGCGAATCCCGACTCTCCCGACCTTGCCTATACGGGCAGAGACACGATAGAGAACATGAACATGGGCAGAGGCGGGGAGCAGGCGGTGAAAGAGCAGCTCAACAGCGTGGCGCTCAATATCATCACTTCCGTCACGGGAGAAAACTCCGCACTTTTCGGGCAGGCGATCTCGACGGCAAAAGAAGAGCTCGGCGGGAGCGGCAACGCCGCTTACGGGCTTTCGGTGGCGTCCATGGTGCTCACCTGGGCGCTCGTGATCGGGCTTTTGGTGGCGGCGGTGATCCTGCGCGGCAAGAACGTGACCAAGATGACTCTGCGCCGCAGACCCGCGTCCTCTTCGCCACAGGCGGATCCATTCGCCGAATTTAACAAGAGCGGCGATCCGTTCGAGGAGTTCGGCAGCGATAAAAACGAGGGCAGGGGCGGGAAAAACGACCAAAACAAGCCGAGCGGAGGCGACGACATCTTCGAAGGTTTTTGATTTGAGAAACTTAAAAAGGGCGCGCGCCCGCGGGAAACGGGCGCGCGTTTTGTCTGCGTGGGTGTAAATTGCTTGATAATTGCGCCGTTATGCGCTAAAATAATACATACCGAGCGCGGCTCGGAAAAAGAATGCGGAGGAAAAAGATGTTTGCTCTTTGCAGTTCGTCGGCGGGGGAATATCTGACAAACCTGGATTGGACGATCGCCATCGACCTTGCGGTGCTCATTGCCGTGGCGGTGATGGTGCTGATATTTTTCAAGCGCAGAAACAGCATAAAGCTCGCGCTCGTCTTCTCCGCGTTTTTGCTGCTCTATTGCATCGTTTGGGTGATAAACGGGCTTTTGGGCAAACTTTACGTCACGAAAATGATACTTTCCGTGGTCGGATTTTTCCTCATCGGCGCCTTTATCGTCGTCTATCAGACCGACTTGAAAGTCAGCTTTTCCAAGCTCGCGCATATCGGCGAAAAGAGCGGGAAGAGCGACATGGACACCACTTACGAAGAGATGAAAGCCAGCGCGAACGAGATCGTGCGCGCTTGCCAGACCATGGCGAAAAACAACGTCGGCGCGCTCATCATAATCTGTCCCGCCGCCGTGCCGCCGCATATCCTCGACACGGGCACCATTCTCAACGCCAACGTCTCCTGCGGGCTTTTGGAGAGCATTTTCAACACGCATGCGCCCCTGCATGACGGCGCGGTCGTGGTCAAGGGCAACAAGATCCTCGGCGCGGGCTGCTTCCTTCCCCTCTCTCAGGAGGTCAATATCTCCAAGGAGTTGGGAACGCGCCACCGCGCGGCTATCGGGATAACCGAGGAAAACAACGACATTTTCGCCATCGTGGTCAGCGAGGAGACGGGCATAATCTCCACGGTCACCGCGGGCAAGATCAAGAGATATATGACGCCCGAGAGCCTGTCCGAACAGATAGAGCAGGCGTTCGGCGTCTCCACCCGTCCGCGCAAGGAAAAGGTCAAGGAGCACAAGTTCTTATGATCGTCAAAAAGCCGCATATGCTTTTGCCCGCGAAGGGCGTCGACCTTTTCAAGTGGAGCGTGATCGCCTGCGACCAGTTCACTTCCGAGCCGGAATATTGGCAGGAGCTCGAAGAGACTGTGGGCGGGGAAAAGAGCACTCTTTCGCTCATCTATCCCGAGGTATATTTGGGAAAAGAGAGCGGCAGGGGCGAAAAAATACGCGCCGCCATGCGCGAATATCTGCAAGAGGGGGTCTTCGAGTCTTATGAGGGATATATCCTCGTCGACCGCACTTGCAGCGACGGCAAGCACCGCCTCGGGATAATGGCGGAAGTGGACCTTGAAAAATACGATTACGAAGCCTCTTCCCGCACTCCCGTGCGCGCGACCGAGATGACGGTCGTGGAAAGGCTGCCCGTGCGCATCGAAGTGCGCCGCGGCGCGCCGCTCGAACTGCCGCATATCATGATGCTCATGGACAACAGGGACAATTTCATGCGCGAGCTTTTCATGCTGCGCGGAAAGACGGTCTACGACACCCCTCTCAACATGGGCGGCGGACATCTCACGGGATATGAACTTAACTGCACGGAAAAGATAGATGCTTACATGAAAGAGCTGGAAGAGCGCGCCGCCGAGCAGGGCGAGGGGAGCATAGTCTTCGCCGTGGGCGACGGCAATCATTCGCTGGCGACGGCAAAAGCCTGCTGGGAAGAGCTGAAAGCCACGCTTTCTAAGGAAGAGCTGAAAGATCACCCCGCGAGATACTGCCTTTGCGAGATAGTGAGCGTTCAGGATCCCGCGCTCGTCTTCGAGCCTATCCACCGCGTGGTCTTTGACAAGGGCGGCTTTGTCGATTTCGCCGCGGGCAGGCTCAAAGGCTCGGGAAGCTGCGTGATGATAAGCGGCGGCGTGCGCAGGCTGATCTCCGTGCCCGCCGATCCCGCGCAGGCGATCGCGGACATACAGGCGGCTATCGACGCCTACATAGAGCGGGAGCCGGACTGCGGCGCGGATTACATACACGGGGCGTATAACGCCGAGCAGGTGGCTCAGCGCAGCGGCGGCACGGCGGTGATCATGCCGCTCATCACCAAGGAAAACCTGTTTTCCTGCGTGAAGTCGCGCGGAACGCTGCCGCGAAAGTCCTTCTCCATGGGCGAAGGCAGGGACAAGCGCTATTATTTCGAAGCGCGTCTCATCGACAAGGAAAAAAATATTTACGGCGCAGAGCGCAGTAAGGAGCAAAAATGAAGATAAAAGTTGCCAAATTCGGCGGGACGTCCATGGCGGACGCTCAAGCAATCACCCGTTCGGCGGACATCGTCAAAGCCGACAGCGCGCGCAGATATGTCGTAGTGTCCGCGCCCGGCAAGCGTTTTTCGCAGGACATCAAGGTCACCGACATGCTCTATGAATGCTTCCATAAGCTCGAAATGGACGGGAATTTCGACTCTTCCTTCGAGAAGATACGCGAAAGATTCACCGCGATCGCCCGCGATCTTAAGCTCGATACGGACATGGACGAATGCTTGGACGAAGTGAAAAAGGGCATGTATAAATATGGCAGCACGGAATATTTCGCCTCGCGCGGAGAATATCTCAGCGGCAGGATAATGGCGGCTTATTTGGGCTTTGAGTTCGTGGACGCCGCGGAAGTGATCGTCTTCACCTCGGGCGGGGAGTTCGACGCCGCCGCCACGCGCACCGCGCTCAGAAAGAGGCTCGCGGGCGTCAAGCATGCGGTCATCCCCGGCTTTTACGGCGCGGACGACGGCGGACTTATCCATACGTTCAGCAGGGGCGGCTCGGACATCACGGGTGCGCTCATCGCCGAGGCGGTCGGGGCGGAACTTTATGAAAATTGGACGGACGTCAACGGTTTTCTCACCGCCGACCCGAGGATAGTCGAACATCCCGCGGGGATAAAGCAGCTTTCTTACCGCGAGCTGCGCGAGCTTGCCTATATGGGCGCGAACGTGTTGCACCCCGAGAGCATTTTCCCCGTGCGCGCGGGCGGGATCCCCATCAATATCCGCAACACCTTCGAGCCCGAGAACAAGGGCACGATGATCGTCCCCGAAATAGACGAAACGCGCAAGGGCAACACCATCACGGGCATTGCGGGCAAGAAGGGTTACAGCATAATCTATATCGAAAAATCCATGATGAACAGCGAGATAGGCTTTGCCCGCAAGGTGCTCTCCGTGCTCGAATATTACAACATCGGCTTTGAGCATATGCCTTCGGGCATCGACACGCTCAGCATAGTCGTCGCCGACAGCGAGATAGCGGGCAGGGAAGGCGTCGTGCTGGACAAGATCAAAAAGACGGTCGAACCGGACCATGTCGAGATCAAGAACGGGATCAGCCTGATCGCCACCGTCGGTCACGGCATGTCGTTCAAGCCGGGCACGGCGGCGAAGCTCTGCGGCGCGCTCTCTGCCGCGGGCGTGAATATCCGCATGATAGATCAGGGTTCGAGCGAGATGAACATCATCGTCGCCGTCGCCACCGAAGATTACGAAAGGGCGGTCAGGGCGATCTATGAGGCTTTCGAATGAGAGCTTGAAACGATCGGGCTAAGAAGCGAGAAAAAACAAAGGCAGCCGCAGGGCTGTCTTTTTTTGTGCCCATATCCGATCTCGCCCGAACATTTTAAGCTGCCTGCAATGCGGGACGTTGCCTTCCCGATACTGCTCCGAAAAAAGCGGCAATAAATCAAAGAGCTTTTTTCCGTGCGCAACTATGGGTGGAGCGCCACGCGCACCCGTTGATTTGTTATGGAGGCCTTTACGATTGACAGGGCGTATTTTTTATGATATGATTAAAAAAAGAGTTTTCGGAGGGGAAAATGTATATCGGAAGTTTCTTGAAAGCGCTCTTCACGCCGCGCAAAATTTGGTGCAGTATTTATTTTCTGCTCAACCTTGTCATCGTGTTCTTTATCTTTGCCGCGCCCGGGCTGATGGCGGAGGCGGAGGTGGGGCATTGGGTCGGCATGGGCTTTATCGGCGTGGCGGTGAGCATGTTTTTCACCTTTGTCTCCCTCTCGCCCTTGGGCGAAGCGTATGTGCGCTTCAAAGAGCGGGTAAAGCAGCTGCCGCGCAACGAGCAGACGGCGTGGATATATGAAATGTTCGACGAAGTGCACGCCGCGGCGCGCGGAGTGAACGCGAAGATAAGCGGGAAAGTAAAGCTTTATTACAAGGAGACGGAGGAGATCAACGCCTATGCCGTGGGTCACCGCACGGTTATCGTCACGCACGGCATTCTGCGCTTTTCGCCCGAGCAGATAAAGGGAGTGCTCGCGCACGAGTTCGGGCATATCTCGGGCGGGGATTCCGATCTGGATTTAGGCATAAACGTGTCCAACACCATTCTCATGCTGTTCACGGTCGCGGTGAGCGCGGTCGTCTCGCTCTTTGCCTGGATCTTATCCATGGCGTTTGAAAGCCTCAGCGCGAAAGCCGCCTGCGTCGCCGTGGGCGGAGTCATCATCTCCGTGCTCTCGATCGTCTATTATCTTTGGATAAAGATAGGAAAGCTCATGATCAACGCCGCCTCCCGCAACGACGAATATGCCGCGGACGCCTTTTCCGTCAAGTGCGGCTACGGGGAAGGGCTTTATTCCGCGCTTTCCGTGCTTGATCCCTCGAAGATGCGCTCGAGCTTTTTCTCTCTGCTCTCGTCCACCCATCCCGACACGGTATCGCGGCTGGAAAAGATAAGGGAGAGGATAAACGCCGCCGCGGCGCCGGACAAAGAGGCGGCGGCAGCGCTGCCCGAGGAAGGAGAGGGACTTCCCGAATAAGAAAATCACTTGAAAGAGAAAGAGGGACGGCTTCGTCCCTTTTATGTTTTTTCGGCACGCCCGAGAGCGTTCATAACGGGCGGGAATAAGCCCGCCGTAAGGTCCGCCCGGGATATTTGGTCAGACCAGGGAGATCTTGTCCGAGACGCTCCTGATAAAAATGCCCTTTTGAACTCCCCAATCCACGCACGAAGAGATGAACGAGGCGAACTTGTCCGAAAGGCGGTGCACCTTAAATTCGCGCTGAACGCAGACGAGCAGTTCGTCGCAATAAAGGCTCACCTTGCTCAAAAGTATGCTCCTGATCGCGGAGATGACGTCGTAGGCGGAATAATCCGTATCCTGCGTGCGCAGCTGCGCGCCCTCTTCCACGCGGTAACGGTCGAAAGACGAGAACTTGTCCGTGCGGAAGAAATATTGAATGCCCGCGACGATCTCGCTGCGGAAGGCGCATTTTTCGATGAGAGAGTTGAGCTTGTTTTCGAGCTTGACGCCGAACTTGAAGATACCGAGCGCGGAAAGCACGCGCTTTATCAAAAAGCGCGCCGAGATGGGTTCTTCCGCCGCGACGACGGCTTTGATCATGCGCGTGATCTCCGCGTCGTTTTCGCCGCCGAGGACATATTGCGCGTCCACCGTCTTTTCTTCGAGCTTGGCGGCGCGGTAAGCGCGCTTAAAGCCCGAGGACGCCGACTTTCCGCCCGAACAGATCCTGTCCAAAAGCTCTTTTATCTTTTTGATCTCACGCTTGGGATTGTTGAAAAAGTTGATGGCGTAAAGGCGCGTCACGTTCCAGTTGCAGCGCTTTAACGTTTGGACCTGCATGACGTTGCGGTCTTTGACGGAGAAGTCGCTCTTGCCGTCGCAAAGTACGGCGAGGACGAAGTTGTGCCTGTTTTTGGGATCGATCACCGCCACGTCTATCTTGAAATCGGAAACGCCCACGTCGCAGCGGCATTCGTAGCCGTAGGCGGAAAGCTCTTCCGCTACGAACTTGCCTATCCCTTCGCGGTTGAGTATCATCTCGTCGCTCTTGACGGCGATGCTCGTGCGCCCCTTTTCGGCAAACTCCAAAAAGGCTTTCAGCCCCGCCACGCCGCGCGAATTGGTGCGGGAGAGGTCGATGACCGAATAGCGCATGGAGGAGAAGATGAGCATGTCCGTGCGGGCGCGGGAGACGGCGACGTTGAGCCTGCGCCAACCGCCGTATTGATTGAGCGGTCCGAAGTTGAGCGAGATCCTGCCCGCCCTGTCGGGACCGTAGCAGACGGAGAAGATGATCACGTCGCGCTCGTCGCCCTGGACGTTTTCGAGGTTTTTGACAAAGAGAGGCTCTTCCCGTTCGTATGCCGCCTCTTCCAGCCCCTTTTCCGCCAAAGCCTTGCTCAAAAGCTTTTCTATGTAATTTTGCTGCGGCGTGGAAAAGGTGACGATACCGATGCTCTTGCGGCGCAGTCTTTCGTCGCGCAGTCGGCGCACCACTTCCGCGACCACCGCTTCGGCTTCGAGCTTGTTGCACTTGCTGAAACCTCTGTCGTAAACGCCGTGCTCGATATATCTGAATTTGACGCGGCTGTCCATAGCGTCGGGGGAGGGGAAGGTGCAGAGCCTGCCCGAATAATACATGATATTGGAAAAGGCGATCAGGCTCTCGTGTTCGCTGCGGTAGTGCCAGCGCAAATGCCGCTGCGGTATCCCCAGCGCCAGGCAGTCGTCGAGGACGCTGTCGAGGTCTTCCGCCTCCGGCTCTTCCTCTTCCTGTCCGAGCGCCATGAAGAAGGTGGTGGGCGGGAGCTGGTTGGGGTCGCCGACGATGACCGCGCTCTGCGCCCTGGCGAGGGCGGGGACGGCTTCGCAGGTCGGGATCTGCGAGGCTTCGTCGAAGATGAGCAGGTCGAAGAGGTCGGGCTGCGCCGCCAAATATTGCGAAACGGCGGAAGGGCTCATCATCATGCAGGGGGCGCAAACGCGCAAAAGCTGAGGTATCTCGGCGAAAAACTCCCTCACGTTCAGCTTTTTGAGATTGCCGCTCGTGCGCCGCTTGAACGCCATGAGTTCGAGCGCGAGCGGACCTTCCGTGTCGCTCGAGGGCAGGCGGGAGATGAGGTTGCGCCTGATCTCGGCTTTGCTCTCGGCGGCAAAAAGCTCGCTTGCCGTGGCGAATTTCGCGGAATTTTCGTCCATCGCTCCCGCGGAAAAGCCGGACAGTTCCTCGTCGGCGGGGATATTGGTCTGAACAAAATTGCGGTAGACGTTTTTGCGGAAGGAAGAGAGTATCTTGTCTCCGCTTATCGCGCCGCTTTCGAGCGCGCTCGTGACGAAGGAAAGCCCCATCGAAGAGAGTTCCTTTGCCGTCTTTTTGTAAGCGCACCAGCCCGCGAGCATGTCCGCGTTGTCGATGAGCGCGCCGCAGCGGGAGGTATAGCAATCGAAGATGTCTTCGTCTTCAAAGAGCGTCTCGCTCGCTTTCGTGACCTTCAAAAAGCTGCTCTTGGCGGCATTGAAAGCCTTGGCGGCGGCGAGAATGCCCTTGATGAGCGGCTTGGCGCTCCCGCCCGCGATGCGGTGGCAGACGGAGTTGAACGCGCCCGAGTTATAATCCATGAAGACGCGCGCGCAAAGATCGTGCAGCGCATAGAGCGGCTGCATGAAGGCGTCGCGCTTTTTTTCGTTGAACGCGCCCGTGAAAGAGGTGAACGCCGCCGAAAGGGGCGTGTTTTGTCTGATCTTTCTCTCCGCGTCCGCGAGGTCGCACGCCCGCTTCACCCATTCCGCCTCTTCCTTGACGGAAAGGGGAGTTTTGCCGCACTTGTTTATCCGCCTTATAGCGGCAAGTACGTCGCGCGAAGAGCGGTAATTTTCGTCCCATTTTTCCAACTCTGCCCTCAGTTTTTCGGGGAACTTTTCCAGGTCGGGCAGGGAATCGAAGCGCTTATACCAAAGCGTGAGCGCCCGATCGTAAGCCAAAGAGGCGTTGAAGAAAGCGTGCATCTGCTTTTCGTCGCAGGAGAAAAAGCCTCCGAGTTCTCCGCTTGCGAGGATCTCGACGATACGCACGAAGTTCTCCGCCTTTTTTGGCGTGAAGTTGCTCAGCTTTTGCCCGAAAGTCTCCAAAAACAGCCCCATATAGTTGCGGAAATGTTTGAGTTCGGCGAGCAAAACTTCCGCCGCGCAGAGGACGGAGTCCTTGACCTGCTCGGAAAATTCCGTGATGTTGACGTTTTCGAAGGGAGAGCGGTAAACTCCGCCGCATTCCTTCGCCGCGGCTTGTGCGCGCATGAGCATATCTTCGCACTTTTGCAGTTTTTCCTTGCTCAGGCTGTCATAAAAAGTGCTCTCGATATTCATCAGTTCGGGCGCTTTTCTGTTGCGGAAATAATAGAGTATGCCCTCGTAGACGGAGGGACCGAGGCTGCGCTTTTTATGCAGCGCGGCATAAGGGCGCGCGAGCGCTTCGCGCAGTTTGAGCTGCTTTTCCCCCTCTTCCGCAAAGGCGCTTTCGCAGCTTGTCCCGGCAAGATCGAGAGTTTTTTGCAGCGAGCTTATCAGTGCGCTCTTGTCCGCGGGCTTGCCCGAGGTGAATTCGAGGCAGAAGTTGCCGATCCCGATCTCGTTGAGGCGCTTTTTGACCACGGAGAGCGCCGCCTGTTTTTCCGCCACGAAGAGCACGCGCTTGCCCGCGTTGACGGCGTTTGCGATCATGTTGGTGATGGTCTGGCTCTTGCCCGTTCCGGGAGGACCGTGCAGGACGAAAGTCGTGCCCGCCGCGCTCTCGGCGACCGCTTCGAACTGCGAACTGTCGCAGGGCAGCGGCGCCACTATCTCGCAGGGAGGAATGTCGTCCTCGCGCCTTGCGCCCGTCTTGCGCGCGGGCAGCCTGCTCGCCCCCGCGAGCAGCGAGGCGATGAGCGGATTTTTCTTATATATCTCGATGTTGTTCTTGACGTCGCTCCACATGGCGTAGCGGGCGAAGGTGAATTGAGCGATATAGACGTCGTCCGTCACCTCCCAGCCTTTCATCTCCGCCGTTCCCGCGCCGAAGAGGGAGAGTATCTCGCCCACGCTCAGCTTTTCGTCTTCCACGCCGCGCAGGTCGATGTCGAATTCGCGTTTCAAAAATTCGAGCAGCGTCGTGTTGACGGAAAAATCCTCGTCGCAGGTGAGGGTAAAGCCGCGGCGGCGGTTTTTTTGCAGGGTGACGGGCAAAAGGACGAGCGGAGCGAGTTTTTCTCCGCCCTCTTTTTTCCATTTCAAAAAGCCTATGGCGAGACAGAGCGTGTTCGCGCCCGCCTCTTCCAAGGTCACGTTAGCCTTTCTTATCAGCGACGCGCTTACCTCGGCGAGCTGCGCCGCGTCGGCATGTGAGCGGACGATCCCCGAGGAGAGCTCGACTCTCACGAGTTCGCGCAGGGCGCGCTTTTCAAGGGCGCTCCCCGCCGAAGAGAGCTTTTCTTCAGCGGGCATGAGCGTGAAGGTCTCTCCGCTTTCTATCCCTTCGGCGAAAGACGCCGCGTCGGCGGCGACGATGCGCAGGCAGTCTCCGCCCGTCTTGAAGGCGAGCAGGTTGTTTTTCAACGAGAGATCCAAAAGCCTGCGCTGCCAGGTGCGCTCGCGCGAGGCGCCCTTTTCGCGCTTTAAGCGGGAGAGATCTTTCAGCTCCTCGGGCTTGTTGTCATAAGCGAAGCTCTTTTCGTCCAAAAGCTCGAACGAGCCCTTTCTCTCCACCTTTATCGGCAGAGGGAAAAGCCCGCCTATGCGGCAGCGCCCGATGTCGAGACAGACGTCGTATTCGCCGCGTTTGAGCGCGGCGGAAAAATGCGCGCAGGAAGTGGTGAAGCTGGCGTTTTTGTGGGCGAAAAGGTCGCCCGCGTCGATGATCGCCATATTGTTGACGCCGTCGCGTATGTGCCGCTCGACGGCGGACATGTCGTCCTGGCAGGAAGAGGAAGAGCAGGAGTCTTTGAGCCAGACGCCCGCCGCAACGCTTCCCCCCGCGCCGAGACAGATGACGGGATTAAAGCCCGCCGACTCTAAGCACGAGGCATAAAAAACGGCGGCTTGAAGGGGCGTTGCCTGCTTGTCTTTGAGAATGCCCGCGATTTCTCCCGCCTGCTGCGGCGAGGAAAGATCGGGGGAGGGGAGCATCTCCGCGTTCTGCGCGCGCAGGGCGGAGAAGATGGCGGCGGCGCAGCTGAGCACCGCGTTCTTGTCGTTCCCCGAATATCCGCTCCATTCAGAGGAATATCCCCACTTTTGCAGTTGTAGGGCGGCGTCCGAAAGTATTTTGCGGCAATCGGGGAGCTTGGGGCGCACGAGCAGCGAGAGCATTTCCGTGTTGCCTTCGAGCCCGCTCCACCAATCGAGCGGCAGGCAGGTTATCTCCTTAGAGAGCGAGCAGACCTCTTCTTTCCCCGACAAAACGCTCACCGTCACCGTGCAGGAAGAGGGCTCCTGCGTCTCCGCCAAAAATTTCGGGTTCAAGATCTCGGGGACGGCGATCTCGACTCCGCTCGCGGCGGGGATCTCGTCCAACTCGACACTTCTGGGCAGAATGAGCGGCGTACTTCCGGAAAAGTTCACCGTGAGCGCGTCGACGGGCGTCCCGCCGCCGTTGTTCAGCCTGAGGCGGGAAAAAAGAGGCAGACGGCAGTAATATGTGCCGTAGCTCACGTCAAAGAGCAGCTCGCATTCCAATTCCAATGTTTCGGAGAGATATTTGGATCTTTTACTCATAGTCTGTCCCCCGCGCGGCAGCAGTCGCGCTTTGGGGATATTATACTATAAATCGGCGGCGCGCGCAACACTTTCGCCGCAAACACAGCTGCGCCTTTTTGCCGAAAACAAATTAAAAAAAGCGCGCCTTATATCGAAAGCGCGCCCCCGCGAAAAAAGGCATCCGAAAAATTTCTCTTTCGGATGCCTCGGGTCAGTCGTCTATGCTGATGAGAACGGCGCCCTGCTTTGCCTGACAGACGGGACATTCGCTCCAAGCCTGTCTGCCCGTCGCCTCATAGCCGCAGTCGCCGCACTTCCACTTGATCGCCTGAGGCTTTTTGTACATGCTGCCCTCTTTCATCTGCGTGTAAAGCTGAGTGAAGAGCTTTTTGTGGCAGTTTTCCACCTCGGTGAGGTTTTCGAAAAGCCCCGCCACGTCCTCGAAGCCCTCCTTGCGCGCGGTCTTGGCGAAAGAGGCGTAAAGTTCTTCTTCCGCCGCTTCGTCGCTCGCCGCGAGCCGGAGATTTTCGAGCAGATCCCATTTTTCCTTGAAGGGGAATCCCGAGTTCACGGGCAGGTTTTCGATCGTGCTCTCGCGCGCCGTCTGAATGAAAGTGTAGAGCATGCGCGCATGCTGGAATTCGTTGTAGATGACGTCGTCCACGAGCGCGGAAAGCGCCTTGAAGCCCTGCTGCTTTGCGCCGTAAGACACAAAGCGGTAACGCACCATCGCCATGCATTCGCCCGCAAAGGCGTTGGTCAGATTTTGAAAAGTCTTGCTGTCTTTAAGTTGCATAATGTCCTCCTTTTTTCGCCGTAAGTGTGTGCAGTCTTTGCCGTTTTATGCGGAAACATTTGCCTTTTTTGCTCATATCATACACTATGGAAAGGGAAGAATATCTGCAAAAGTGCGGCTGCGACGTCTGCCGCGGCCGCCTCATGCGCTGCGCCTACGGCAGCTCATTCACGGTCGGGACAGCTGTCATGCCGCGCGACCACTATGCCGCCTTGCAGGCGGAAAAACTTTGTCGGGACGCTCCCGTGCTCGGCGGAGCGAGCAACACTCTGCCGCTCAAAGAAATCCCGCTCGCCATAGTCACCGAGCATTTCAGGGGCATCATACCCGGCGGAGCGGAACTTTACGTCTACGGCGGTCAGTCGCTGCATTCCGTCTGCGCCTTTGCCGCCGCGGCGGGACTTTCGGGGATAGAAGAGCTTTGCGGCATTCCGGGCAGTATTGGCGGCGCCGCTGCGGGCAACAGCGGCTGTTTCGGCAGGGAACTTAGCGACGTTCTCGTCTATGCGGACGTGGGCAGCGGCGGCAGAGCGGAGCGCGTCTATGCCAAGGACGCGGGCTTTTCTTACCGCAAAAGCGCGCTCAAAGAAAAGGGACTTATCCTCGGGGTCATGCTGCGCCTCACGCCTTCCGATCCCGAAAAGATAAGAAAGAGCATGGAGCTTTGGCAAAAAGCGCGCGCCGCCTCTCAGCCGGGCAGACCTTCGCTGGGGAGCACATTCAAAAAAGTCGGCGCCCTCTCCGCCGCCGAATATATCGAAAAGGCGGGATTCAAGGGCGCGCGCGAAGGGGGCGCGCAGGTCTCGCCCAAGCATGCGGGTTTTATCGTCAACACGGGCGGCGGAAGCGCGGAGGATTATTTTGTTTTGGCGGAAAAAGTCAGGGCAGGGGTGGAAAAAAGCGCGGGCGTTTTGCTCGATTACGAGATAGAGATCTTAAAGTGAAAAAGCCTTGTGTCGCTGCGCGCGCCTTGCGTTAAGAAGAGCCTTTTTTGCGCTTTTTCTTGAGGATATAGGGGCGGAGCCTGCTCAAAAGCGGATTTTTGCTGCGCAAAACATTGGCGTGCGCCGTCCATTTGAAGGCGCAGGTCGCGCCGCGCCGCAATTTCACCGCGCGCTTGCCGCTCACGGCGCAGAGATATTGAATGCAAATTGTGCGCTTTTTCTCGCTGCGCTCTCTGCCCAACTCGGTGAGAGCGCGCACGATAAGCCCGGTCTTCTCGCGCAGTGCGCGCCTCGCGGCTTTTAAGGCGCTTTCGCCTTTGAGCGCGTTTCCGCCCGCCGTCGCTTCCCACTTTCCCGCGAAATGCTTGCCTTTCGCCCGCTTCATCAGCAGATATTTGCCGTCTTCACGGCGCACGAGGACGTGCACCGCCAAATGATAAACCCCCTCGGGGATCTCGCCGCGAGCGAGAGTCATGCCCTCTATCTTGTGAAGGTCCTTGTCGTAAGCGTCCCAAAGTTCGCGCGGGAAAAGCGTCTTGCGCCATATCTCGCGGCGCATCACGATTTCGCTTTGAAAGCGCCTGGTGACGTCGCGCGAGAGAAGATAGGCGCGGCGGCGGAAAAGCTCGGGCGCGGGGAGCAAGACTTCCGCTTCGCATTCCTCGCAGCCCTTGGCGACGAGCGCTTCTTCCGCCTTTTCAAAGAGCAGGTCGAGCGCCTCGCCTATCGGCGCGCCGAGGGCGAAAAAGCGGTAGATACGGTTGCCTTCGAGGGAAAGGCTCGCCCTTATCTCGCCGCGTTCTTCGAGAATAAAGACTTCTCCGCGCGCGCAGTCGGCTTGCAACTTTTTGAAAGAGAGCGTCTTGTCGAAAGCTTGCGACGAGGCGAAGAAAAGTCCGCCGCCGTAAGCCTGCGCCAAGGCGTCGAGCAGGAGTTTATGGAGTTCGCTCAGATCCTTTGCCGCCGCCCTGCGGCAGGAAAAAGCGGGAGGGTTTTTCGTCATCTTTTCTCCTCGGGACGGATCCCGTCCCTTTTTGCTTGTCTGTTAACGTTGATATTACGAGCATATTTGAAAAAAGCGGTCAACATTTGGCAAGTATTCGGATTTTTTCGCTAAAAAATATTGACACAAACGGCTTTTTCGCGCAAAATATAGGCAGAAGTTCTCGGGGGAACGTTATGGAAGAAAGAGAAGAGCTTGCGCGCGAAGAGGCGCGAGAAGAGAGCGAGGCTGTTTCGCAAAATTCAAAGAGCAAGGCGTCCGCCGCGCTCGAAAAGGGCAAGGCGTTCATGGGACGCCACGGCAACATTTGGCAGATAGTCAAATTCACGCTGATCAGTCTGATCGCCTTTGTCGCCGAATTTGCCTCTATGTATGCGCTGCAATACGGCTTGGAAGACACGCTGGGCAACGAGCCTTTCGATTGGTTCATCTTTCATTACGACCCGGGCAGAGAGGGCGCTTTCGGCACGGCGGGATTCATCGCCATGCTCGTTTCAAAGTGCATTGCAGAAATAATATCCTTCACCGTCAACCGCAAAAAGACCTTCAACGCCAACAACAACGTGGTTTTCAGCGTTGTCGTCTATGTCATCACCGTGATCGCGCTCATTCTCTTCACGACCTGGATGGCGGGCGCGCTCGGAGACGCGATCGGACCGCATATCGGCGCGGATTGGGGCAACACGATCAGTAAGCTCCTCGGCGCGCTCATCAGCTGGGTGGTCATTTTCCTGATGGACAAGTTCGTCATCATGCGCAAGGTGGAAAAGAGGGAGCAGGGGGAAGAGAAGCAGCTCTGAAAAGCAAAAACCGCCCGCGGCGTTCAAACGTGCGGGCGGTCTTTGCGAGCAATGCCGGACCGGCATAAAAACGCTTATTTTTTGTCGTGGCATTTGCCGCAGCCCGCGCCGTGGCAGTCGTGCTCTCCGCCCTCGTGTTCGTGATGGGAGCAGACGCTTTGGTTATCGAAAGAAAGCGTTCCTTGCAAAAGCGCCGCGACCGCCTCGTCCGCGCTGCCCGAAACTCCGCCGTAGACGGTTATGCCCGCGTCCGCGAGCGCCGCTTTGGCGCCGCCGCCCATGCCGCCGCAGACGAGCACGTCTGCGCCGTGATCGCGGAGAAATTGCGCCAACGCGCCATGCCCCGCGCCTTCGGTGTCCACCACGCGCGAGGAGACTATCCTGCCGTTTTCCGCTTGATAAAATTTGAATTTTTCCGTGCGCCCGAAGTGAGGGAAAATTTCGCCGTTGTCGAATGTTGCCGCAATTATCATTTTATCACCTCTTTTGCGCCATTTGCGCAACGCACATATTATATCCCTTTTCGAAAGAAAAAGTCAAGACCGCTAAAAAGCGGAAAGTTGTAAACCTACACGATACTTGGGCGCAAATAATATGTGATAATTGCAATTTCGCTTTGTATGTGCTGAACTATTATTTGTGATGTCAGATACTTTCTTTCCCTCCGATTGGGTTATTTCATGGTTGACAGACCGATCAATATCTTACCCGATCGGAGGATTTTTCTACTTTATCGGCTGAGTATCTTTTGAGCGCGATCGCGGCGAGCGCTCTCGCCTACGACGAAAGCGGAGAACCGTTCGAGTTGAGAAAGAGATGTTTGCTTTGAGCGCGGATCCCGCGCCCGCGACGGGCAAATATACGCTGACGATAGACGACGAATGGTATAAGGGTTGGAAGGAGGGCGGCAAGTATTATGAATTTGTCTTCGCAAACGGCGGCGAAAGTGCAACGATAACGATCGTTTGACGGGGTAGATAGGAGAAATTATTAAAGCCTCTTCTTGCTTAGTTGATTTTCTATGATGTATAATATTTGCGGATAATATGAGAAGCCGTAAAACACTTTTACGCTTGATATGGGCAGGGGCTTATGGATAATTCGTTTCGAGATATATTATTCGCGCACGAAAAAGAGGACAGCGCGGCGATCCGATCGCAAGAGGAGATGGTCAGCGCCGTGCGAGAGGAATTTGCCAATGCGGAAAAGCTGATCGCGCAAGCGCGGGAAAAAGGTTTTTCGCTTGCAAAGTTTTTTGCGGGAGCGGAGCTTCCCGCCGATATGGACTTGCCCGTGCGCAGATCAAAGACTTTTTACGTCAAAAAACATACCGCGGTACAGAGACCGTATATGCATTCACACGAATTTTACGAGCTGATATATGTGCAGACGGGTAAATGTCTGCAAGCGCTTCAAGACGGGAGCTGCGTAAAATTGACAAAGGGGCAATTCTGCCTGATTCGTCCGGGCGAAGCGCATTGCGTGCAGCGCATCGACGAGGGCGACGTTATCTTAAAAGCCGTGATCCCGCGCGAACTGTTTGACCGCTGCGTTTGCGATATTGTGCTGCCCGAAGAGGGACTTGTCGTCTTTGAGCAGACCTCGCTATTTGCGGAATATTTATTCATTAGGCTTTTAAGAGAGAGCCATATGCGCGGAGCTTATCATCAAACGGCGATCTTTGCGCTGCTGTCTTTATTATTTTGCGAGCTCGTCCGCAGGCGGGAGCCGAAAGAGGCTGCGCGCCTGCATTTTTATGACGATTATTTTCAAAACGATCTCAAACAGGCATCGCTTGATCACTTTGCCCGCGAATACGGATATACTCCCGCTTACGCCAGCAGATCGGTAAAGCGGCAAACGGGCAAAAAGTTTTCCGAGCTTTTATGCAAATATCGCATGCAGCGCGCCGCAGAACTTTTGTCTTCGTCGGACATGAGCGTCGAGGATATCGCGTTCGAGATAGGCTATAAAGTTCCCTCAGCCCTATACAGGCAGTTCAACGCTCGTTTCGGAATGACGCCGAACGAATACCGCAACGCCTTGAATAAACGGTAAAGAACGGAAACATATAAGTCAAATACGGAAATTGCTTTTCGGGGCGGCAATGTGCTATAATTATAAAGAGGTGTTCGTACATGAAAGCAGAAAGGATAGAAGCCCTGCCGCTCACGAAAGAACAGGCGTCCGCATACGCCAAGATCGTCATCGGGCAGAAATTGGGCGTCAATGTCAAAAAAGCGGTCTATATGGGCGGCGGTTCCTTCGGGCGCGCCGTTTCTGTTCAATGCAAAGACGGACAAAAATTGGTGGTCAAGTTTTTGCGGGCGAAAGGCATGCTGGAAAAAGAAGTGCACGACCTCAAACTGCTCGCCCGATATAGCACGATCAAGATCCCGAACGTGCTTTTCACGCGCTTTGCCGACGCCGAGATCCCCGTGGACTGCTACGGCATGGAGTTGATCGAGGGGAAGAGCGCGTTCTTTGCGCGCGGCATGCTGCTTATGAGCAAAAAGCGCCGAAAAGACTTTGCCGACAAAGTCACTTCCGCGCTGCACGCCATTCATTCCTGCAAAAACGACAAGTTCGGCGACACGATGAACGCCGACTGCGAGGGCTGGCTCGATCATTACCGACCGTTCGCCGAGGAAGTCTTGAAAAAAGCGGAGGAATATTTTGCGGCGGAAAAATTGCAAGAGAGCGTGATCCTCGCCATGCGTGCGGCGTGGGAAAAATTCAACGTGATTTTTTCCGAAGAAGTGAAGGACGCCTGCCTTATCCACGGCGACCTCAATGTCTGCAACATCATGGTCGGGAAGGGCTATAAGCTCACGGGATTCATCGATCCGCTCAACTCGGCATATGCCGACCGAGAGTACGACTTATTCCAATTCGACAATCTGACGGGCAAACGGTTTTTCCTGCGCGAAACGTATATCGAAAAATACGGAGCAAGCCGTTATTGCCTGCAAAAACTCGCTTTTTACGGACTTTGGAACGAAGTTTATTGCTATATCAAGTCGGGCGTTTTGATCGGTTTTATCATGGATCCGCTCGTGAAAAACATGAATAAAAGGCTGAAAGAGCTATGATCTCCCTGCGCGCGACGATAGTACGGGCGGCGATCAAGATCTATACCTATCCGTATAGAAAGAGATTCGCCTCGCTGTCGCGTTCGATCGCGTTGAAAAACAGCCCTTATAAGCCGCCCAAGGGCTTTGTTTTTACCAAAGAAGTATACGGCGGCGTGCAAGTGGAAAAATTGGCGCCGCAGAAAGCCGCGAAGGGGATCGTTTTGCAATTTCACGGCGGCGGGCATACCGCGTCGATGAACGACATGTACCGAAAGGCGGCGGAGCGCCTTGCCGCAAATTGCGACTGCGTCGTTTACAGCATAAATTACCGCCCCGACGCCGAACTTATCTATCCCGCCTTGCATGACGCCTGCTATGCGGCATATGCCGCGCTTTGCAAAAGCGTATTATCAAACGGCGATTTTGTCGCCGTGGGAGACAGCTTCGGCGCAAACCTGCTTCTCTCCGCCTGTCTGAGGGCGAGAGAGGACGATCTTCCTCTGCCGTCCGCGCTCATCTGCCTCTGCGCTTATATCGACATGGCTGCCTCCGGGGATTCATACAGGAAAAATTGTTATAAAGATCCTCTTTACGCCATGCCCAAGCGCTATGACTTCAAAGAGCACGAAAAGCAAATGCTTCGCATCTCTCCCTATTGCGGCAATACTCCTTTGACCGATCCGTATCTTTCTCCCGCTTATGCCGATTTTCGCGCGTTCCCGCGGACGCTCATTCAATGCGGCGGCTTGGAAAATTCGCTGAGCGACAGTCAAATGCTCTATGACGGCTTGATCGCAAGCGGCTGTGTTGCCGAACTTCACGTTTTTGACGGGATGTGGCATGATTTCATGTATATGTTCCCTCGGCTGAAAGAAAGCAGGCTTGCTTGGCGGGAGATATACGAATTTATCGCAGCGAACTTTTCCGCCGTCGATCGGACAGAATAAATATCCGCCGCGGCATCAAGGCGAACAACTCCGACACTTCATATGCCGATCTTGCTTGAAACAGCCGTCGTGCCAACTCGAGTTATTTTTTCTTATCAAAGACGAACTAAGCAAGAACGGGTTTAATAAAGTCGTTCAAAAAAGCATTTTTGCGGTCCGTGAACTTGTATTACTTTTTCCCGAGACAAACGAGTGTCTCGACGTGACACAAGACTTTCAAAGGTCTCAAAAGCGCGGTTTTCAAAGGGTGCAACTATAAAAAACCTCGGTGAAAATCATATATCGGTTTCCACAAAATGAACGGCAGACTCCTCCCAATATTTCCGATAGACGCACCTTTCGTTGCCGTCAAGATTAAGTTGGTACATTCGGAACGTGACCAAAATATTTTTCGGCTGCCATTGTTCTTCGTAGGAATATTGATATTTCATTCCCACGTTGCGCATGACGCCGCCGCTGCGGGGATTGTTTCTGTCGTGCGTCGCCGTGATATAGGGTAATAAGCCGTCCTTTCTAATTTGCTCTATAACGGCTTTTCCCGCTTCCGTAACGATCCCCCTGTGCCAGAATTCTTTGCGCAATCCGTAGCCTAAATCGTGAGGTTCTTCCATATCGACCTGAATATATCCTATGGGATAGTTATCTTCTTTCAGGCAGATAGCATAAGCATATCCTTGCGGCTGTGCATACCTAACAGCATATCGTTCTTCATAGAATTTTTTTGCTTCATCTATACTTTTAATCGGATACCACGGAAGAAATCTGTTGACTTCCACGTCATTCAAGATGTGGAATAACGCTTCAGTATCCTGCTCGGAAAATTTTCTTAAAACAAGGCGAGACGTCGTCAATGTGGATATATCCCTCTATTATTCATCTCTCACTTTTTTTATATTATAGCCAAAAAGCCCGCCCGATGCAAGGGATTCGCGGTCGGCGGGCTTTGCATTATTTCCGTTCGAGACAAACCAACGTCTCTACATGGCACAAGACTACAAAAGGTCTCAAAAATGCCTATTTTCAAAGGGTGTAACTATAAAAAGTCTCACTTTCCGATCCTATTTCCCGTTTGCTTCCTTTGCAGCCCTGAAGTTTGGATATCTCTTATAAGTTTCGGGATTTTTCTTCATCTCCTCGAACTCATCCATGGCGGCCTTGATCGTTGCGTTGGGAATGCGTGTACTCACTTCAAATGTGATGTCTTGCTCGAGGATGATCCTCTTGAGGAATATATTGATCGCTGCTGTCATCGTCAATCCCATCTGATTCAAAAGGACTTCCGCCTCGCGCTTTATCTTTTCATCAACAGATATCATATCATCACTCAAATGCAGGTCTGCAAGATCGGCGTTTGGGTGGTTTCTTGTTTGAGAACGGCCCAGCAGATAATCAACAGTCACTTCGTAAAACTTTGCCAACTCAATAAGGGCGTAATGGCTGATGTCCTTGAGATTATCCCCCTCATAACTCCCTAAAGCAGACTTGGAGAGGTGGGTTTTCTCCGCAAGCTGTTCCAGCGTCAAGCCGCGCGGAACCTTTTATCGCTCCCGCGCCGCTTCACGGCGCGGGAGCGGTAAAAGGAGCGGAAACACAATTCATTATAACACAGCCTTTTCAGCCTTTCAAGAGCCGAAAAATTGTTTTAAAAAAGACCGAAACGTTGCGTTTCGGACTTTTTTATCGGTTATGCCGTTACGAATCCAATTCCTGCAACCGTTTGAGCATCTGCGGGATAACCCCCTGAGATACCAGATCGGTCAAGATCCCTGGAATAAACATATCCTGCTGAACAAACGCGGAAAGACAGACGCAGATCTCCTCGCCCGACATCGTAGGCGCTTCGTTCTTCAAGGCTGTTTTGCTTGCCATCACGCGCGATCCCATCGCTTCCATGGCGTTGGGATTCATCAGTCCGGATTCCATGAAATCAGCAGCGAACGCTTTGATTTTATCCTCGGGTGCCGCCCCGGAAGAAAAAGTTTCAAGATAAGCCGTAATTTTTTCGTACATATTCTCTCCTCCTTGCTTGAATTATATCACCGGCACGACCAGAAGTCAATACCTTAAATATAATCTCTTTCTCCGCCTTACGACCGATCAACGAAAGCTTTTTCAACATTTTTCTCTAAAAATCAAGGAGATCCCCGCGATGTCGCTTCACAGCAATGCCGCGAAAGAGAAATTTGACATATCTACTCATACTAGACGGAGCAAATTTTATGTGCCGCAACATGACCAAAATTACGCCGACATCGTATCGCTTAAATGGATATAAGAAAATTTGTATATGAAAAAAGGTCAAAAACCGCAGTTTTTGACCTAAAATTGCTTATTTTTACTCTTATTTTCGACATAGCAAAACCAGAGTCTCGACGTGAAAGGTGCGGGGGAACATATCGTAAGTGCGAATGAGCGAGGGGGTATATTTTTTGCCGAGCAAGAGGGGCGAGAGCAGTCTCTGCCGTAAAAGCGATATTAGCAAACGAGGCAACGCGCGCCTTTTTCTGCCGCCGCGTATGTATTCGATCGGGCGACTTTTGATTTTTCGCTTCATTTTGCTTGTCTGTTTCGCCGCGATATGCTATTATTCTATATGCGCTTACTTTGGAGAGATGTCTGAGAGGCCGAAAGAGCACGATTGGAAATCGTGTGTACGTTAAAAGCGTACCGAGGGTTCGAATCCCTCTCTCTCCGCCAAACAAAACCTAAATCGAATACAAGAGTGTTTGGTTTAGGTTTTTTATTGATAAAAGTATTTGCTTTTGCTATTATTTAGGTATTCCAATTTATAGGAGATTTGTTATGTTTATCGGCATTAAAACGAGCGATGATATCCCGACAAAAGAGGACTTTATTCGCAACAGCATTGATTTAGATAGGTCAAACGGATGGGAACTGATTTCGGCTTCTACTATTATGAAAAATGAGTTCAAGTATAGCGGTGCAAAGTTTGAGATTGTCCAATCATATTTACACGCTATAGATATTCTTTCCAATCCCTCACACAATGGTTCATATAACCAAAATCTTAAAATCGTTTCGTTAAGGTCGGTTTGGATTCCATTCTTATTCTTGTGCAGACAGGCAGTTGAATTATCATTAAAAAATGCATTGGAATTGACAAATATTAAGATTAAGGGACCAACACATAATATTAAAGAATTGTGGGATGTCTTTGTCAAAGAGAATAAAACTTATATATTTGAGGGAGAGCAATGTTTTATAAAACGCATTTCTGTATTAGTCGAGGTTCTGGATTCCTTGGATAATGACGGTTCACATTTTCGCTATTCCACATCAAATAATAATGATCTTTATAGAGAAAAACCTTATCTTATAAATCCAAAACGATTTTCAGATGAGGTTCATAGTATGGCATTAACGCTTAACTGTATTGATGTTTCGTTATTCATTAAATAGTTTTTTATGCCGCGAAAGGTTCTTGACGTGAGAAAGGAGTGTGTCAGGCTATCTTGCCAAAGGCAAACGAAAAGCCTCTTTGGGGCTGTCGGTTGGCGGTTTATTTGCCTACCGACACGCTCCTGAGAGGCTCAGGTCAAGAACACCGTGGAATAAATCGTCTGCATATGTATTATACACGCATTACAAGTCTGAAATCTTTAAGTCCGTAATACTCTCTGTTTTGTATCACATACGGCATTTTAAGTTGTTTTTCGTAAAATGAAAAGTCCCGCCTTTCATCGGGACCGGCGCTTACGGGACTGTTGTATGCAATTATTATTTTGTCGTAGTACAGCGTTATTTGTTTTACCAGGGCGTTTATCAGCATCTGCGGCTCGAGTTTCAGCGCCCGCTCATAATACGCTCGTCTATGCCAAGCACACTCCATGGTGCCAAATAATAAAATTGCCAATTTTTGTGTTCGCAAAGATTTTCTTGCAATCTACGCTACGCTATGATATAATTATTTCAATCGATACCTTTGGAGTGCAATTATATGGCTATCAGCTACAAAAAACTTTGGAAGCTCCTTATTGACAAGGACATGAGGAAGGAAGATTTGCGACTCAAGGCCGGAATCTCTACCAACACCATGGCTAAACTCGGTAAAAATGAAAATGTCAATACCGAAATGTTGGTAAAAATCTGCACTGCCTTAAATTGCGATATTGCAGATATCATGGAGATTATTGAAACAGGAAAATAATAACATATGCCTAATATGACCAACCCCATCAATACAGTAAACTTATGTAGATAATAATAGGAGCGAAGAAGCATGTCTTTTGAAATATGGAATAGGCGATATACAGGAAGCAAATTTAAGCTTGCTGATTGGATTTTTGAGTTAACAAATAGCAACTGCACAGGAAGTTCATTTTGCGATATTTTTGCCGGTACAGGGATAATAGCTCAACACGCAATAAAAAGCATGCAAAAGGTCGTCATCAACGACTTCCTTTATTCAAATGAAATTATCTATAAGGCCTTCTTTCTGCAAGAACCTTTCGATGTCAATAAGATAAATGGCTATAAAACTCAGTTTCAAAATATTGATATCTCTTCTATTAAAGATAACTACGCTTCTATAAATTATGGCAATAAATTTTTCTCTTATGCCGATGCATTACATATTGGAGCAATAAGAGATGTTATTGATTCTATAAGTGATGTTAATGAAAAAGAACGGGCTATTTTGATTGCCTCACTTTTATACTCTGCAGATAAAGCGGCAAACACTGTCGGACATTATGACGCTTATATAAAAGGTCATAATATACCTGATACTTTCAGGTTTGACCTAATTTCCCCATACACCACAACGGCAGAAATCGAAATTCACCGTGAAGACGCAAATATTTTAGCAAAATCTTTGAGCGTTGATATCGTTTATATTGATCCGCCTTATAATTCAAGACAATACAGCCGTTTTTATCATGTCTTAGAAAACTTGACAACTTGGAAAAAGCCAAAACTATATGGTGAAGCGTTTAAGCCAGAACCTGAGAATATGAGCGAGTATTGCCGAAATGGTGCCCTCCAAGCTTTTGCTGATTTAATACTTGATTTGCAATGCAAGTATATAGTTGTTTCTTATAATAACACTTATGCCTCAAAAAGCACCTCATCACGAAACAAGATGACGCTTGACAATATAAAAGATGTGCTGGAAACCAAAGGTGAACTGACTTGTTTCGAAAAGGAACATTCCTTTTTTAATGCCGGCAAAACAGATTTTACGGAACATAAAGAATTTATCTTTTTAGTTAAGGTTAATTAAAATGAAAAAGAATGTAACAGTAAAAACAGAGTTTCGTCGTTCACCGTTTTTCTACGTTGGAGATAAATTCAAGTTGCTACCGCAGCTAAAAGATAATTTTCCTAAAGATATTGACAAGTTTGTTGAGCCTTTTTGTGGGGGTGGCAGCGTTTTCTTAAATACTAAGGCAAATCAATATATCCTGAATGACATTGATTCATATATGATTTCATTGCATAAGTTTCTCATAGCTTATAGCAAGAATCAAGCTGAGTTCTGGGATAGTATCAATACAATTATAAACAAGTATGACCTATCCGCCACATACATGGGAAAGAGTGTGCCGAAAGAATTGCACACTCAATTTCCTAAAACTTATTTTGCCAAATATAACAAAGATGCTTATACGCAATTAAGAACAGATTTCAATGCTGATAAGACAAATATGATGCTCCTTTATCTGCTACTGATTTATGGGTTTAACCGTATGTTGCGTTTTAATGGGAAAGGCGACTTTAATCTTCCCGTAGGGAATGTAGATTTCAACGAAAATGTGGTCGATGCGCTTAACTCATATTTTGAGTATGTAAAAGATAAAGACATCTCTCTGTTCAGCATGGATTTTGAAGATTTCCTCAATTCACTTGAGTTTACTGAAAGAGATTTTGTATATCTTGATCCGCCATATCTTATTACATTCAGTGAATATAACAAGTTGTGGAACGAAGATAGCGAAATGCGTCTTATTAAAGTCCTCGATGAATTAAACGAACGGCATATACGTTTTGCCGTATCAAACGTACTATGGCACAGAAAGAAATATAACGGTACGTTCAATTATTGGGCGCAAAAATATAATATCGTGCGTATTCAGAGTAATTATATAAGTTTTAATGACAATAGTGAAAAGGATACTTACGAAATTCTTGTAAAAAATTATTGAGGTGTTTATGGCAAAAGAAAGACGAAAGGAATACAAACCACTTTCATTCTCTACCACCATGCGTAACCCTGCTCGTATAGCGGCGTTCTTAAATTGTATTTTACCGTATGAAGGTCATGTTTTAACGAGCGATATTATTCACGAGGTTGCGGTTAATTTAATTATGGCAAAATTGTACTATACCGAAAAGTATGAAATGAAAGTGCCAGAATATAAAAGGATTTATAAAAGCGATGACCTTTCTTTTACTCGTGAACAAATTGAAGACATTATAGCAAATAGCCCGCAAGACCATAAAGAAGCTGGCTTTGAAAAAGGATGGGGTTCTCGATTTGACACTTGGTACAAGCTGTCTATGGAGTTCGGCTTTATCTATTATGAAATGGGTAAGCAAATTATAATCTCCCAAACGGGACACATGCTGATAGATGCTTTTAATGAAGTTCCCGCCAACGATTCAAAGATACAGAATGTCTTTTTGAATGCACTGATGAAATATCAGACAAGTAATCCATTCAGAAAGAATGCAAATGATAATGTCCCGCTCGTTCTCTTGCTTCAGGTTATAAAACTTTTGAAGGAAGATCCTGACGAAAACGATGCAGGTATATTAAGAAGCGAATTATCGCTCATAATTTGCTGGCCTGATAACGATGCTGAACGGCTTTACCGCACAATCAAAGAATTACGCGCTCAGTATGGCTACAATTATAGCGATGAAGTCATTTATGATGAATGCTTACAACTGTTAGGTGCGGGTGAAGATAAAAAGAAACGCTTTAAAATTGAGCAGATTACAGGCGAAGCTGTTGATGAATTTATACGCAAGATGCGTATTACAGGTATAATCTCTCTCAGAGGTAATGGTCGCTTCTTGGATTTTAACCAATTTGAAGCAGATAAAATTAACTACATATTAGAAAATTATAGTACTTATACCCGATATGCCTCCAAAGAAGATTATTTTAGGTATATGGGCTCGATTGACGCTCATATTCTGGCCACTACCACCATTCAGGAAGAGAACATCAATGATGTTAGAACAAGAACCCTCAATGAGTGGGCGACAAACTATGATAAACAGGAAATTTTCAACGAATTGCTTATCGTTTGTAGCAAAAGAGGTGAAAGCCGTAATCCCGTACTGAGGATTATTGATAAACCCACAAGATTTGAATTCTTAACCAGTATCGCATTAAAACAGAACTTTGAAGGGTTGACGGTTTGTCCTAATTATCATGTTGATGACGAAGGCTTACCAACCTTCACTGCATCGGGTGGGTTAGCCGATATTGAATGTTTCGATACGGATTGCAATCCACTCGTCGAAGTAACTTTGATTACGGCAAGGACTCAAGCAACTATGGAAATGCCAGCAATCACACGACATTTACAGGAGGCGGTCACTAAATATCCCGATAAAATCGTGGTTTCTCTATTAGTTGCACCCACTATTCATGCTGATACAAAGTATATGGCAGGATATTCTAAATATCAGTATAATGTGGATATTTTGACTTTTACAACTGAAGAGTTTATACATAATATCTCAACAGTCACTAATATTAGGCAATTAGCTAACAAATAGGAGGATAATAATGGAAAAATCTACTGAAAAAATGCAGCGTAAGCTTTTTATTAAACCTTATGATCGTATGGTTAAAGATTTAGTTGGTGAGATTGATTCTGGCATGGTAATACTCGATCCTGATTACCAACGAAATTACGTTTGGAGTAACACCAAAGCTTCATCGTTGGTCGAATCAATACTCCTGAATATTCCTATACCTGTAATATATGCTTCTGAAGATGAAGAGGGCAAATGGATTATAGTCGATGGCTTACAAAGACTTTTTTCCCTTAAAAGATTTTATGATGACCAATTCAAATTAGCTGGATTAGAAACTTTAGAAGAGCTAAATGGATTTAAATACTCAAAGCTTGAAGAATCCGCCCAAAAACGTTTAGATAGAGGAGAACTTAGGGTCATAGTTCTGCAGAATGATTCAGATCCAAATATTCAGTTTGATATATTTATGCGATTAAATACTGGTGCTGTTAAGCTGAATGAGCAAGAGTTAAGAAATTGCCTATATCGCGGGAAGCTAAATAATTTAATAAAAGATATAGTAAAAACAAACACTTTTACTCAAAAAATAATGTCGGTAAAAACCGATAGGATGTTAACCAATGAATTAATCTTGCGCTATCTTGCGGTATCCGAACATTTTGATAAAGCAAAAAATGCAATCCAAAATTACGATGGAAGAATAAAAAATCTTATAAATTCATATATGAAGAGTCACCAAAACGACACAGACGAATTTTTAAATGAAGTAAGGGTAAAATTTGAAACCCAAATTGAAAAGGCCTATAATATTTTTGGCGAATTGGCTTTTAAGAAAAACGATAAATCAACAAAAGTTAATGCCGCCTTATTTGAATGTGTAATGATTGGGTTTGAGGAGTATTCTTTATCAAATTTAATACTTAAGAAAGATGAAATAGTATCATTAGTAACTTCTCTTTTAAATGATTTAACATTCGTGAAATCAATTGACAAGGCGACAGGCAATACTGAAGTACTCAATAGCCGTATATCTACATTTAGGCGGTGCTTAGGAGAACTCATGAAAGATGCAGGCTAAAGAAAATTTTGATAATAGTATTAGTGAAGTGACATATCTCAATGTGAAGTCTAAAACTGATATATCACATGATAAAGTATACTTTAAGGTGATAATATTGTTGCTCTGTGCCAAATTGGAAAAGTATGTAAAGGATAGTACAAACGAATATTTAGACGCTTTGTTATCAAAAGGCTTATCCAAGGAACAACTGCCAGAAAAGTTAGTTGTTGAGCTAATCAAAAATGAACTTCTAAAGGTGAAAGACAAAACAGTTGAGAAATATGTAAATGATGACAAATGCAAAGATAGAGCAAAGGTTTTTTCATTAATTTGGGATGCAAAATATATATTAAAAAATATATATAAAAATGAGCTAGTAGTATCAATATCAAACAATGGGACAACAGCTTTTGAAGATGCGTATAAAAAAGTTGGTTTTCCAGATATAATTAAAAATTTACCAGACTACGAGCAGCACACCACTATGGCAGGAATAACCACATCACTATCATTTTCTATATATGACACTATCAATAAAATTATATCAATGAGACATCAAATAATACATGATGATGCAACTCCTAGTGTGACAATTAACGATATCAATCTATATGCTGCGATTTGTAAAGATTTTGTAAGTAAAATGGATGCAAAATTAACAGAGCAACTATCATTACTATAAGGTGATTGTTTATCTAAAAACCACATGTTAGTTCAAACAGATGGCAGTGTTATATTTGTGTAAAATACGAATGTCTCGTTGTTATCAAATAGAAATGATGTATATTTTCTTGTAAGAGTCTTAATTGTTAAAATTCGATTTACGTTACATGCGCTCCGCCAAGCATAAGACAGCCTTAAATGGTTGTCTTTTTTAATAGTTATATACTATATTGGCGGCGGAGAGAGAGGTCTTCGAAACTCGGATATGCTGAAAGCATATCCGAGCTGCACGCGAGGTGAATTATACTTTCAAGTGCAACACTTTAACAAAAAAAAGAGTTCATACAAAAACTGCTGTATAATGAAGTTAGCAAAAAAAATAAAAAGACAGGAGTTAATGTATGAACTATACACATCTTAGCATAGAAGAGCGCTGTTGTCTACGAAAATATTATAATGAAGGCAATAGTTTAAGAAAAATAGCAAAGCTGCTCGGACGTAACGTAAGCACTATATCACGAGAGATAATGCGGAACAAGACGTATATGAACTGCAAGCCGGCATATTATCCGCATACGGCGCAAAAGAAGAGCAACTTGCGTAAGTCATATTGTCACAGGGGTGTGTTTTGGGATAAAGCTACGCTCGAATACATAGACGAGAAACTGCGAGCAACGTGGTCGCCGGAACAAATAACGTATACCCCGTGCGGAATGAAAATGCCGTCATACAAAACGATATACAGGTGGATATATCAAGGATATCTGGTGAACGGAAACGCAAAAGTCCTTAGACGAAAAGGCAAAAGCATGCACGGAAAAGAAACGCGCGGTAAGCTTCGGAATAAGGGCAAATCCATACGAAAACGAGATAAAAGCGTATACAAGAGAAAAGAATTCGGGCATTGGGAAATAGATACGGTGGTATCCGGGCTGGGAAAATCAACAGCGTGTTTTGTAACGCTGGCGGAGCGAAAAACAAGATATTATATAGTGATAAAAGCGGAAAATAAGACGGCTCAGGCGGTTAAACAAGCAGTGATAAAAACGTTGGGTAAATACCCCGAAGGGACAGTGAAAACCATAACGACAGATAACGGTTCAGAGTTTGCTAAATGGCAGGAAATAGAAAAGGAACTGAAAACGAACGTGTATTTTGCCGATCCGTACTGCGCCTGGCAAAAAGGAACGAACGAAAACCTGAACGGGCTCTTGCGGGAATTCTACCCTAAGGGCAGAAATCTCGCAAGAGTGAGTGCAAAGACGCTTGCACAAAACGTGGCAAAGATAAATAACAGACCGAAGAAAGTGCTGAACTTCCAAACTCCGGCAGACTTGTTTGAGCAGGAATTACAAAAAGTGTTGCACTTAACTTGACAATTCACT
>DVNJ01000014.1 GCA_018714485.1 Candidatus Caccalectryoclostridium excrementigallinarum | reverse complement strand
CTGACTTCTTTCTTGGTTTCTCTTACTTTCCGAAAATCCGTTCGTTTAAGCGTCTTTCTTTCAAAATTTCCCTTCTAAAAGAATTACGCTTCCTTTCCTTCCTGTTCAGTTGTCAATGTTCACGCCGTCTTGATAACAGCCTTATTATATTAGCATACGAATAAAGGCGTGTCAACGATTTTTTGCGGAAAATACGATAAATTTTTCGATATTTCCCCTCTTCTTCGGGGCGGGGCGTCACTTGTCGCCTATTCTCTCCATGACTCCGCCGCCCAAACAGACCTCTTTGTCATAGAGCACGACATATTGCCCCGCGCACGCCGCGCGCTGCGGCTCGTCGCATTCCACGCGCACGCCGCCGTTTTCGAGAATATATGCCGTCGCGGGGAAAAGCGGTTGACGATGCCTGATGCGCGCCATGCAGCGAAAAACGGCGTTTTTAGGCGCATGCGGGATAAAGTTGAACTCGTCGCACTCGATGAGATCGTGAAAGAGCCTGCTCTCGTCGCCCTGGGAGACATAGAGCACGTTGCTTTTCACGTCCTTTCCCACGACGAACCACGCTCCCTCGGCGCCGCCCTTGATCCCGCCTAAGCCGAGACCCTTGCGCTGACCCAAGGTATAATAAAAAACGCCGCGGTGACGCCCGACGCACCTGCCGTCTTCCGTCCTTATCTCCCCTTCCTGCATGGGCAGATATTGCGAGAGGAACTTGCGGAAATCGCGCTCGCCGATAAAGCATATGCCCGTGCTGTCCTTCTTCTTCGCCACGGGCAGTCTCGCCTCGGCGGCGATCGCGCGCACCTCGTCTTTCAAAAGCCCGCCCAAGGGGAAGATCACGTCTTGAAGCTGCGCGCCCGTCACCTGATTGAGAAAATAAGTCTGATCCTTGTTTTCGTCCGCCGCGCGCAGCAGATAATTGCCGTCCTCGCGCCTTTCGCAGCGGCAGTAATGCCCCGTGGCGATCAGATCCGCGCCCATGCCGCGGGCATAATCGGCAAAAGCGTCGAACTTTATCTCGCGGTTGCAAAGCACGTCGGGATTGGGCGTCCTGCCGCGCTCGTATTCGCTCAAAAAGTGCTTAAATACCCTATCGTAATATTCGCGGGAGAAATCCACGCCGTAATAGGGAATGTCGAGGACGCCGCAGACGCGGCGCACGTCGTAAAAATCCTCGTCCGCCGTGCAGGCTCCGTCCTCGCTCTCTTCCACCCAATTACGCATGAAAAGACCCACGACTTCAAAGCCCTGCTTTTTCAAAAGATATGCGGCGACGGCGCTGTCCACGCCGCCGCTCAATCCGACCACGACCTTCTTACTCATATGCATATTATAACACAAAAATCGGCGGTTGCAATCAATAAGCGCGCACAAAGTCTACGCCTTCGCCCTCGTCAAGGCGCGGCAAGTCGCAATTATAGCGTTCGAGGACGAGAAAGAGCATGACGACAAGGAGCGCGAAAGGAAGAGGGGTAAAGTCGCCCGTGTTGACGCAGCTATAACCTTCAAAGCCCAAAAATCCCCAGAGGACGGAGAGAGAAAAGGCGTTAAGGCGCACGAGTTTCAGGCGGGCGATCAGCTGCCAAAGATATGCCGCGCCGCCGAGCGCGCCCATGGAGGCAAAGATCTGAATAGGCGTACTGTGATACCAAAAGACCGCCATGTCATTGAGCTGCCAGACCTCGTCGTTGCGATAACCTATCCCCACGCCGAACAAGGGATGGGAGAAGATGTTCTCTATCCCCACTTCGTAAAGCTCTTCCCTGCCGTTGCCGTCAAAGATGTCCATATTCTCGATGAAGTCGACGAGCTTTTTCGCGCCGTCAAGCAAAAACAGCGCCGCAAAGACGAAAAACGCCGCCGCAAGCAGCGCGGCTTCGGTCAAAAGGCGCGCCCTGTCCTTCATAAAGACAAAATAAGTTATCAACGAGGGCAAAAAGATGAGCGCCATAATCAGCGTGGATCCGCGCGAGCCGGAGAGAAAGACGAGCGCGAGCTGCAAGAGCGCAAAGAAGAGGTGCGCCGCCTTTATCCGCGAGCTTATCCCGCGCCAAAGCGTGAGCGGCATGGCAAGCAGCATGAAATTACCCGCGTTGTTCTTCCATTGACGATAGGGAAATTCGCTCCCGCCGTCCTTCAAAAAGGCAATAAGCCACATGAGCGAGAAAAGCGCCGCCGCGGCGATGAGCACGTCGGCGATATAGGCGGAGACGTACCCTCTGTCAAAGGGAAGATCGCAGTCGCAAAAGACCATTATCGCCAGCAAAGCCACGCCCAAAAACAAGACGTAATAGGCGGGCGAAAGGGCGAAATATTCCTCCGCGCTTATGCTCCCCGCGCCGCCGAGCAACAGCGCCGCCGACACCGCCGCCTGGGGCAGGAACATTCTCCCGGGCTTATATCCCCTGCGCCCCTTGCGATAACGAAAAATATGATAGATGAGCGCGGGTATGACCACCGCGAGCACGCCGGCATAGCCGAAGATCTCTTCATAGGTGATCCCGTATTGCTCGATCACGGAGATGGTGCAAAAGATAAAAGCGGCAAAGGAAGGCAGAATGTTGCGCGTGAGCACGAGCGCGAGCGACATAAAGACCGCGCAAAGCCAAAATCCGACCTCGTATGCGCCGAAGATATAGGGGATCGCGCAGGAGAGGATGAGCAGCGCGAAATAAAGCGGCGAGGCAAGCGCCCTGTCGATAAAGCCGCTCCGCCCGTCGCCGCAAAAGAGTTTGTCGCCCGTTTTCATATGTCTATGATAGCAAAGCAAAAGCCCGCTGTCAAACGCGTTTTGACGCTCGGAAACAATTTTTCCTTTTATTTATTTATAAGGTTGACAGCGCGTGCGCATTTCATATATAATGTAGCCATGAAGAAAATCGTCATAGTGGCTATAATATGCCTGTTAGTGCTCGTCGCCGTGCTGGCGGCATGCACGAAAGCGCCCAACGATCTCTTGTCCGAGAGGTATACCGACTTGGCGGCGGACGCCTCTTACGCCGCCGCGAGCGGCGAGAGCATCCGCCCCTCCGAACGCAAGGGCGAGGGCGACGGCGGCTTTTCCCTGCTCTTGAGCGAAAAGCGCACCTTTAATTCCGCGCTCATCGGCGCAAGCGGGGACGCGACTTTCACTTTGAGCGCGGACGGCGAGGTCTTTTATTCGGGCGGGAGCGGCTATGCGGTCTTTCAAAGCGTGAGCGCGGACAAGATAGATATTTCCGTGAAGAGCGAGGGCAAATGGAGCGTTGATTCGCTCGGGCTTTATTACGCTCCCGCGCAAAGCGAAAAGATGACCGTCTTTGCCGACGCGGAAAAGCTCTTGGCGGGCGGCTATCAAAGCTCTTATTTCGACAACGCCGAAAGAGTCATCATGCGCGCGGGGCTTGCTTACGACCCTTACGGCACGGTCTCTTTCAAAGAGGGCGAGGGATATTTCGCCGCGGCGGTGAGCGCGCTCAAAGCGCTTCTCCTCTCCTCGAAAAGTCCGAGTGCCGCTATCGTAGCTCAGGCAGACGTCGTTGACAGCGCCGAGGCGAGCGGGCTTCCCGACATTGCGCATATGCGCTATTCCGCGCTGCGCACGAGTGCCCGCGCCACCGCGGCGAACCTGCTTTCCGCGGCGGGCAAATTCGGCTTGCAGGGCATTCATCTCGACATCGCGGACGAAGACGCGCAAGCCACGACCATATATTATTTGGGCGATTTTGCGGAAAAATTCAAGTCTATCAGCTCTTCTTCCCAGCTTCTCGTAAGCATGCGCCTCAACGGCGCCTTCAAGCGCAGCGAGGACACGTCCGCTTTCTTTGCGAAAATTTTCCGCGATAATATGACGGGGGTGAACTTCCTCGACGGGATCTTGCTCTCCCCCGATGAGATAAGCTTGGACGGGGCGGCGGAGTTCTGCCTGCTCTCTTCCTCTTTCCAAACCATCTTACGCATCGACTGCTCGCAGAGCAACGCCGATCAGGCGGCGGCGTTCGCCTCCGACTGCGGCGCGAGCGTCGCGCTCGACGCGCCCGACGAAAAAGTTTTGAGCGCTCTCGACACCATCTTTTCAAGATAAAGACAAAAAATTTTGAGCGCTCGCGGCGCCGTCTTTTCGGGATAAAAAATATCCGCCCGAGGGCGGAATTTTTTTATGCAAGCGCTTTTATGCCGCTTTTTCCAATTTCTCCTCAACGGGCAACGCGCGTTCGCGGCGGGCGGCTCTCTCCCTTTCGATGAGGATATGGTCTTCGTCCACAGGCTCGTCGCTCGTCTTTCCCACGCCCTTATGTCTGCGCAACGAGCGCATGACCGCCATATAGGAGATCACGAAGAAGATGTCCGCGCCTATCCACGCCGCGGGGTTGGAAACGCAGATACCCGTATAGCCGAGCGCGTGCGTCAAGAGCAGCGAGGCGAGCACGCGCATGACCACCTCTATGCCGCCGCCGAGCATGGCGAACGTACTCTTTCCTATGCCCTGCAAGGCGTTGCGGTAGACATAGATGGCGGTAAGGAAGACATACATCGCTCCCTGCCAGATCAGATATTGCTGCGAATAAGAAAGTATTTCTTCGGTTATCTCGCTGCTGAAAAGCATGGTGAGCGGACGCGCCAGGAGCGCGACGAAGGCAAAGCCTATCAGCGAACAGAACACGCCCACTATCATGGAAAGTTTCACGCCCTGCCTGATCCTGTCGAATTTGCCCGCACCGTAATTCTGACCGCAGAAGGTGGCGACCGCCGCGCCCAGCGCCGCCAGCGACTGATTGATTATGCTGTCTATCTTATTCGCCGCCGTATAAGCCGTCACCGCCACGCTTCCCAGCGAGTTGAGCGCGGACTGCTGCACCATTATGCCCACGGCGATGATGGAAAATTGCAGCGCCATGGGAAGACCGAGCGTTATATGCTGAAAATAAAATTTCACGCTGGAAACAAAGTGTTTGAACCCGATGCGGTAAACGGGGAACTTCGCGAACATGACCGCAAAGCAGCCCACCGCCGAGATCGCCTGCGAAAGTACGGTCGCCCAACCTGCGCCCGCCACGCCCATGTCGAACTGCATGATAAAGAGAAAGTCCAGCCCCACGTTGAGCACGGCAGCCAAGATGAGGAAGATGAGCGGAGTGCGGCTGTCGCCGACCGCGCGCAGCATCGCCGAACCGAGATTATAAAAGACTGTCGCCGCAAGTCCCCAATAGACGGCGACGATATAATCATATGAATAGCCGATTATGTCCTCGGGCGTGTCCATGAGGCGCAGAAGCGGCATGGTCGTATAGACGGCGAGGAAAGTGAGCGCGACGCTGATCGCGGCGCTGAGCGCGAGCGAGGCGGCGAGCGACTTTTTCACTCCCTCTTCGTCATGCGCGCCGAACATCTGCGAAGTCTTGACGGAAAATCCCGACGTAAGCCCTTGCACGAACCCGATTATCAAAAGCGACATGGAGTTGGTCACGCCCACGCCGGCGAGCGCCTGGCTCGAGATCGTCTGCCCGACGATTATCGTGTCCGCCATACTGTATAATTGTTGGAATATGTTGCCTATCATTATGGGCAGCATGAAAAAGATTATCGATTTTAAGGGTTTTCCCGCCGTAAGGTCCTTGGTCATATAAGTAACCTTTGTGATTTATTTCACAATTTTCCCTCACACGGTATTATATTACAACGCGCGCAAAAGCGTATACTTTTGACGGCTTATTTTTGTAAAGTTTAAGTAAAGACGCGCCCGTGAGATCTTCACGGACGCGCCCCTTTTTTCAAATCGCTTTTTTCAGAAAGAGAACTTGATCTCCTTGCTCTCTCCCGCGGCGAAAGTCACGCTCTGCTCTCCGCCGCCCTTGCCGCAGGATATGACTATCGTCTGAGCTATATCCGACTTTATCGTGGCGGTAACGCCGCCGTCCGTCCAGGTCATGCTCTCCAAAAGGGCGCGGGCGCGCAGGCGCAGTCCCTTGATACTTCCCGAAGCAAAGCCCGAAGTGGGCAGCGCGGGCAGCAGAGTCACCTCGCCCGTATACGAATAGACGAGCGCTTCGTTGACTATGCCCGTGTAACCGATGGCATAGTCCGTGCAATAGCCGCTCTCCTTATTGGTGTGGTGGTTGGTGAGCAGACTGTCATAATAGATCATGCTGTTCATCAAGCCTTTGAGCGCATCGGTGAGCGCATCGGCGTCGTTGAGCCTGGCGGCGATGAGCGAGCGGTGCACGAGCGCATGGCTGGCTTCGTTTTCGCTGGCTCTGTTTTCCACGGCTTGGATCGCGGCGGCTTTGAGCTGCTCGTCATGTTGCGTTTCGAACATGGGCCAGGCGAGATAGAGATGGCTCAGATGCCTGTGGCTGTTCTGCTCTTCGAAAGAGGTCGTCGCCCATTCCTTGACCGCGCCCGTCT
>DVNJ01000013.1 GCA_018714485.1 Candidatus Caccalectryoclostridium excrementigallinarum | reverse complement strand
CTGACTTCTTTCTTGGTTTCTCTTACTTTCCGAAAATCCGTTCGTTTAAGCGTCTTTCTTTCAAAATTTCCCTTCTAAAAGAATTACGCTTCCTTTCCTTCCTGTTCAGTTGTCAATGTTCACGCCGTCTTTCTCAGACAGCCTCATTATGATAGCACACCGAAAAAAGCCTGTCAACAATTTTTCACAAGTTTTTTTACATTTTTTTGCTATCTTCCCCTTTCAAGGGGGGAATTATATATTAGCATATTTGCCGCATAATTGCAAGAGGCGGCGAGATAAATTTACAATGCTTTAATTTTCGTTTTGTTTGGGCGCTTATCCGCGCGCGGGCGCGTTAAGATAATATCCATATAATAAAAAAGGGACCGCTTTCGCGATCCCTCGAAAAGACCTCATCGTCTCAATAGACTATGCCGCCGTCCGCGGGCATGGTCATCTCGATATGCACGGTCATTGTGGCGTTGCTGTTATATCCGGCGGGTCTAATGTAATAGATATTGCCGGCGGTAACGCTGCTGTAAGTGATAAGGAAATTCCTATCTCCGCCGTCATCATCGTCCTCATCGATCAATGTTTTATTGCTGCCGTTGCCGCGATACAGATATCCGTATACGTCGGTGCTGTTGTCCGTGGAATAGATGGTCACGGTGCCCGAGGTCAGCGGCACAAAGGCATAATAATATTGCGAATTGGTGCTGCTGTTGTTGTTTCGGCTGGGAACGCTTACCGTAAGGCTGCCGTTGAGCGGGATAAGCGAACTTGTGTTGCCGTAGTTCCTGATCCACCTTGCATAGAGCGTTATGTTGCTGCCCTCGGCGACATTCTGACTGAAATCGTAAGGCGAGCCGCTGGCGCTTCGAGTGCTATACCAACCGGCGAATACATAGCCGTTTCTCGTGGGTATCTCGGGATATTCGAGCACCGAGACCGTCATTGTATCGATAATGGTTCCGTCGCTGCTGTTATAGTTACGATATAAAGTTACGGTCGCGGTGCGCAATGCAACTTCCGACTCGACGCTCCACTTATTCGAATAGCTGTCGTAATTATTCCAATCGCTCGGCCAATCAGACGGCGCGCTCGCCATGTCGCTGAGCGTTACCGTACCGGAATAGCAATTATAGAAGATATTGCTGCCCATACTCGTCACGTTCGAAGAAAGGGTCACGCCCGTGAGCGAAGATCCGGCAAAGGCATAGTCCTCGATCGAACTCACGCAGGAAGGCACGACGATGCTCGACACGCCGTCGACGCTCATGAAAGCATACTCGCCGATCGTGCGGATATTGCTCGAAGAGGCGAAGCTTTCAAAGTTGCGCGCGTCGCTCTCGCTGACGAAATAGAGCGTCCTGCCGCTCGAAGAATAGGAATAGAGGCTGCCGTTATTCGACGCTCTGAAGTAGCTGCCGCCCTCGACTTCGAACCCGTCGATGACGTCAAGCTCGATTATGTCGCTGATTATCGAAAGCACGGAAGAGTTATTCCTCACGTCGCTGCCTATCGTCACCCTGTCGATACCGTTGAAATAATAGGAGCTGAGCGAGCCGGAATAAGTATAGCTGTCCGAGGCTTGCAGGACAACGCTGCTGCCGTCGTTCACGAGCATATAATCGCCGAAATAGATATTGTTCGTCTCCTGCGGCACGCCCGCAGACTGCGTCAGTCTCACCGTTCCCGCGAAGGCGGAATAATAAGACACCGTGCCGTAAGTGTTCGAGGTCTCGTAAAGCGCGGTCTCGTAGCTGCCGTCGTTATAGGTGATATAGACGATGACTTCGTCAAAGCCCGAAGGAGAATAATAGCCCTCGGAGACTTCCTTGTCTTCGGTGAGCGAAGAGTTGTTAAAGACGAGATCGATGAGCGAGGCGGAGTTGCCGCTGCCTTCAAAGCGCATGTCGTAATACTTGATATCCATGCTCACCGCTTCTTCTGAAAGCTCCTCCAGCCTCTTTTCGATCTCCTCTATCCTGTCCCAATCCTCGAAGCCGAGATTTTCCATCTCCTCTTCGAGATCTTCCGCTTCTTTGAGCAGGTTGAGATAGTTCTTGCTGTACCAATAGGCAAAGGTATATCCGCCCGAATAGTTGCTCTCGTAAGGCTCGCCCAAGGTCGCAACGACTTCGGAATAGCTCGAACCGACGGAAATGCTCTTCGCGGTCGAGGTGTTCATGCCCTTGCCCGTCACCACCATGAGCGGCATGCAGGCGGAAATAATAAACAGCACCACCGCGAGCACAGCCACGACGAGCGTAAAGATCTTATGCGTTTTGACCTTGCCCTTGTCGAGCGAAGGGTCTTCTTTGAGTTGCAGCCTTCTCTTTTTGATGAGATAGCGGTTTTCGTCCGTTCTCGCGCAGACGATATAGAAAGGCACGCCGATCATGCTGCCGATCGCGACGACGCCCAAGAGGATCATGGCGATTATGCCCGCGGCGAAATTAGCCACTTGATCGAGGCTCGCCGCCGCCATGATACCGCTGAGAACGACATACATGGTAAAGCCCGTCGCCGCCATGGTGAACCACAAATGGAACATACCGAAGACGGGATGCTGCGAATAAGGGTCTTTCACCGCGAACATCATATGCAGCAGCGCAAAGATGAAAGACAGCGCGAGAGGCAGGACGGAAAGCATCATCAGCCATGAATATCCCACGGTAGATCCCATGTCGGAAGCTTGCGATGTCGATTCGCCGAGCGCGGCAAACATGCTGTAAACAAAGGAGAACGCCGAATAGCTCGCGCCGTTGACGCTGTAAAGCGGCAGAACGCCGGCGACGGCGATAAACAGCACGGAGATGATCGAGGCGAGCGCGCCCGACCAACGATATTTGATTATCTTTTTCGAGACGGGAATGCTTCCGAACAGCTTATCTTCCATCGCCTCGCCGCCCTCGCTTCTGACATAGACTATCTGCGCGCCGGGAGCGGCATTGCCCGCGCCTGCGGCGACCGCCGCGGCGGGCAGAACGGCTGCGGACGCAGCGACCGCCCCGAGGGAGGCAGCCTTACGCGCAGCCTGCTCTTCCTTGAATTTGAGCGCGGCGGCGCGGCGCTCGGCGACGAGTTCGTTCACCAAGCCGCCCCTGAAAAGGAATATCCCCGCCGCCACGAAGATGGCGCCGACGATGGTGAAAGCGAGAATGCAGTTGCCCGCGGGACCGCTTCCGCCCATGCCGCCCATCTCGGTGTTGATGCTGCCTACCATCACGCAGGACATGAGGAAGACCGCCCCGTAAAGGGAAAGTTGCAGCGGGATCACGAATTTGGGTATGTAATGAGGCGCTTTTGCCGCCAAAATTATGCGGAATATGCCCACGCCGACAAAAGCCAAGGCGATGATGAGGCACATGACCGCGCCGATCGCGGCGCCGACGCCCAACTCGCCGCCCATGACGCCGTAACCGGTCGCCACGCTGAAGCCGCCAAAATCAGCGGCGCTCGCCGTCAAGAACAGCAATATGAGCACGCCCCAGAAGATGGGCAGCGCCGCAGGCAGCCACAAGCCCAACCCCTTGTACGTCTTTTCGCCCATCTTGGCTTTCGCCTTATCCGCGACAGCCACGAGCTTGCGCATCCCCTCGCTCTTGGGCGCGGGCGCAGCTTCTTCCGCAGGCGTTCCCTCGACGGGAGCCTCGGGCGCGGGCGTCTCCTCAACGGAAGCCTCGGGCGCGGGAGTCTCCTCGACGGAAGCCTCGGGCGCGGGAGTCTCCTCAACGGGAGTCACGGGCGCGGGCGTCTCCTCAACGGATCCCGCAGGCGCAGGCGTCTCCTCAACGGGAGTCACGGGCGCGGGAGTCTCCTCGACGGGAGTCACGGGCGCGGGCGTCTCCTCAACGGAAGCCTCGGGCGCGAGCGTCTCCTCAACGGGTTCCGCAGGCGCGGGCGTCTCCTCAACGGGTTCCGCGGGCGCGGGAGTCTCTTCGACGGGTTCCGCAGGCGCGGGCGTCTCCTCGACGGGAGTCACGGGCGCGGGCGCTTCCTCGACGGGCGCTACGGGCACGGGCGCTTCCTCGACGGGTTCCGCGGGCGCGGGCGCTTCCTCGACGGGCGCTTTTACCGCAGCGGGCGCGGCGGCAAGCTTAAAGCCGCACTTGTTGCAAAAGCGCATTTCGGCGCTGATCTGCGCGCCGCATGAAGGACAAACGACGGGCGCTCCGCAAACGTTGCAGAACTTGCCCGCGGTCACTTCGTTGCCGCAATTATTGCATTTCATAGAAAACCTCCCCTATTCATATCCGACGCAAAACTAAGCGCGCGGAGTATTTCATCTTAATCGTATATTATTATTCTATCAAACAATTTCGCGCATGTCAAGGAGCTTTTGTTTATTAAACAAAAAACTTAACTCTTACTGAAAACGCGAATTTTTGCGCGGCAGGCATTGAAAGACGGGTAAAAACCTGCTATTATATATATATGATGACCTTAAATTTGAATGACGGTTGGCAATTTTGCGAAAAAGGCGCGGATAAGAGCTATCCCGCCGTCGTCCCGGGCAGTCAATATGAAGATCTGCTGCGCCTTGATCTGATACCCGACCCGTATAAGGAGGATAACGAAAGCAAAACGGCATGGGTAGCGGACAGGGATTTTGTCTATTCGCGCAGGATAAGCCTGCCCGAAGAGATGGAGGCATTCGAGCACATCTGCCTTTACTGCTCCTGCCTCGACACTTTGGCGGACGTATATTTAGACGGGGAAAAGATCGCCTCGCACGACAATTATTTCCTGCCCTTCGAGGCGGACGTGACGGGGAAAATAGGCAAGGACAGCCTCTTGGAGATACATTTTTACTCTCCCGCGGAATTTTTGCGCCAAATGCAGCAAAAAGATCAGATGCCGCGCAACTGCAACGGCATGAACGGCATTCCGCATATCCGCAAGCCCGGCTGCCACTTCGGCTGGGACTGGGGTCCCTTTATCCCCACCGTGGGCATAAGCGCGGACATCATGCTCAAAGCTTGGAACGGCGCGAGGATAGAAGACCTTTACGTCACGCAGACGCACGAAAAGGGCGAGGTCGCTCTTGACGCGCAAATAACGCTTTCGGGCGATATCCCCGCGGGGGCGCAGCTCGTCGTGACGCTTATCTCGCCGCAGGGCGAGAACATGAGCGAAGTCACCCTCCCCGCTTCGAGCGCGGCAAGCGCGGCTTTCAAGGTGGAAAAACCTCAGCTTTGGTGGACGCACGACATAAGCGACAGCCATCCGCTTTACACCGTCAGGGTGCGGCTCAGACAAGAGGGCGGCGAAGCGGTCTTCGAGCGCAGGATAGGACTGCGCACGATCGAGCTCGACAGGAGCGCGGACGAATGGGGCACGAATTTCTGCTTTGTGCTCAACGGCGTGCCGCTCTTCATCAAGGGCGCGAACTATATCCCGCCCGACGCCCTGCTCACGCGCGTGAATAGCAAAACTTACGAAAAACTGCTCGGCGCAGTCAAGCGCGCCAATATGAACATGGTGCGCGTCTGGGGCGGAGGCAGATATGAAACGGACGAATTTTACGACATCTGCGACCGCGAAGGCATACTCGTTTGGCAGGACTTCATGTTCGCCTGCAATCCCTATCCCTTCTATAACGACGAATTCCGCGCGAACGTGCTCAAAGAGGTGGAATATAACGCCAAGAGGCTGAGAAACCGCCCCTGCCTGGCGCTTTGGTGCGGCAATAACGAGATAGAGACCATGAGCGCGGGCTGGCTGCCTTACACCAAGCTGCGCGATTGGACGGAAAAGTTCTTCTGGCATATCCTGCCCGAAGAGTTGAAAAAGACGGACGCCGTCACCCCCTTCATTCCCGGCTCGCCCGTGGGCAAGGGATATATGGACGGCATCATTTCGGACGCGCACGGCGACGTGCATATGTGGACGGTCTGGCACGGCTTGCAGCCGCTGACTTATTACCGCAAGCGTTTTTCGCGCTTTTGCTCGGAGTTCGGGCTCGAATCCATGCCCGACATGAACACCATTCGCTATTTCTGCCCCGAAGATCAGCTCGATCTGACCTCGCCCGTCATGCAGGCGCATCAAAAATGCCCCAGCGGCAACGGCAAGATAGCTTATTATACTTCCACGCGCTTCCGCCTGCCCGCCAAATTCGAGGACACGGTCTATCTCTCGCAGATAGTTCAGTCGGAATGCGTGCGCGACGCCACCGAACATTGGCGCCGCAACCGCGGCAGATGCAACGGCAGCATGTATTGGCAGCTCAACGACTGCTGGCCCGTGCTTTCCTGGGCGTCGATAGATTACCTCGGCGGCTATAAGGCGCTGCAATATACGGCGCGGCACTTCAACGCGCCACTCACCGCCAGCGCCTGCGAGAGCAAAAACGGCGTGGAACTTCACGTCATCAACGACAAAAACGCCCCCTTCAAGGGTCATATCGTCTACACGCTGAGCACGTTCGAGGGCAAAAAGCTCTCTTCGGGTAAAGCCGTCGCCGACTGCCCCGCCGCCTCCGCGCGTAAGGTCTGCTCTCCCGACATCAAGAGCCGGCTCCGACATTGCCGCCATAACTGCGTCTTGCAATATTCGCTCTTGGACGCCGAGGGAAAAGAGCTTTGCCGCCGCACCGTGCTCTTTAAGGCGGAAAAGAAACTCGCCCTTCCCGACCCCGAACTTTCGCTCGACGTCGCCGTGCAAAAGGGTGAGGCGATCGTCACCGTCAAGGCGAAAAAATACGCGCGCTATGTCAAATTGTTCGCTAAGGGCATTTCCGAACCTTTCTCGGACAACTATTTCGACCTCGTCGCGGGCGAGAGCAAGACGGTCACCATCCCCCTGCCCGAAGGCACGAGCGCGGAACAGGCGAAAAAGGCGATCAGCGTCACCAGCATCGCCGGGATCAAGCCCAAACAGAGCAAGTTCGCCGACTTCCTCTTCCGCATGAAGATCAGATTGATACCGATCAATATCGCGAATTGGATAGGGTATCACTTTATGTGATTAAGTAAAAAATCAAAAGGAAAAGGGCGGGAAAAGCTGCGAGCTTTTTCCGCCTTTTGATTTTTTACTTGCTTGAGGGGAAAACCCGACACGCTCCGCTGCTGTTTTCCCCTTTTTTCACGGCGAGTTGCGCGAAAGCGCGGCTCGCCTTTGCCGTGAACGCCTGCGCTACGCTTCGTGCAAGGCAGCCGCCTTGCTCAAAGTGCGCTCACCGAAAAGTGTGATTTTCGGTGGCAGGAATTAAACTTTATTTGGGTGCAGCGTCACG
>DVNJ01000012.1 GCA_018714485.1 Candidatus Caccalectryoclostridium excrementigallinarum | reverse complement strand
CAAAAGGCGATGAAGTTGTCCGTGAGGCGGTAAAGTCCGCTCTTGCTCTTTTCGGGAGCGGTTTCGGTCACCGGAACTTCGCGCTCGATAAGGTCGAGATCTGTCAGCACTTTCAAATATTTGGTAAGTCCCGTCTGTTTCAAGCCCAAATTCGCAGCGATGTCGGCAAGCTTGCGGTTGCCCGCCGCGATCGCCTTGATGAGCGAAAAATAACTGCCTATCTCGCTTACCTCTTTTTGCAACAGAAAGAAAGGCTCTTCATAGAGAAAACTTTGCGAATTGAGTACGTTTTCCTCGATCGCTTCGTAAATATCCGTATAGCCGCGAAAAGTTTCAATATATTTCGGAACTCCGCCCGTGACCGCATAAAACGGCAGCAGCTCATTGTTCGTCCGCCCCTCGAAAAATTCGTGATAGTGAGCGAACGGGATCTGTTTGAGCCTGATCTGCCCCGTGCGCCTGCCGTAAAGAGGAGAAGAATAGTCGAGCGTCTGAGACTTCATCAATGACACGAGAGAGCCGCACAATATCAGCATGACGTTCGCGTCTTTGAGCAACGTATCCCAAATCTTTTGCATTACGGACGGAAACGCAGAATTGGATTGACCGATATATTGAAACTCGTCAAAAACGATTATCTTTTTCGTTTTTGTTTTGTGCTCGAGCAGCGTTTTGAAAACGGTGAGCCAATCCACGGCTGCGGTCGTCAAAAGCTCGTTGCCCGTGAACTCGGCAACCTGAGCCTTGAAATAATTGAGGTTTTGCGCTTCCGATTCTTCGGTGGCGAGAAAGTAAAGGGAGTCGGAGTGCCTCTTTAAAAACTCCGCAATGAGCGCGGTTTTGCCGACGCGCCGCCTTCCGTAAACAACGACGAGGGCGGAGCCGGTTGCCGCATATTGTTTTTCCAAAGCCTCTATCTCTTTTGAGCGGTCAACGAATTTTTGCATGGCGCACCTCCGAAATGTCTATATCTATATTATACTCGAAATTATAATAATTGCAAGTATAATCTGAAAATTATGAATAATATTCGCTCACCGCTTTTCTCCAAGGCTCTGCGGGAGCGTTTTTACATAGCCCGTTTTCTTCTTTCACTTATTTTTACTCTTTTTTCGGCTTTTTTGCGAAAATCGCGTCTATATGCGCAAAGTGCGCTTTTTTACTCTTATTTGTTTATGGACAAAAAAGGGAATTATTTCCGTAAAGAATATATTTAACATTGTCTTTTGCCCGCAAATATATTATTATTACATATGTAAGCGGCGGGCGCGTGCCCCCGCGAGCGGGAGGAAATTATGAATTATATCTCTTTTGAAGAGGGCAGAGCGTTCGACCTCATTGCCTTGGGCAGGGTCGCGATCGATTTTAATCCCCTCGATTATTTCAAACCTTTGAGCAAAAGCAGGGAATACCGCAAATATTTGGGCGGTTCTCCCGCCAACGTCGCGGTCGGCTTGGCGCGTTTGGGCGGCAAGGTCGGCTTTATCGGCAAGGTCTCGGACGACAGATTCGGCGAATACGTCACCGAATTTTTCGCGGCGGAGGGCATCGACGTTTCGCATATTACCAAAGCCGAGCACGGCGAAAAGCTCGGGCTTACCTTCACCGAGATTCTCTCTCCCACGGAGAGCAGCATTCTCATGTACCGCGACGGGATAGCCGATCTCATGCTCGAGCCCAAGGACGTGGACGAGGAGTATGTCGCTTCGGCAAAGGCTCTGCTTATTTCGGGGACGGCGCTGGCGCAAAGCCCGTCGCGCGAGGCGGCGCTCAAAGCCGTGCTGCTGGCGAAAAAGTGCGGCACGAGGGTGATATTCGACATCGACTACCGCCCTTATAATTGGAAAAACAAGGACGAGATCTCCGTCTATTATACCGCCGTTGCCGAAAAGGCGGACGTCATCATGGGCTCGCGCGAGGAATACGACCTCACCGAGAGCGTCTATATGCCCGGCGCAACGGACGAGCAGACGGCGAAATATTGGACGCAAAAGGGCGCGAAGATAGTCATCATCAAGCACGGAAAAGAGGGCTCGACCGCCCATACCTTTGACGGCAAGAGCTATAACATCAAGCCCTTCCCCGTCAAGGCGTTCAAGTCCTTCGGCGGCGGCGACGGCTACGGCTCGGCGTTTTTGGCGGCGTTGTTTAAGGGCAGGGACATCATGGACTGCCTGGAAATGGGCAGCGCGTCGGCTTCCATGCTGGTGGCGGCGCACGGCTGCTCGGAGTTCATGCCCACCATGGCGGAGCTGGAAAAATTCATCGCGGACGAGAAAAAGATATACGGCGACATGGTCGCGCGCGGATAAGGAGGAAATATGGCGTTTTTATATCCCGAATTCGACGAAAACGGCGTCAAGAAGATCTGCACGATCGGCGGCAGGAACGGCGACATGCTCATGGACATCAGGGTGATAAGGATGAAAGCAGGCACGCGCAGGCGGTTCATGAAAAAAGACAAGGAGATATGCGTGCTGCTCACCGAGGGCGAAGTGGTCTTTTCCTGCGGCGAGATCCGCGAGAGGGCGACAAGGAGCGACGTCTATACCGATCTGCCCCTGACCATCCATGTCTGCAAGGGCACGGCGATCTCGGTGACCGCGCTCACGGACAGCGAGATAATTTATCTCGCCACGCTCAACGAAAAGGTCTTCCCCGCCAAGTTTTACGCCAAAGAGGACGTGATCCGTTCCACTTCCTGCGAAGGGCTTTGGGAGAACACGGCGGTCAGGGACGTCAACACGGTCTTTGACTATTCCAACGCGCCTTATTCCAACCTGGTCGTGGGCGAGGTGATCGCCCGCCAGGGGAGATGGTGGAGCTATCTGCCTCACTCTCACCCCCAGCCGGAAGTTTACTATTATAAGCTCCCCGCCCCCGAGGGCTTCGGCGCCTGCTTTATCGGCGAGGACGCTTACACTATCAAGGACGGCAGCGCGGGCTGCTTCCCCGGCGGCAAGACGCACGTTCAGGTGACCGCGCCCGGCTATCCCATGTACTGCTGCTGGATGATCAGGCATCTGGACGGCGATCCCTGGGACAAGACGCGCAACGTCGATCCGCGCTTCAAGCATTGGGAGGAATAAAATGGCAAAGACGATAAAGCTCAGCCTCGGCGAGGCGATAGTCAGATATCTCGACAATCAGTATGTGAGCTTAGACGGACGGGAAGAGAAGTTCGTCGAGGGCTTTTTCACCATCTTCGGGCATGGCTGCGTGCTGGGAGTGGGCGAGGCGCTCTCCATGGCAAAGCATTCGCTCAAAGTCTATCAGGGCAAGAACGAGCAGGGCATGGCGCATGTCGCGATCGCTTACGCAAAGCAGCATAACAGGCGCAAGATATTGCCCTGTATGTCCTCGATAGGTCCCGGAGCGGCGAATATGGTCACCGCGGCGGGAACGGCGACGGCGAACAATATCCCGCTTTTGCTTTTCTGCGGCGACACTTTTGCTTCCCGCCAGCCCGATCCCGTCTTGCAGCAGATAGAGCAGCTTTATTCGCCCACGGTGACCACGAACGACGCCTTCCGCGCCGTGGCGCGCTTTTTCGACCGCGTCGCCCGTCCCGAACAGATAATGTCCGCGCTCACGGGCGCGATGCGCACCTTGACCGATCCCGCGCATACGGGAGCGGCGGTCATCGCGCTGCCTCAGGACGTTCAGGGGGAAACTTTCGATTATCCCGAGGAGTTTTTCGCCAAAAGAGTGCATAAGCTTACCCGCCCCCTGCCCGTGAAAGAGGAGTTGGACGAGGGCGTCGCCGCGATAACGGCGGCGAAAAAGCCCCTGCTCATCGTGGGCGGCGGCGTGAGATATTCCGAGGCGGGAGAGGCGGCAAGGGCTTTTTGCGAGGAGTTCAACATTCCCTTTGCCGAAACGCAGGCGGGAAAGAGCGCGATCCCCTCTTCCCATCCGCTCAACGCGGGCGGCATAGGCGTGACGGGAAATTCGGCGGCGAACGAACTCGTGAGAAAGTGTGATCTCGTCATCGCCGTCGGCACGCGCTTCACCGACTTCACCACGGGCAGTAAGGAGCTTTTCGCGGATAAGAAAGTCCTCACGCTCAACGCCTCTTCTTTCCATGGCGGAAAGCTCGAGGCGGTGAAGATGACCTGCGACGCGAAAGCGGGCTTGGAGATACTCAAAATAGCGCTCGGAGACTATAAGAGCGCATGGGGAGAAGAGATAGAAAAAGCGAGGCAGGGTTGGAAAAAAGAATATAAAAGGTTGGCAAGCCTCGTGATAAACGAAGAAAGTGAGGGCGAGATA
>DVNJ01000011.1 GCA_018714485.1 Candidatus Caccalectryoclostridium excrementigallinarum | reverse complement strand
AGATGGTGTCGCCGTCATAGTCGGTGTGAACGGGCGAGATATGCTCGGCGTAGGCGTTGTGCGCGATCGAGGCGAGCTTGTTTGCCTCGACCTTGCTCAGCTTGGCGTTGGTCATTATGCAGCCTATCGTCGTGTTCGCGCCCGTGAGCAGGGTGAACCACTTGCCCTCGCGCAGGCAGAGTTCCGTGCCGATGTGCCCGCCCTTGTTGTCGAGCGCGCCCGCGAGGATGTTGCCCTTGCCGTCCGTGATGTCGCCCATGGCGTTCACCGCCACGACCGCCGTGACCACGCAGCCGCCCGCCTTGACCGTCGCCGCGCCCAGCCCGCTCTTCTGCGCATGCCTGATGCCGCGGATCTTGCCCACCGTCGCGCCCTTTCCCACGCCGCTCTGACCGAAGGAGAGCTGCTTGCTCTGCGCGTTTTCGCAGGCTTTGTAGCCCCATTCGGCGGTGGGGTAGTGGTATTCGCCGTCGTTGAGGTCGAAGATGACCGCGCCGCAGACGATGGGGACGACCTTCTTTCCTATCTTATATCCTATCCCGCGCTCGCGCATATATTCCATCACGCCGCAAGTCGAGGCAAGCCCGTATGCCGAGCCGCCCGCGAGCACCACGGCGTTTATCTTCTCCATCGCCTTTTCCGGGCGCAGCAGGTCGGTCTCGCGCGTCCCGGGCGCGCCGCCGCGCACGTCCACTCCCGCCACGCAGCCTTTCTCGCTCATGATGACCGTCACGCCCGTGAAGTCGTCGTTGAAATGCCCTATCTTTATGCCCGAGGGCACGATTATCTCTTCCGTCTCCATTTTCACCCCACGATCGAGCTGATGATGTTGGCGTATCCCTGCGAGACGATGGTCGCGGCATACTTGCAAAGGTCTTCGAGCGGCATGGGATCTTCGCTCCTCAGCCACGCCACATAGACGTCCATCACCCCGCCCGTCATAAAGGTGACCGTGACCTTCAAAAAGTTCTCGTCCGAGTCGGGGAACTTGCCCATCACCCGCGCCACCAGCCTGTCGATAAAGCATTTTTTCAGCTTGGGCAAGAAAGTGGTCGAGATCTTGCTGTCCGAGACAAAGCGCATAAAGGCGGGATTGGCGTCCGCCTCTTCCGTGAGCGCTTTGAGCAGTGGATAGGGATTGAGCGGGAGCTGCACGGGATCGTATTTGTTGACGATCTCGAGCATGGTGTCCGTCGAGCTTTTCTCTATGTCCGCGAGCACTTCGTAGACGCTGTTATAGTGCAGATAGAAGGTGGAGCGGTTGATGTCCGCCGCCTGCGTCACGTCAGTGACCGTGATCTCGTTGATCCTCTTGTCCACGCTCAGCTGCATGAGCGCGTTCTGAATGGCTCTGCGCGTCTTTCTCGCGCGCCTGTCGAGCTGCTTGGTCTCGTCCGCCTTTTTCTCTTTCGAGGTCGCCTGTCTTACTTCATCCATTTTTCTCTCCTTCAAAGGCATTCCCGCTCTTTCTCGGCGGCAGCCTTTTTTCCTGATTTACCGCTTTCCCGCCCGCGGCGGAAAAGTTTTTGCAACGCATATCGCTTTTACGATATTATATCACCCACGCGTTAAAATGTCAACACAAAGTCTATAAATAGAAAAGCGTAGATTTTTTTGTGGCTTTGTAGGCAAAAGTCTTTTTTCTCCCCCTCTATGCGCCGCATATTTATGCAAAACGCGGATAATTATGCAATTATGCAATGATTTTTGCATAAACGCTGTATAATCGTGCAAAAATTTGTGAAAATTGTGAATATTTATGCTCAAAACGCTTGCCATATCGCGGCAAAGGGAGTATGATAGTGATAAACTTCAAAAAGGAGAAACAACAATGGGTGAAATCAAAAAAGTCGTCCTTGCCTATTCGGGCGGACTTGACACTTCGATAATCATTCCCTGGCTGAAAGAGAATTACGACAACTGCGAGGTCATCGCCGTCGCGGGCAACGTGGGTCAGGGCGGAGAACTCAACGGCTTGGAGGAAAAAGCCAAGAAGACGGGCGCGAGCAAGCTTTATATCGCCGACCTCACGGACGAATTTGCCGAGGATTACATCATTCCGACCATGAAGGCGGGAGCGGTCTATGAGGGCAAGTATCTCTTGGGAACTTCCTTCGCCCGCCCCATCATCGCCAAGAGGATCGTGGAGATCGCGCTCAAAGAGGGCGCGGACGCCATCTGCCACGGCTGCACGGGCAAGGGCAACGATCAGGTGAGATTCGAGCTCACCATCAAGGCTTTCGCGCCCAACATGAAGATAATCGCGCCTTGGAGGATCTGGGATCTCAAGAGCCGCGACGAGGAGATAGATTATGCCGAGGCGCATAACGTCCCGCTCAACATCACCCGCGAGACCAATTACAGCAAGGATAAGAACCTCTGGCATCTCTCGCACGAGGGCTTGGATCTCGAAGATCCCGCGAACGAGCCTGATTACGACAAGATACTCGAGCTGGGCGTGACGCCCGAAAAGGCGCCCGACAAGCCCACCTATATCACGCTTTCTTTCGAAAAGGGCGTGCCCGTCGCGCTGGACGGCAAAAAGATGAAAGCCGCCGAGCTGATCGCCGCGCTCAACAAGTTAGGCGGGGAGAACGGCATCGGTATCGCCGACATCGTGGAAAACAGGCTCGTGGGCATGAAGTCGCGCGGCGTTTACGAGACCCCCGGCGGGACCATACTCTATTATGCGCACGAAGTGCTCGAAACGCTCTGCCTCGACAAGGAGACCGCGCACTTCAAGCAGCATATCGCTTTGAAATTCGCCGACCTTGTCTATAACGGGCAATGGTTCACCCCTCTGCGCGAGGCGCTCTCCGCCTTTGTGGACAGCACGCAGCAGACGGTCACGGGCGAGGTCAAACTCAAACTTTACAAGGGCAACATCACTCCCGCGGGCGTGACCTCTCCCTTCTCCCTTTACGACGAGGACATCGCCACCTTCGCCGAGGACGAGAGCTACGATCAAAAAGACAGCGCGGGCTTTATCAACCTCTTCGGGCTGCCGATAAAGGTCAAGGCGCTCATGGAGCAAAAGAGCAAGAAAAACTGAGTTTTTTGAGAGCGGCGGCGGTAACGTCTTTGAGGCGTTATCGCCTTAGCCTTTGATAAAGGCGGAAAAAGGAGAGAAAAATGAGCGAAAAAATGTGGGCGGAGAGATTCTCGCGCAAGGAAGACGAGAGGGTGAACGACTTCAACTCCTCCATTCGCTTCGACTGCCGTATGTATAAGCAGGACATCGAGGGCAGTATCGCGCACGCGCGCATGCTCGCGCGCCAAAGCATAATAAGCGCCGAGGACGCGGAAAAGATAGAAGAGGGACTGCTTGCGATCATGAGCGACATCCGCGGCGGGAAGCTCGCCTTCGATCCGGACGCCGAGGATATCCATATGTTCGTGGAAGCCGAGCTGACAAAGCGCATCGGCGAGGCGGGAAAGCGCCTTCACACCGCGCGCAGCCGCAACGATCAAGTCGCGCTCGATCTGAAAATGTATCTGCGCGAGGAGACGGGGAATATCGCCCGCCTGCTTATCGAAACGCTCGAGGCGACGGTGAAAAAGGCGGAGGAAAACCTGCGCACGGTCATGCCGGGCTATACCCACTTGCAGCGCGCCCAACCCGTCACTTTCGCCCACCATATGAGCGCTTACGCGGAGATGTTCGCCCGCGATCTCAAAAAGCTGAAAAACGCCGCCGAGAACATGGACGAATGCCCCTTGGGCAGCTGCGCGCTCGCGGGCACGACTTACAACACGGACAGAATGTATACGGCGAAACAGCTGGGCTTCGACCGCCCCTGCGCCAATTCGCTCGACGGCGTGAGCGACCGCGACTTTGTCATCGAGTTGGCGGCGGTCCTGTCGCTGATCATGACCCACCTCTCCCGCCTTGCCGAAGAGATCATCCTCTGGTGCAGCTGGGAGTTCAAGTTCATCGAGCTTGACGACGCCTATGCCACCGGCTCGTCCATCATGCCGCAAAAGAAGAATCCCGACGTCGCCGAACTCATTCGCGGAAAGGCGGGCAGGGTCTTCGGCTCGCTCGCCGCGCTGCTCACGATGATGAAGGGGCTGCCCCTTGCCTACGACAAGGATATGCAGGAGGACAAGGAAGCTGTCTTCGACGCCGTGGATACAATCAAGCTCTGCCTCTCCACCCTCACGCCCATGCTTTCGACCATGACGGTGAACAGGGAAAATATGCTCGCCGCCTGCAAAAAGGGCTTTGTCAACGCCACGGACATGGCGGATTATCTGGTGAAAAAGGGCATGCCTTTCCGCAGCGCTTACAAGATAGTGGGGACGCTCGTGGGCGAATGCGTGCAAAAGGGCGTGGGGCTTGAAGAGCTGCCGCTCAAAGAGTTGAAGAAAAAGAGCGAGCTTTTCGACGAGGACGTCTTTGCCGCCATCGATATCCTCACCTGCGTGACCAGGCGCGAATCCGAGGGCGGTCCCGCTCCCGAGGCGGTGGAGAGAGGATTGAGTTCGCTCGAAAAGCGGCTTACTCCGCTCAAAGAATATTTTGCGATAAAGAGGAAGTAAATGAAAAAGATAAAAGTCGGCGTCATCGGCGCCACGGGATATGCCGGCGCGGAGCTGGTCAGGCTGCTTTCCCTTCACCCGAACGCGGAGATAGCCGCGGTCTCGTCCGTGAGTTTCGCGGGAAAAAAGCTCTCCGAGGTCTATCCCGCCTTTTACGGAAAATGCGATCTCACCCTCACGGACGGCGAGGGCATGGAGAATATCTGCGACGTGGTCTTCGCCTCTCTCCCTCACGGGCTGAGCGAGGAGAAGGCGGAAAAGTGCTTCAAGGCGGGGAAGAAATTCATCGACTTGGGCGCGGACTTCCGCTTGGACAGCGCCGAGGAATACGAAAAGTGGTATAAGAAGGAATATAAGCTGCCTTATCTTCATAAGGAGAGCGTCTATTGCATCCCCGAGCTTCACCGCGACCGCCTCAAAGGCAAGAGTATCGTGGGCAATCCGGGCTGCTATCCCACTTCCGCCGCGCTCGCGCTCGCGCCGCTGGTCGGGAAAAAGCTCGCGGGCGGGATCGTGATCGACTCCAAGTCGGGCGTGACCGGCTCGGGCAGGGCGCTTTCCGAGACCACGCATTATCCCAACTGCAACGAGGCTTTCGCGCCTTATAAGGTCGCCTGCCACAGGCATACGCCCGAGATAGAGCAGACGCTCTCTGCTCTTGCCGGCGAAGAGGTGAAGATAACTTTCGTGCCCCACCTGCTGCCACTCAACAGGGGGATAATCTCGACTTGCTATGCCGAGCTGAAAGAGCCGCTCACGGCGCAAGAGCTGCATGAAATGTATGCGAAGTTTTATGCGGGCGAGCGCTTCGTGCGCCTGATGCCGCTCGGCGAATGCGCCAACCTGCGCAACGTGAGAATGTCCAACTTCTGCGACATCTCCGTGCACGCGGACGAGCATACGGGCAGGGCGATAATCGTCGCGGCGATCGACAATATGGTCAAGGGCGCCGCGGGACAGGCGATACAGAACATGAACATACTTTTCGGACTTGACGAGGGCGCGGGACTCGACCTGATCCCGCCCGCGTTTTAGGAGGCAGAATGGAAAAGATAAAAGGCGGCGTCTGCGCGCCGCTCGGCTTTAAGGCAAACGGCATTCACTGCGGCATACGCAAGAACAAGACAAAAGAAGATCTCGCGCTCGTCTTTGCCGAGTGCGACTGCTCCGCCGCCGCCGTTTACACGACCAACAAGGTCAAGGGCGCTCCCATCGCGGTGACGCGGGAGAATATCGCGGACGGCTATGCGCGCGCGATAATTTGCAACAGCGGCAACGCCAACACCTGCAACGCCGACGGCGTGCAAAAGGCGAGGCGCATGTGCGAGCTTGCGGCGCAGGCGACGGGGATAAGCCCCGAGCAGGTGATCGTGGCGTCCACGGGCGTCATCGGGCAGATATTGCCCATTGAGCCTATCCAAGCGGGTATGCCCGCCTTGGCAAAGGGACTTTCGCGCGAGGGCGAAGAGGCTGCCGCGCGCGCCATCATGACCACGGACACTGTCGTCAAGCAGTTCGCCGCCTGCGGCAAGATAGGCGGAAAGAGCGTGCGCGTAGGCGCCATGGCGAAGGGCAGCGGCATGATACATCCCAACATGGCGACGCTTTTATGCTTTGTCACCACGGACGCGGAGATCTCGCCCGCGCTGCTCGATCGGGCGCTGCGCGCCGCGGTCGCGGACACGCTCAATATGGTCAGTATCGACGGCGACACTTCGACCAACGATATGCTCACGATCATGGCGTCGGGAAAGAGCGGCGCCAAGATAAGCAAAGCGGAGGGCTTTGAGGAGTTCCTCGCCCTGCTCAAAGGGGTGCTCACCGACGTTTCGCGCGCGATCGCCAAGGACGGCGAGGGCGCGACCCGCCTTTTGGAATGCGAAGTCACGGGCGCACCCGATATTCCCACCGCCAAGAAGATAGCCAAGAGCGTGGTCTGTTCCTCGCTTTTGAAGGCGGCGATCTCCGCCGCGGACGCGAATTGGGGCAGAGTTCTCTGCGCGATAGGTTATACCGACGCCGAGTTCGACATCGACAAGATAGACGTGGATCTTTGCTCGAAGGCGGGGAAGATAGCCGTTTGCAGGGGCGGTTCGGGCGTTCCCTTTGACGAGGACGAGGCGAAAAAGGTGCTCCTGCCCGACGAAGTGCGCGTGCTCGTGAACTGCAATGCGGGCGACGCGAAGGCGACGGCTTGGGGCTGCGACCTCACCTGCGACTATGTGAAGATAAACGCGGATTACCGCACCTGAGGGAGTTATGGACGAAAAAGAGGTGGACATCAACGTCAAGGCGAGCATTCTGAGCAATGCTCTGCCGCATATTCAGAGATATTACGGCAAGGTCGTCGTGGTCAAATACGGCGGCAACGCCATGCTCAGCGAGCAGCTCAAAGACGCGGTCATGCACGACATCGTCATGCTCTCGCTCATCGGCGTCAAGGTCGTGCTCGTGCACGGTGGCGGTCCCGAGATCAGCGATATGCTCAAAAAAGTGGGTAAGGAGCCCGTCTTCATCAACGGTCTGCGTTATACGGACAAGGAGACGGCGGACGTCGTGCTCATGGTCTTGGGCGGAAAGGTGAACAAGGGGCTGGTCAACAAGCTGCAAGCCTGCGGCGGCAGGGCGCTGGGGCTTTGCGGCTGCGACGGCGGCATGATCACCGCACAAAAGCGCACGGGCGTGGACTTAGGCTACGTCGGCGAGATAAAGGACGTGGACGTGCGCCCCATCCGCGACGCGCTCGACGGCGGCTATATCCCCGTGATCGCAACGGTATCCTGCGGCGAGGACGGACAGATATATAACATCAACGCCGACACGGCGGCGGCGCGTATCGCCGCGGCTCTGCATGCGGAAAACCTCGTCTTGATGACGGACGTGCGCGGGCTTTTGATGGACAAGGAGGACGAGAACACGCTGATAAGCGAAGTCAACGTCTCCGATGTGCCCGTGCTGGTGAAAAAAGGCATCATTTCGGGCGGCATGATCCCCAAGGTGGATTGCTGCGTGGAAGCGGTCAGGCGGGGCGTGAAGCAGTCGATAATAATCGACGGGCGCATCCCGCACGCCATTTTGATAGATATGCTCACGGGCGAAGGCGTGGGCACGCTGTTTAAGTAATTTCGCTCAAAGCCGACAAATGCCGTAGCAAAAGCGGAAAACGCACGGATAAAGTGCGGCGCGCGGCAGCATGGTAAACGGCTTGCGGAAAATAAGAGCGAGGGAAAAATGGACGAGATAAAGGAAAAAGACAAAAAATATATCATGGGCACATACGGCAGATACGATCTGCATATCGTGTCCGGCAAGGGCGCGCTTTGCCGCGACGAGCAAGGGAAAAGCTATATCGACCTCGGCAGCGGCATAGGCGTCAATTCGCTCGGCTGGTGCGACGAGGGCTGGATAAAGGCGGTGGAGGCGCAGCTTGAAAGGCTGCAACACTCTTCCAATCTCTATTTCACTTCGCCCGGCGCCCTGCTTGCCGAGGCGCTCAGCGCGCGCACGGGCTGCAAAAAGGTCTTTTTCTGCAATTCGGGCGCGGAGGCGAACGAAGCGGCGATCAAGACTGCGCGCAAATATTCTTTCGACAAGTACGGCGCGGGCAGGCATAACGTGATCACGCTGAAAAAGTCCTTCCACGGCAGGACGATGGCGACGCTCACCGCCACGGCGCAAGAGAGAATGCATGACTTTTTCTTCCCCTTCAACGAGGGTTTTATCTATTGCGAAAAGGACATGGACGAGATAAAGGCGCAAAAGAACGTCTGCGCCGTCATGCTCGAATTTATCCAGGGCGAAGGGGGCGTGATCCCGCTTGAAGAAGAGTTCGTGAAAGAGCTTTTTAAGTGGTGCGAGCAAAACGATATCCTCTTTATCGCCGACGAGGTGCAGACGGGCGTGGGGCGCACGGGCACCTTTTTATGCAGCGAGCAATACGGGATAAAGCCCGACATCACCACTCTCGCCAAGGGCTTGGGCGGCGGCTTGCCGATAGGCGCGATACTCGCGGGCGAAAAATGCGAGAAAACTTTGGGCGCGGGCGCGCACGGTTCGACTTTCGGCGGCAACCCCGTGGTCTGCGCGGGCGCAAACTATGTGCTCTCCCGCCTTGACGAGGATATGCTGAAAGAGGTGCGGCGCAAGGGCGCGGCGCTCAAAGCAAGCCTTGAAGGGATAAAGGGCGTGAAGAGCGTGAGCGGAAAGGGTCTCATGCTTGGCTTGGAGCTTGAAAAGAAAAAGGCGGCGGACGTGGTCAAAGAGTGCATTGCGCGCGGCGTGATCCCGCTCACGGCAAAAGACAGGGTGCGCCTGCTCCCGCCGCTGGTGATCACAAACGAGCAGCTGGAAAAAGCCGTAAGCGTGCTCAAAGAGGTCATCGAGGGCTGAGTAAGCGCCTAAGGCGGCTTGGCGGGCGCGGGAAAAGCGGTAAGCCGACGCATGAAAAGTCCGAAAGGCTCGCGGGCGCAAGCCCTCTTAAAGCGCGCGCAAAGGCGCAGATCGTCCCCAAAAGGGGCAAAAGAAAAATTTTTTGTATGTTTTTTGCAAAAACGCTTGATTTCGGTGCAGTCGGCATACATAATATAAGTAGTTAAAGCGCGACTTTGCGCATACGAAAGAGGTGGCTTTATGACTTTGGGTGAGAGGCTTAAAGAGCTGGTGAAGGAATACCGCATCAAGCGCGTGGAGGATTTTTGCAAGTCCATCGGCGTGGGTAGGACGGATTTTTACCGCTGGTGGTCGGACACGACCATGCCCTCTTTGAGCAACGCGCTCAAGCTCGCGGACACGTTTTTCTGTTCGCTCGACTATCTCGTGGGCAGGACGGACAGCAACAACGCCTTTTATTTCGAAGAGCCGCCCGCCTTTTCCGCGCGTATCAAGGCGCTCATGGAGCAGTTCAAGACCAATCCGCACCGCGTAAGCGTGCAGGCGGGGATCGCGCGCGCGTCCGTCTATGAATGGATGCAGGACCGCGCGGAGATAACCTTGGACAGCCTCATCAAGCTCTCCGATCTCTTTGGCTGCTCGATAGATTATATCGTCGGGCGCGAGACGCAATGATTTGCGCCTGTTCGGGCAGCCGCCCGCAAAATTTCCCCTGGAATTATCATAGCGGCATTTATGCGCTTTACCGCGCCGAACTTCGCCGCAGATTGCAAGATCTCATCGACCGCGGCGCGGAAGAGTTCGTCGTCGGCATGGCTCGCGGCGCGGATACCGACATCGCCGAAGAGGTGATCGCGCTCAAAGACGAGGGCGTGAAGGTGCGCCTTTATTGCGTGATCCCTTACTCGGGACAGGCGGACGGCTTATCCGCCGCCGAACGTTCGCGCTACGACTATATCCTCTCGCGCGCCGACGGGAGCGAGACTCTCTTTCCCCTCTTCCGCCGCGACTGCTTTCATGCCCGCAACCGCCGCATGGTGGACATGAGCGATATGCTCTTTGCCGTCTGGAACGGAAAACAGACGGGCGGCACGGCAAGCACCGTGCGCTACGCCGTCAAGCAGGGAAAGCCGCATGAGCTTTTCGATCTGAGAGATTTTCTTTGGAGCGAATAGCAAATATTTTTTTTCACACAAATGTATGTTTTATGCACTTTCGCGATCATCACTTATTTTAATTCGGCGCGTTCCTTATAAGTGCGCCTTTTGCCGCGCGGCTTTGAGGCAGAGGGCGGCTATCTTTTTATCCGTGTCCCTGTCATAGTCGTAAGGCGGCGGGGACAGGCGGAGAGTGCGCTCGATGAGTTGTATACAATTTGCACTCAGCTCGCTTTCGCCGCAAGAGAGGGCGCAGCCTTTTTGAACGTAATAGCGCGCGTTTTCCACCTGGTCGCCGCGGCTCGCGCCGTTGCTCAGGGGCACGAAGAGCACTCTCTTTTTCAAGGCGAGCAGTTCGCAGGCGGCGTTCGCGCCGCAGCGGGAGACCACGGCGTCGGCGGCGGCATAATAGGCGGCGATGTTTCTCGTATATTCGCAGGGGAAATAGTGCGCTCTCTTGCGATCGGTCTTTTTACCCGTGATGTGAAGGACGTTAAAACGGGCGGTGAGTGCGTCTAAGTTGGCAAAGACCGCCTCGTTGAGCGCGCGTGCGCCCGAAGAGCCGCCGACAAAGAGTAGGGTGGGGCGGCTTTTGTCGAGCGGGAGCGCAAGGGGAGCGGGAGTGAATATCTCCCGCCTGAGCGGGTTGCCGAGAAAGACCGCCCGCTTCGCCTTTGTCTCGGGGAAAGAGGTGATCGTGGCGCAGGAAAAGCGCGATATGAGCTTGTTTGCCAAGCCGAGCGAGAGATCGCTCTCGTGGTTGACGACGGGGATATGCAGCCGCCGCGCCGCCAATGCGCAGGGCAGGGAGACATATCCGCCCTTGCAAAAGACCACGTCCGGCATGAGTTCGCGCAAAACGCGCTCCGCCTTTCGCGCGCAGTCGAGCAATCTCGGCGGCGTCGTCAGGAGGGAGAGCGGCTTATCCCGCTCGAACTTGACCGCGGGCACGCCGAAAAAGGGTACGCCCGCGCTCTCGGCGAAAACCTTTTCCCGTCCGCCCTCTCTGCCGACGTAATATATGCGCGAAAACTTCTCTCTTAGGGCGGGTATCAAGGCGATATTCGGCATGATGTGTCCGCCCGTTCCTCCTCCCGTAAGTACGATGCTCGTCATGCTTTCAGTATATGCGTCCGCGCACTTTTAATGTACCTGCCGCCCGATCGGCAGAGCGTTGCGCCTTTTTCGAACGTCGCTTTTGCCCGCGCTCTCGGGCATTGCCGCGCCGCTTTATTTCGCAAACGCAGACGTTTTGTCGAAAAATATTGTTATTTTTATTGACAATTCAATAACATAATGTTAAAATAATTGCATAAAGCATAATTTTTTGTTATTAAATCGACAAATTTTTTGACGAATCGTTGATTTGATCGCAAAAAGGCGTATAATTAAAAATATGAGATTAAAGCAACTCAGAAAGGAAAACAGGCTCCGCCAGGCGGACGTGGCAAAAGTTCTCAATGTCACGCCCGAGGCTTACTCTATGTGGGAGAGCGGCGCGAGGCAGATGAGCCTGAATAATCTGGTGGCTTTGTCGCGCTTTTACGGCGTCTCGCTCGCCTATCTCGCGGGCGTGTCCGAAGAGCGCAGGGCGGGCGGAGGATTGAACGCGGACGAAAACGCGCTCCTTGATTGGTTCTCCCGCCTCGACGAAGCGGACAGAGGGCTTCTCCTTTCGCTGGCGCGCAATCTCGCAGGCAACAAAAAATACGAAAAATAAGCGAAATATGCTGAAAAAAACTTATAGGGGTGCGGTATGAAAGAATTTAATTTTACGGGTTTTAACGATTATCCGATAAATCTCGCCGTCTGGGACGAAGTCGAGGGCGAGATCAAAGGCGTCGTGCAGATCTTGCACGGCATGGTCGAGCACATCAAGCGTTACGACGAGTTCGCGCGTTTTCTCAACGCGCACGGCTATGTCGTTCTCGGCGACGATCATCGCGGTCACGGCGTGACGGCGCAGGGCAGCTTGGGCGTCGTTCCCGACGGCGACTGCTTCGCCGACACGGTCGAGGACGCGATCTTGATAGGGAAATATGCGCGCGAAACATATAAGGCGCCTCTTCTCGTCTTCGGGCATAGTTACGGCTCCTTCCTCACTCAGCGCTATATCCAAAAATGCGGCGAGATGAAGGCGGTCGTGCTCTGCGGCAGCGCCTGCATGGATATCCCCGACGTCAAGGCGGGTCTTTGCGTGGCGAAGATGCAGGCGGCGCTCTTCGGCGAAAAGAAAAAGGCGAACCTGATCAGAAAGATGTCATTCGGACCTTATAACAACGCCTTTAAGGAGGAAAAGAAAGAAAACGCCTGGCTCACGCGCGACGACGTCAGGCGCGAGGCGTATAACGCCGATCCCATGTGCAATTACACTATGAGCATCGGCTTTTACACCTCTTTCTTCTCGGCGCTTTCCAAGCTCTATTCGCCCGAGGCGCTTTCGGGGATAAGTAAGGATCTGCCCGTCTTCATAATCAGCGGCGACCGCGATCCCGTGGGCGGCATGGGCAAGCTCATCAACAGGCTTTACGAAGTGTATAAGGACAACGGGCTTTCGCATATCGAAGTCAAGCTCTATCCCGAGGCGCGCCATGAGCTTTTGAACGAGCTTTGCCGCGAGGAAGTCATGGGCGACGTTCTTACGTTCTATGACGGCGTTTTGAACACGGGCGAGAAAAAAGAAGATTGAAGTGCAATAAAAATACATATTGCCGCGGGCGCGGAAAATGCCTTCGGTGCAAAAAACAGACAATAGGTAGACTATGGCAAAAGTAACGGATTACAGCGCAAAAGACATCGTCGTGCTCGAAGGGCTCGACGCGGTGCGCATGCGCCCGGGAATGTATATCGGTACGACGGGCGCCAAGGGCATGCACCACATCTTGTGGGAGATACTCGACAACAGCATGGACGAGGTGGCGAACGGCTACGGCGACCATGTCCTCATCGAGATCTTCCCCGACAACTCCGCCGCCGTGACGGACAACGGACGAGGGATCCCGGTCGATCTTCATCCCAAGTATAATATCCCCGCCGTGGAGATGGTCTTCACCATGCTGCATGCGGGCGGAAAGTTTTCCGACAAGAAATATGATTTTTCGGGCGGACTTCACGGCGTGGGCGCCTCGGTCACCAACGCCCTTTCCTCATGGCTGATGGTCGAGGTTTGGCGCGACAAGAAAAAGTATACGGAAAAGTTTCATTCCCCGCTCGTGGACGGGAAGATAAAGAGCGGCGTGGTCAAAGAGCCGCTCAAAGCCGAACCCGCCCCGAACGCCGGCACGGGCACGAGGGTGACTTTTCTGCCGGATCCGAGCGTTTTTCAAAACGAAAAATTCTCTTTTGAGACCATCTCCCGCCATGTGCGCGAGCTTGCCTATCTCAACGCCGGGCTGCGTATAACCGTGAAAAAATACGGCAGCGAGGGCGAACCCGATCAGGAAAACTCCTTTTGCTACGAGGGGGGACTTAAAGACTTCGTGCTCTCGCTCAACGAGGGCAAGCAGCCAAAATATGCCGAGCCTGTCTATGTCGAGCGCAAGAGCAAGGAATGCCAGGTCATGCTCGCCTTCCAACATACCGACTCATATACGGAAAATATATTCAGCTATGTCAACAATATCCAGACGAGCGAGGGCGGAACGCACGAGACGGGCTTTAAGAGCGCACTGACAAAGGTCTTGAACGACTTCGGCAGGAGCAGGAACATCATCAAGGAAAAGCAGGCTAACTTTTTGGGCGAGGACTATCGCGAGGGCATGACTGCGGTTTTGGCGGTGAAGATGCACAACGTGCAGTTCGAAGGGCAGACCAAGACCAAGCTGGGCAATCCCGAGGCGAAGCTGATGGTGGAAAACGCCCTCAGCGACGCGCTCAAAGAGGCGCTTTCGAAGGCGAAAAAGGACGTTATCGACGGCATATTCGAAAAAGCCGCCACGGCGGCGAAGGCGCGCGAGAGCGCGGCAAAGGCGAAAGACGTGGCGCGCAAGCTCAACGCCATGACCACGAGCGCGCTCATCGGCAAGCTCTCGGGCTGCACGGGCAAAAAGAGCGAGCTGAACGAGCTTTACATCGTCGAGGGCGATTCCGCGGGCGGCAGCGCCAAGCAGGGCAGGGACAGGCGTTTTCAAGCCATTCTCCCCCTGCGCGGAAAGCCGCTCAACGCGGAGAAAAAGCGCATTCACGACATTCTCGAAAACGACGAACTCAGCACGCTCATCAACGCGCTGGGAACGGGATTCGGCAAGGATTTCGACATCAGTAAGCTAAAATACGGCAAAGTCATCATTCTCGCCGACGCCGACCAGGACGGCGCGCACATAAGGGCGCTGCTGCTGGCGTTCTTCTTCCGCTATATGCGCGAGCTGGTGCTCGAAGGGCATGTCTATATCGGCATGCCGCCCCTTTACAAGATAGCCGACAAAAAGGGCGTGAGATATGCCTATGACGACAAGGAGCTTGAGAGCATGCTCGAAGAGGCGGGGCGTGGTTACACTCTGCAAAGATATAAGGGCTTGGGCGAGATGAACCCCGAGCAGCTTTGGGAGACCACTCTTTCGCCCGAGTCGCGCACGCTCATGCGCGTGACCATCGAGAGCGCGGCGGAGGCGGAGCAGATGGTGACCATGCTCATGGGTGACGACAGCAAGAGCCGCAAGGATTATATCTTCCGCGAGGCGAATTTCAACAAAAAAGACAATTTCAAGGACATAAAGGGATAAAATGGCAAAGGAAAAAGAGATAAAGGACAACACCAAGTATATCGAGCAGCCGCTTGAAGACATCATGCATAACTCCATGATGCCCTATTCCGAATACGTCATCATGGACAGGGCGATCCCGAGGGTGGAGGACGGCTTGAAACCCGTTCAGCGAAGGATATTATACAGCATGCTCGATCTTGGCATAACCCCCGACAAGCCGCATAAGAAGTCCGCGCGTATCGTGGGCGAATGCTTGGGAAAATATCATCCCCATGGCGATTCGTCCGTTTACGGAGCGATGGTAAAGCTCGCCCAGCCCTTTTCCATGTCCTCGCCGCTCATCGACGGTCACGGCAACTTCGGCTCTTCCGACGGCGACGGCGCGGCGGCGATGAGATATACCGAGGCGCGCCTGACTCCGCTCGCGATGGAGCTTTTGCGCGACCTTGGCAAGGACACCGTCTCCATGTCGCTCAACTTCGACGACACGCTGGAAGAGCCGGACGTGCTCCCCGGGCGCTTTCCCAACCTGCTCGTCAACGGCACGGGCGGCATCGCCGTGGGACTTACGACCAAGATCCCGCCTCATAATTTGGGCGAGACCATCGACGCGGTCGTGGCTTATATCGAGAACAAGCGCATCAAGCTCGACGAGATAATGAAGCTGCTCCCCGCGCCCGATTTCCCCACCGGCGGCTTTATCGTCAAAGACGAGGGGATAAGGCAGGCTTATGAAACGGGCAAGGGCAGGCTGATCATGCGCGCGAACGCCTTTGTCGAAGAGGACGGCGACAAGAAGAGCATCGTGGTGACCGAGTTCCCCTTCGAGGTGCAAAAGAGCGAAGTTTTGCGCTCGATTATGGCGCTCAAAGAAAGGGACAGGGACAATTTCGGCGACATCGCCGAGATTATCGACGAGTCCGACCGCGGCGGCATACGCGCGGTCATCAGGCTGCGCCGCGACGCCGACGCCAAGAAGATATTGCAAAAGCTCTTCATCAAGACCAAGCTGCAAACCTCTATGGCGGTCAACATGGTCGCCATCGCGGACGGCAGACCGCAGGAGCTGGGGCTTTTGGACATCATCTCCTATTATACGGAATATCAGCGCCAGGTCATCTATAAGCGCACGCAATACGATCTCACCGCCGCCAAAAAGCGCGAGCATATCCTGCAGGGGCTTTTGATCGCGGTCAACAATATCCGCGAGGTCATCGACATCATCCTCGCCGCCGCCAATTACACCGAGCAGAAAGAAAAGCTCAAAGAGCGCTTCGATCTGACCGAAAAGCAGGCTGTCGCCGTGCTCGATATGCAATTAAAGCGGCTCTCCAAGTTGGATATAAGTAAGCTCATCGAGGAGATAGAGCAGCTCAAAGTTCAGATAAAGGAATTCGAGGCGATCATGTCCTCAAAGGCGCGCCAGCTCACCGTGGTGAAAAAGGAGCTGCTCGAGATCAAGCGCAAGTACGCCGTTCCCCGCCGCACAAAGCTGCTCGATCCCGACAAGCTCGAGGTGGCGTCCGTCGACCTCAACGCCAAGGTGGAGCGCCGCGGCGTGCTCGTGCTCACCGAGGGCGGATTCAAGTTCATGTCCGAGCGCGCCTTCAACGCCGCGGGCAAGGGCGTGAGTGAAAACGCGGCGGCGGATCTGGCGATAAAGTGCGCCAAGGCGGACAATCTCAGCAATCTCATCGCCTTCACCGACAAGGGCAACGCCTGCGTGTTCAGCATAGATCAGCTCGAAGACGGGCGCTGGAAGGGCAAGGGCACCTCGCTCAACAAGATCTCCAAGATAGACAGCGACGAAAAAGTCCTCACTTTCTTCACCGCCGAGCAGCTCAAAGGCAGGCAGCTCAACTTCTATACCCGCTTGGGCATGGTCAAGACGAGCGAGGCGGAAGAATATTCGCTCGACAAAAAGAACGTCTATCCCGCCATCGTGCTGCGCGAGGGAGACAAGGTCATGGGCGTGGAGCTTAAAGACCCCGAAATGCCCTATATCCTCTTTGTCACGGCGAAGGGCATGGCGCTCAACGCCGAATGCGACGACATACCCGTACAGGGCAGAAAGAGCCAGGGCGTGAGGAGCATGCAGCTGGGCGCGGACGACGAGATAATCTTCGCTCGCGGGAACAGGGGCGAGGGCGAGATCGTGCTCGTGCAGGAAAACGGCTGCGCCAAGCGCGTCATTCTCGCCGAAATAGACCCCGGCAGGCGTTACCGCAAGGGCGTAAAGCTCTTCGATCCTCCCGCCGCCGTCTATCTCGGGATAGTGACCATGCCTTACGACTTCGCGCTTGTCGACGGGGAGGGGAAAGCCTACGCTCTGAACACCGAAACCCTGCCCATATCCGAAAGGACGAGCAAGGGCAAGAACATCTTAAAGAGTGTCAAATTCCCCGAAAAGCGCGTTCTTAGCGCAAAGGACAACAATATCTGAGCTGAAAAAATCGACCGAAAGGAGCGGCGCGCAGCCGCTCTTTTTTCGTTCGTAAAAGCATTGCATGGTCATTGAAACGCTTTTTCGGCTTTATGAATACGCATTTACAATGTTCTAAATAGGAGATCTGCCGATCAGCTCATCGATAGTAATGTCGAAGAAATCGCATATTTTCCATAAATTTTCCAAATCCGGTTCAACTTTACCGCTTTCCCAATAAGAAACCTTGCGTTGCGTGGTTTGCAAGGCGTCTGCCAGCTGTTGTTGCGTCAGCTTGCTGTTCTCACGGAGGTTTCTTAAATTGTCGGCAAAAAGAAGTTTCATAAGAAAATTATAGACACAATTTATCTCAAACGCTTGACATAGACACTTTTTATCTATACAATATGAAATATAGGTAGCGCTATACTAATTTTATTATGTAGGAGGAATCACTAATGAAATGCGTAAAGCACCCCGATCGTGAAGCCGTCGGGCAATGCGGTAACTGCGGCGCATATTATTGCTCTGAATGCGCCGAGGCAACGAAGGGTCTAAAAAAAGAGTTCGGAACACTTTGCGTAGACTGCTATCAAAAAGAACTGCGTTCCACAATAAGCGGAATAGAGGGGGTCAAAAGCAAGCGCGTAAGAAATATTATATTAAGCGCCTTATTCTACATAGTCGGTCTTATAGTTTTGATAATCGGTATCGTCAACCGGACTTCCGCCAATTTGAGCGGAGTGCTCATGATAATTGCCGGTCTTATCTTATGCGGCATATATACCGCGATCTCCGGCTGGGTGATGGCATCTGCTCTGCATAGGGCACACGAGATCCGACACGGTGCTTCTTATACTATCACGGACAGCGGCGTGTACAGAGATAAGGGAACGGCAAATAAAGTTTTAGCGTTTTTCTTAGGCGCGGTTCTCGGCGTGGTCATAACGCCCATAAGGATAATCAAAAACATCGTGGGCATAAAGTCCGATAAGCAAGCCATAGTTCATTACAACGATATTTTGCGAAATTTATCGAAAATCTGATTGCTCGATACGGCGCCTTTTCGGGCGCCGTTTTTTCGCCTTTGAAGAAGCGGTAAGTCCCGCTTTTTTCATGTCGGAGTCGAAAATTCCGCCGCCCGTGCCTTATGTGAAAGACTCCTTCTTCCTAAACATAGCTTTATCCCGCTTTTTTTCGCCGCCTGCGTTTGCCATATCGGGCGGACGTATGGTATAATCGTTATGCTTGAAAAAATCCTCTTTGCGTTTTTTGCGAAGAATATTGTCTTGCGAGGAAATTTTTATGGCAATGGATATTGTGAAAGCCGTGCTCGTGACGTTGGGCGGTTTGGGCGTCTTCCTCTTCGGCATGAAGATCTTGGGCGACTATCTGCAAAACGCCGCGGGCGACAAAATTAAGAACATGCTCGGAAAGGTGGGGAACAACCGCTTTGCCGCCGTGGGTATCGGAACGGCGGTGACGGCGGTGATCCAGTCCTCGTCGGCGACGACGGTCATGGTCGTGGGCTTTGTCAACGCGGGGATAATGACCCTCTTTCAAGCCACGGGCATCATCATGGGCGCGAACATCGGCACGACGATCACGGCGCAGATAGTCGCGCTGTCCGTGCTGCCCGTGACGGAATTTTTCGTCATGCTCACGGGTATAGGCTTTTTCCTCACCATGATAAGCAAGCCCAAGGTCAAGACGGCGGGCATGATAATCGCCGGCTTCGGCATGATCTTCTCCGGGCTTTACATCATGTCCGCGGCGATGAACACGGTGAGCGAGATGGAGCAGATCCGCAACCTCTTCGCGGCGGCGGACGATCCCTTTTTGCTCTTTTTCATTGGGCTTGCGATCACGGGCATCGTGCAATCCTCTTCCGCCACGACGGGTATTTTGATAACCATGGCGGGGTCGGGGCTGGTGACGCTGCGCGCGGCGCTCTTTGCCACGCTGGGCATCAATATCGGTACCTGCGTGACCGCGCTGCTTGCGGGCATAGGCGCGAACGCCAACGCCAAGCGCGCTTCGGTCATACATCTTCTCTTTAACTGCTTCGGCTCTCTCGTCTTTTTCATTCTCTGTTATTTCGCGCCCGTGGACAAGTGGCTCTCGGCCGCCTTCCCCGAGATAGAGACGCAGATAGCCATGTTCCACACCTTCTTCAACGTGATCACGACGCTCGTTCTCGTCTGGTTCATCAAGCCGCTCGTGAAGCTCGCCACGCTCATGGTCCCCGAGCGCAAGAAGAAGGCGGAGGTCTCGCCGCTCAAATTCGCCGACGAGCGCCTGCTTTCCTCGCCCGCCGTGGCGCTGGGGCAGGTGAGGCGCGAACTCATGCGCATGCTCGACGAGGCTTACGCCAACCTGACCCTCTCGCTGCAAGCGATAACCGAGGTCGACCTCACGCGGCAGGGCGAATTTGACAGCCGCGATCGGGGAATAATGGACAGTAAGTCGGCTTTGGTCAAATATCTCATCCTGCTCTCGGACACCGAGCCGGGCGTGGAGGCGGAGACGGAGATCGCCACTTACCACAAGACCATCTCGGACATCGACCGCATCGCCGATCTTTCGCAAAACGTGATGGAGTTCACCCTCGCGCTCAAAGAAAATTCCGCCCGCATCTCGGAGACGGGCAGGGCGGAGCTTGAAGAGATGCGCGCGGCTTTGGACGCGCTCAAAGCGGGAGTTGAGGAAGAGTTCGAGCGCAAGGACATCTCGCTCGCGGGCGAGATCGAGGCTTTGGAGCAAAAGGTGGACGAAATGTATCTGAAAATGGAAGAAGGACACCTCGCGCGCATGCGTTCGGGAGAATGCACCGCCTTTACGGCGACCATTTATATCCCGCTCATCAACAACTTGGAGAGGATAGGAGATCATCTTTTCAACATTTTCCGCGGCATGAAGTCGTATGTGAAGGCGCCTTCGCATGCGGAAAAGACGGAAAAGGCATAAAAATTTTTTCGGGGCAGGGGAGTTATGAAGATATTACTTTTGGACAGCAATTCGCTTTTGAACAGGGCGTTTTATGCCATGCCCGATCTCACCGACCGCAACGGCAGGCATACGGGCGCGGTCTTCGGCTATATGAACATGCTCATCAACATCATCGACAAGTATCAGCCGACCCACGCCGTCGCTGTCTTCGACCGTGAGGCGCCCGTCTTTCGCAAGAGTATTTACGAAGGTTACAAGGCGCAGCGAAAGCCCATGCCGCCCGAGCTTGCCGAGCAGCTCGAACCGCTCAAAGGCATTTTGCGCGCCATGGGCATACCCGTGGCGGAGATGGACGGCTTCGAGGCGGACGACATCATCGGCTCGATCTCGCGGCAGTGGGAATACCCCGCCTTTATCGTCACGGGCGATCGGGACAGCCTGCAATTGCTGAGCGAGCGCGTGAGCGTGCTGCTCACCAAAAAGGGCGTGAGCGAGGTGGAGGATTACACGCCCGCCCGCCTTGCCGAGGACGGGCTCACCCCCTCTCAGGTCATCGACCTCAAATCGCTCATGGGCGACAGCTCGGACAATATCCCCGGCGTGCCCGGCGTGGGGGAGAAAACGGCGAAAGATCTTTTGAGTAAATATTCCACTTTGGACGGAGTTTACGAACATATAGACGAAATAAAGGGCAAGCTCAAAGAAAAGCTCGAGGCGGGGAAAGAGAGCGCGTATATGTCCTATGAGCTGGCGACGATCAAATGCGACTTAACTCTTCCCGTGCGGCTTGAAGAGGCGGGATTGACGATTCCTTTTCCCGCCGCGGCGCGCGAGAAACTGCTCGAGCTGGGGCTGGTCAAGATAGCCGACCGCCTGCCCGTGGGCGCGAAAGCGGAGAGGGCGGAGAGCGAGATAGTCACGCTCGAAAACGAGGACGCGCTTCAAGAGTTCATCGCCCGTATCCGCGCGGCGGGAGAAATGTCTATTGCTTTGGACGGCGGGATAACTCTCGCTTTGAGCGGCGGCGAAGGCGCGGTGATAGGCGAGGGACGCACTCTCTTTGACGAGGGCTTGGAATATACGCGCGTGCTCGAGGCGCTGCGCGGCGTGCTCGAAGACGAGGGCGTGAAAAAGACCGTCTATGACAAAAAGGCGCTCATGCGCGCTTTGAGCGGGCACGGCATTTGCCTGAAAGGCGCGGACGACGACGCCATGCTCCTTGCCTGGCTGGACGACGCAAACCGCACCTATAAGTCGCTTTCCGAGGCTTGTCTTGCCTTCGGGATAGACGATTCCTGCCCCGCCTGCGCGATCTTTCGGCTCAAAGAGATCGCCCAAGAGGGCGTGCGCGCCAAGGGCATGTACGACATTTACCGCAACATGGAAATGCCGCTCATCCCCGTGCTTTACGCGATGGAAGAGGCGGGCTTTTGTGTGGACAAGCGCGGGCTTGAAGAGCTGAACGCGGAGTTCGAACGCATTCTCTCCGACCTCACCGCGCGTATCCACGAGCTTTGCGGCGTCACCTTCAACGTCAATTCCCCGCGGCAGTTGGCGGAAGTGCTCTTTGTCAAGCTCGGCTTGAAGAGCGGGAAAAAGAACAAGACGGGGCTTTCCACCAACGTGGAAGTGCTGGGCGAGCTTGAAGACAAGCATCCCGTCATTCCCCTCATTCTGCGTTACCGCGAGATCGCCAAGCTGCGCTCCACCTATGTTTACGGCATGCTGCCCTTGGTGGACGAGACGGGCAGGCTCCACACCCTCTTCAAGCAGAACGCGACCTCGACGGGCAGGCTCTCATCGAGCGAGCCCAACTTACAGAATATCCCCGTGCGCAAGGCGGAAGGCGCGCTGATCAGAAAGCTTTTCACCGCCTCGCCCGGCAACGTCTTGGTGACGGCGGACTATTCGCAGATAGAGCTGCGCCTGATGGCGCACTTCTCCGAAGACCCCGCCATGTGCGCGGCGTTCAACAACGGCGAGGATATCCATACCGCCACCGCCGCCAAGGTCTTCCACGTCCCCGAAGAGATGGTGACGCCCGAAATGCGCCGCCATGCCAAGGCGGTCAACTTCGGCATAATCTACGGGATAAGCGCCTTCGGACTTGCCAAGGATCTGGGCATTCCCCGCCGCAGGGCGGAGGAGTTCATGAGCGGCTATTTCGCCACCTATCCGCGCGTGAAAGAATATATGAACGAGGCGATCGCGGCGGCAAAGGAGAGAGGCTACGTCCAAACTCTCTTCGGCAGGCGGCGCGAAGTCCCCGAACTCACCTCGTCCAACCCCGCTCAGCGCGGCTTCGGCGAGAGAGTCGCGCTCAATATGCCCTTGCAGGGCACCGCGAGCGATATGATAAAACTCGCGATGATAAAAGTCTTCGAGCGCTTGACTAAGGGCGGCTTTAAGTCTAAACTTATTATGCAAGTGCACGACGAACTCATCGTAGACGCCCTTCCCGAAGAGGCGGAAAAAGTCGCCGCCCTGCTCAAAGAGTGCATGGAAGGCGTTATCAAGCTCAAAGTCGAACTCAAAGTGAGCGTGGGGAAAGGGGAGAATTGGCTCGAGGCGAAATAAAGCGCTGATGTCCTGCGCAAGGGCGCAATGAACATTAAGCGAAATTGTTTGCCCTTGCTACGGACGTGAAATTTTTCGGCGTTACCAACGTGAGCGAAAAGCGAACATATCAAACGCCGAAAAGTGAAATGTTTTTGCCTTGGCAAAAACGTGAAATGTGCCCTCAAACCGCTGCGCGACGAAAGAGCGCGTGAAATGTTTGCTCATACAGCCGCAAAGCGGCGCTTCGCAAACGTTGCGGTGCTGTGGGCACATCAAATAAAGTCCGATAAAGCGCGGGTAAGGCGAGTGGCAGCGTGCGCGGCACACTGATGTCCTGCGCGGCGCGGCAATATCAATAATCAAAAGTATGCAGCGCCGCTACGGACGTGAAATTTTTCGGCAGATAAGGCGATAACGTCTGCGCGCCCTTCTTTCTGCCGAAAAGTGAAATGTTTTTGCCTTGCAAAAACGTGAAATGTGCCCTAAAACCGCAAAGCGACGATAGGGCACGTGAAATGTTTGCTCATACAGCCGCAAAGCGGCGCATCGCAAACGTTGCGGCAAGCGCGTCAAGCCGCGCTTATTAAAAAGTTCGATAAAGCGCGGCAAAATCACACTTTTGCCAAGCGTTACCTCTAAAATGCGGCGTGCGCATTTTCCGAAAGTGCGAAGCAACGCGAGCAATTGAGGGCAGAAAGAGTGAATTTTTGCGGGTAAGGCGAGTGCGAGACCTTGACACTTTCCCGCAAAAAGAGAGAAAACCACGCCTCAAGAAAACGATCTTGCGGCGAAACAGAGTTCCGCCGCAACGCGCAATAGTGCGTTATATTCGCGGAGTCGTTTTCGAATGGCGGGGTTGTCTTTAAGCAAGCGAAAAATCGAGAGGCAGAAAAAGCTCAAAGCTTTTCTGCCCCTATCCTCGAGATTTTTCGCTTATCAGGAGGATTATGATTATCGCGATCTACGGCAAAATAGGAAGCGGCAAGAGCACGGTTTTGGAGCTTTTGCGCAAAAAGGGCAAGCGCACGGCAAGTTGCGATGAGATCTATCGCAACGTGGTCGTTTACAGTCCCGATTACATCGAGCAGATAGACAAAAACTTCCCCGGCGCGGTCAAGGAGGGGGAGATAGACCTCAAAGCGCTCGCGGAGATAGTCTATAACGACAAGATCAAGCTCGCCAAGCTCGATTCGCTCGCCCACCCGCAGATCCGCGCCTGCCTCAAACGCATTTTGGACGGCTTTTCCGAGGCGTATGCCGAAGTTCCGCTTCTCATCGAGAGCGGCTGGAAAGATATGTTCGATGCCTGCGTCTATGTGCGGTCGAGCAGGGAAGCGCGCGTGGAGCGCGTGGCGGAGCGGGACGGAAAGGACGAAGAAAGCGTTGCTAAGGTGGACGCCACCCGCGCGAGCGACGAAGTCCTGCTCGCGAACGCCGACTACGTCATCGACAACGACGGCTCCTTGACGGACCTTGCGGAAAGCGTGGACAAAATGCTCGCATTCTTCAAGGAGAGCAAGGCGTAACGAGAGAAAACCGCACTCTTAGGGCGCGTTCAAACGAATATACGGGCTGAATAGCCGAAGGAGAAAACAATGTATCTTTTAAGCGCGATCGATTGGGAAGGAGTTCTCAACACGATCTGGAATTGGATCACGACCGAAGGATTGAAAGTCGTCATCGGCGGCATCATCCTCTTTGTCGTCTTCAAGCTCACCAACCTGCTCATCAAAAAGCTCAACAAGCGCCTGGAAAAGAAAAACGTGGACAAGACCTTGCGCGTCGTCGTCCTGCCGTGGGTGGGAAGGATAATCAAATTCATCGCCTTTTGCGTCTATATCGGCTATCTCGGCTTTGAAACTTCCTCGATTTCCGCCGCGATCGCCTCGCTGGGCGTGACCGTCGGTCTTGCCTTGCAGGGCAGCTTGTCCAACCTCGCCGCGGGCATCGTCATTCTCGTTACGCGTCCTTTTAGGGTGGGTGACAAGATAAGCAGCGAGAGCGCCACGGGTATCGTGGAGAACATCACCATCATGTATACCTATATCAACACCTCCACCAACGAGCTGGTCTGCATCCCCAACTCCGACCTCACTTCGGACAAGCTCACCAACTTCACCGCCAAGCCCACGCGCCGCCTCGACCTCAACTTCGGCGTGGCTTACACCAAGGACTATAAGCGCGCCAAGGACGTGATCTTGAGCTGCGTTGCGGAAAACGGCAAGTGCCTCGAAGATCCCGCTCCCGCTGTCGTGCTCGCCGAACAGGCGGCAAGTTCGCTCGTCTTCACCTTGAAAGTCTGGACGAAAACGGAAGATTACGACGACGTCAAAGCCGACCTCATGGAGCGCGTCACCGACGCCTTGATCGCGGCGAACGTGGAGATCCCTTATAACCAACTCGACGTGCACATAAAGTGACATGCCCTAAAAGCGCCTTGCGGGAGGCTTAGCGAGAGGATAGCTCTTGTAAGGCGCTTTTCCCGCTTGTGCGCAAAAGCTCGGGCATATTCGCGCCGCTTTTTGCCGAGCGATCGAGGGCGCAAGGCTCGCGCAGTCGCTTTGCCGCTAAAAATTGCAAAACTTTCCGCAAAATCGTTGACAAAGCCGTGGCGTTTATAATATCATATTAAAGCTGTCGAAACGGCTATGCGGTTATGGCGGAACAGGCAGACGCGTACGTTTGAGGGGCGTATGGGCAACCATCCGGGTTCAAGTCCCGGTAACCGCACCAACTATTCCAAAATCGGACCTTGCAAAGGGTCCGTTTTTTTATTATTTGGAATAGTTGGTGCGGTTACCGGGCGCGTTCACCGGATGACGCCGCGGGGCGGCGACATCCGCTGCACGCGATTGCGGATATGATTTTATTTTCTGACAATGTTTTCTGCGCAATCGCTGAAAGGCAAGTCCCGGTGCGGCTAAGGGAGAGGTTCAAACCTCTCTTTTTTTGGTTATCGAGCGCGGCTTGCCGCGCTCCTAACCCACAGTCTATGGCAAAATTCCCTCTCCCTATTGGTGCGGTTACCGGGACTGTGCACCGTATGGAGTATCGACTTGTCCCGATACTCCATCCGCTGCACGCGATTGGGCGAACGACTTTTCGGGTCCGAACTGCTTGCCTCGCCAACAATCGCTGAAAGACAAGTCCCGGAACCGGGCGCGTTCACCGGATGACGCCGCAGGGCGGCGACATCCGCTGCACGCGATTGGGCGAACGGCTTTTCGGGTATGACATGCTTGTCTCGCCAACAATCGCTGAAAGACAAGTCCCGTAACCGCACCAACGGAGAGGTGAGAGCCTCTCTTTTTTTATATGTGCGGTTATCGAGCGCGGCTTGCCGCGCTCCTAACCCACAGAGAGTATAAGGCTCTCTCCGTTGGTGCGGTAAAATTTATTTATCGAGCAAAAATTTGATAATATTGAGGTGCTTGATGCCGTTTCTCGAAAAATCGGGAATGTCGCCCGAGATGACGTATTTTGGGTAATTGTCCGCAATTTTCTCAAGGTTGCCGAATTCGCGCTTGATCGTTTCGGGAGTGGCGAGCAGATAGCATACCTGAACATATATGCGCTCATTGTCCTTGTATGCGATAAAGTCTATTTCGTAATCGTCGGTTTTACCCACTTTCACGTCGTAACCGCGGGACACAAGCTCCAAAAACACGACGTTCTCATAAAGTTTGTTATAGTCTATGGCGTCGCTCGATTTGATCACGTTACGCAAGCCCGTGTCGACGGCATAATATTTTTCGGCGGACGACAAGAGCCTTTTACCCTTGATGTCGTAGCGTTGCACACAATTAACTATCATCGCGTTTTTGATATAGTCGAGATAAGTCAAGACCGTGTCGACGGAAGTTTTTATTCCGCCCGCAGTCAGGGTCGCGGCGATGGAGCGGGCAGAGAAGGCGTTGCCGATGTTGTCCATTAAAAAGCCGAGAATGAGGTTTAATAAATTGGCGTCATAGAGTTTATTTCGCTGAATTATGTCCTTGACCACGATGGTGTCATAGGTGTCGGAAAGATACGACTCTACGGATATTTTTTCCAGCGAGAACCTGAGCGGTAAGCCGCCGTAACGCAAATAATCGAGAAACAGATCGTTATCCGAGACAAAATTGCCGTTTTGCAAGCTTATCTCCTTTGCTTCGGAGAGGGTAAATGGATATATGCGGATCTGTATATATCGCCCGGCGATCAGCGTGGCGAGTTCGCCGGAAAGCAGCTTGGAGTTGGAGCCTGTTATATATATGTCGCAGTCTATGTCCACGAGCAGCGAGGAGACCACCTCTTCCCATGACGACACGCTCTGTATCTCGTCTAAAAAGATATAAACTTTGCCGCTGCTTGCTTTTGCCGCGTCCAAAATGTGCCGATAGAGCGCGTCGGGATCTTTCAAATGCGCGTTGGATCTGGATTCGAAATTGATATATACGATCTGCCTGTCGTCGCGTCCGTTTTGGCGCAAATATGTCTGAATTTGCTGCAACAAAATAGTTTTGCCCGCGCGGCGTACGCCCGTGAGCACCTTGATAAGATTTTTATCTATCAGCGGGATTATTTTATCGAGATATGCTTTGCGTAATATCATAACTTGCTCCGACGTTTTTTTATATTGTAACCGATAAAGCCTGCATTGTCAACATTTTTGTCCGTCTTCAGTCGACAAAAACGGTAAAAACGGAAAAACTGTCCGTCCTCAGTCGACAAAAATGGTAAAAACAGGAAAACTGTCCGTCCTCGGTCGACAAAATTCCCGCTCGCGTCTCGAAAAGGCTGATAGAAACGGGGGTGATGACGGCATGAACTTGACTTGCCGCGCATTGTTTTAAGAGGCATTCTGTCAAGGCATTGTCAAGGGCAGGGACGGCGCAAGCATAAATGCGGCTTATATGTCGATATTTTACATACATAAAGCGGATATTAAAAAGTATCGTCAAATTCTATGCACATTTTACAAAAAGTATCGTCAAATTCTATGCATTTTTCGGCAAAAGTATCGTCAAATTCTATGCATTGCGCTTGAATTATATGAAAAAAAGTGATAAAATGAAGACCGAGGTGAAAAATGTTAAGAAGAAAGATATATGACGAATTGCTTGCTTGGAAGAAGGGCAAAAAGAACGAATGTCTTTTGGTCAAGGGGGCAAGGCAAGTCGGAAAGTCGTTCATTATAGAAGAATTCGGAAGAAACAACTATCAAAGCATGATAGTCATCAATTTTTTTAAGCATCCGGAATATAAAAACATTTTCGAGGGCGATCTCTCTCCCGTGGAGATATATAAGCGCATCTCATTGCAGCTGCCCGAAGTGCGGTTCGTCAAAGGCAAGACGCTTTTGTTTTTGGACGAGATACAACATTGTCCCGCCGCGCGCACGGCGATCAAGTTTTTGGCTACGGACGACATGTGCGACGTGATCTCGTCCGGTTCGCTGCTTGGCTTGCATTATAAAGAGATCGTGTCCGTACCGGTGGGATATGAGCGGCAAATAGAGATGTATTCGCTTGATTTTGAGGAATTTTTGTGGGCGTACGGCTATGGGGAAGAGGCTATTGCGGCGTTGCGCGGATATTTTGAGCGCACGGAAAAAATTCCTGACGCGGTAAACTCCAAATTAAGCGCCGTTTTGCGCGAATATTTGGCGGTCGGCGGCATGCCCGATGTTGTGAACACGTTTTTCGAAACGCATAATTTTCAAGCCGTTGCTCAAAAGCAGCGCAGCATTTTGGCGGAATACGAAGAGGATATAAACAAATATGCTTCAGGCGGCGAAAAACAAAAAATCAGGGCGTGTTATTATTCCTTGCCGCGTCAACTTGCAAAGGAGTATACAAAGTTTCAATATTCCGTGGTATCGAAAGGCGGCAGTGCGAAAAAATATGAAAATGCATTGGATTGGCTCACGGACGCGGGGTTGGTCAAGGCGGTATATAATGTCAGCACGCCGCAGCTGCCGTTGCGCGCTTACGAAAAACCGAGTGAATTTAAGATATACGGCACGGACATCGGTCTTGTGACGGCAATGTGCGGCTTTGAAACGCAGGCGGCGCTCGTTGAGGACAAGCTCGCAGGTCCGGCAAAGGGCGGCATATACGAGAATCTTATCTTTGACATGCTCGCAAAGCGCGGGATAGAGTTGCATTATATAAAAAAAGATTCCGGCACGCAGGAGATAGAATTTCTCGTTGAGCAAAACCGCGGCGTAGTGCCCATCGAAGTGAAGAGTAAGCGGGGAAGTACGCAGTCTTTGAACGCATATCTCAAAGAATGGGATCCGCCGTTGGCATATAAATTTACCGCCGGGAACATCGGCTTTTCCGAGGGCAAAGTGACCTTGCCGCACTATTTGGCTATGTTTATTTAAGTCGCATTCGGGGAAATTTTGCAACGATACAATAATTTTTTGTCCATAAACTCGCGCAAAAATGCATATTTTACATTCGAAAGCTTAAATTCCGCTTGACAGGCGCGTAAATGTTTGGTAAACTTAAAGTGTATATTAGGCGATTATGCCCGCTGTATGCGCGTATGCGCGTATCGGGAGAGAACGCCGCGATACGGAGGGAGATATTATGAGTAAAAGTTTGCAAAGAGGCATACTTTTTTCCATTTGCGTTGCGCTTATATTGGCGCTTTCGCTCACGCTCGTATTTTTTGCGGGGGGGGGAGATAAAAATATCCTTTCCGCGCCGCAAGGGCAGGTGAGCAATGCGGCGCAAAATACCACATCATATACTCACGGAAGCGATATAGAGAGACCGAACCAGACAAGCGGGACGCGGGTTACAGAGCCAAGCGACTTTATGACTGCTCTTAGAAATAATGAAACTATAAATTTGCAAAAGGATATTATATTATCTTCATCTGATGCTTTTCCTAGAAGCGCTGCCGGTTATGTATTAAGTTATTCGTCTACGATATACGGCAATGGCCATACGATAAGTTTCACAGGCAGACATTCTGAAGGAAGCGGCGAATGGGCGAATCCAACCAACAGCAACGGGGAGGTATTTGACTGGAAACAAACGGTCAATTATTATGGTGGTATAGTTGGGCAGTTAGCCGAAGGTGGGCATATATATGACCTCAACGTTGTTATGACGTCGGGAAATATAGCTTTTAAATCGAATGATGAAGATTCCGGCGATACTTGGCTGGACGTAGGCGGTATTGCCGGAATAGTGGAGTCAGGTGCTTCCATAGAGAATTGTACGTTTACTATCAGCCAGGAAAATTCAAGGCTTGCTTCGCTTAAATGGCCTGAAACAACTATGTTGGAACCTAAAGAGCAATGGGGCAGAGCTGGCGGTATAGCAGGTGAGTTAAACGGGGGTTCAATAATAAACTGTACCGTAACAAATAATGGTAGTATCGAAGCCGGTGATTCAGGGCAATACGACTATGGTACCGGAGCTACTTATCGTAGCGCGGTCGGTAATATAGTCGGTTGGATAGGAAGCGGCACTATTCAAAACGTGAGAGTATCCGGTAGCGGTTCATTGAATGCTTTCAAAGTCGGAAACATAGGCGTTTTGAAAAGCGGGTCTACCATAAGCACACAGAATTTTTATAATAATTTCAGTGGTACATTTAATGTTTTTCATTCGACAGACGGAGGCAGTTCTTCTTCCGCATATGATGCGCAAAACGGTTCCAAGTCGGCAACAATAACTAATATGTTTACTGAAAATAATCCGACTTCAGGTTCGGTAACGGGAACTGTTAATACGATTGAGAATACATCAAATATACCTTCAAACAGGAATTACTCGGTATATTTTGACCCTAAACAGGAAACAAATTACGGAAACTCCCTTGCCGTTGCGTTCAATCAGGCTCCTGCGGCGTCTTACAAGTACACCCTGGTTTCGGTTAACGGAACTAAATACGATAATGACAAAACTATTTCAAACGCCATAGTGTTCAGGAATCTGCCCACGGCGCCATCAACCTGGAACCGCGACGGCACTTTTAGCGCCACGTTAAATTCGGAACTTCTCTTCAATCCGGATACTTACGAGAACCCCCTTACAAAATACGAGCACGGCTATACGGAAGGGCAGACCACTTCTACCGGTAGGGCGATTTCAACCGGCGATGAGTGGGAGGACATTTTCGCTCCTTCCGCAAGCGGCACGCCTTCGGGCACTTATTACCTTACCGATAACATCGTTATAAACGGCTTTACCGGAAAAACAATGTCGGGCGTCACAATCGACGGTAACGGTAAGACGATTTTCGTTATCGGAGCTACCCAAAGCAGTTACAGCGGCACTTACGTCGGCGGTCTTGTCGGCGACTTCACGGGCGGCACGATAAAGAACGTAAGAGTCGTATACATTTCGCTTGCCGGCGAGATTTCATTTACTATGAGCACTGAGCGCGGCGGCAGGGTAGGACTTCTGGCAGGCAGAATTACAAGTTCCATAATAGAAAACGTTCAGGTGCGCGTCGATGAAGGAGTAACCGTAAACGCGACGGCTTCAAGCGATACCCAATTTGCAATGGGCGGATTAATCGGCGAAGCGGCTACGGGATCAAGTATCACCGGCGCAACTGTCGACCTTAACGGTGAACTCAATCCTTCCGGCAAATGGCAGTTCCTCGGCGGTATTGTCGGCGTAGTGCAATCGGCAAACACTTCCGGCACAAGCCCTACCGTCAAGATGGAAAATATTATTATCCGCGGCGCAGGTACGCTGTCGGGTAACGCGCTGAACAATAACCAGCCTACGTTTACAGCCGCCGTTGCGGTGCTTATGCCCACTACGGGAGCGGTGCCTGCGGTTCCTTTTGTAACCATAGACGGACTTATCTATGACTTTAAAGTCACGCTGAACGGTAAACTCAATGGCACGGGCGGTACAGGCAAACAATATGCCTGCTACTATTTGTTTACATACAATTATAATGATTATCGTGATGACGGCTGGCAGACAAACAGTCCTATCAGCGATTACGATACCGCGGTAGATTACAACAACGTATTCGTGGCTTCCGATTATATAGTGGACCTCGAAGGTAACGAGGATGGGCCAGGTTACGCGCAGCAGAGGACTAACGGTAATGCGGCAGTCGGCATAGGCTCCGATACTACCATAAAGGCAATTGCAGGCGAGGTAACGGGCGTTTCCGGCGCAACCGTTACGGCATATTTTGTTCCGACCGGAAATAACTCCGATATCACGCTGGCGGCTTCACAGCCTTCCGGAGGCTGGGGCGGAGTGTTGCAGTTGAAATCGGACGGCGATTCTTCCGCGCAGTCCGTCAATGACGGCGACATGAAGGTCGTCACCGTTGCCAAGGCAAACGCGGCGACTGACGATAACAAGGTCACCTTGTCCGAGTATGTCCCCGGCACTGTCGTCACCGTTACGGGTGTGGCTCCCCAACTTGTTTACAGCGCGGCGGAGCAGGGCGCAACCTTTACTTTTGAAGGCGGCTCGCCCGAATTGACCACCCATTACAGCGTGGTTTACGCCGTCAACGACGAAGACCCCAAAGGCGCCCAACTCGGCGATACGAGACTTCCGCTCAATGCGGGCAACTATACCGCCACAATTACTCTGAACGAAGACGGCGGCTTTGTCTTTAAAAGCGCGGACGGCGGATATACAAGACAAACTACCTTCAAGTTTGCCGTCAGCCCCTACGAGCTTACCTTGCAGTCAGGCATTGCAACTGCGCTTGCGGGCACTTACGGCGACTATACCGTAACTTCGGGGGGCGCTGTCAGCGGCGACAAGATAACTTCGCTTACGCAGGAAACACTGTTCGGCTCTTCCGTACCCGGAACGGTGGATTATACCGTAACCGTGGCTGATCAGAATGACGGCTTGCTCAACGCAAGTACATATTCCTTTACGGCGGGCGTTTCCGATACTAACTATAACCTTGCAAGCGGCGCTATCGACGGCGTTGTCGTAAGTCCTTACAGGGTAGAAGGTACTTGGACGTATAACGGCGGACTTACCCTGGCTTACGGCGACCCCGTTCCTTCAAATATAGATCAATATATAAGTGTAAGCCTTACTACTTCTGATATTCCTATTCCCGGCGGCTTGACGTCTGTCGCCGCAAGCGGCTTTGACATCGAATACACGCAGGGCACGACGGCTGCCGGCACGACGGTAAACATTATTGCAGGCACCTATGCCGTGGTGGATTCGGGCTTGAAGGCAGGCAACTACGACTTTAGGGGCATTACGGGCAGCGGCTCGGTGCAAGTGCAGAAGAGAACGCTTGAGATAAATTACGTAAACGTTGTGGATTATATGGCGCCTTTGACGTACGGCGAAGAGTTGAGTAACGCCTTGCTTGCCGAGCGCTTCAACGAGTCATACACGAACTATGTGAGCAACATTTATAACAACGAGGCTGTCTCCTTTGAGGTCACTTGGTATGAAAAAATAGAATTGTCTGGCTATAACCCCGTAAACGATTTTGACGGGATAGTGCCTAACACTGCTTATTACGGCAACGTGCAGGTCGCTGACGGCGTTGATAATTATCGTCTGCCCGATGACGCGAACGACACCTATTTTGAGTTTATGGTGTGGCCGAAAGAATTGACCGTAACGGGCGTGACTTGGGAAGCGGGCTTTGACGGCGTCTTTGACGGCAAGGAGCATAGCGTCGTCGTCGAAAGCGATCTTATCGAGGGAGATGTCTATGACTTCGTCATCGACATAACTGATGAGGACGGCTTGCCCGTTGATTCCGTTACCGACGCGGGCACTTACACGGTGACTGTCGAAAAAGATGAGGATAATCCTTATTACGATTTCGGCTTGAGCGGCGATGGCAACGTATTCACATTGACCATTGCCCCATACGACCTTGCAGACGCCACCGTGACGATCGCGGAGAGCGGCTTGGTCTATACGGGCAGCGCGATAACTGTCACGCCGATCGTTAAGGGCGGCGAAAACGACTTCACGGGCATGCTCGATGTGGTCGTGAACGACGGAGAAGACGTTGTCAATGCGGGCGAATATACCATAACCGCAAGCGATACGGAAAATTCGGGCAACTTCAACGGCTCGATAGAAAAGGCTTTCACCGTCGCTCAAAAGCAGTTGAAGCTCGAAAGTCTTACCCTCTCGTCGTTGACCTATACGGGCGCGCCGATAACCGTCGAGGGTCATACCTTTGCGGACGACTTTGCGCCTGCGGGCGTTGAGCAGCCCGAGCTTGTCATTGCCGTGCAGGGCGGCGGTTCTGTGAAGGATGCGGGCGAGTATACCTTTAACGTATCTTTGGCGGCGGACAACGAGGTCAACAAGAATTACGTCATGGCAGAGGGCGCGGGCACTATAACCGCCACCGTATCTCCCGCAAGCGTGACCGTCACGGCGGGCAAGAATGCCGAATTGGGCGCGCTCTATGGAGAAAGCGCCACGGCGGATACGAGCAGATTCTATGAGAGCGACTTTATCACCCTCAGCCCTCAGCCGGACGAAACCTTTACGCTTTCCGCCGCGCTCACCTTTACCGTGACAAACAGCGCAAGCGAGACGGTCTCTCCCGTGGGAGGCAAATACACGCTCGAACCCGGGACTTACACCGTGACTTACACGATAGAGAACGTGGAAAACGCGAACTATACGCTCACCCCGGGCGACACTCTCACCACCACGTTGACCGTGAAAGAGGGCGCGCTCAAATTGGAGATCACGGGCTGGAATAACACTTCGCTTACTTATAACGGCATGGCGCAGCTGCCCACTCCCGTCTTTGCCGACAGCGCGGAGATCGGAGAGAAGATAGAAGAAGGCGCGCTCGTCTATGAAGTGACCGCCAAAGAGGGCTCGTTGACGGGCAGCGACGCGATCAACGCGGGCAGCTACACCGTCAAAGTGAGCATAGCGGAAGGCTATAAAGAGAAATACGAACTTGTGGGCGGCGCGCTTTCCACCGACTTCACCATCGAGAAGCGCGAAGTCACGCTCGAATGGAAAGCTGTCGGCGACCTCGTCTATAACGGCAAGGAACATACCGCTACCGCCACCGTGTTCAACAAAGTGGACGGTGATGATGTGAAAGTCATCGTCGGGCTTGTAAGCGGCAACGATAATATCAACGTCGGTGAATTTTTCTTTGAAGCCACCGGCTTGACGGGCGCCGACGCGGGCAATTACAGCCTGCCCGCAGAGAAGCGGCAGGCGTTCGAGGTGACCCCCGCGCAAGTGAAGCTCACCTGGAACTTCACGGCGGACGCGAAGATCACTTACGGCGACAGCGTTGACGCTGTCAAGGCGTTGGTGAATATCGACGCTTTGGACGGAGAGATCCCCGGCGTGACCGACCCGCTCGCTTTCGAAGTGAGCGTGGGCGAATATTCCGCCACCACGAACGCGGGCACCGAGGTGACCTTCACCGTCAACGCAAAACTGCCCGAGGGCGCGAATGAGAAAAACTATAAGATCACCGTTGCGGCGGAAGGCAACGATAAGTTGACCGTTCAAAGAGCAAACATCACCGTCACCGTGAACGTCGGGGACAAGACCTACGACGGTTTGGCGGTAACGCCTTCCGTGACCGTAATGTTCGGCGAGCGCGAGCTTGAGGCGAGCGAGTACGGCGCGGTCACTTATGCTTATGCGGTCAAGGGCGGCGATACGCTTGCCGCCGCGCCTGCCGACGCTTCCGACAGCGCATACACGGTGACGGCAAGCGTTGCCGCAAGCACGAACTTCAACGCCGCGACTTCCGCAGCCGATGAGTTTACCATTGCGCGCAAGACCGTTAGCGTTGCGTGGGACGATACCAAGCTTACCTATAACGGCTCGGCGCAGGCGCCCACCGCAAAAGTGGGCGAGGGGCTTGTTACAGGCGACGATCTGCAAATCACCGTGAGCGGCGCGCAGACAAACGCAAGCGCGGACGCCTACAAAGCCACCGCCGAGATCACGGGCGGCGCGGATATGGGCAACTATGTGCTCGCAGAGGACGCCACCGTTGAGTTTACCATTGCGCGCAAAACCGTGAGCGTTAAGTGGGGCGATACCGAGCTTACCTATAACGGCACGGCGCAGGCGCCTACCGCAACCGTGGGCGAGGACCAGGGGCTTATTACAGACGACGATCTGCAAATCACCGTGAGCGGCGCGGAGACGGACGCCAACACGGACGGCGGCAGCTATACCGCCACCGCCGAGATCACGGGCGGCGCGGATAAGGACAACTATGTGCTTGACAATACGGCAAGCACGTCCTTTACCATTGCGCCCAAGCCTATCACCATAACCTTTACCTCCGACGAGGGCGAGGCGATCGAATTTGACGTCGCGGGCAGCGTTACGGTGGGAGCATGGACGGCAGACGGCTCCGATCCCAACAAGGCAACGCTCATTTTGAGCGACGGCACGACGGATATTACCTTGACCGTGGAGGCAAGCGAAGCTCTGCCTAAGGTAGAAAACGTTCCCGCGTTGCTGTTGCTGCTTGACAGGGCGCCCTATGAGGGCACGCCTTACGGCACCCAGGTTAAAGGCGGCAGTTTGACCGTGGTTTCCACCAACACCAACTATGTGTTCGAGGGAGCGCAGGAGATCACGATCAATATCACCCCCGCCATCAGCGTCGGCTTGAAAGCGGACGTGGAGACAGAGCGCGGTCTGACGGATGTGCTTAAAACCGCCCACAACGCCGACTACTTCAAGGACAATTACTTGCAAGTGACGGGTAAAGACGGCGCAGAAGTCACCGGCGGCACTTTGGAAGTGACCATCACGCCGAGCGAAGGCTTGGAGGAAGGCGCCATCAAACATGCCGGCACATACACCGTGAAGGCGGTCTATACGCCCGAAGGCGCGGGAGAGAGCGCGGAACTGCCCACTTTCTCCTTCGAGTTCATCGTTACGCCCGTTAAGGTGACGAGCGTGACTTACAGCGGCGAGCCTCTCGTTTACGGCGATTTGAGCGAGAGCGGAGTGATCGCGGTCACCGTGGAATATGCTGACGGCACAAAGGCGGAGAACGTCACCGCTCAATATACTTCCGAAAATGTCAGCACGGCGCGCTATGTTAAGGCGGGCGAGCAGACGATAAAAGTGTCTTACACGAACAATAACAGCGACTATGCCGCCGTTACGGAGCATGAGATCAAGCTCACCGTCGCGCAAAAGACGATAACGCCTTCCGCGATAAGCTACAGAGAAGTCGTTTCCGAGGGCACGACGCTTACGCTCACCTATGCGGGTAAGGACGCTTACGCAAACAATCTCGACATAGCGCCGAACGGCAAATTTGAAGACGACGATGTCGAGTTTATAGACGAGGGAAATTATTCCAAGGCCAACGAAGATGGCCACACGCCGCAAATCAGGATATACGAGAGCGGCGACGGCGGCAATTACAAGCTCGATCTGAGCGGTTGGAAAGTAGTGGTCTTGAAAAAGACTATCGAGGTCACCGTGACCGCGGAGAACGATACTTATACGGGTTCGGCGATCAAGTTGACCGCGGCTTCTGAAGAAGTCGTTACGGGAGACACGGTCACCTTCACCGTGAGCGGCGATAACGTTGTCGAGCAGACCGTCACGAACGCGGGAACTTACGCCTTGACCGTGACGCTCGGCGGAGAGCAGGGCGGCAACTATGAGGTCGCGGGAGAGCTTTCCGTGACGATCAATAAGGCGAGAGTCAACATCGTCTGGACGAACGAAGATGAGCTTAAAGCCGCCGTCTATAACGGACAGCCTTACGAGGCGACCGCAGACGTCATGTTCAACGATCAAAGCGTCGGCAGCGCGAGCATCAAATATACGAGCGACGAAGTCACTGTTACGGACGGAAAGGCGGTCAATGCGGGCAGATATACTGCCACGGCGACCTTTGCGGAAACGGACAACTTCAACGCCGCATCCGAAGATTACGGCTTCACGATCGCTAAGATGGTCTTGTACGGCGAGTGGGAAGTCGATGATACTATTGCTCTGACCTATGACGGAACGAGCAAAGCGGGCTATGCGACTTGGACTTGGACGACTGCGCCTTTGAACGAAGGCGACGTGACCGTCGGTTATAAATACAAATTGAACGGCGCTATTGTGGACGACGTCATCGACGCGGGCAATTACAACGTCTATGCCGTCTTTACGGACAACACGGGCAACTACGACACGGAGAGCGGCATTTTGCAGGGCGATCGCTTTGACGCCTTGACCGTTGCTCGCCGCGCCGTGACCGTTAAGTGGAGCGAAAACGTCTCCTTCACCTATAACGGCGCCGAGCAGGCTCCCGCCGCCACCGCGCTGAACGTGGCGGAAGGCGACAGCCTCACCCTCACCGTGACGGGCGCGAAGAAGGACGTTGGAACTTATACGGCAACCGTTGCGGCGGCAAGCGTTACGGGCAACTATGTGCTCGAAGAGGACGCCACCGTTAAGTTCACCATTGCGCCCAAGTCCATCGGCGTTGAATGGGGCAACACCGCGTTCACCTATAACGGCAAGGCGCAGGCGCCCACCGCCACAGCTACCGATCTTGTGGACGGCGACAGCCTCGACCTCGTCGTGACGGGCGAACAGACTGACGCCAATGCGGAAGGGGAGACTTACACCGCCACCGTTAAGGCATTCGAGCAGGGCAATTACAAGCTCGAAAGCGACAGCACGCAAACCTTCACGATCGCGAAAGCCGATCTCACCGTGACTCCCGCTTCGCTCGAAATACGCGAGCGCGAGACGGAGGTCATGCAGGCGTTTGCCGAGGGCGAAGATCTCGTCGAGGCGTTTGCGGGCAGGATAAGAGTGAGCGGCGTGAGCGGAACGGTGACGTACACGGTCACGATCGCGGGCGAGGATAACTATGACGACGACGGACTTTTGACGGTCGGCGCGCATACCTTCACCATTGACGCGGGCAGCAATTATAATGCCGCGAGCGTGAGCGTGAGGGTGATCGCGACTCCCGTCGTGACCGTGATCGCGAGCGTTGAGGGCGAGCTTGTCTATAACGGTTCCGCCTTTGAGATAAGCTATGCCCTGAAAGAGGGCGCGCCCGTGGACGTGAGCATGGACGACATCACCGTGACGGCGTCCGTGGAGACGATCGTCAATGCGGGCGAATACGAGGTGACCTTCACCGTCACGGGCAGCAACGAAGATTATGATTACGTCGTGCAAGACGCGAGCGGCAACGCGGCTCTGACCTTCACGATCGCAAAGCGCGGTCTGGACGTCGCCGAGGTCGCCGAGGCGGTCTATGGCGACTTGCAGGTGAGCGGAACGCTCGTCACGGGCACGCATACCGCCTTTGTCGCTTACAACGACGAAGAGATCGAGCTGCTCGTCAACGTCAAGGCGGCGGCGCTTTCGAGAGCAGCGGCGGAATATCTCGACGCGGGTGAATACGAAGTGACGATCGCGCTCGCTAACGAGCAGGGCAACTTCTCGCTCAACGGCGCAACGCTCAACGCCGAGACGGAAAAAATGGAAGTGCAGAGCACTCTCGACGTCGCGCCCAAGACCGTCGAGGTGGGCTATACGACTTCTTCCGGGGTCTATGACGCGAAGGGCATTTCCGTCACGATCGATAAGTTCGAGGATATGCTGATCGAGGGCGACGACCCCGCCGTGAATATCTATATCAACGACGCGCCTTACACGGGCAAAGTCGTGCTCGACGCGGGCGAATACACCGTGCGCTATGAGTCCGCCGATCCCAACTATGCCTTCGAGCCCGTGAGCGCGACCTTCACCGTCGCGCCCAAGAGCGTCACGCCTAACTTCGATCTGAACACGGGCAGCGGCAGCCTGCAGATAACCGGCGGCGGCAAGCTCGAGATCGAAGAGGGCGAGGAGACGGATATCGTCGCGGCGATCGACAACTTCATGCAAAGTAACGGCGTCGCCGAGGAAGATATGAGTATCTCCGTTTCGGGCGATCTTAAGCTTGAAGACATGGCGACGTGGGCTCCCGGAACTTACACGGTCACCGTGACTTTGAGCGGCAATCACAGCGGCTCCATGCAGTTCACCGTCGAGGTGAGCGAGAAGATCGAGCTGCCTCCTCCCGTCGCACCCGAACTGCCCGAGACTCCCGTCGAAGCGGGCAGCGGAAACGATTGGGTGCTGCCGCTCGTCATCGCGATCGTCGCGCTCATCGACTTGGCGCTGCTTGTCGCCATCGGCGTAGCCGCGAAGAAGCGCGCATAAAAAAAGCAAAAGGGGCGGGATCCCGCCCCACGAGAAATTACCGCCTCTTGCGTTTACCGGCAGCAGAGGCACCGCCGCTCTTGCGGCAAAAAAAGCCCCGAGGCAATGCCTCGGGGTCCGTTTTTTGCGGTTTGCTCAATCGAGCCGCTTGCTCTCCACGTCCGCTTTGACGGCGGCGATGAAGTCGCTTAAGGTCATCTTGCCCTTGTCGCCCTCGCCGCGGCGCCTCACGGCGACGACGTTTTCTTCCGTCTCCTTGTCGCCGATTATCAGCATATAAGGGACTTTTTCCATCTGCCAGCTGCGGATCTTATAGCCCAAGGTCTCGTTGCGCGTGTCCTCTTCCGCTCTCAACCCCGCGGCTTTGAGCGCGCCCGCTATCTCGCGCGCCTTTTGCGCGTTGCGGTCGGTGAGGCTTGCGACCTTGATTTGCGTGGGCGCCAGCCAGACGGGGAACGCGCCCGCGTATTTCTCGATGAGCAGGGCGAGCGTGCGCTCGTAGCAGCCGATCGAGGAGCGGTGAATGATGTAAGGACGGCGCTTTTCGCCGCTTTCGTCGATATAGGTCATGTCGAAGTTCTCCGCGAGGAACATGTCGACCTGAACGGTGATGAGCGTGTCTTCCTTGCCGTGAACGTTCTTGATCTGAATGTCGAGCTTGGGTCCGTAGAACGCCGCTTCGCCCTTGGCTTCGACGTAATTTATGCCCAAGTGGTCGAGCATGCGGCGCATGGTGTCCTCCGCCTTCTCCCAGATCTCGGGCTCGTAGATATATTTGTGCGTGTCCGCGGGATCCCAGCGCGAGAAACGATAAGAAACGTCCTTGTCCAGCCCGAAGCATTTGAGCATATAGCGCGCCAAGTCGACCACGTTCTTGAATTCCTCTTCGAGCTGCTCGGGCGTGACGATGAGGTGACCTTCGCTCAGGGTGAACTGCCTCACGCGAATGAGTCCGTGCATCTCGCCGCTCGCTTCGTTGCGGAATAGGGTGGACGTCTCGTTGTAGCGCAGCGGCAGGTCGCGGTAAGACTTCAAGCCGTTGTTATAGATGGTGTATTGGAACGGGCAGGTCATGGGGCGCAGGGCGTAAACTTCCTCGTCCTTTTCCTCGTCGCCGATGACGAACATGCCTTCTTTATAGTGGTCCCAATGCCCCGAGATCTTGTAAAGATTGGATTTCGCCATATAGGGCGTTTTTGTCAAGAGATAGCCGCGCTTTTCCTCTTCGTCTTCGACAAAGCGCGTCATTATCTGCATGATCTTCGCGCCCTTGGGCATGAGCAGCGGCAGTCCCTGACCGATGTTGTCGTCCGTCATGAAGATGCCCAGCTCGCGCCCGAGCTTGTTATGGTCGCGCTTTTTCGCTTCCTCCAGCGCCGCTAAATAGTCGCTCAAATCGCTCTTTTTGTCAAAGCAGGTCCCGTAAATGCGCGAGAGCATCTTGTTCTTCTCGTTGCCGCGCCAATATGCGCCCGTGAGCGAGGTGAGCTTGAACGCCTTGATCATGCCCGTCGAGGGCAGGTGAGGTCCCGCGCAAAGGTCGGTGAAGTCGCCTTGGCGGTAAAAAGAGATCTCCGCGTCCTCGGGCAGCTCGTTGATCAGCTGGACCTTGTAATCTTCCTTGAAACCGCGCATGAGCCTGAGCGCTTCCGCGCGCGGCAGAGTGAATCTCTCGAGCTTGTAGTTGGCTTTGATGATGGTCTTCATCTCCGCCTCGATGCGCGGCAGATCGTCCATGGTGATGGGCGTGACAAAGTCGATGTCGTAATAAAATCCGTTTTCGATCGCGGGACCGATGGCGAGCTTGCAGGTGGGGAAAATGCTCTTGACCGCCTGCGCCAAAACGTGCGCGCAAGTGTGGCGGTAGATCTTCCTGCCGTCCTCGTCCTTGAAGGTGAGGATCTCCAAGGCGCAGTCGCCCTCGATGAGGAAGTTGAGTTCGCGCACGACGCCGTCCACCTTCGCGCCCAGCGCCGCCCGCGCCAAGCCCTCCGAGATCTTCGCCGCCGCCTCTTTGACCGTGAGCGGCGCGTCACTTTCGAGAAGTGAGCCGTCTTTTAATGTAATTTTCATTTTTGCCTCCTCGCCCGTTAGGGCGCTTAAAATCATATTTATATTCCGGTACACTCGGCGGAACGAGCGCGGAGCGTCTCCGGTGTTGCTTGCCGCCGCTGTCTCGTGTCCCAATGTCGGGAGCGGAGAGGGAAAAGGCGCGCAGGGGGAGAGTATTCGTGCCCTATTTGCGTCGAGGGTGACGCAGGTAATACCTGTATGGTATTATCAAGTCGCACTTGGCGGAAAGAGAGTGCGGAGACGCCCTCCTGCGCGTCTTTTAACCCTTCGCTCACGACAAAAAAAACAGCCGTCCCTATGCGAGCATAAGGACGACTTTCGCCGTGGTTCCACCTTATTTTACGGATATATCCGCCTTCTTTTCGCGCTTGCGCCGCGCCGCGATCCCGAAAGCGTAGGCGGTACCTTTGAAACGCCTTGCAACCTTCCTTTCAGCCGCGGGAAGGCTCTCTGTCTGCCGCATCTTTCAAAGACTTGTCCTCGCCCGCCGCGCCTGCGGCAGGGATTATCGTAAGCATATTATACCGCCCCTTTTCTCCGCTGTCAAGGGTATTTTGCAAGTTTTAAGCAAAAGCGCACGCAAGGCGATTTTTCCGCTCGAAATTTGCGTAAAGTTCGCGTAAATTCGACGGCAATTTGCTTGACATTTGCCGCCCTATGAGAATATAATGATGAAAATAATTTTTCGCGCGACGGTAAAACCTTTTTAGGGAAGAAGGCGGCGCCCCGCGGGAAAAATTATGCCCAAGGAACAGGAGACGTCCGCGGCGCAGGTAATACCCGAAAGCTGCCGCAAGACGCATTTGCGGAAAAGCAGGCGGAAGGACGCGCCTAAGCAAAGAAAGCGAAAAGATTTGCCCGTCGGGTGCGGGAGATGTGCCCCTATCGGCAACGTAATTTCGTTTGATTTTGCGAAAAGGCGGCGCAGGTAATACCTGAAGGCAAAGCAAGACGCATTTGCGGAAAAGCGAGCGGAAGGACGCGCTTCAAAAGATCGAGCGAAATAATTTGCCCGTCGGGTGCGGGAGATGTGCCCCTATCGGCGATGTAATTTCGTTTGATTTTGCGAAAAGGCGGCGCAGGTAATACCTGTATGGTATTATCAAGACGCATTTGCGGAAAAGCAGGCGGAAGGACGCGCCGAGAGGGGCACCTCTCCCGACCCGACGGGCAAAAAGAAAAAAAAGGAGGTCGTAGCAACATGAGCAAAATTCCCTACAAGATCTACATCAACGAAAAGGATATGCCCAAGGCATGGCTGAACGTGAAAGCGTTCATGAAAGAGCAGCATGAGCCGTTTTTGAATCCGGCTACGCTTAAGCCCTGCACCGCAGACGACCTTCGTCCGGTCTTCTGCGACGCGGTCATCGAGCAGGAGCTGAACACGACGGACAAACTCATCGAGATCCCCGAGGGCATACGCGAGTTTTATCATATGTATCGTCCCTCGCCCCTTTGCCGCGCCTATTTTTTGGAGAAGGCGCTCGACACGCCCGCGCACATTTATTACAAGTTCGAGGGCAACAACACTTCCGGCTCGCATAAGCTCAATTCCGCGATCGCGCAGGTCTATTATGCCAAGCAACAGGGCATGACCTCGCTGACCACGGAGACGGGCGCGGGACAGTGGGGCACGGCGCTTTCCATGGCGTGCGCGTTTTACGGCGTGGACCTCAAGGTCTATATGGTCAAGGTCTCCGCGCAGCAAAAGCCTTACCGCAGGGAAGTTATGCGCACTTACGGCGCCGAGGTCATCGCCTCTCCTTCCGACACGACGGAAGTGGGACGCAGGATCCTCGCCGAAATGCCCGACACGGGCGGCAGCCTCGGCTGCGCCATTTCCGAAGCGGTGGAGACCGCGCTGAAAACGCCTAATTGCCGCTATGTGCTGGGGAGCGTGCTCGATCATGTGCTTTTGCATCAGAGCGTCATCGGCTTGGAGAGCAAGACGGCGCTGGATATGTACGGCGTCACGCCCGACATCGTCATCGGCTGCTGCGGCGGCGGTTCCAACTTCGGCGGCTTGATCGCGCCCTTTATGGCGGACAGGCTGGAAGGGAAGAACAAGACGACTTTCGTGGGCGTCGAGCCCGCGTCCTGCCCTTCGCTCACGCGCGGCAAATATGCCTATGACTTCTGCGATACGGGTAAAATGACCCCGCTGGCGAAGATGTATACGTTGGGCAGCGGCTTTATGCCTTCGCCCAACCATGCGGGCGGACTGCGCTATCACGGCATGAGCCCGATAGTCTCCAAGCTCTATCACGACGGTTATATCACCGCGCGCAGCGTGATGCAGACGGACGTCTTCAAGGCGGCGGAGCTGTTCGCGCGCACGGAGGGAACTTTCCCCGCGCCCGAGTCCTCGCACGCCATCGCCGCGGCGATCGACGAAGCGCTCAAATGCAAAGAGAGCGGCGAGGCAAAGGACATTCTCTTCGGTCTCACCGGCACGGGCTATTTCGACATGGCGGCTTACAAGGCGTTTAACGACGGGACCATGACCGACTATGTGCCCACGGACGAAGATCTGAAAAAGGGCTTCGATTCCCTGCCTCGGATCTGATAAGCCTTTAACGACAAAAAAAAGCAGACGCGGTTTTCCGCGTCTGTTTTTTTGGCGAAGCCCCTTTTAATTTATCGTCTTGAATTTCGCCGTCAGCATGAGGTGATCGGAAAGATCGGACTCCGTGTTGAAAGCTTCAACGAGCTGCAAGCTGTCCTTGCTGTAAATGATGTTGTCGATATAGGCGGGCTTATTCTTGTCGCCGTCGGTGAAAAAAGAGGCGATGGGGTTTTCGGGCGTGCTCGAAAGCGCATATTTGTCGCTGCTCATAAAGACGGAAAAGTCGTCCCAGCCGCCAGCGTTGAAGTCGCCCGTGAGGATCTGGTAAGGGCAGGGATCGGTGAGCATCAGCTCATAGACGAACTGCATCTGCGCGCGCCTGAGCAAGGTCCCGTCGGGCATGGTCTTGCCCGTGTAGTCGAGATGGGTGTTATATGCCGCGACCTGAACGCCGTCGATGGTGATGAGCGTGCGCGTCACCACTCGCGGCTCGATCAGCGCGTTGGAGAGAGTCGGATGCTCATAGGGGAAGGGCAGAAAGAGGGAAAAGCTGCCCGCCATCTCGTGCCGCGTCGTGGTCATTATGCCGTAATCTTCCCCGAAATAATAACTCATCGTGGGCGCGAAGAAATAGTTATTCATCGCTCCCGAAGTGAGCGTGGAGATCATCTTGTCGCCCGCGCGTCCGCTTCCGTCCCTGTCCACTTCCTGCAAGCCCGCGATGTCCGCGCCCGAGGCGTCTATCTGCTCGCGCGCCTTGTCAATCATCTCCTGCGTCGCGCCGCCCGAATGCAAGTTGTAACTCACCACGGTGAACTCGATGTCGCCGCGCGCTTCCGTGACGCCCGCCGTGATGTCGTATTCGCCGTTTTGCGGCACGTCTTTGCAGGCGGCAAGCGAAAAGGTGAAAAGTATCAAAAGCGCGGCTAAGACAATAAACGGTTTTTTTCGCATAACTTGCTCTCCCGAAAAGGAATTTCTATATAAGCATTATAACATAATCTCCGTTTGTTTTCAATCCCGCTTATTTAATTGAAGTTAATAGGGGCGGTTTACATACTCAGGCTTTCTCAAAGAAAACCGCGAAAAACGGCAGTTAAGGGGACCACTTTTGCGATTTTGTCAAAAATGGTCCCCTTAACTTGATTTTTTTATTCCGACGTGGTATAATACGATCGTCCGAAAAGGAGGGCGACAGATGAAATTATTCACTCGTGAAAAGTATCTCAAAAAGATGCGCGGATTTTATCATGATACCGAGATCATCAAGGTGATCACGGGCGTCAGACGTTCGGGAAAGTCTTGCCTGATGCAAATGGTCAGAGAGGAATTGCTGCAAAGCGGAGTTATGCCGGACAATATTATTTTCCTCGACTTGGACAGTAAGGCGTTCAGAAAAGTCAAAACGGCGGATCGCTTGGAAGAAACGATCGATTCATTGAGCGCAAAGCAGGGGACGAAATACCTGTTTATCGACGAGATACAAAACGTCAAGGATTTTGAAGAAGTCGTCAATGCGTTCCGCGGCAGCGGAGAATATTCGATTTTTATCACGGGTTCCAATTCTTATCTGCTGAGCGGTGAACTTGCCACAAAGCTTACCGGCAGATATGTTGAATTTGAACTTTTTCCGCTCAGCTTTGACGAATATTTGGATATGAAGGCTTTTTTGGGAAAGCAAGTGAACGCCAACTTGCAGGTGGAATTGAATAATTATCTGCAAGAAGGCGGTTTTCCGAAGGCGCTTGAATATGACGATTTTGCCGATAAGCGCACTTATGTCCGCTCCGTCATAGACGAGATATTCGAAAAAGACATAAAAAAGCGTGTTAAAGTGCGCAATATCGAAACGTTCAATAACATCAGGAATTTCATTATCAATAATTTCGGCGCGACCATCAGCGTGAGGAGCTTACAGAAAGCGTTTTCGAAAAGCGGCATGGAGATAAAGCGCCCGACGCTGGCAAAATATATAGAGGTGCTCACGCAAAGTAAAATATTATATAGATGCGATCGCTTTGATATGAAGTCCAAGCGGGCGCTCAGCGGCGAGAAAAAATACTATCTTGCGGATATCTCCTTTTATTTTGCCACGAATACAGATAACCGTATCAATTACGGTCCCGCGCTGGAAAATATAGTGTATATCTACGCGCGCAGCCTTGATTATGCGGTGAGTGTGGGCAGGATAGGTAAGTTGGAATGCGATTTTATCATGCGGGATACAAAGCTTGACTATTCCTATGTTCAGGTGGCATATACGATAAGCGAAAGTCAAAAGACCGAGGATAGGGAATACGCGCCGCTCGAATCCATCACGGACAATTATCCGAAATATGTTCTCACCACCGATTATTTATTGCAAAACAGGAGCGGGATCAAGCATGTAAATCTGCTCGAATTTATGAAAAGCCATTCCCGCTTTTAAGGGCTTGCGGCGTTAAGCAAGGGTCAGCAGAAAAAAGGGCAGGCAAGCGCCTGCCCTTTTTGCGCGCTTTTGAGCGTTAGTTACTCAGCATCATGCTCATAGTGTATTTACCCGCGGGCTTTCCCGCCACGAACTTGGCGGCGCGCACCGCGCCCACGGCAAAGACCATGCGGCTTTGCGCCTCGTGCGAGATGGTGATGACCTCGTCCTTGCCGATGAACATGACGTCGTGCTTGCCCACGATCGTGCCGCCGCGAATGGAATGAATGCCCATTTCGTGCACGTCGCGGCGCTTGTTCGTCTCGTGCCTGCCGTATACGAACTGCTTGCCGCCCTCATATTGAGCCGCGACTTCTTCGGCGATGGTGACCGCCGTTCCCGAGGGCGCGTCCACTTTCATGTTGTGGTGCGCTTCGACTATCTCCACGTCGTAAGAAAGCCCTAAGACGCTCGCCGCCTTTTTGGCAAGGTCTATCAAAAGATTGATCCCGAGAGAGAAGTTGCTCGCGCGGAAAACGGGAACTTTTGCGCTCATAGCGTCGATTTTCGCCTGCTGCTCGGCGGAATAACCGGTCGTGGCGAGAACGAGCGCGCAGCCGCTTTTTTCGGCAAAGGCGAGAATGTCGTTCAAGGCGTCGGGACGGGAGAAGTCGATGAGGACGTCCACCTTTTTCTGTACGTTTTGTGCACTTTCATAGACGGGGACTTTGACCGTCTCGGGCGCGAACTTGTCCACGCCGCAAACGACTTGAACGCCGTCCGTGTCGTTTATTGCAGAGATGACATTGGCGCCCATCTTGCCGCCGATGCCGTAAATGAGTACGTTTATCATGATCCACCTATAAAAATGCCCCGCTCGAGCGGGGCGGTATTTTACGCGATAAGCCCCAAAGAGCGCATTATGCCCGCGAGTTTTTCCGCGTTGCCCTCGCTCATGCGGGTGAGGGGAAGGCGCACTTCGTCCTCGCAGATGCCCATGAGCGCGCAGGCTTTTTTTGCGGGAATGGGATTGACCTCGCAAAAGAGCGCGTCGAAGAAGGGCTGGAGCCTGAATTGAAGCGCCCTCGCCCTGTCGAAGTTTCCGTCAAGGCAGGCGCGCACCAGCTCGCCCGTGAGCGCGGGAGCGGGATTGGACGCCACCGAGATTAGTCCCTTGCCGCCCGCGGCGAAGATGGGCAGAGCCAAGCCGTCGTCGCCCGAATAGAGCGTCATGTTCGAGCCGTCGATGAGGCGGGCGGTCTCGAGTATTTGCGCCATGTTGCCGCAAGCTTCCTTCAAGCCGACGAGGCGGGGCAGCTTTTCCGCCATTCTCGCCGCCGTTTCGGGCTTGATGTTGACGCCCGTCCTGCCGGGGACGTTGTAGGCGATGACGGGCAGGTCGGAGGCTTCGCATGCCGCGCGGTAATGCTCGATCAGCCCTTCCTGCGTGCACTTGTTATAATAAGGCGTGACGACAAGGAGCGCGTTTGCGCCGTATTTCGCGCCGCGCCTGCACGCCTCGACCATGCTTGCCGTGCAGTTGCTCCCCGCGCCGACGAGGACGGGGACCCTTCCGCCTATCTTCTCGACGGCGAACTTTATCACTTCTTCCTTTTCCGCGTCCGAGAGCGTGGGCGGCTCGCCCGTGGTGCCCAAAACGAGCAGGGCGTTCACGCCGTTTTCGATCTGATATTCGAGCAGGCGCGCGTAGGCGTCGAAGTCCACGCTTTTGTCCTTTTTGAACGGGGTTATCAATGCGGTCGCAAGCCCTTGAAACAGCATAATTATCTCCTTATTTCGCGCCGTGGATAAGCTCGGGCGCTTGGTTTATCATATATTCCGCGATCTGCACGGCGTTGCTCGCCGCGCCCTTGCGGATGTTGTCCGCCACGCACCAGATGTTGCAGCCGCTCTCGAGCGTGTCGTCCAGGCGCACGCGCCCGACGTAAACTTCGTCGTGACCGGTGGCGAGGATGGGCATGGGATAGACGTTGTGTGCGGTATCGTCCATAACGACAAGTCCTTTCTGACCCTTGAACGCCTCATAGATGCCCTCTAAGGTGCAGGGCTTTTCGAACTCGATGTTGATGCTCTCGGAATGGCTGTTGAGCACGGGCACGCGCACGGTGGTCGCGGTCACTTTGATCGAGTCGTCGCCCAAGATCTTCTTGGTCTCGTTGACCATTTTGATCTCCTCTTTGGTGTAGCCGCTCTCGGTGAAGACGTCGATGTGCGGCAGGCAGTTGTTGGCGATCTGGTAGGGGAATTTGACTGTTTTGTACTGTTTTCCCGCGACAAAAGCCTTCAAGCCTTCAAGAAGGTCGTTATAGCCGGCAACGCCCGCGCCCGAGACTGCCTGATAGGTCGAATAGACCACTCTCTTGATGCCGTATTTGTCGTAAAGCGGCTTGAGCGCGACCATCGCCTGAATGGTCGAGCAGTTGGGGTTGGCGATGATGCCGTTATGCCATGCTATGTCCTGAGGATTGACCTCGGGCACCACGAGCGGAACGTTTTTGTCCATACGCCATTGCGAAGAATTGTCGATGACGACCGCGCCGTGGGCGGCAAAGACGGGCGCGAAACGCGCGCTGACGGAACCGCCTGCGGAGAAGAGGGCGATGTCCACGGGCTGCTTTTTCACGTTCTCTTCGCTCAGTTCGATGACGGTGAATTTTTTGCCCATGAAATCGACCTGCTTGCCCGCGCTCTTGGCGGAGGCGAAGAGATAATAATTCTCTGCGGGCAGGTTCTTTTCCTCGAGGACTTCGAGGAACTTCGAGCCGACCATTCCGGTCGCGCCGACGACGGCGATGTTGTACTTTTTCATATCATGTCTCCCGTAAAAGGTTATTTTTCCGCTTAAAGAGAGGGTAAAAAAACGCGCTCGGACGGAGCGCGACGGTAAACTTTTCCCGACTTATAGTGCTCCATCCGCAGATGACAGTTACAACGCTGTTCGCGCCGTACCCAGCTTCCGACCTTGCAGGGGGGAGGGAAACTTCGGCGGCTTTGCCTTTCGGGGGAGAGACCTGCCTCTTTTGTCCCGCTACTTTTCGCAGCCGCGCCTCTATAAGTACCTTGATGATAGCATATATTTTCGCGCTTGTAAAGCGTTTATTGAGGATTTGGCAAAAAAGCGGGCTTTAATAATTGCTTTTACGGCGAAAATGTTGTATCATCTTATTACCGCGCGCCGCGAAAAACAAAGCGCGCGGGCGAATCGGAGAAAAAAATGGCAAAAATAACGCAATATCTCTTATCGAAAATAACCTTGCAGCGCGACCTCGCGCCCAAGTCGGAAGACGCCCACGGCGCACGTTCGGCGCGCATGCGCGAAGTTCTGAGCGGCAACACCGCCAAAATGTTCACGCTCAATATCCTCACCGTGCTCTTTGCGCTGCCGCTCATCTGCGTTCTGATCATCTGGCTGCCCATCGAAGAGGGCAGAGCGGTCGAGGGCATGAACTTTTCCGCAAATCTCGGCATAGGTTACGGCGCGGTGGACGAGACCATCGAAGGCATTCGCGCCATCTACGATCTCAGGCAGCTGTTTATTCTGTGTTCGCTCACGCCCGGCTTTATGCTCATGTCCATAGGCGTGGCGGGCGCGATGCACGTTCTGCGCAACTATATGTGGGGCGTCGAGGTGAAGCTTTTGCGCCATTTCGGCAGAGGCATCGCCATGCATTGGTATAAGTTTTTACCCGTGTTCACCGTGGGCGGGCTTTTGTCCACTTCCGCGGGTTATTCGCTCATCGAAGTGCTCAAGCGCGAGGCGGTCTACGGCTCGGCGGGCGCGGGATATTATGTCTGGACGGTGTTTTCCTTCCTCGCGCTCTTCTTCTTTGCCATGTTCCTCTTTATCTACCTGCCCATGGCGGTGGCTTACAGGTTCAAGGCAAAAGACCTTTTGAAAAACACTTTCGTCATGGGACTTATCGTCTTTTTGACCACGCTCATTCTCGTGATAATTTTGGGCGGGATACCCCTCATCGCCATCGCCAGCGACATCGTGATGTATCTCATCTACGGCTTCTTCCTGCTCTTCGGGTTCACGCTTTATCTGCTCATCATCACCGCTTACGGGCAGTACGCCTGCGAAAACCTCATCGAAGCGCAGCTTGACATGAAGGAGGAGCAGGAGGCGAAAAAAGCCGAACAGGAGCGCAAGGCGGCGGCAAAGCAGCAGTCCAAGCAGCCCGTTCAGGGCAAGAAGGGCGTACCTTACAAGAAAAACCGCAAGGCGGGCAAGAGCGCTCCCGCGCCCGCGGAAGAGAAAAAGACCCCTTCCTTCGTCACTCCCGAAGAGGCGGAGGCGATCAGGGCGGAGCAGGCGGAGGAAAAGCCTGTCTACCGCGGCGGTCCTTACAATAAGGGTAAGAAAAAACGGTGATCTACGGCAAGCTCGCGCGCGTCTACGACGCCCTTTCCGACTTCGATCACGTCCGTTATGTGGACTTTATCGCGCCGCTTCTGAGCGGAAAGGGACTCGATCTTGCCTGCGGCAGCGGCGCGGCGACGCGCCTTTTGCGCGACAAGGGCTTTGAGATGACGGGCATTGACGCGAGCGCGGAGATGCTCTCTCTCGCTTTGAGCCGCGATCCGGACATAAAATGGATAGAGGCGGACATCTCCCGCCTTAAACTCCCCGCAGGCGAATACGGATTCATCACCTGCGTGTGCGACGGTTTCAATTATCTTTCCCCGCGCGCTTTCGAGCGCACTCTCACTCGCGCCTTCGACGCGCTCAAAGAGGGCGGCACGCTCGTTTTCGACCTCAGTTCGCGCTATAAACTGCAAAGCATGCTCCCCGGAGATTGGTTTTACGAAGACGAGGGGATATATTTGGGTTGGAACAACTTTTTCTCCCGCGGCGCGCTCGACGTCTTTCTGACTCTCTTTCTCCCCTGCGGAGGCGGGCTTTTCGAAAAGACGGAAGAAGAGCACCGCCTTTACGTCCATGACGACGAGCGCATACGCGCCGCGCTCAAAGGGGCGGAGGTGACCGTCCTCGACGCCGAGACTTTCAGGCGCGCGAGCGGGCGCAGCCTGCGCAAACTCTATATCTGCAAAAAGGTGAAAGCATGAAAGACGTGATGACAAGGGCGCTGCTCTTCGAGGGCAGGGCGATGATAAGCGTTTGGGACATTACCGCCGCCGCTCAAAAGGGCGCGGCGCTGCACGGCATGAGCGACGACGCCGCGAATATTTACGGAAAACTGCTCTCCGTGACCGCCTATATGGGCGCGGGGCTGAAAAACCCGACCGACAGGCTCACCGTGAGCATCGACGGCGACGGAAAGCTGGGCAGGGCGGTGGCTTGCGCCGAGGCGGGCTGCAAGATCCGCGGCTACGTCTCCGAACCCAAGGCGAGGCTGCGCGCGGGCGAACAGCCCTCCGCGATGCTCGGCGAGGGCGTTATCGGCGTGATACGCGACTTGGGCATGGAAAGCCCTTACCGCGGCGTGGGACGTATCGTCAAAGGGGACGTGACGGGCGACTTTGCCGGTTATTTCCTGCTTTCAGAGCAGACTCCGACCGCGCTTTCGCTCGCCGCCGAGTTCGAAAAGGGCGAGTGCCTCGTCTGCGGCGGCGCGGCGGCGGTGCCTCTGCCCGGCTGCGGCGAGGAATATATCGTCATGCTCGAAGACATCATGCGCAACTTTACGGACATCGGCGCGGCGCTCAAAAAGAGCGCGCCGAGAGAGCTGATTGAGGAGCATTTCGGGCATTTTTCTCCCGACTTTCTGCCCGACATTTCCCCCGAATACAGGTGCACCTGCTCGCGCGGGCGCAGCGCGGACATGATCCGCGCCATCGGCGAAAAAGAGGCGCGCTCCATTCTCAAAGAGAGCGGCGTCATCGACGTTCACTGCGAATTTTGCGGCGCAAATTATGCATTTTATGCGGCGGATATAGATAAACTGTTTAAGAAAGGAGTGGGCGAATGATAAAGATACCGCAAAACAGCCGCTATTATCTCGACCTTGCCAAAGCCGCGTCCGCCGCGGGCGACTTTTGGCGCGCGCTGCGCATGCTCGCCCTCGCGCTCAACTATTGCGACGACAAGGACGAAGAATACGACTGCATGTACGAAAAGCTCAACGTCTTCGACGCCCTGCATTTAGACGTCCGCCAACTTTGCTATGACGCGATCGCGCGCCAGGCGGAGGGGGAGGAGATGTATGCCGCGCTCTTTAACGCCGCGATCTCCGAACGGGACGCGGATCTGGCGGCATATTATCTCGACATGATCAACTTTGACGAGAATATCCCCGAGATAACGAGCACGGACGGTAAGTTCGATCGTCTCGCGGCGAAGAACGGGACGCGCTCTGCGGCGCGCGAGATGATCTCGGAGCTGGCGGCGCAGGACAAGCCTCCGATCAGGTTCGTGAACGGCGCGGACGAGGTCGTGGAAAACGAGATAGCGGGCGTGATCGCCTCGCTCATGTTCGCGCGCGGCAAGAGCGCGGCAAAGGCGATCGAGCAGCTCAAAGGCATAAAGACAGACTCGAAAGAGCAGAAGATGAAGGTGGACGAGGCGATCGCGCAATGCGCCGCGCTGGCGGACGAAGAGGACTGCCGCGCCGCCTATGCCGACTTGTTCGAGCGCGCGGGCGACAGGCTTTCGATCGTGTGCGCGGGCAGTCTCACGCCCGCGGTGAGAAAGGATAAGGCGCTCTATACCAAATTCAAAGAACGCATGCACGCGCTCGTGCGCGAGAGCGAATTGAGCGAAGAGGAGAGCATGCTCGCGGCATATGCGCTCTGCGATTCGAACATGCCCGAGGACGCGCTTTACCTGCTCGAAAAATGCGACACGTCGCCCTCAAATCTCTTTGCCCGCAGGACGCTCATCTCCGCGCTCATGCTCATACCCGATCGGGTGGAAGAAGGGGAGAAGCTGCTGGAAGAAACGCTGCTTTTGGAGCAGATAGAAGACAGGATAGTCTGGGAATATTACCGCCGCGCGGACTGCATAAACGACTGCTTCGAGTTCGGTTGGTATTTTTATTCCTCCGCCATGCAGGCGGCGGTCGCGGAGCTGGAAAGGGCGGACCGCAGCGAGTTTTACGAGATACTCAAAAGCCCTTACGGCGTCTTTTTGTTCCGCGCCGTGGCGAATATCCTCTCCGTTCAGGAGCTTTCCCTCTCGAACGAAAAGATAACGGAGGCTGCGTGTATCTTCGCCGACGAGCACCTCTTAGAAGCGTTGAAGCTGCTCTATGAGCGCAGGGCGAGCGGCAGGATAAAGCGGCTCGTTCTGCACCGCTTGCTCTATTTTTACGAGACGGACGCGATAAAGGAAGCGCTCGCGCACACTTGCAGCGACGGCTATCTCACCACGGAGGAGTTCGGCTTCATCTACCGCAACGACGTCACCATGGACTCCGACTTCGACAGCTGGCCCGACCGCGTGCGCCTGGCTTGCTGCGCCGCCGTGTCGGACTGCTGCTTTTATAATAACTATATCAAGGGTCAGATACGCGACGCGCTTTGGGATATCCGCGAAAAATCGCGCCATATGCGCGGCGTCGTCAGCTATGAGACCATCTACCGCGCCGTCGTGATCAAGCTCAACCCCGACATGCGCGACGTGCTCAACATCACGGGGCTGGACGAGCGCGAAAGGCGCAGGATGGAGGCGGTGGCGAAAAAATTCGACCTCGAACTCGAATAAGGCGCAAATGGGCGGAGAGCGAAAATTTTTCGTGAATTTTCTTGACAGCCGCCTGAAACATATTGTATACTCTTAAAGACAGCAAAGCAGAAAGCACTTTCTCACCTGCCGCGCACGGCGCAGGCACGGTCAATAAAAGCCAATACGGCGGCGAAAGTTTGTTCTGCTTTTGCCGCCTATTTTTATTGAGGGAGGGACAACCTATCAAAGAGCTTGCCATTAACGGACAGATCCGCGCGAGAGAAGTGAGGGTCTTGGACAAGGACGGAAATCAGCTGGGCATCATGTCGTCTTTCGAGGCGCTGAGAAAGGCGGAGGAATATAATTTGGACCTGGTGCTTATCTCGCCCGTCGCCGTTCCGCCCGTTTGTAAGATCATGGACTACGGAAAATATAAGTACGAGACCATGAAAAAGGAAAAGGAAAACAAGCGCAACCAAAAAGTCGTCGAGATCAAGGAAGTTTGGCTTTCGGCGACCATAGACGTGGGAGATCTGAACACGAAAGCAAGGCAGGCTTTCAAGTTTTTGGAAGCGGGGAACAAGGTCAAGGTCTCCATTCGCCTCAAAGGCAGGCAGATGGCTCGCCCCGAGATGGCGGTCAAGGTGATGACCGACTTCTTCGAGCTGGTCAAGGAAGTTTCGCAGATGGACAAGGCGCCCGTGACCGAGGGCAGGAACGTCACCATGCTGCTGCTTCCGCTCAACATTAAAAAATAACCGCAAAGGAGTAATAATATGCCTAAACAGAAATCGCACAGCGGCGCCAAAAAGCGTTTTACGCTTACCGGCGGCGGCAAATTGAAGAGAGCAAAGATGAACAGGCGCCATATCCTTACCAAGAAGGCGTCCAAGAGAAAGCGCAGCTTGCGCAAGACCGCGTACGTATCCGTGACGCAGGAAAAGACCATCAAGAACATGATAGGCTGATGAAGGAGGCGTGATATGAGGATCAAAAGAGGCGTAAACGCAGTTAAAAAACGCAGAAAGATATTGAAGCAAGCCAAGGGTTACCGCGGCGCGAAGTCCAAGCTTTACAGGATCGCGCGTCAGGCGGTCATGAAGTCGGGCAATTATGCCTATGTCGGGCGTAAGCTCAAAAAGCGCGACTTCCGCAGCCTGTGGATCGCGCGTATCAACGCGGCGGCGAGACTGAACGGACTTTCTTACAGCAAGTTCATGTACGGTCTGAAATCCGCGGGCATCACCCTCAACCGCAAGGTGCTTGCGGACATGGCGGTGAACGACGCGGCGGCGTTCGCGGCGCTTTGCGAACAAGCCAAAGCCAAGCTGGCTTAAAGTGGAAAACGGGGGCTGCCGCGCAGCCCCTTTTTTATTGAAATGGAAAATTATATCACTTCGAGCACGGGCGCGGGCGTAAAGCGGGTGAAAAAGCTCGCCTCGAGCAGGGCTTTCAGAATGAGCGAGGGCGTGGTCATCGCCGAAGGGGAGAGGATAATAAGAGATCTTCCCCTTGAAGCGCAGATACAAACGCTCTATCTGCTGCGCGAGAAAAAGGATAAGTATGCTTATCTGTCTAAGCGGGCGCAAGAGGTGATATATTGCAGCGAAAACGTCATGCGCGCCATGAGCGACACTTCGACCCCCTGCGGCATTTTGGCGCTCGTAAGGCGCCCGTCGAACGTTTTTTCGTCGGGTAACGCGGTGATCGCCGACGGCATTTCCGATCCGGGGAATCTGGGGACGATCGTGAGGACGGCGGCTGCCTGCGGCGTGAAAAACGTGCTGGCGGCGGGTTGCTGCGACGCCTTTTCCCCCAAGGTCGTGCGCGCGTCCATGGGCGGCGTTTTCCGCACGGCGATCGTCGAGTGCCCGCGCGAAGAGGCGGTGGCTCACGCGCGCGATTTCAAGATATTCGCGCTTGATATGCGCGGAGAAAACGTGTATAATATAAAAAAAAGCGAGTTTTCGGGGCGTTATGCGCTCGCCGTGGGCAGCGAGGCTTTCGGGCTGAGCGAGCAGTTGAAGGCGGCGGCTTTTAAGTGCGTTTCCCTGCCCATGGCGGGGGAGATGGAGTCGCTCAATGCGGCGGTGAGCCTTGCCGTGGCGCTTTACACGGTCGAATACGCCTTAAAATAAAAAATTTTTTCGGAGGAAAAACCAATGTCCGGACATAGCAAATGGGCGAACATCAAGAATAAAAAGGGAGCGGCGGACGCCAAGCGCGGCGCCGTGTTTACCAAGATAGGCAGGGAGATAGCCGTCGCCGTCAAGGCGGGCGGTCCCGATCCCGCCTCCAACTCCAAGCTGCGCGACGCGATCGCCAAAGCCAAGGCGGCGAACATGCCCGGCGACAACATCGAACGCAGCATAAAGAAAGCCAGCGGCGAACTCACCGCCGTCAACTATGAAGAAAACGTCTATGAAGGCTATGCCCAGGAAGGCGTGGCGGTGATCGTGGAGACGCTCACGGACAACACCAACCGCACTTCCGCGGACATCAGGCATATTTTCAGCAAGTGCGGCGGTTCGCTGGGAACTTCCGGCTGCGTGTCTTATATGTTCGAAAAGAAAGGGCTTATCGTCGTGGACGGCAACGGCGAGGAAGAGGACGAGCTGATGATGGAGGCGCTCGAAGCGGGCGCGGACGACGTCGTGGCTCAGGACGGCTATTTCGAGATATATACGGCTCCCGGCGATTTCTCCGCCGTGCGCGAGGCGATCGAGGCGAACAAGGATCACGTCATTTTGGAAGCGGACGTGCAGATGATCCCGTCCAACACGGTCAAGCCCTCCGCCGAGGCGGAAGTGAAGATCCGCCGCCTGCTCGACATGCTCGAAGACAACGACGACGTTCAGAACGTCTATCATAACGCCGAACTTTCCGAAGAGGAAGAAGAAGAGTAAAGATAAAAAGGTGGGATATGAGCGCGACCGAACTTGTGGAAAAAGTTTGCAAGGCTGCCCATGAGGCGCAGTACGCCTTGGCGGGAGCGAGCGCGGAGCGGAAGAACGAGATGCTGCGCGCCGTGGCGAAAGCGATCAGGCAGGGCGAAGAGCGGCTGCTTGAAGTGAACAAAGAGGACGTGAAAGAGGCAAAGGCGTCGGGAATGTCCTTTGCGATGGTGGACAGGCTCACCCTGACCCGCGAGCGTATCGCGCTCATGGCGGAGGGAGTGGAGCAAGTCGCCGATCTTCCCGATCCCGTGGGCGAAGTGACGCGCGAGTGGAGCGTGCCCTCGGGACTGCATATCAAAAAGGTGCGCGTGCCTCTCGGCGTCATCGGCGTCATCTACGAATCGCGTCCCAACGTCACCGCGGACGTGGCGGCGCTCTGCCTCAAATCGGGCAACTGCGTGGTGCTGCGCGGCGGCAAAGACGCGATAAATTCCAACCGCGCCATTCATGCGCTCATCGCCCGCGCTCTCGAAGAGAGCGGCTTTTCGCCCGACTGCGTGGGCTTTATCGACGACGTCACCCGCGAGGGCAGTTTCGCGCTGCTCAAACAGGGGAAATATGTGGACGTGGTCATTCCCCGCGGCGGCGACGGACTTAAACATTTCGTGCTGGAAAACGCGGTCATGCCCGTGATCGCCAGCGCGGGCGGCGTCTGCCATCTCTTCGTGGAAAAGAGCGCCGCGCTCGACAAGTGCATTCCCGTCATCGAGAACGCGAAAATGCAGCGCCCTTCCACCTGCAACGCCTTGGAGCAGCTGCTCGTGCAGCGCGAGATCGCGGCGAAATTTCTGCCCGCCTGCATCAAAAACCTCACGGACAAGGGCTGCCGTATCGCCGCCTGCCCCGAAAGCAAGGCTATCTTGGACAAGGCGGGCGTGCCCTGCGTTTTGGCGGGCGAAGAGGACTTCAAAAAAGAGCACCAGGACTATGAACTGACCGTGCGCGTCGTCGCGGATACGGACGAGGCGATCGCTGTCATCAACGCCAACAACACCTCGCATTCGGACGGCATTTTGTCCGAGGACAAGGCGGAGATAAAAAAGTTCGAAAAGGGCGTGGACGCGGCTTGCGTTTACGTCAATGCCTCGACGCGCTTCACCGACGGTTTTCAATTCGGCTTCGGCGCGGAGATAGGCATTTCCACGCAAAAGCTGCATGCGCGCGGACCGCTGGGACTCGAACAGCTCACCAGCGAAAAATATATCGCCGAGGGCGATTACCTCAGCAGAAAATAATGAGGATACTCGGCATAGACCCCGGGCTTGCGATCGTCGGCTACGGCGTCATCGACTGCGAAAGAGGGAAGAGCAAGGTCGTGGATTACGGCGTCATCAACACGCCCAAAGAGGAAAAACTGCCCGCGCGGCTTCACCTCATCTATGATTCCCTCGCCGCCCTCATCGACAAGTTCAAGCCCGATTGCATGGCGATCGAGGAGCTGTTTTTCACCAAGAACGTCACCACGGGTATCGCCGTCGCCGAGGCGAGGGGAGTCATTCTCCTCTGCGCCACGCATAAGCTCGGACATATCTTCGAATATACCCCCAACCAGATCAAAGAGGCGCTCACCGGTTACGGAAAGGCGACCAAGCAGCAAATGCAGTTCATGGTCACTCGCCTTTTGGGACTTTCTTCCGTGCCCAAGCCCGACGACGCCGCCGATGCGCTCGCCGTGGCGCTGACGCAGGCGCAGACGGGGCGACTTGCCGGCATTTTCCGGGTATAAGCGAAAAATCTCGAGGATAGGGGCGGAAAAGCTTTGAGCTTTCTCCGCCTCTCGATTTTTCGCTTTTTGAGCGACAACCCCGCCATTCGAAAACGACTTAGCGGAAAAGGCGCACTATTGCGCGTTGCGGCGGAACTCTGTTTCGCCGCAAGATCGTTTTCTTGAGGCGCGGTTTTCTCTCTTTTTGCGGGTGAGTGTCAAGGTCTCGCGCTCGCCTTACCCGCAAAAATTCACATTTTCCGCCCTCATTCGCTCGCGGTGCTTGCTCATTCGGAAAATGCGCACGGCGCATTTTAGAGGTAACGCTTGGCAAAAATGCGATTTTGCCGCGCTTGAGTTAAGCGAAAAATCTCGAGGATGAGGGTGAAAAGTTGTGCGCTTTTTCCGCCTGCTTTTTCCTTTTCTTATACGCGGGCGCCGCAAATAAGGCGCGTGATACTTTGTCAAGCCGCCTTTTTTCTTGGTCACATACGCAAAGTATGCTCCCTGCGATAAAAAGCCGTCTTTCCTCGTCTGACGCACCTTCTTTGCGGCGCGGTTAGGACGAAAATACAAAGCGGTGGATCGTTTTTTGAGGCGTGGTTTTCTCTCTTTTTGCGGGCGGAAACCTGTTACCTCTGCGGAGAAAAAAGCGCAAAACACGGCAGTAAACTGCAAGGCATTAAGACAGCGTGGTCACCACGCCACTCTTTCCGCCTGCGCTGCGCTCCGTGCGGAACAGTTGTTCCGCTCAAGGTAACGCTCGCAAAAACGACAATATCGCCTTTTCCGGGCTTATGCCGAAGATACGCTTTGAAAGAGCGGGAACGATCGGCGAAGACGCAGAGTGCTGCGATTTTCATTTTATCAACGCGAAAAAGAAAGCCGATAAGAATTGAACCGTATAGATCATAGCGCGGGGTAAGCGGCCTCCGCTATTTTTTTTGCGAAAAACTTATGATTAACGACGCAAAACTCTTGACAGGGGAGCGGCATATGATTATAATGATAATTGAATTATCGGTAATTGAATTATCGTAGGAGGTGAATATGTCGGTTGCGGACAGGAGCATCGACCCGCGCATCATGGAGAGCGCGAAAGGGGAGTTTCTGCAAAAGGGATTTTTAGATGCGTCCTTGCAGGAGATCTGTAAAAACGCAGGCGTTACGACGGGCGCACTGTACAAGCGGTTTAAGGGCAAAGAAGAACTTTTCTGCGCGCTTGTGGATAACACCGTACAAGACCTCGAAGAGGTAGTGCGGCAAAAATCTGTTTTGCCCGCAACGCTCACGGACGAACAGCTCAAAAAGGCGTGGGACATGGACAGGGAATATATGCAGTGGTGGTTCGACTATCTCTACGACCGCTACGACGAAATGCGCCTGCTGCTCGTTTTTTCGGACGGAACAAAGTACGCGAACTTCGAGCACGAATTGGTGGAGGATATGAGCCATACCACCTATGCGTACTACAAGGAAGCGCAGAGGCGTGGTCTGACAAAGACGGACATCTCCGAAAAGGAATTGCACGTCATGCTGTCGTCCTTTTGGACGGCGATCTGCGAGCCGCTCGTCCACGGATTTACAAAGGAGGAGGCAGGGCGCATCTCCGACTTGATGTGCGGACTGTTCGATTGGTATAAAATGCTCGGTTTCGAGCGGTAAATTCTGCCGCCCGCAGTGGCGGCAATTATTTCGGTATATAGTTCGCATATGCGAACAAATAAAAATACAGGAGGCTATATGATAAAAAGTATCTTGAAGTACGCGGGTAAGTACAAGATTCTCACCGTTGTAGCGACGGTCATGGTCGTCATAGCAGTGGCGGCGCAGATCTTGCCGTACATATTCGCGTATCAGATCATCTCGCCGCTCATTGCGGGCGAGAGCATTCCGTGGCAGTACGCCGTGGGCAGAGTGGCGGGTGTTGCCGTCTGCCTTGTATTGAACTTCGTGTTCTACCTCGGCGGGCTGTCTCTCTCGCACATTGCGGCGTTCAACACGCTGTACAATCTGCGCGTGAGCTTGCAGGGCAAAATGGAAAAACTGCCCCTCGGCGTGGTG
>DVNJ01000010.1 GCA_018714485.1 Candidatus Caccalectryoclostridium excrementigallinarum | reverse complement strand
TCCTTGACCGCGCCCGTCTCGTCGAAGAGATAGGGCGGCAGATCTTGCATTATCCCCTCCCAGACGGAAGTGTCCGTGCCGGCGGGGGCAAGCTCGATCAGCATCTGCATGTTGCTCAGGCAGGCGGAGATGTCGATCGCGCAGTTCGCCGCGGCGGGCGAGTTGTAATTTTTCGGAGTGTTCTCGGGCGAATAAGAGGGGATTATGCAATAACTCTCCCCTTCTTCAAGAGAAGTCTTGCCCTCGGCGTAAGCTATGCTGCCGTCCGCCTTGGTATAATATTCGGGCGTGAGCAGCTGCTCCCAATAATTTGCCGCGTTGACCAAAAGCGGATAGAGTATCTCCGTGCGCAGATCGAGATAGCCCCTGCTTTGAATGGCGGCGATGTCTTCGTCCGAAAGCGGCTCGTCGTCGGGCGAAAGCACGCTTTTGAGTTCGTTCAAGTCGAATTCGTCGCTCAGCGGTATCTTCATGTCCCCGTAGCACAAAAGCGTTTCGTACATGGGATAAAGCATCCACGACGTACCCGCGTTCCAATAGCGGAATGGATAAGGATAGGCGCTTTCCACGATGGTGGCGTTGTCGCCGTCCGTATTCACGGGCGCCTGCAATGCCTTGGTGAAGCCGTGCGTCGCCATGGCGTTGTCTTCCCAATCGGGAGCCTGGCGCAGAATGAAATAGACATATCCGACGGGTGAAGAGGAGATATTGCCCGTGTTGAGCGCGGACGTCTGCAAATTCACGTTGGCGTCCATGGTATACTTACTGCCCCAATCGGGATTGAACTCGCCCGTCCACATGCCGGTAAGGCGCGAGGTGGAAGTCCCCGAGCAGCACAGCGCGGCATATCTGCCCGCATAATAGGCGCGCTCCGCCAAAGTTGAGTTCAGCTCGGTCTTGGACAGATCCTGGAACAAATGCTGACCTATGAGGTCTTCGTTAGCGATACTCACGTCCGCGCCCAAGGAAAATTCCACCGCGTTGAACTGCGGCGTGAAAATGTCGGTATGCGCTTTGAGCGCGGCTTCGTAATCGAAATAGCCCTCGGCGTCGAGATATTTGTCCGCCACGGCTTTCACGACCGCTTTGAGTTCGTCCACGAGCGCAAACTCGGTCTGCGCGGCGAAATCGTCTATCCCGCCCATCTCGAAAGTCCTCTCGGAGACGGTGATGATATAAACAGTGTCCGCCTTTTTGACCTTCAAGCCGGGATTGCTCTGTCCCACATACTGCTCTTCGTCGGGCATATCGTATTGCGCCGTCTGCAAGTCGGCGCCTTCGGCGATGATATAGGAGACGGTGGCATAGCCGCCCTCTTTGAGTTCGCTGTTTTCAAAGGAAGGATAATGCGCGACAAAGGTCAAAAAGCCCTCTTCGTCCGCTATCTTTTTATATTTGAGACCGGTTTCCGCGCCTTCGCCCCACTTGGCGAAGTCGGAGACGTTGTCATAGACAAATTCTGCGGTGACGGGCTTTTTCTTGCTCGAAGAAGTGATCTGAGTGATGGTCACGTTGTCCGCGCTCGAGGTGAAGGTGCGCCTGTCCCACTGCCCCTTGCTGTCCGTATAGCGCACGCCCACTTCCGCGGTCTCGTAATTCGTATAGCGCATATAATCGGAATATTCGCGCTCTTCCTGCTTGATGCGAAGTTCCGCCCCGGGATGATAGGGATAGACGTCCAAATATTGCTGATCGTCGGTGTATTCCTGCCCGTTTACGATGGCTTGACGCACATATTCCAGCTCGTCCGCCGTGTTCGGATTGACGCGCGGATTGCCGTTGGGCATGATGAAATGAATGTTTTGATAGATGAGCGTATCCGAATAGGGCGAACCTGCGACGATGACGCCCTGTTTGCCGTTGCCGCTGACCATGCCGTCGCGCCACCTATTCTTAAAGTTCGTCTTATTCTCCTCGATTTGAGTAAACGTGCGCGAGAAAGAAGACTTTGCCGTGGAGGTGAACTGCGCTCCCGAAGGAGGATAATACGCCTTACAGGCAGCCAAAGCGCCCAAAGTGCAGGCGATAAGACACAACGCGATAATAAAAATGACAAGCTTGCTTTTTTTCATAATTATCCCCTATATTGATCCTCGCTTTAATTTTACGTGAACGCTCGCGCGCGTGTCAATATAAAAAAGCGCGGAAAATATGGACAAAACCGCAAAAAAAATTCCGTCCGAAGACGGAATTTTCAGCTTTTTGCCATATATGCCGATTTACTTATCCTGCTCGTCTTGTTGCTTTTTTTCGAGCTTTTCCTGCTTTTTCGCCTCTTTTTCGAGAAGCTTGGCGGCTTTTTTGTCCTCGCGCGCCTGAGAAGAGGCTTCCCATTTCGCCTTGATCTTATCGGACACGGTAGGCTCGCCCGCATGCGCCTGCTTATATTTCGCCGACTTCGCGGAGATGAGATTGAGCAGGAGGACGACGATGAAGACGATCAGAATGACCAAAAACACCGCCACAAGTCCTTTCCAAAGAATGTTGAGCGCGTCCAAAACGTCCGCCTTATAAACTGTCGAAAGCAAATTCATCATTTCTCTGCCCTCCTTAAATTCCCGCCAGCGCCATCAGGATACCGCCCGCGATGACGGAAGATATCTGACCTGCGACGTTTGCGCCCGCGGCATGCATGAGCAGATGGTTGGAAGGATCTTCCTGCAAGCCCAACTTTTGCACGATACGCGACGCCATGGGGAATGCGGAAATGCCCGCGGAACCGACCATGGGATTGATCTTCTTCTTGGCGAAGATGTTGACGAACTTGGCGAGCATGATGCCGCCCGTCATGTCGAACACGAACGCGAACAAGCCCAGCGCCATGATTATCAGCGTGTTGAGCGTGAGGAACTGCTCGCCCAGCATGCCCGCCGCCACGGTGATACCGAGGAAGATGGTCACGAGGTTGGAGAGCACGTTGCTCGCCGTGTCGGCAAGACTTCCCAGCACGCCGCATTCGCGAATAAGGTTGCCGAACATGAGGCAGCCCACCAGCGCCACGGAAGCGGGAGCGATCAGACCGGAGATGAGCGTGACCACGATGGGGAAGACTATCCTCGTCCCTTTCGACACGCTCTTGGGATTATATTCCATGCGGATCATGCGCTCTTTCTTGGTCGTGGTGAGCTTTATGACCGCCGGTTGTATGACGGGCACGAGCGCCATATAGGAATATGCGCAAACGGTGATAGCCGAGATAAGTCCCGCGCTGCTCGTCCCCGCAAGCAGAGAGTTTGCGACCGTTATCGAAGTGGGACCGTCGGCGGTACCGATGACGCCGATGGTGATCGCCTCGTTGAGCCCGAAGCCGCACAAGACCGCCAGAACGATGGTGAAGAAGATACCTATCTGACCCGCCGCGCCGAAGAAGAAGAGCTTGGGATTGGAAAGCAGCGGTCCGAAGTCCATCATCGCGCCGATACCGATAAAGAGTATGAGCGGGAATATCTCGCCCGTGTCGAGACCGACTTGTTTAAGGACGTCGAGAATACCGAAAGAGGTGACCTCTCCCGTGGCTGCGTCGACGCTGTTGAGCACTCCGGTAAAGGGAATATTGACAAGGATCGCGCCAAATCCCATAGGCAGCAGCAAGGTGGGCTCCATCTTGAATCTGATGGCGAGGAAGATAAGCACAAAGCCTATTATCCACATGACCACATGATACCACTCTATGGCTCCGATACCCTCTATCAGAAAACCGAGTTCATTCATGCGTTGTCCTCCGCAATTATTTTTATAAAAAATCCGTTCCAAAGGCAGGCTGAGCCCCTGAAACGGTCTTACTCTTGTCAACCGCGCCCGGGCAAAGCCGTGATGTCGAACGCGATACGGATATTCCGCGAGTTACTCCCCGTGTTGTCTTAATTATATCCGCTGCGCCCGTAATTGTCAAACTTTTTTTACATATCCCAAGATAAAAACGGAGATGAAGGGGCTTACGAAAATTTTTCTTGCGCGCGGGCGGGAAATGTTGTATCATAAAAGCAGAGAAAAAAGGAGGAAATCATGCTCAACATCATTCCCAAGCCCTTCAAGGCGCTCGAGCGCGAAGGGAAAGCTGACGCGCGGGGCGGCTACGAGATCTTTGCGCCCGAAAAATGCAAGCGCGACACTTTGAGATTTTATTCGTATTTTCCCGAGGGAAAAGGGACGAAGTTAAAGGTAAACGTCACCTTGGACGACTCTCTTGCCCGCGAGAGTTATCTGCTCGACATAAGCGACGGCGCGATAAGCATTGCCGCGGGCGACGCGGCGGGCTATGCCTACGCCCTTGAAAGCCTGCGCCAGCTTCACGTCGCCGGCGGGGGACTGCTTCCCTGCGCGCTCATCGAGGACAAGCCGCGCTTTTCTCACCGCGGATTCATGTTGGACGTGGGCAGATATTTCATGCCGCTTGACGAGGTGAAAAAGTTCGTCGACTTCATGCTCATGCATAAGCTCAACGTCTTTCATCTCCATCTCACCGAAGATCAGGGCTGGCGCGTGGAGATAAAAAAATATCCCCTGCTCACAAAGCTCGGGTCGCGCCGCAGCCATACCAACTTCGGCATCCGCCCGCACGGAGGGTTTTACACGCAGGCGCAGCTCAAAGAGCTTGTCTCTTACTGCCACGAGCGGCATATCGCGGTCATTCCCGAAATAGACATGCCCGGGCACATGCAGGCGGCGATACACTGCTATCCGCAGCTGAGCTGTTTCGACCGCAAGCTGCCTGTCGCCACCCACTGGGGCGTCAAGCACGACATTCTCTGCGCTGGCAAGGACTTTACATTGCAATTTGTCTGCGACGTCCTCGACGAGATAGTCGAGATCTTCCCCGACGGCTTTGTGCATTTGGGCGGCGACGAAGCGCCCAAGATGCGCTGGAAGCTCTGTCCTCACTGCCAAAAACGCATAAAGGACTTGGGGCTTAAAGACGAAAATCAACTTCAAGCGCACTTTATCTCGCAGGTGAAAGACCACTTAAAACTCAAGGGAGTGAGGGCGATGACTTGGAACGAGGACGAGATCAGCGGCAAGGCGCCCGTGGACGTTACCTGGACGATCTGGAACGTGACGGAAAAAGAGCTGCACAAAATGTATGCCGAGATGGAACGCGGCAGAGAGGTCGTCAACTGCTCTTCCGTCCCCAACTATCTCGACCTCACCTATAACAAATGCCCGCTCAAAGCCGTCTACACCCAACCCGTGGACATCTGCAAGCCGCACCCGCTGATGAAGGGCGCGGAAGCGAGCCTTTGGACGGAGCAGGTCCCGAACATAAGGCGCGCCCACTTCAAAACTTTCCCCCGCTTGGGCGCCTTTGCCGAGGCGGTCTGGACGCCCGATCTCATGCGCAATTACGACGAGTTTCTCGCCCGCATGCCCGCTTACATCAGGCTTCTCAAAGCAAACGGCGTGAAAAAAGTCACGAGCGTGAAGCGCGCGAACCCGGGAAAAGTCTTCGGCTTTTTCGAGCAGCTTTGGTTTGAAAAAGTTCAGCTTTGCTGGCACGGTCTTCATAACCTCATCGACGACGCAAAAGTCGCAAAGCTCGCCAAAAAACGTCTCGACAAAAATGAATAAGCAAGTGAAAATCAAAAAAGCGGAGCGCTCGCTCCGCTTTTTTGTTCACCTCTTTATGTTATGCCGCGTAAAGCTCTATGCTCCTGAGCACGGGCACGCTGCGCGACTGCCTTATCACTATCCTCACCCTGTCGGATGCGGGCGCGTTCTCGAAAAGGAGGATGCGGCGGTTGCCGATGATGGTGCTGTCGCCGATGAGCGTCCAGCCGCTTTCCGTCTCCACCCAGACTTCGAAAAGCTCGACCCTTTGCGAACTGCGCGTGTCTTCGCGCAAGTCTATCCTGCCCAAACTCGCCTTTTCTTTGAGATGAAGATCGAGGATATATTCGTCGCTTTCAAAAGTATATCCGTCTCTGTCCGTGTTCAAAAGCGCCTTCAAGCCCTCTTTCTCCCTCATGGTCTCCGCGCCGTTTTCCGCATAGCCGACCGCTATTTTTTCCACTTCGAGCGCCCTTTCCTTTGTCGCTTGAACGGCATTTCCGAACTCGGTAAGGCGCTTGACGTCCTTGTCCGCGATGAGACCGTCTTTGTTCGGCGGCACGTTCAAAAGCAGGCTGGAATTGCCGCCAACGGAAGTGAAATATATCTGCATGAGATGTTCAAGATCCTTGGGGGATTGATTCCAATGATAGAACCAGCCCTTTCTGATGCTCACGTCCGTCTCGGAAGGGTACCAGACAAGGTCTTGATATTTTGCCAAAAGCTCCCTGCTGCCCATATCCTCCGCCTCTGCGCTCACCGATTGCAGACGCTCGGCGTCCTCTTCGCTCCCCTGGAATTCCTGATTTGCGGCGTTGCCGCGGCTGACCACGCTCCATTCGCTCTCACGGGCGATACCCGCCTCGTTGCCTACCCAGCGCACTTCGCTGCCCATATTCGCGGCAACGCAGTCGGGCTGCAACGTCCAGATGAGATCTTCCCATTCGTCCATGTGATACTCAAAGTCGGCGGGGACTTCTTCGCCGCGCGCTCCGTCCATCCAGACGCAGAAGATCTCGCCCTTGCCGTCGCCGTCGAAGTCGGGACCGTATTTCCCGCTCAAAAGCTCGGTGAGCTGAGCCATATAAAACTCGTTATAAGCCTCGGTGTCGCCGTAGCTCTCCGCGTTCATGTCCCACGGCGAGAGATAGATGCCCATCTTCAAGCCGTATTTTTCGCAGCTTTTCGAAAGGTCGGCGATAACGTCGCCCTTGCCGTCTTTCCAAGGACTGCTCGCCACGCTGTGCTTAGTCGTGGACGTCTGCCAAAGGCAGAAGCCGTCGTGATGCTTGGCGGTGATGATAACGCCCTTGCTGCCCGAGGCTTTGAGCGTTTCGCACCATTGATCGGTGTTCAGCTCCTCGGGATCGAAGTCGTCGGGGTCTTCCTCGCCGCTGCCCCACTCGTCGCCCGTGAAAGTATTCATGCCGAAATGGATAAAGTTGTAATATTCAAGTTCCATATAATCGAGCTGACGCTCGCTGGGCACGACCGAGATCAGCCTCTCCACTTCCTTGCCGTCCTTGGCATAACCGTTGTTGGTATTGCCGAAGCCCTCGTCGAATTCGTGCCCCTTGACGTAATCATGCTCTTCGGGACGCTCGAAATAATCGTATTGCGTGCAAGCCGAAAGCGTCGCCGCCAAAACGCAGATCAAAAGCATTAAAGCCAAAACCGATAATTTTTTCATGACCTCACCCTTTGGATGTTCTGTTTCGATTATATCTCACCCGCGCGCATATTGCAAGAGGATAACTTAATTTTATCCCTTGTCCGCCGCTGCTGCAAAAAACGGCGGAACTTTGTCCGCCGTTTTCGCTCTTTATCTCAACTTGTCTTACGCCGCGTAAAGCTCTATGCTTCTGAGCACGGGCACGCTGCGCGACTGCTTGACGATTATCCTGAGAAGGTCTGTCTCGGGGACTTCGCCTTCGTAGGTGTTTTCAAAGATGAGGATACGCCTGTTGCCGATTATCGTGCTTTCGGCGAGCTTGACCCATTTGCTTCCCGAAGGGCACCAGACCTCGAACTTTTCCACGCGCTGAGAAGCCCGCAGATCTTCGCGCAGATCCAATCTCCCGGGGACTATCTTTTTACTCAAATGCAGATCGAGTATGTATTCGTTGTCCTCGAAGGTGTAGCCGTCGCGGTCGCCGTCAAACAGCTTATTCAAGTCCTCTTTTTCCTGCATGAGCTCAAGATCGCCCACTTCCGCCTTCGTTATCTCCACGGGGTTGGCAGTGGTGGCTTTGATCGCGGCGGTGAGCTCTTCGAGCGTTTCCCTGTAAACGTCCGTTATTATCCCTTCGGGACCCGGAGGAACGTTCAAAAGCAGGCTGGAATTGCCGCCCACGGAAGTAAAGTAGATGTTGAGCAATTCATCCACCTTTCTCATGGTGAGCCTGCTCGTATACTCACTGCTGCCGTAAAACCAACCTTTTCTGATACTCACGTCCGTCTCGGAAGGATACCAGACGAGATCGCGGTATTTTTTCAGCAATTCCCTGCTGCCCATGTCCTGAGCTTCCGCGCTCACCGATTGCAATCTGTCCGCGTCCTCTTCGCTTTCTTGGAACTCCTGGCTGGCGGCGTTACCGCGGCTGACCACGCTCCATTCGCTCTCGCGGGCGATACCCGCCTCGTTGCCTACCCAGCGCACTTCGCTGCCAAGGTTAGCGGAAACGCAGTCGGGCTGCAGCGTCCATATGAGTTCTTCCCATTCGTCCATGTGGTATTCAAAGTCGGCGGAGACTTCTTCGCCGCGCGCTCCGTCCATCCAAACGCAGAATATCTCGCCCTTGCCGTCGCCGTCGAAGTCGGGACCGTAATTCCCGTTCAAAAGCTCGGTGAGCTGAGTCATATAAAACTCGTTATAAGCCTCGGTGTCGCCGTAGCACTCCGCGTTCATGTCCCAAGGGGAAAGATAAATGCCCATCTTCAAGCCGTATTTTTCGCAGCTTTTCGAAAGGTCGGCGATAACGTCGCCCTTGCCGTCTTTCCACGGGCTGCTCGCCACGCTGTGCGTGGTCGTGGACGTCTGCCAAAGGCAGAAGCCGTCGTGATGCTTGGCGGTGATGATTATGCCCTTGCTGCCCGTGGCGGCAAGCACTTCGCACCATTGATCGGTGTCGAGGTTGGTCGGGGCGAACAGGGCGGGATCCTCATCGCCCGTACCCCACTCTCTTTTGGTGTAAGTGTTCATGCCGTAATGTATGAAGTTGTAATATTCAAGCTCCATATAGTTGAGCTGGCGCTCGCTGGGCACGACCGAGATCAGCCTCTCCACTTCCTTGCCGTCCTTGGCATAGCCGTTGTTATCCGTGCCGAAGCCGCTCGCAAAACTTTCGTGCGGATCGGGAAGGGCGCAAGCCGACATAACGCCGAGCATGACAGAAAGCAGCAAGAGAGCCGCGATCGCGGCGATGACAGTTTTCTTTTTCATATCTCCCTCACATTTTTTGATCGCTTTTATTATACATTATCCGTCCGCCAAAATCAAGGGAATAAGAGTAATTCCCCGCTCAGGCGATAAGATGCTCGACGAGTATCTTGATCCCGAGCGCGATAAGGACGACGCCGCCCAAAAATTCCGCCTTGTGCTGAAAGCGCGCCCCCACTTTCACTCCGATGAGCACGCCGACGAGGCAGAGCGTGAAAGTTATCGCGCCGATGATACCGATAGACGTCCAAATATTGATGTTTTCCAACAATCCGAACGTCACGCCCACCGCGAGCGCGTCTATGCTGGTGGCGACGGACATCACCAAGAGCGTCTTTACGCCGAGCCTCACGGGCGCGTCGGGATCGGGCGCCTCTTCGACATATTCCTCGCCGCGTTTCAGGGCGCGGCGCTTTTTGAACCACGGTTTCACGGCGTCAATTATCATCTTCACGCCCAAAAAGCCCAGTAGCGCAAAAGCTATCCAATGATCGCTTTGCTTTATTATTTGCACGCCGGTGTCCGAGCCGCTTTCGATGGCTTCGCGCAAAAGCGTGACCACGCCCCAGCCGATGAGCGGCATGAGCATCTGAAAAAGGGCAAAGCTCCCCGCGATCGCGAGTGCAAACTTGAAGATGAACTTTTTCATCTCCACTCCCTTGCACATGGAAACGGCAAAAGCGTCCATGGCAAGGCTCAACCCCGTCAAGGCTATTTCCCAAAGTTGCATAAACCACCCTTTCCCTGAGTGAGAATAAAAAAACTCACACAGGGCGCTACGTCCTTGTGTGAGTCTGGTCATTTAATATAAGCCATGTCGAAAGACAAGCATGTTGACTTATAACGGGTGTCCGCCGACTACTCCCTCACGCGCTCATTCTATCACTTGCGGCGGCGCGATGTCAACGGTTTTCGCCGCTTACTTTTCCATCGCGTCCTCTTCGCTCAAAGGGCGCAAGACCTTGCAGGGAACGCCCGCGGCGACGACGCCCGGCGGAATGTCGCGCGTGACGACGCTGCCCGCGCCGATCACTGCTCCCGCGCCTATCGTGACGCCGCCCGTCACCGTCACGCCCGACGCCAGCCATGCCCCGTCCTCGATGACGATGGGCTTGGCATATTCGAGATCGAACTTGCTCCCGTCCTCGCGGGTGCGTATTTTGCGCTCGCGCGCCAGCAGCGGGTGCAGCGGCGTGGCGATGGTCACGTTGGGACCGAACATCACGTCGTCGCCTATATGCACGGCCGCCACGTCTAAGATCACGCAATTAAAGTTGGCAAAAAAGTTCTTGCCCGTGAACGTGTTGCAGCCGTAATCAAAGCGAATATCGGGCTCCATATAAGCGTCCTCGCCGCATTTTCCGAGTATTTCGCGCAAAAGTTCGCTCCTGAGCTTTTGCTCTTCGCAGGAAGAAGCGTTATATCTCTCGCAAAGTCTCCTCACCTTCATGCGCAGCGCTACGAGTTCTTCGTCCGTGGGATCGTAAAGCTGCCCGGACAGCATCTTTTCTCTTTCGGTCATATTCTCTCCTTGTTTCGACTTTCCGCCCAAAACACCTTTTTGCGCTCGGACAAAAGCGTGCAGAACAGCTCTACTTTGCCCGCGTTTGAACGCTTTGTACCCAAATTATAACGGTAAAATCGCTCAAAAGCTTTGATTAGCCGATTTTTGTCCGAAAAATATTTGTCGAATATTGAATTTTTTAATAAAAATGCTTGCATTTTTGGAAGCGTCCGCTATAATAATATATGCAATACCGCTTCGGAGAACACTATGCGCTCACCTTCACGCGAATTTCCCCAGAGAAAAACACACCCGAGAAGCAAACGCGACCCCTCGCGTTTGGATACTTCCGACGTCATGCACCTGATGCCCATCTTCACCTCTCGCGACGGCAAGATAGTGCTCGACATGAACGCTTACTTCGCGTTTTTGCGCTATTCCCGCCAAAAAGCCGCCGAAAAACTCGACGAAGACAAAAAGTAGCCCGCGCTCAACCCGGGCGACCTCGATATTCGTGACGCGCAAGCCGTCAAAACCATCACGGCAATGTATGCTTAAATCACGTCGCGTGGCGGCATGTAAAGCATGCCCCACGGGTGAGCCGTCCCTTTCATCTCCACCACGCAGAAATAAAAAACGGACCCGTAAAAACGGATCCGTTTGCGTGGTGGAAAAGCGATGACCTAAAACGAATATTCTACGCTAAATTAAAATTTATCTCAATTCCTTTACAAAGTAAATCATATCTATAAGCAGTATTCCACACTCGTAAATCGGGTGGTCGTAATTATCAGTAAAAAAGTTTTTAACTGTATGCGAACGTTTAAACCCACATTTCTCATAAAACGGAACTGTTAGCGGACTGTTTCCCGTACCAACTTGTAAAGTATTATATTTTTCCTTGTAATGCTCACAAACGAAATTAACCAGCCTTTGACCATAGCCTTGTCGCTTGAATTGCGGTTCTACGGCAAGATTTTTAATTTCCAAAACTCCGTTTCCCTCATCGCAAACTACGATTTCCGCCTTTACGCCGTTATCGTTAAGAACATACATAGTACCTCTATCGAGATATTTTTCAATCATATTTTCTTGCTCGTCGGCGAGTAGTAACAATCGCACATAATCACGTTTATTATTTACTTGATATATTCTCATTGTTTTCTCCGCTAAATTACTATTTATCGCTCTATATGAGCAAATAAATTATAGCATAAAAGAACGCTTTTTCAACTATATGACAACGCAAAAATATGACTTTGGCACTGTGGCGGGTGCTTGAATAAACGAGCGGCTCGGCTGCGCCTCGCCGTTCAAGCACCCGCCATAACAACGGAACAAGGCGAAACTCAAAGCGCACGGGAACGGGCGGCCGCCGCTGAACCGCTTGGCGATCCGCCCGTGTTTCATATATACTCTCGTCTGCGTGAGCGTGCAGCGTGGCGGCATGCACAGCATGCCCCACGGGTGAGATGTCCCTTTCATCTCCACCATATAGAACACAAACAAAAACAGGCTGAACGAAAAATCCAGCCTGTCTATATGGTGGAACCGAAAGCCGCAAAAACGCACACAGTATTATATCAAATAAATAGAACTGAATACTATTGCCAAGTCGATTTGCCGCTTTCGGACTATCCGCTATACGGCAAACAATTAGTCGCAAGCCGGGGCTAACGCCTTGCCGTTGGCTTGCTCCGTGCAAACGGCTGTCATTGCGTCTTTATAGATCCGTTTTGACAGCCGTTATATAATTGAACCCTTCTAAAAATGGATTATTTTTATTTTGCCTCTTGAAAAATATTATTTTATATGTTATAATCTATAAAAAGGAGTAAGAAAGTGGCTAACAAAAGAATCTTTGTGAGTTTTCCCGAACAAGATGAAAATTTGCGTGACCTTCTTGTAGGTCAATCAAAAAATACAAATTCCCCATTTGATTTTACAGATATGTCTGTTCATAAACCTTGAGATAATGCTTGGAAAACTAAATGTCGCATAAAAATAAAGGACAGAGAAATTGCGGGAATTGTGATTGTCTACCTTGCGAACGATTTACCAAAGATCCCACGATATCCGATGAACAGAATAAGGCAAATTTGAAAAAAATGATTGAAAGATTAAAATGTCAAAACAATGAAAATAGCGATTAAAAAAATAATAGAAAAGTGTATGCTGAAAAAAGACAATAATACTGATGTCGAGATCGTGAGGGAAAACTATAATAAAAACGCACAGTTGGAATGGGAACGGCTGGAAGGTTTTCATTTCGAGTTTGAGATCACGAAACACTATCTTAAAAAATATCTGCGTGGGAAAACAGTTTTGGATATCGGCGGCGGTCCCGGTAGATATAGCGTATGGCTTGCACAGCAGGGATATGACGTAACGCTCGTAGATTTAAGTGAGAGCAATATAAAACTTGCAAAACAAAAGTTTAAGGAATTCGGAGTGCAGGCTAAGGCACATGTCTGTGACGCCAGAGATTTGTCAGGTCTTGATCTTTCAACTTTCGATAATGTTCTTATTATGGGACCGCTGTATCATTTGTCCGATGTTGAGGACAGAAAGAAATGCGTTTTGGAAGCGAAAAAGCACCTCGCAAAAGACGGTATTTTGTTTGCGTCGTTTATTACGCTTACAGCGGGACTGAACTATTATCTCGATACGGCTCCTGAACAGTTGATATACGAACCCGCAATGGATCTGTTTGACCGTATGGAGAGGGACGAATCTTGGAGCGGTATGGCTTTTACGCAGGCGACATTTATCAACAGTGTGGAAGTATTGCCGTTTTTTGACGAACTCGGTTTTGAAAAACTTTCTTTACTGGGGCAGGAAGGACTGACGGGACCGCGCCTGACAAAAATCGAAAACTCCGATGAAGAAGTACGCAAAACATATTTGGAAACTTCCCTGCGCGTGTGCGAGAATCCGCAGTATTACGCATACAGCGATCATCTGTTGTATGTCGGGAAGCGAAAAGATGAGTAATTTTGTAATTAGAAAATTAGATATAAGCGAAGCATCTTTGCTGAAAGAGTTTACTTATTTGGCAATCTACGTTCCGCAAGGTGTAAAAATGCCTCCAAAAAGCATAGTAGAACTGCCCGAACTGAAGGTTTATTATCAGAATTTCGGGAGTGAAAATGGAGATATTTGCCTTGTTGCCGAAACTGATAACAAAATTGTCGGCGCGGTATGGACGAGGATAGTAAACGACTTTGCACATATAGATGACAATACACCGTCGCTTGCCATTGCTGTTGCAAAAGAGAGCAGAGGAAAAGGGATGGGGACACGTCTGTTGAACGATATGCTTACTGTTCTGAAAGTCGAGGGATTCCTTTCCGTTTCACTGTCTGTTCAAAAAGAAAACTATGCCGTAAAGATGTATGAGAAAGCAGGTTTTGATGTTGTACAAAACAATGGCGAAGAGCTAGTAATGCTTAAAAAACTAAAATAATGTGAACTACGCGAGTTTGGAATATGAAGTAATGGAAAAACGCTGCAAAAACGAGGATAGCCTATGATTGTTTGGTTTGTTTACAATGTAAAGGCTTAAACAAGTGTAGCGAAGAAATAAAGTGAAAAACTCTCGACAATTTTGCCGGGAGTTTTTTTATAAGATGACTTGCTATTGTCATGTTTATTATGGTATAATTCAGCAAAAACAACAGAGAGAAATGGTTATGCTTGATTATAATCCGAGCGCGGAAGAACTCGTAAAGTTAGTCGGTAAGCCACTGTATGATGTATGGACTGCATTGACGGGGTTGATTGATGCAAAATATGATACTGAACGTTTATGGAACAGCGGCGGCAAGGCATGGAAGTATGAATACAAATACCGCCGCGGCGGAAAGACGCTATGCTCGCTCTATGCGCGGGAAAACTGTATCGGGTTTATGGTCATTTTCGGGAAAGACGAAAGGACAAAATTTGAAAAAGAACGAGATTGCTACTCAAAGGAAACGCAAACTATTTACGACAAAGCACAGACATACCACGACGGTAAATGGATGATGTTTGAGCCGACCGATACCGCCCTGTTCAGCGATTTTATGAGATTGTTGCACATTAAAAGAAAACCGAACAAGGTATAAGAAAATTCGGTAAAATTGGAAACTTTGGTTTTCATAGAGTTTACCTCCGAATTTTATTTCTGCCTTTCGGCAGGGGCGACAGGAGCATTGGGCGAGAGATACTCACGTTCATTCAAAAGAGGTAAATCGGAAGTCAACGACAAAGGACAAAATTATTGCATACGGATAACGGGAAATCTGCTGTAAACGAAAAAAGCCGAGCAGGTCAATTTGACCTACCCGGCTTTCCGTGTATAGGGCTGTTCTATTTTTCAGCGATAATTTTTCCCGTTGACTTCCGCGAGAACTGTGCTACGATAGCCACAACGAAGGGCAAAAAATTCGGAGAGTTATCCCTTGGCGGCAATAAAAAAAACTACCCGAACCCACTGCTGAGTAATAGTGGTGTTCGGATAGTTCCCGTTTGGTGGAGATAACGGGACTCGAACCCGTGGCCTATGCGTTGCGAACGCATCGCTCTACCAGCTGAGCCATATCCCCACGGCAAGCATTATTTTAACACCGCAAAGACGGCTTGTCAAACGATATTACGAAGATTATCGCAATTTTCCTTTTAAGCGCTCTGCCATGCGACCATCTCGCTCAATTTTTCCGCGCCCTCGACGTCGCAGGCGTAAAGCTCGATGCCGCTTGCAGAGAGTTTGACGCGGCTGGCGATAAATACGCCGTTGTTATGTCCGCCGTCCACATAGGTGGCAAAACCGCTCTCTTCGTCGATCTCGAGATAGCAATTATGATAATGCCCCGAAAGCATTATTCCCGCGCCCAGCTCGTCTATTTTGGCAAAGGCTCTTTCGGCAAGATAGTCCTCGGCGGCTATTGTGGGCGAATGACAGATCACGACGGTCTTCTTGTCCGTCTTTTCCAAGCTTTCCAGCCATTCGACCATGCGGGTGCGGAAAGCCGTATAATCCGCCATGCCGCCGTATTCGACATGATCGTCCGCCTTGTCTTCGGCGGAGTCGAGAATGATGAAGCGGTAATCGCCCCAAGTCGTTTCGTAATAGAACTCGTGCATGCCGAGCGCGTCTTTCAGCTCGCCCGCATAAGCTCCGCGCGTTTCGTGGTTGCCGCGCGCGAAGATGACGGGGATCTCGCCGCCCGTTATATCGCCGCCGAAAGCGACTATGTATTCCGCCGCAAGCTCTTCCTTTTGCATGGATGCGGCGGCGTCGCCGAGCATGATCACGCCGTCGTATTCTCCGAGATGAGAAACGGCGCTCTTAGCCTTTTTCGTGCGCGTATGCCAATCGGAAATGCAGAGCAAGGTCTGCTCTTCTCCGCTCACGGCGGTAAATTCGTAGCTTTCGGACTCGATCGTGCGTCCGTTCATGCCGCCATAGGCATATTCGCCGAACACGCGCATGGAGCCTATCTTGTAAGAGTTGCCGTTCAGGTGCTCATAAGGCACGTTCACGCTGTGGATCGTGCTCGAACCGTTTATCCTGCCGTCGTTTTCGTCATAGACGACATAGCTCTTTCCGCCGTATTCGTATTCCACATAGCCCGTACCCGCCGCGGAAGTTGCGAACACGATCGAATAGTCGCTTCCCGTGTCGATCACCATCGGGTCGGACATAAATTCATAGTTCACGGGCGGATAGACGGCGAAAAGCACGCCGAGAATGACGATGAGCAGCACGAGCACGATTATCACCGTGCGCGCCCTCTTGTCGCTTATCGAAGGGAAGAAAAAGGCGAGGACGACGGCGAGAACGTAGGCGATGAACCAGGGCGCCGCATCGGCGGCGTCGGAAAACACGATCCCGACGGATTCGCCCGCGCCGGCGAGAAGACCGATATTGACAAAGGCAAAGACCACGGTCAGACAGAGCGTCGCGCAACCCGCCGCGGCGCACCACTCGGGCGGCTGCTCCGCCCATGACTTACACCGCCATCTGAGCGCCGCGAGCACGGTCGCGAACAGGGCGTTGATCACGGTCAGCCAGAAGATAAGCTGGCAAAATCCGTCGAACAAAACGCCGTCCACGAACACGAAAACGGTCGAGCGGTTTGACCAAAAAAACAGGGGCGCAAGCGCCGCAAAAATGCAATCGAGCAATAAAGTCGCTCTGTGCGAGAAAAATTTTTGAGCCTTGACGTTCATAAATCACCTCTTATCGCCCTTTATTTTAACACCTTTTCCCTTTGCGGTCAATAGCGGCTCAAAACTTACAAGCGGTTTTTAAGCGTGATTGTAAATATTTCGTGCATTTTTCCCGCCGAGTGAAAAGATAATTGTTATTCGCGCGATTTTGCGGTATATTATAGATATGAAGAGTTCAAAGCGCAGGATATTCATAGCCGCCGCTCTTTTGCTCGTCGCCCTTTGCGGCGCGCTCCTGGGCGCTTGCGTGCGGCAGACGTCTTCGGAATGGGTCGCCGACCTCATCGAAGAATATTATTATCTGCCCGTCACCGTGACCGACGCCGACAGCCTCACCCCCGAGGAGCTTGTGCAAAAATATTTGGACAAATATTCCCTTTATTACACCGCGGAAGAATATATCGAACTCGTCTATTCGGACGCGGGCAACAGCGTGGATTACGGCATGACCTTTTCCTATGTCGACGGAAAGCTCGTCATTCCCACCTGCGTGGGCAACTCGCCCGCCTGGAACGAAGGACTGCGCCCCGGCGACGTCATCACGGGCGCGATCATCGACGGAGAATATGTCGCCATTGACGGCGACGACGCTTACGAAAAATTTTACGACGCCTCGCAAAACGGCGGTTTGACCTCGCTGAGCACGGAAAGCGGCGTGACGGCGCAAGTCAAAGTCACCTCGGCATATAAGCAAAGCTACGTCTTTTTCGCCACAAACGAGGCAGGTTGGAGCTTTGTCTTCGACGGGATCACGAGCGAAAAGCGCGAAGAAGACGCGATCTCCCTCTTGCCGGGCGGCACGGCATATCTGCGCCTGAGCGAATTTAACGGCGACGCGGCGCTTCAATTCCGCCTCGCGGTCAAAAAGATAAACGAGCTGGGCTGTGACAGCGTGATCCTCGATCTGCGCATGAACGGCGGCGGCAATGCGGACATCACCGCAAAGATAGCGGGCTGCTTTGAAAAGGCGGCGGGCAAAACACTGCTCACGGCAAAGGGTAAGGCTGTCGACGCCGCTTATGTCTGCGAAAGCGCCTCGAAGGAAGAGACTCTCCCCGCCTCCACGAACGTCTATGTGCTCGCCGACTGCGGCACGGCGAGCGCGTCCGAAGCGCTCATCGGCGCCCTGATAAGCCACGAAGTGATAGATTTTCAAGACGTCTTTATCTCAAAGATAGACTCCTCGCTCGCGTCAGGCTCGACGAAAAACGGCACGACTTACGGCAAGGGCTGCATGCAGTCGATAATCCCCAACGAGCGCACGGGCGAAGCGCTGCGCCTGACCACGGCGCTCATCTATTGGCCGAACGGAAAATGCGTAAACGACGCTCCGCTTTCGACAAGCGACGGCTGCGTCAATATCGACATGCCCTTCTTCACCAACTCTTCGAGCGAGGGATTGGAGCAGCTTTTGCAGATCCTCTCCGAGCGCGACGATCTCGTGCTCGCCGCCTGACAGACCCGCTTCTTAACGAAACGCAAAAAAACGTCCGCTCACCGCCGCCGCCTTTTTGACATATTCGTGCTTATTCTTGTCCGCGCAAAGGAGCATGATGCGCGCGGCGGGATATTTCGTCACATAGATGATCCCCTCGCCCATCAGCGCGATAAACGTCATACGCGCATATTTTTTCGCCACGTCCTTGGCAAGCAGGACGGTCTCTTTCGAAATGGTGTCGAAGATAAAGACGTCCTTGCGGCGCCTCGAGAGCGTGCTCGCCTTTTTGAAAGCGGACTTTATCACGCAGAGCATGGGGTAATCTATGGCAAAAGAGATGACCGTGATGATGAAAAGCGCTTCATAGACGGGGACCCAGCTGTAAGTGAGGCTGGCGAAAAGGTCGAGAAAATTCGTCCCGACAATAAACTCCTCTGCGGGAGTTATGCCGCCGAAAGCTATCGATTCGAGCACGGAATAGAGCGTTTCGCCGAAAGAGGCGTAAGAAATATCCCTATCGTAAGCGATGTGAATGGTGAGCCTGACGGCGAGCGAGCAAAAGACGACCAAGACCACGAGCATCGCCCTGCCCACGCGCGAATAGCAAGCCGTATATCCCCAAACGGAAAGGAAATAGACGACGGCGCAGATGAGCATGGACAGCAAGCCCACCCAGATTATCTTGCCCGCCTCGCCGCCGCTTGCGACGAGCCGCTCGGCATTGACGACGTTGACGATGACCACGCTGAGCACGGCTAAGGTGAGCAGGAGATATAAAAATATCCTGCTTCCGAGAACATTGTTCCCTCTGCCCGCTCTCTCGGCGCTTTTGCCGCCTTTGTCCTTCGTATCCATAATTTCCCCTCCGAGCGATCGCCCGCCGATTTTGCATAAAGATAAATAAACGCGAAAATTGCCGCAAAAAGCGGACTTTACGCCCGCTTTTTCAAATCACATGACCTCTTCTATCGCCTTGTCGAGCAACGGAGAAAACTCCAGATCGTCGAGCAAGCCGGAAAAATTCGTGGGGCAGAAAAAGACGTCGTCAAAGCCCGCAAACAGCTTTTGATAGACGGTTCCTTTCGGCGCGACCAAAACGAGCTTTTTCCCGTTTTTCGAAAGTCCCTTTCCGCTCTTCCAAAGCGCGGCGATCTCCTTTTCGCTCGGCATATCCTGCGGATAACCGCTGCAATCCGCCCGCTTTCCGATCTCCACCGCGTCGGCGTTGGTGAAGAGGAAGATATACTGCCTGCTCTCCTCGCCCGCGGCAAAATCCGAAGTCAGCGCGAAATAAAGCGCTTCCATGCCGTTTTCGGGCGAATCGCCGCCGCCATAGCACTCCACGCGCTGCAACTCGCGGTTAAGCTCCGCCTCTTCCTCGGGCATACGGTAAAAACGGCTGCGATAGATCGCCTCTTCGCCGTCGCTCATATAGTCGCGGAAAGTTATTATCCTGAATCTTATCTTTGCCGTTTCGGCGCGCTCGGACAGCCTCTGCCTGAGCATGGGCAGCAGATTACGCCTGAACCTGTCCACGAAAAAGCCCATATTGCCCGTCACGTCGAGGACAAAGACCATATCGATGTTTTTGATCGCCATTTTCCCTCCTTATCAAAATCGAGACGCCGCTTTGCGCGAAAACCGACGTCCCGACAAAGGCATTTGCCGTTTTTTTTATTATAACACCCCTTTAAGACTCTGTCAATGCGGAAAATATTATTTTTTCGGCGCGCGCGGGGGCTTCTTTTCGTAATTGCCGTTCACGCGCATGGCGTTGAGAATGGCGAGCACCGCCACGCCCACGTCGCCGAAGACCGCGACCCACATATTGGTTATCCCGAGAGCCGAGAGAATGAGTATCGCAACTTTGATGACGAGGGAAAAAATTATGTTTTCCCCGACAATGCGCATGGTCTTGCGCGCTATGCGCATGGAAAGGGGAAGCCCTTTGAGGTCGTCATGCATGAGGACGATGTCCGCCGCCTCGATCGCCGCGTCGCTCCCCACTCCGCCCATGGCGATGCCGATGTCCGAGCGCATGAGCACGGGTGCGTCGTTTATGCCGTCGCCGACAAAGCAAAGCGCCCTGCCCTTTCCCTTTCGATCGAGCAGTTTTTCCACCTCTGCCACCTTATTTTGCGGCAAAAGCGAGGCTTTATATTCGTCTATGCCGAGCTTTCCCGCGACGCTTGCCGCCACGCTCTGATTGTCGCCCGTGAGCATGACCGTCTTGCAACCCATGCCCGTGAGCGCGCCAATCACTTCTTCCGCCTCCGGCTTTATCCGATCGCCGATGACCATGCGTCCGACGTAAACTCCGTTTTCCGCCACATAGACGACCGTCCCCGCCTCCTCTTTGACAATTACTTGAACGCCCTCTCTTTTCATGAGTTTTTCGTTGCCGCAGGCGATCCTCACGCCCTCTTTTTCCGCGACAACGCCCTCTCCCGCAAAATTCGTGAGCGAAAATCCCTCTTCTATGCTCCCGTCATAGCAAGCGGCTATCGAACGCGCTATCGGATGCGCCGAGTCGCGCTCCGCGATCGCGGCGAGGCGCAAAACGCGCTCCAGATCCGCCTCCGGCTCCACGGCGGAGACGACAAAGTCGCCCCGGGTGAGCGTCCCCGTCTTGTCAAAGACGAAAACGCCCGCCTTGTTGAGTTTTTCCAAATAATTCGATCCTTTGATGAGAATGCCGTAACGCGACGCCGCGCCGATACCCGCAAAGAAGGAAAGCGGAATGGAGATGACGAGGGCGCAGGGACAGGAGACGACCAAAAAGCTGAGCGCCCTATATATCCACGTCGACCACTCTCCCGTCACGGCGCCGGGCACGATCGCGAGCAAAACCGCAATGGCAACCACCGTAGGAGTATAATATTTAGCGAATTTACTGATGAAGTTCTCCGCTTTCGCCTTTTGCGACGAGGCGTTTTCCACGAGTTCGAGTATCTTAGAGACCGTGGAATCATAAAATTCTCTCTCCACTCTCACGTCGATTTGCGAAGTCACGTTCACGCTCCCGCTGACGATCTCGTCCCCCTCTTTGACCTCGCGCGGCAGCGATTCTCCCGTGAGCGCGCGGGTATCCAAAGTCGACGCGCCCTTGATGATGACGCCGTCGAGCGGGACTTTCTCGCCCGGATTTATGCGAATGATGTCGCCCTTGACCGCTTCTGCGGGATCGACGCATACTACCTCTCCGCCCCTTAAAATGTTGGCATGGTCGGGACGAATGTCCATGAGCGAGGAGATGGAGCGGCGCGACCTGCCCGCCGCGTAATCTTGGAAAAATTCGCCCACCTGATAAAATAACAGCACGGCGCACGCCTCGTCGAAGCCCTCCGTCTCCATGCCCGAAACGCCGCGATAGATAGCCAGGGCAAAGGCGCCGAGCGTGGCGATACACATCAAAAAGTTCTCGTCAAAGACCTGTCCGTGGGCGATATTGCGCAGCGCGCGCCACAAAACGTCGTATCCGATGACCAGATATATGGCAAGATAGAGCAAAAAGGGAAAGACCCACGCCGCCTTCCCTTCGAAGACGCCGCCGAGAGAGACAACTTTGTCCGCGATGAAAACGGCGGCAAACGCCGCAAGCGCGACGATTATGCGAATAAGATTTTTCTTTTGCTTTGCGCTTAACATCGAAGTTTTCATGACTCACCTGACAATGCGGCAATCGGGCTCTACCCTTTTGCATTTTTTGACGACTTCGTCCATGATCTCGTCGAACCTGCTCTCCTCCGCATCAATGCTCAGCCGCTGCGCCATATAGCTCACGCTCACGGCGTTCACGCCCGCTATCTTTGCGATCGCGTCTTCCATCTTGGCGGCGCAAACCGCACAGTCTAAGTCTTCGAGCTTAAAAACCTTTTTCATATTTGTTCCTCACGGAATATATATTTGCCCTCGGGCACATTCCCTTGTTGATTTGAATAATTACATTATTGAGCAATTATTCAAACGTTGCCGCGAAAAAAGAGGCGGCTCCGCCTTTTTTTTACTGTCTGTCCTCGCTCAGGTGGGTAAGTCCGTATTCCATTATCTTGATGACGTGGTCGTCGTCGAGGGAATATTTGACTTCCTTGCCCTCCTTCGTCCCCTTGACCAACTTCGCTCCGCGCAATACGCGCAGCTGATGCGAGACCGCCGAAACGGTCATTCCGAGCACTTCCGCGATCTCTCCAACGCAAAGATCCGCCCTTTGCAGGCAGCTGAGTATCTTCGCGCGCGTAGAATCGCCGAACATCTTGAAAAGATCGGCGAGGTCGTAAAGAGTGTCGTCGTCGGGCAGCCCTGCCCTGATAACGTCGAGTTTTTTATCCTGCTTTGACTCTTCCATTTTGACCTCACTTGAACGCTTCTTCAACTGTTCAATCATATTATATTCCCTCTTCGCCGTTATGTCAAGACTTTTTTGCAATTTTTTTGTAAGCCGGGCATATGCTATGCGGGCACATATGAGGACGCAGCTTTACGCACGCCTTTGAACAAATGCGCCTTGACAATACGGCAAGTATTGCCTGCGGCACCTTTGTCCAAATCCGAACGCAAATCCCTCGTCCTTCTATGCACCCTTATAGACATATGTCCGGGCAGCGTGACGCTGCACCCTGATGTCCTGCGCAAGGGTACAATAATCATTAAGCGAAATTGTTTGCCCTTACTACGGACGTGAAATTTTTGTGCGGATATATGTTAGCAATCGGCAAGCCGTCCTTTCCGCGCAAAAGTGAAATGTTTTTGCCTTGGCAAAAACGTGAAATGTGGCAGCGTGACGCTGCACCCAAATAAAGTTTAATTCCCGCCACCGAAAATCGCACTTTTCGGTGAGCGCACTTTGAGCAAGGCGGCTGCCTTGCACGGAGCGCAGCGCAGGCGGAAAGGGGTGAATTTCCGCGGGAAAGCATAGCGCGCTCTCGCGCAATTCGCCGCGGAAAGAGGGGAAAACAGCAGCGGAGCGGGTCGGGTTTTCCCCTCAAACAAGCAAAAAACGAAAAGGCAGACGCGGCTTGTGCCGCACCTGCTCTTTTCCTTTTCGATTTTTGCTTAATATCAAGCGCGGCAAAATCGCACTTTTGCCAAGCGTTACCTCTAAAACTTGCCGTGCAAGTTTTCCGAACGAGTGCGACTTGTCGCGCAAGTGAGGGCGGAAGAGGTGAATTTTTGCGGGTAAGGATAGCGCGAGACCTTGACGCTCTCCCGCAAAAAGAGGGGAAACTGCGCCTCAAGAAAACGATCTTGCGGCGAAACAGAGTTCCGCCGCAACGCGCAATAGTGCGCCCTGTCCGCTAAGTCGTTTTCGAATGGCGGGGTGTCCCCTCAAACAAGCAAAAATCGGAAAGGCCCGAACAGCGGTAAGCTGTCGAGCCTTTTCCTTTTCGATTTTTGCTTAATCAAACAAAAAAGCGAGCGCCCGTCAAGCTTGTCACTTGTTTGTTGCGTTCGCTCGCTTTTTTGTTTGGGAACCGGCAACGTCCTATTCTCCCGGGCCGTTTCCAGCCAAGTACATTCGGCGCTAAGAGGCTTAACTTCTGTGTTCGGAATGGGAACAGGTGGATCCCTCTTGCTATCGTCACCGGTATGGTTGAGTGTGTTTTGCACACTCACAACTACACAGCATAGTCCGTAAACTTTCCTCTTCAAGGCTTTTCTTCCGCATTTGTGATCAAGCCCTCGACCTATTAGTATCGGTTAGCTCAACGCATTACTGCGCTTACACACCCGACCTATCACCTTGTAGTCTTCAAGGGGTCTTACTACCTTACGATATGGGATATCTTATCTTGAGGTGGGTTTCACGCTTAGATGCCTTCAGCGTTTATCCCTTCCGAACTTCGCTACCCTGCTATGCCGCTGGCGCGACAACAGGTGCACAATAGGTTCGTTCATCCCGGTCCTCTCGTACTAAGGACAACTCCTCTCAAATATCCTACGCCCA
>DVNJ01000009.1 GCA_018714485.1 Candidatus Caccalectryoclostridium excrementigallinarum | reverse complement strand
TTGAGCAAGGCGACTGCCTTGCACGAAGCGCAGCGCAGGCGGAAAGGGGTGGATTTTCACGGCAAAGGCGAGCCGCGCTTTCGCGCAACTCGCCGTGAAAAAAGGGGAAAACAGCAGCGGAGCGTGTTGGGTTTTCCCCTCAAGCAAGCGAAAAACGAAAAGGCAGACGCGGCTTGTGCCGCACCTGCCCTTTTCCTTTTTGTTTTTCGCTTAACTCATTCGCTGCGCAGCGCGATCACGGGATCTTTCTTCGCCGCCATATGCGCGGGGATAAAGCCCGAGATGAGCGTGAGCACGACGCTGATGATGATAAGTCCGACCAGCTGCCACCAAACGAGCGTGAAGAGGTTGGCTATCCCCAAGACCGAATACAAAATGGCGTTGGCGGGGAAATAGACTATGCAGGTGAAGACCACGCCGATTATGCCCGAAAGCAGACCTATCATAAACGTCTCGGCGTTGAACACGCGCGCTATGTCGCGTTTGCGCGCGCCTATGCTGCGCAAAATACCTATTTCTTTGGTGCGCTCGAGCACGGAGATATAAGTTATTATGCCTATCATTATGCACGAGACTATCAGCGAGATGGACGAGAAGCCGACCATGACATAAGTGACCGTGTCGGAGAGGCTGTTGATAAAGCCCATCATCTGGCTGAGCACGTCCGAATAGGGCACGGCTTGATAGCCGCCCTTCGCCGCGCCGTCGTTATAGCTGTCCAGCATTTGCAGGATCGCTTCCTTGCCGTCCATGGAGGAGGCGTAGATACTGATCGTGTTGGGCTTTCCGGGCACGGAATAACCCAGCTCCGCGAGCATGTCCGCGTAAGGATCCGAGTCCTCCGTCGCCGCCGCGAAAGGCAGCCCCGTCAAGACGTTGGTGGCGGGATCCGCCATTTGCGCCTTTACCACGTCGCTTTGCGCGATATATTGCAAGATCTGATCGGTGAGCGCCTGCGTATAGCCGATAACGCCCGTCATGCAGGGATTTTTCACCCCTTCCCTCACGCGGAGCACGCCGACTATCTTTATCGTGTTGCTCGACTCGGTCACGACGCTGTCCCTGCCGTTGAGCTCCACCTTGGAGAAGGTGCCGTTGCCGTTGTCGCGGTATTGGTCGGAATTGACGGTGATGTTGTAAGTAAGCCCCGTCGTGTCCTCATCGCCCGTATAGCAAAGATCGTCAAAAGAATAGCTGTCTTTAATTTGATTGAGGGCGCCCACATAGTCGAACAGTCCGCTGCCCGAAACTTCGATAAGTCCGAGCGCGAAGATCATAAAGTCGGAAACTTCGTTCCTGCTGTCCACGATGAGCACAGCTTCGTCCGCCTCCGTGGCTTGTTTTCCGTAGATAAGTTCGTATTGCGAATCGAGCGTATCCTCATCGGGCAGCTCGTCCATGACCTTCATGTCCGCGACCATGTCCTTATATGCCGAAAAAGCGTCCGGGATAAGTTCTTTGAAGGGATAAATGAGCGTGTATGTGCCGTCGTCGGGAGTGGCGTTGTTAGACCAGAGCATCATGTCGTAGTTGTAAGTATATTTGTAATATCCCCAGCCGCTGTTCCATCTCTTTGCCAAAAACTCGGACGTGAAATGCGACAAGTCCACGTTCTCGCCCACTTGATTCTTATCCGCGAATTGGCTCATCATCGCCTCGACGAGCACTTTGTTGGTGAACATCTCGTCCGCGTCGGGGTATTCTTCCCTGCCGCTCGTCTTGTTCAGCATTGAGATCGCCTGATCGAGGCTTATGCCCGTGGACGAGCCGACCACGACGGGATAAGAGGAAAGCGAATCCTCTTCCATCGAGGCGATATATCCCGAAAAGCCGGACGAAAGAGAGAGGACTATCGCTATGCCGATTATGCCTATGCTGCCGGCAAAGGAAGTGAGCGCCGTTCGCATCTTCTTTGTCGAAAGGTTGTTCGCCGAGAGGCGGATCGCGCTTTCGTAAGACATCGAGGTATGCTTCTCCGCCCTGCCGTGCTTGATGAAGTTTTGCAGGCGCTTGATGAGATTTTTCTCCTTGGGTCTCGCCGGCTCGGGTTCGATGCCGCTCTCGTAGGGCGCGGAATCGCTCTGCACGACGCCGTCTTTGATGCGCACGATCCTGTCGGCGTATTCCTTGGCGAGGTCGTCGTTATGCGTGACCATGATGACCAGCCTGTCTTTGGAAAGCTCTTTGAGAATGTCCATGACCTGCTGCGAGCTTTCGCTGTCCAGCGCGCCCGTGGGTTCGTCCGCCAAAAGTATCTTGGGATCGTTGACGATGGCTCTGGCGATCGCCACGCGCTGCATCTGACCGCCCGAGAGCTGATTGGGCTTTTTGTAGACATGGTCGGAAAGTCCCACGCTTTCAAGCGCCGCCAAGGCGCGCCTCTTGCGCTCCGCCCTGCCCACGCCGATGAGCGTGAGCGCCAGCTCGACGTTGGAGAGGATCGTCTGATGCATGATCAAGTTGTAATTTTGAAAGATGAAACCGATCGTCTTGTTGCGATATCGGTCCCAATCGTAATCTTCGTATTCCTTGGTGGAGCGGCCGTTGACGTAAATATCGCCGCTCGTATATCTGTCAAGTCCGCCGATGATATTCAAAAGCGTGGTCTTTCCGCAGCCGGAAGGTCCGAGGATCGCCACGAATTCACCGGGACGAAATTCTATGTCTATGCCTTTCAAAGCATGGGTGACGTTCTTATCCACCACATAATCTTTGGTGATTTTTTCGAGTTTTAACATTATCATTCTCCTTTATCCGTTATTTTGACCCGACGAGCGGGCGGAAAAAGGATCTTACTGCCTTAATCTGAAACCCCTCTCATAGGGAGCCGCGGCAAACGCCTGCGGACGATAAAAAGTGAAGGTTTGCGAGCTTTTGACCGCTCTCGCCTTCGCCGACCAGCCGATGAACATGAGCAAAACTCTCTTTGTGAAAGAAAGCAGCATCTGCACGAGCACGATCAAAAAGGCGATGAAAAGCGTTGCGACCAGCCTGTCGGTGAAGTTCAAAAAAGTTTGACCGAAAGCGAGCGCAAAAATGCACACCATCACTCCGATAAAGAGTATTGTCAGCCTGAAAGCGACACATAGGAATGATTTTGCAAAAGAAAAGACGCTTGAAAACATATCGGCGAGCGTATCTTTGAAGTAAAGACAGAGCGGCGCCAATGCGAGAATAATATAAGGATCGTCTATTATCAAACCGATGTCGGTTATTATCGCAATCATTTTCCCTTATCGATAATATATCCCTTTTTCGACAAAAAGTCAAGCGGCGGGCGTATAAAATAACATATACGCGATTTTATTAATAATTATTTAATAACTTATTCTGCCAAAGTTGACCTGCGACGAAACGCAAAGGCGAAAGCGCTTGAAAAAGCGGCGGGAAAATAAGGCAAAAAAGCGCAAAGTGCACGAAATATACACTATACTTTTTCACCCGTCGGCAGAAGATCGCTCACTCTCACGGCTTTAAGCCCCTTTTCCGCGAAAGCCTTCAAGATCTCGGGCAGCGCCTTTGCGCTGTGCTCTGTCGGATGCATGAGGATAAAGTCGCCCGCCTTGACGTCTTTTGTCGCCCGCTTTATGACCAGCTGCTCGTCCTTGTCCCGCCAATCTATCGTGTCTTTGCTCCACATGACGACCTTCATGCCCTCGCGCTCGGCGGCGGCGAGAGTGTCGCTACCGAAAGCTCCCGAAGGTGGCGCGAAGAGAGAGGGTCGCACGCCCGTAATTGCCTCTATAAGTGCGTTTGTTGCGCGTATTTCGCGTAAATTACCCTCGAAGTCGAGCTTGTCGCCGTCCTTATGAAAATAGCCGTGATTGCCTATCTCATTCCCCGAAGAGAGTATTTTCAGCAATATTTCGTTGTTGTCGTCCGCCCAGCAGCCGCCGATGAAAAAGGTGGCTTTCGCGCCGAACTCTTCGAGCGTTTTCAGCATTTCGAGAACGTATTCTCCGCCCTGATAGACGTTGATCTCGATCGCAACTTCCCCCGTGTCCGTCCTGCCGCCGTAAATAGCGCCGCTCCCCGCCACGGCGAGCACTCCCGCACCCGCTCCGACACCCGCGCTCACGAGCGTAAGTGCAAAAAGCATACATATTATCAGCACGCTCGAAAGGCTGTAGAACCGCCTCAGTCCGCGCGTGCGCTCCGCCGCGCTCTCCCCTCTTTTCGCCCTCTTTTCCGCTTTTATTTTCATAATAAACGATATGACGTTTTTGCCGCCGATATGAACAAGCGCCTGCAAAACGCGCTTTTTGTTGCGCATTGATTGACAGCGGGCGGGAAAACGTTTATCATATTAAAAGGTGTTTTATGGCAAAACTCATCAAAGCGGTGATATTCGATCAGGACGGCTTGATGTTCGACAGCGAACGTTTGGTCGCCGAGGGCTGGGCGTTCGCGGGCAAGAAATTCGGCTATGACGTGAACGAGGACTTTTTGCGCGGAGTGCGCGGCAGGAGCGTTGCCGAGATCAAGGCGGCGTTTTTGGCGCGCTTCGGCAGCGACGCGCCCTTTGACGAGATGAATGCGGAAAAGCGCCGCCGCACCTATGAATATGTGGAAAAATTCGGCATACCCGTGAAAAAGGGCTTGAAAGAGCTGCTTTTTTATCTCAAAGCGCGCGGCATTCCCGCCGCCGTCGCCACCTCTTCGAGCCGCGAATGGACTTTGGGCAACCTCAGACAAACGGGCATCGAGGACTTATTTTCCCTCTGCGTTTTCGGTGACATGGTCTCGCGCGGCAAGCCCGCGCCCGACATTTTCCTGCTCGCGGCGCAAAAGTTAGGGCAAGAGCCGCAAAACTGCCTCGTGCTCGAAGACAGCCTTCAAGGCAACGAAGCGGCGATCAACGGCGGCTTCGTGGGCGTCATGGTCCCCGATCTCACGCCGCCGAGCGAATTTTTACGCAAAAATCTCTTCGCCGTCTGCGAAAACCTGCTCGACGTCATCGAACTCTTCGAAAGCGGCAAACTTCATAACTGACGACTTTGCGCTATCTTCGTTAAAAAAGCCCGCTCGGCGTCGCCGAACGGGCAATTTTCACTCAAATCAAACGATCAGTTGAGCTTTTCCAGCAGTTTCAAGCCGATGCCCTTGGCGTCGATCTTGAGCACGCTGACCTTGACTCTGTCGCCGATATTGACCACGTCTTCGACCTTGTCGACCTTTCTGTCGGCGAGCTTGGAGATATGGATCATGCCGTCCTTGCCGGGGCAGAATTCCACGAACGCGCCGCAGGCGATGGTGCGCACGACCGTTCCTTCGAGAACTTCGCCGATCGCGGGATCGTTGACGATGAGTTCGATCATCTTCTTCGCCTTTTCCAGCATTTCGGGATCCACGCCCGCGATGAAGACGTCGCCGCCGTCGCTGATGTCGATCTTCACGCCCGTGGCGTCGATTATCTTGTTGATTGTCTTGCCGCCGCTGCCGATGACGTCCTTGATCTTGTCGGGGTTGATCTTGAAAGACTCGATCTTGGGCGCGTACTTGGAGAGGCTGTCACGATATTTGGGCAGCACTTCGAGCATCTTGCCCAAGATGAACATTCTGCCGTCGTGAGCCTGCGCGAGCGCCTTTCTGAGGATCTCCTCGTTGATACCCTTGATCTTGATGTCCATCTGAATGGCGGTGATGCCTTCGGTCGTACCCGCGACCTTGAAGTCCATGTCGCCGAAGAAGTCTTCAAGACCCTGAATATCAGTCAAGACGGCTATCTTGCTCTTATCTTCGTTGGAGATAAGACCCATGGCGACGCCCGCCACGGGACGCTTGATCGGTACGCCCGCGTCCATGAGCGCCAAGGTGGAGCCGCAGACGCTCGCCTGAGAGGTCGAACCGTTGCTCGAAAGCACTTCGGAGACCGTGCGTATCGCATAAGGGAAAGCCTCTTCGCTGGGGAGCATAGGCTCGAGCGCGCGCTCGGCGAGAGCGCCGTGACCTATCTCGCGCCTGCCGGGGCTGCGCATGGGCTTAGCCTCGCCCGTGCTGTAAGGCGGCATATTGTAATGATGGATATATCTCTTGAACATCTCTTCGTCCAAGCCCTCGAGCTTTTGAACTTCGGAGATGCTGCCCAGCGTGCAGGTCGTGAGCACCTGCGTCTGACCGCGGGTGAAAACGCCGCTGCCGTGAACGCGGGGCAAAACGCCCGCTTCGCACCATATAGGGCGGATCTCGGTGAGCTTTCTGCCGTCGGGACGAATGCCCTTGTCGAGGATCTTGCTGCGCACTTTCGCCTTTTTCATGGCGTAAAGAACTTCGCCGATGTCCTTTCTGCCCTCGGGGAATTCGTCGGCAAAATGCTCGAATACGTCGGCTTCGAGTTCTTCTTCCGCCTTTTCGCGCTCCTGCCTGTCATAATTCTCCAAGACCTTGTCCATCTTCTTGTCGGCATATTCCCTGACAGCCGCCTCGACGTCCGCCGCGGGATGATAAAGCTCGGGATCTATCTTCTTCTTTCCGATCTGCTTTTGAATGTCTTCGATGAAGGCGACTATCTTCTTGATCTCCTCGTGACCGAAGAGGATCGCGCCGATCATCTCTTCCTCGGTGACTTCGTTCGCGCCCGCTTCGACCATCAAAATGGCTTCCTTCGTGCCCGAGAGCGAAAGATGCAGCCTGCTCCTGTCGCGCTGCTCGCTGTTGGGGTTGATGACGTATTGTCCGTCCACCATGCCCACGACGACCGAGCCGGTCGGTCCCTGGAAGGGGATCTCGGAGATAGAAAGCGCGACCGAGCTGCCTATCATGGCATAGATCTCCGGGGGAATGTCGGGGTCGACGGAGAGGCAGGTCGCCACGACCGCCACGTCGTTATAAAATCCCTTGGGGAAGAGGGGGCGAAGAGGACGGTCGATGAGGCGGGACGTCAAAATAGCCTTGTCGCTGGGGCGCCCTTCCCTCTTCTTGAAACCGCCGGGTATCTTGCCCACGGAATACATTTTTTCTTCGAAATCCACGCCGAGCGGGAAAAAGTCTATCCCGTCGCGGGGCTGCTTTGCCATGGTCGCATTGACCATGACCACCGTATCGCCGCATTGCACCATGCAGCTGCCGCCCGCCTGACCGCAATATGCGCCCGACTGCACGACAACTTCTCTGCCGCCGATGGTGGTTTTGAACACGTGTCTTTCCATTAGATCACTTACCTCCGTTCAACTGTAAATATATCTTCTTTTTTTGTTGCCGATAAAAATAAGGCGGCAAAAACGCCGCCTGCTTTTTACTTTCTCAATTCCAGCTTGGCGTTGATGGCACGATAACGCTCGATGTCGTTCTTCTTCAGATAATTCTGCATTCTGCGCCTTCTGCTGACCAGCTTGAGAAGTCCTCTCTTGGAATGAAGATCGTTGGGGTGCTGTCTGAGATGCTCGTTGAGCATTTCGATGCGCGCGGTGAGCAGCGCGATCTGCACTTCGGGCGAACCGGTGTCGCCTTCCTTCATGCCGTAAGTGGCGATGATGTCTTTCTTTTCCATCTTTTCCATTGTTTTAACCTCCGCGGAAAAATTATTTGCCCGCCGCCGCGTGATGCATCGGAGTCGCTTGCAGGACCCAGCCGCAGGTACGTTAAATATTTTATCACATTAAAAAGGTTATTGCAAGCGATTTGAAGCGCTTTCCGCGCGCAATAAAAAGCTCCTGTGCAGGGAAAAAGCCCGCCTGAGCGGGCTCTTCCCTCCTTCACGTTTTCTCACTTGTTTTCCGCGTCTTTTTCCACGGTCTCTTCGACGAGCTTGACGACTTTTCCGCCCAGAAGGACGATCATCTTGATCGCGGTGAGCGAATATTCCTCGGCGTAAACTTTGAGCGACTTGGTGAGCGTGCCGCCGCCGATTATCTTCACGCGGTTATGCTCTTCCTTGACCAGTCCGCGCTTGCGCAGCGTCTTGATATTGACCATGTCGCAGTCGTTATAAAGCTCTTCGATCTTGTCAAGCCCCACGAACGCCGTCTTTTTGACCTCGTCGGAGACGGGCACATACTTGATCCTGACCAGCTCCTGCGCCTCGCTGTCGGTGAGCTTGGCGTTCGCGTCCTGGGAATCCACGCGCGAGCGCAGCTTATCCGTCTTTTTCGCCTTGATGAGCAGGCTGCCCTTTTGCAGCAGGATGAGCTCTTTGAAGCTCTTTTTCTCGCCCGCCTTCTTCTTGCGCTCAATGCCCTTTTGCGCCATCGCCTCGTCGATCAGCTCCTTTGCGTATTTCAAGCCGCGGTTGGACTTGACCTTGATGGTGAAAGGAACTTCCTCGTAGCCGTTCTTTTCCGTGATCAGCTGATGATACTTGTCATAGTCGTAAAGCTCGGCGTCGAGAGGCAGATAGAGCTTGAGCGTCTTGCCCGTGAGCGTTATCTTGGCGAGCAGGCTGCCCTTGCTCTTGAAGTTGTCCGCCCTGTTGGTGAGCGAGCGGGTGACGTTCTTATATTGCAAAAGATGATTGACCAGCTCTTCGTAGATGGCTTTGTTGACGTCGGAACCGTATCTCAAACGTCCGCGCATGGTGGAAGTGCGGCGCTTGATCGTGTCCGCCGCCGTGATGAGCTTGGGCGCGTCGGGATCGGACTCTTCTTCCTCTTCCTCGTCCTCTTCCTTTTCTTCCACTTCGGGAGCGTCGTCTTCTTCCGGCTCTTCCTCGACCTCTTCCTCGTCCTCTTCGGGCAGGATCGCCGCGGCGACGTCCTCTTCCTCTTCTTCCTTTTCTTCCTCATAGAAGGCATAGAAGGTCACGTCTTCTTCAAGATCCTTGTCGACAAAGCTGCTCTCTTCCACTATCGTGTCGTGATTTTCCTCGTCCGTGAACCAGCCGCGGAAGACAAAGCCTTCCTTGACAGGCGCGGCGGGGAGATCGAGCGCGTCTCTGCCCGCGGTCTCGACCGTGGCGACGACTTCGCCGTCCGCCATAAAGGTGATGGTGTGCGGCTCGGGCGGGATCTCCTCCTTGACGGGCACGGGCTTGATATATTCGGCATAGACGTCGATGTCGCTCGTGATATAGCTCTCGGCGGTCTCTCTGCCCGTGAAAGGCACCTGCGCGCCGTCTTTGAGCACATACCAATTGCAGAAGCGGTATTCTTCAAGCTCGGGCGCGGCGGGCAGCTCGATGGGGCATATGCCCTGAACGGCAATGCTGCGCTGCAAAACTCCGCAGGCATGGAACCTCACCTTGGGCACGACCTTGACATAGTCGGCAAAGACGTTGAGATCGTCGAGCAGATATTTCTGCGCCAAGTGATCTGCGGTAAATTCTCTTCTTTCGCCGTCCTTGCCGATGATATACCAGCGCACGAAGGCATAGCCCTGCGGCGCGGGCGCGGCGGGAAGGACCAACTGCTCCTTGCCCATGGTGGCGACGCTGCATTGCTTGACGCCGAAGGCGATGAAGTTGACCGCATGCGCCGCTTCGGGGACTATCTCTACCCACTTGGCGTAAAGTTTGACGTTGCCGACGACCTTATAGCGCATGACTTCGGGCAGCTCGAAAGGCTTATCCTCGGCAGGCTCGGCGCTCACGGGCGCTTCCTGCTCCTTGCCCTTCTTGCCTTTCTTGTCTTTGCTCTTTTTCTCTTTTTTCTCTTTCTTTTGCTTTTTATCCTTTTTGCCCTTTTCGACGACCGCGACCGCCGCCATATCCTCGGCGGGAACCTCTTCGACAGGAGCTTCCTCAGCGGGAGCCTCTACGCTCTCGGCGGGGACTTCTTCTGCGGGCGCTTCAATGCTCTCGGCGGGGACTTCTTCCGCAGGAGCTTCCACGCTCTCTACGGGAGATTCCTCTACGGGCGCTTCCGCGCTTTCTGCGGTAGCTTCTTCGGCAGGAGCTTCCGCGCTCTCGGCGGGGACTTCTTCCGCAGGAACTTCTTCCGCGGGAGCCTCCATGCTCTCGGCGGGGACTTCCTCGGCGGGCGCTTCAATGCTCTCGGCGAGGACTTCCTCGGCGGGCGCTTCAGTGCTCTCGGCAGGGACTTCCTCGGCGGGCGCTTCAATGCTCTCGGCAGGGACTTCCTCGGCGGGCGTTTCAACGTTCTCGGCGGAGACTTCCTCAACGGGAGCTTCCGCGCTCTCTACGAGAGTTTCCTCAACGGGAGCCTCTACGCTCTCGGCAGGAACTTCTTCCGCAGGAGCTTCCTCTGCGGGAGCTTCAACGCTCTCTACGGGAGCCTCCTCAACGGGATCCGCCGCGAACTTATTCTTGTTCTTTGCTTTTCTGGCACGTTTGGAACTCATGGCGTCCGTGGTACCTCCTCCTTGTTGTTCGTCGGTCACGTCTTTACCGCCCGGCTCGTCGAAGATCCTTATCTCTTCTTCGGCGGGAGCTTCCGCATTCTCTGCGGGAGTTTCGGCGGGAGCCTCAACGCTCTCCGCGGGCGTTTCTTCCGTAGGTGTCTCCTCGGCGGGAACCTCAACGTTCTCCGCGGGCGTTTCTTCCGTAGGTGTCTCCTCTGCGGGAACCTCAACGCTCTCCGCGGGCGTTTCTTCCGTAAGCGTCTCCTCGGCGGGAACCTCAACGTTCTCCGCGGGCGTTTCCGCGGGGGTCTCCTCGGCGGGAACCTCAACGTTCTCCGCAGGGACTTCTTCCGCAGGTGTCTCCTCGGCGGGAGCTTCCATAGTCTCCGCGGGCGTTTCTTCCGCAGGGGCTTCTTCCGCGGGCGTTTCCGCGGCGAGCTCCTCTGCGGGGACCACTTCGGCGATCACAGCCGCGCCCTTTCTTCTCTTCTTATTCTTTTTGGACTTTTTGCCCTCTTTTGCGGGCGCTTCGGCGGGAGCCTCGGGCGCCGCTTCGGGAGCTTCAACGCTTTCCGCGGGAGCTTCGGCGCTTTCCGCGGGGACTTCTTCCGCGGGAGTTTCCGCAGGCGCTTGTTCGGGAGCTTCCTCGGCGGGAGCCGCGGGCGTTTCGTCCTTGTCGGGATCGGGCTCGAGCGGCGCAGGCTGAGTGCATTCTTCGTCTAAATACCAACCGGCGAACACAAAGCCCTCTCTCTCGGGAACGGGAAGTTCGACGATGCTGCCGTTCTTCGCCTTGACCTTTTCCACTTCCTCGCCGCCGTTCGTCACGAATACGACCGTCTTCTTACGCAGCAGCAAGATCACGAGCAGCAGCACGATGAGCAGAATGACGAGCAGGATAAGCAGGGCGATGAGGACATAGATGAGCGTGTAATTGACGACATGCGTTCCCGTGACCAGATAGTTGCCCGAGGAATTTATCTTCAAGCTCAGAGTCGAACCGTCTTCGTCGTCATAGAACACGTCGCCCAAGGGAGAATAAGTCCCGTCGTCATTTATTTTATATACAATATAATTCGCGACGTCCTTCATATCATCGCCCAAGTCAATGGTAAGGATATAAGTGCCGCGCACGCCGTAGACGGCGTTTTCCCACGGCGTTATTTGCACGTTCAGAACGCCATAGGAATTTCTGTCCGTCTCTTCCGCCTTGGCTTTATGCGCGTCGGCAGCCGAGGTGTCCCATTTCACCGTCACGGAAGCGTCGATAAGTCCGCCATGCTCGTTACTAACCACTCCATTTATGCCGCCCGTGGCAGCCGTTTTTTTCTCGTCCGCGGTTCTATAAAACACGGTAATGACTTCGTTGTTTGTCACCGTGGTCTATCTGAGCGCTCCCTGACAAGACAGACCGTCCACGACGGGGCTTTCAATCTTGTATGTGGAGCCGTAAGGCTGCGTGACCGTCTTATTGTTAGCGACTCTGTCCGCCACTCCGTCTCCGTTGAGGTCGTCGGCGACATTGTCGCCGTCGAGATCATAGAAATATTGCACGGTGATCGTGTAATTTATCAGCTTGAAGGTGCAGGTTATACTGTTTGCGATGCCTTTATTCGCGGCGATATTGCGCGGATCGCTGTCGCCCTTCTTGGAAGTGGCATTTTCGCCCGTATCGTCGGCACTCCAGACGACCGTATCCAACTCCATTCCCGGCAGATTTTCGCGCGAGGTATACATATTATAGAGGTCTTCGGGATCGTATGTGCCCTCATCGGTCGTAACGCTCGCAATGGTCGAGATCGTTTGGGTCGGATCTTTATAGTTAGGCTTGATGATCGTGATGGAGACTCTCACCGAGGGCTTTCCGAACACGGCGTTGATGGTGACGTCTTCCGCGATGACCGTGGCGTTGATGTCGATCATCTCGCCGTCTATCGCCCAGCCCAAGAAGGTCAGACCGGCGGGCGCGTCGGGAACAAAGCTGCCTATGCAGGCGGAGATAAGCGTGCCCGCAGTGACCGTATGGACGATGGGCGCTTCTCTTTCGACGAGAACGGTGAGCGTATATTCTTCATCATCCCATTGGGCGACGAGATCGATTTGATTTCCGGAAAGGGAGGCGACAATATTCTTATTGATCAAGCTTATCGGCGCGCCGTTGAGCGTCCAATAGCCCGTCTTTCCGGCCGCCTGAGGCGCGAGGAGCGCGATGGGATTATCGAGCACGTCATAGGTCGTGACCGTGTTGGGATTGCTCGCTCCCGCCGGAGGGTTCTCACCGAGAGAGTAATTTATCGTATATTGGATCGCTTCGAAGACGGGAGTGAGTTTGACCGTTCCGCCCGCCGTCCCGAAAAACTCCGCGTCCGTCACGGTGAAAGTGTCGTTCTCGAAAGTCGCAACGCTCTCGCCGTCTATCTCGAAACCGGCAAAACGCATTCCCGGCTCACTACTCTCCACCGCGCCCAAGCTTGCGGGGATATTGCTGTCATACGTCTTGCCGTCATAGACGACCGTATAGCTGCCCGCCACGGGAGTGAATCCCATATTATATTCGTATGTAACGGCGTAAGTATCCGGCCATGCTTCGGCAACGGCTGTCTTTGCCGCAAAAAGCGGCGAAAAAGCCGCGACGCAAAGCGCGGCTATGATAATAAACGCCAATACTGCCTTGAAAGACGATTTGGTTATGACGCTCTCCCTCATAATTGAACCTCTTAACATAAACTTCGCGGTTTTCTGCCGATAACGACCCCACGTTAATATAATTATATTATACGCAATTATAAAAGTCAATAGCAAAATCGGACAAATATGCGTTCAAAAGCGCTTTTTTCGCAAAAAATTTTACCGAAAATTTTCACGGCGCCCTTTTTCGGCGCCGACGCGGGAGAAAAATTGCCGAAAAAATTAAGAAAAATCACAAGCTTTTCGAAAAAATAAAGGCGCTTATAAGCCGAAAAAGCTCTCTTTCGCTTTGAGCAATTCGTCGCCGCGCGCAAGATAGACGTCAAGCCCCTTGGGATCGGCGAGGCGTTCGAGGCGGTTTTCGCCCGGTATCCAAAGCTTGCTTATCCCGCCCGCGCCGCAGGCGATGATGTTCGCGCACTCTTCCATGATGTCGATATTGTATATGCACGCCTTGCCCGCGAGCGCATAGCCCGTGTTTTCCAAATTCCCGCTCATATATTTCTGGCGGTACATATAATAGGGCTTGTATCCGTTTTTACGCGCGAGTTCTCGCGCGAGATCGACCATCTCCCCCGTCTCCCCGCCCGAATTGTCATAGCCGGACACTTTCAGCCCCGAACCCTTTTTGAGCGCGAGCGTATGCACGGTGACGTTCTCGGGCAAAAGCGAGAAAACGCCCTCCGCCGTGCGGCGAAAATCCTCCGCGCTCTCGCCCGGCAGTCCCGCGATCACGTCGCAGTTGATGTCGAAGGGATATTTGCGCGCTAATTCAAAGACGGCGAAAAAGTCGGCGGCGCAATGCTTCCTTCCTATCAGTTTCACGGTCTTGTCGTTGAGCGACTGCGGATTGACGGAGATGCGCGTCACTCCCATTTCGTCCATAACGTCGAGCTTGTCTTTTTCTATGCTGTCCGGTCTGCCCGCCTCGACGGTGAACTCCGCCTCAATGCCTTTGAAAAGGGCGAGAAGGCGGAAGAGGCTGCCCTTGTCGAGCGCGGTGGGCGTTCCGCCGCCGAAATAGACCGCCCTTAACTTAAAGCCGCGGCGGCGCACTATCTCGAGCGCGTTTTTTATCTCTCTTTCAAGAAGTTCGACATAGGCGGGGACGAACTTCTTCACCCGTCCTATCTCGGCGGAGATAAAGGAGCAATAACTGCATCTGCTCGTGCAAAAAGGAATGTTGACAAAGATGTCCGCGGAAAGGGGATCTTCGCTCTTCAAGCCCTCTTGCTCGCGGCATATCTGCCTAACGAGCTTTGCCTTTTCCTCGCTCACGCGATATTCTTTCGTGAAGAGTTCAAAGGCGTCTTCACCCTTTTTTGTCAGATCGTGATAGAGCTTGCTCGGTCTCACGCCCGTCAACGAACCGTAGGGCAGAGACTTACCGCTCAAAGCGCTCAAAAGATCGTAAAGCATTATCTTCGCGGCGCGCTTTGCCTCGCTCTTTAATTTGAGCGGGTCGCCAACGTCTTCCAAATTAACGCGATTTTCATAAGTATTTCGGACGTTATTTTTCTCATCGGAATATTTTAGCAATATTTCGGCTTGCTTTTCTCCAATAAATTCGATCTCGACTTCTACGCTCTTGCCGTCGTCTTTATCGAGCATCTCCCCGCCGAAGGCGCGCAATATCTCCTCGATGTCCGCGCTCAGATTGTCCTTGTTGCAAAAAAATCTCATAAGGCGCCGAGAATGGGATTGCCCGCTCTTTCAAGAGAGAGAAGGCTGTTTTCCCCGTGACCGGGGCAGATAATGAGATCGCCCTCAAGGGCGAAAAGCTTTTTCAGCGACGCTCTCATCTCCTCCTCGCTCCCGTCTTCAAAGTCCGTCCTGCCATAGCTCAAACGCATGAGCGTGTCGCCCGAAAAGAGAGTATCTTCTATGAGGTAGCAAACGCCGCCCTTGGTATGCCCGGGGGTATAAATAACTTTTATCTTCATGCCGGCAAGGTCAAGCTCCTCTCCCCCTTTGAGCAGCACGTCGGCGGGAGCCGTGTTCTGCCTGAAAAAGGTCATTGCCGCGAGAGACTTCTTCGCGTCGGTCAGCTTTTCCGCGTCCGCAGCGTGAACATATATCTTTGCGCCCGTCGCCGCTTTCAGCTCGTCCACCGCGCCGATATGGTCGAAATGCCCGTGCGTGAGCAGGATAGCCTTTACGC
>DVNJ01000008.1 GCA_018714485.1 Candidatus Caccalectryoclostridium excrementigallinarum | reverse complement strand
TGCAAAATGAAAAATAGCCGACAATATACAAGAAATAAACCCAAAAACAGTGCTTTAGATGCTAAAATTCAACGATATTTGACGATCTAAAAGTTGCTTTTACCTAAACCGATAACTCCTAAGCGAAAGGTCGTGGGTTCGACTCCCGCCGGGAACGCCAAGAATTAAAAGCGCACCGTTATGGTGCGCTTTTAAGGTGCGTGAATGTGAGCACTGCCGCCGTAAGGGAAGTGAACGGCGGGCAAGGTGCGTGAAAGTGAGCACTGCCGCCGTAAGAGAAGTGAACGGCGGGCAAGGTGCGTGAATGTGAGCACTGCCGCCGTAAGGGAAGTGAACGGCGGGTAAGGTGCGCGCAAGTGAGCACTCCCGCCGATCTACTATTATTCGTTCCTTATGGCATCGATCGGTTTCATTTTCCCTATTTTCCGTATGGGTAACAAGGTGGAGATCACCGCGATCGCAATGCCGAATACGCCGATCAGAACAAAGGGCAGCCGAGCAAATTCAACAGCGTGGATTTTCCGCAGCCGCTTTTACCCAATATGAACACAAGACCTTTATCGGGCAGCTGCGCGCTGAAACCGTTAAGCGCAGGACTGCGCAATCCGTTTTTACTGACATAAACTTTTACGATATCCTTGATCAACATTGCCGTTCACCGTATTTTGCAATTTTTTGCTCAACGCAAATTTATCGATATAATTGTATAAAATTTTATTAATGCTGTCAATTTCGCATACGGAAATTTAATAGCTTTTTAATTATTTTGGGGGTATATTAGCGAATCGGGCGTGTTGTAAGACACGCCCTTCGGATAATTTCTTATATCATTGAGTTTTAGCCGTTTTGACTTGTATTTGCAAAATCTGCTTGCAGGCTGTGAGTCGAGGTCACGGCGTGGGCTCGTTCGGGTACAAATATTCAAGCGCTTTTACGTTTGAATGCGTGGTGTCGTTCGTCGCTTTCAGGCGCAGCAAGAGGATAAAGGATCTTTGCGTAGATTTGTCGATCTCTCCGGTGGTCGCGTTGGGGATCTCGATCTCGTATTCCCACAGTAAGTCGGGATCGCTCGAAGAGAAGGGGATGCCGCCTTCGGGCATTTGCGTCCATCGACCTAAGATAAGGCATTCGTTTTCAAAGGTCGTTATCGAAGGCGTGATCGAGGAGAGAAGGTCGGAGCCGTTTTCGCTTTGGCTGTATTCTTGCTTGGATACGAATTTGTATTCAAGCTTTGCTATTTCGGCTTTGTCCGACTCGCCCAGCTCTTCGAAAGGGGTGAAGACATACTCGTACATGCCGCTTTCGGTCTCGGACGGGGAGGAAGAGATCTTGCCGAACTTGACGGAATTTGCCTCTTTGTAGACGACAAAGCCGTTGCTTTCGAAGTTGTTCGCGCTCAGTTCGCCGTAATCGGATATATCGGATAAGAATAAACCGTAGTGGTTGGCGAAAAGCCCGTCGGTTTCGGCGCTCGGAGCTTTGAGAGTATATGTCGTCGCTTCCGACCATGCGCTTGCCTTATGGGTATCCGACTCGGGCACGCGGACGGTGATCGAAAGGGTGTCGCCGCTATGATAGGTCGACGGATCGGGAAAGCGATCTTCTGCCGACCCCGTAGCGTTAAACGTGAACGCTCCGTCGGTCGACGCCATCAGTAAGTAGATGCCGCGTCCCGTTTCGGCGAGGAAGTCCTCGTTTAGTTCTCCGCGCATCCAAGTCTTGCCGCCGTCGAGAGAAAAGTCGATGCTCGACGCGCTCTGTCCGCTGTCGCTTACGAATTGATAGCTCTCGTGCTCGTAGTTTTCAAGTTCCGCCAGCACTTCGCCCGCGGCGTTCTGCCAAACGCCGACGATGCTTGTGTCAAGTTCTCTCGACGCTCTGGTGTCGGGAGACTCGGGGTCGCAGGCAACAACGGCGAACAGGGCGCAAAATATCAGCGCCGAAGTTATTAAGATACAGAAAGACTTTTTCATGATCTCCTCCTAAAAAGCAAGTTTAGAGAAATATTGCCCATTCACGTTGTATTTATAATTTTAGTATAGCAAATCATTCACGACCTGTCAATACGCGCCGATCGCGGCGCTTTTGAGCCGTAAACCTGCGCAAAAGGGCGAAAAAAGGAAAATACCTCTTGCGCGGCATATAAAAATATAGTATAATAAAATAAACACGCAAGCCGCGGTGCGGCATCGGGAGGAAAATATGAAGCATTTATTAAAAATGTCCGATCTTACCGCCAAGGAGATCACGGGCATCCTCAATCTCGCAGATCAGCTCAAATACGATCGCAAGCACGGGATACCGCATACATATTTGCAGGGTAAGACGTTGGGAATGATATTCCAAAAGGCGTCCACGCGCACGAGAGTGTCCTTTGAAGTGGGCATGTATCAGCTGGGCGGCAGCGCCTTGTTTTTGAGCAGTCACGACCTTCAGATAGGAAGAGGCGAGCCGATAGAGGATACCGCGCGCGTACTTTCGCGTTATTTGGACGGCATCATGATCCGCACTTACAAGCAGCAGGAAGTGGAAGATCTCGCCAGGTTCGGCTCGGTTCCCGTCATCAACGGGCTTACCGACTATGCGCACCCCTGCCAGGTGCTCGCAGACCTGATGACCGTGCGTGAACACAAGGGCGCGCTCGAAGGCTTGAAGTTCTGCTATGTGGGCGACGGCAACAATATGGCGAATTCGCTCATCGCGGGCTGCCTGACCATGGGCATGAAGGTCTCGATCGCCTGTCCCAAGGGCTTCGAACCCGCGCACGACGTCCTCGAAGCGGCGAAAAAACACGGCGACATGTTCCATCTCACGCACAATATCTATGAGGCGGCGGACGAAGCGGACGTTGTCTATACGGACGTTTGGGCGTCTATGGGACAGGAGAGCGAAGCGATAACCCGCAGAAAGGCGTTCAAAGGCTATCAGGTCAACGACGACCTGCTCAAAGTCGCGGCGCACGACGTCATGGTCCTGCACTGCCTGCCCGCGCACAGAGGCGAGGAGATAACCGCCGAGGTCATCGACGAGCACGGCGAGATCTACGATCAGGCGGAGAACAGGCTGCACGCGCAAAAGGCGGTCCTGGTCACCTTGATGAAATGATAAAGACCGTTTATAAGGCGGGCGAACTTGAAATATTCAAGGCGGACGGCGGCGATCTTCCCGCCGTTTCCGCCTTTTTGAATGAGGGCAGGAACGCCCTGCGGCGCATAGAATTTTTTTATCCCTATACGGAGGAAGAGCTGAAAAGCGTGCTGGAAAACGGCTGCTTTTTGTGCGCCGCGGACGGGGATAAGATCGCGGGAACGTTCGCGCTCGATACGGACGAAAAATACGGCGCGCAGCTTGCCGAGAGGATCGCCGAATGCACCAAGGGGCGCATCGCTCCGCGCTTTGCCTTTGAAACGTCCGGGCTGATGGTCGCGGAAAAATACCGCCGCAGGTGCATCGCCGGCGCCTTGGCGGACGCGGTCATCGCCGAAGCGCAAAAGCGCGTTCGCGGGCACTATCTCTGCGGCGTCGTTCAGGCGGAAAACACGGCGAGCATATCCGTCTTTTTCAGCCGCGGCTTTGTGCTCGCAGGCGTTTATTCCATGGGCGGAGAATATGACTTTGTCTATCTGACCCGTCCCGCCTCGGCGGGATTCGACCTGCGCGCGCAAGTCAAGGCGCGCGTTCCCTTCCGCGATGTCGAGGGGCATCATGCCCGCCTCGCGGACGGACTCGTCGGCACGGGGATAAGGGAAGGGGAAATAGAATATTCCGACTTTGAAGAGATTTATAGCAACTATTCGTCTTGTAATCTTTCGTAAAATCTTGCCAATACTATATCTTGTGTGATATAATCAAAATGCGTTCAAGATATTGCGGTTTTTGCCCTGCGGATTGTTTCCGATTTATTCCCGAAGGGCATAAGCCGAGCCGTTTTCTCCGCTTGCGAAAAAACGGGGAACGCGCGCGAAAGAAGCGGCAAGTTGCAAATGCAACAGCACATATGCGCCCGTTCGCGCTATGATACGAGTGTAATAAAATTTGCGAGGTCAAATATGGAAGCTTGGAGAGATTTTGTCAAAGGGAATTGGACGAGCACCATCGATGTGCGCGACTTCATCAACAAGAACTATACGCCCTATGACGGCGGCGCGGAATTTTTGTGCGGTCCGACAAAGAGGACGAAGGAAGTCTATGCTCACGTCGAGGAACTTTTGAAGGAAGAGCACCGTAAGGGCGTGCTCGACGTGGACACGGAGCACGTGTCATCCATTCTGGCTTTTCCTCCCGGTTATGTGGACAGGGAAAGGGACATCATCGTGGGCTTGCAGACGGACGCGCCCTTGAAGAGGGCGGTCAATCCTTTTGCGGGACTGAGAATGTGCAAGCAGGCTTGCGAGGCGTACGGCTATAAGCTTTCGGACAGGGTCCTTGAAGAATTCGCCTATCGCACCACGCATAACGATGCGGTCTTCCATGTTTACAGCAAGGAGATGCGCACGGCGCGCCATACGGGCGTGATCACCGGTCTTCCCGACGCCTATGCGCGCGGCAGGATAATCGGCGACTATCGCAGGATCGCCCTTTACGGCATGGACTATCTCATCGACTGCAAGCAAAAGGACAAGGAAGCCTTGCAGAAAAAGCCGATGACGGAAGATAATATCCGCCTCATCGAGGAACTTTATAAGCAGATAGACTTCATGAACAGGCTCAAGACCATGGCGTCGCAATACGGCTGCGACATCTCCCGTCCCGCGGTGAACGCCAAAGAGGCGGTGCAATGGCTTTATTTCGGCTATTTGGGCGCGGTCAAGGAGCAAAACGGCGCGGCGAACTCGATCGGCAGGATAACCACTTTCCTCGACATCTACTTCGAACGCGACCTCAAAGAGGGCACGCTCACGGAATCTCAGGCGCAGGAGATAGTCGACGACTTCATCATCAAGCTGAGGCTGGTGAGGCATCTGCGCACGCCCGAATACAACGAGGTGTTCGCGGGCGACCCCACATGGGTGACCATGTCCGAGGCGGGCATCGCCTTAGACGGCAGACATATGGTGACGAAAAACGCCTACCGCGTCCTCAACACGCTCTATAACCTCGGCTCGTCGGCGGAACCGAACATCACCATTCTCTGGAGCGAGGATCTTCCCGAGACTTACAAGAAGTTCTGCGCCAAGGTCTCAATCGACACGGATTCCATTCAATACGAAAACGATGACGTCATGCGTCCTATTTACGACGACGATTACGCCATCGCCTGCTGCGTTTCGGCAATGCGCGTAGGCAAGCAGATGCAGTATTTCGGCGCGCGCTGCAACTTGGCGAAAGTGCTCCTGATGGCGCTCAACGGCGGCAGGGACGAGATCAGCGGCGTTCAGGTCGGTCCCAAGGGCAAGACCTTCAAGGAAGGCGTTCTCGATTACAACGAAGTGGTCAAGGCGTTCAAAAAATATTGCTCGTGGATGGCGAAGCTCTATGTCAACACGCTCAACGTCATTCACTATATGCATGACAAATATGCCTATGAGCGCCTGATGATGAGCCTGCACGACACGAACGTGGAAAGGCTGATGGCTTTCGGCATAAGCGGCTTTTCCGTCCTCGCCGACAGTTTGAGCGCGATCAAGTATGCGAAAGTCAAGGCGATCAAGGACGAGAGGGGGATCATCTCCGACTTTGTCACCGAAGGCGACTTCCCCAAATACGGCAACGACGACGACAGGGCGGACGACATCGCCCGCGCCATCGCCGAATATTTCTATGAGCAGCTTTGCAGGCATAAGAAATATCGCGGCGCGATCACCACGCTCTCCATACTCACCATCACTTCAAACGTCATGTACGGTAAGAAGACCGGCTCCACCCCCGACGGCAGAAAGAAAGGCGAGCCTTTCGCTCCCGGCGCGAACCCCATGCACGGCAGGGACAGCCACGGCGCGCTCGCCTCGCTCAATTCCGTGGCGAAGCTGCGCTATTCCTGCTGCCGCGACGGCATTTCCAACACCTTCTCCGTCACGCCCGAAGTGCTGGGCAAGGAAGAGGGAGAGAGGACGGAGCGCCTCGTGCATATGTTGGACGGCTATTTCGCGCAGGACGCACATCACCTCAACGTCAACGTGCTCAACAGGCAGAAGCTCATCGACGCGATGAACGACCCCACCCTTTATCCCAACCTCACCATCAGGGTGAGCGGATATGCGGTCAATTTCAATAAGCTCAACCGAGAACAGCAGCAGGAAGTCATCAACCGCACCTTCCATTCGAGCCTGTGAAAGCGTCTTTGCATTCGGAAGAGAGCTTTGCGACCTTGGACGGGACGGGCATACGCTATGCCGTGTTCCTCCAAGGCTGCCCTTTCAACTGCATATATTGTCACAATCCCGACACGCGCCCTTTTTCGGGCGGGATGCCCGTCGAGGCGGACGAACTCGTCGCCAAGATAAGGCGTTACAAGACTTATTTCAAGGGCGGCGGCGGAGTCACTTTCAGCGGCGGAGAGCCGCTCGTTTATCCCGAATTTATTCTCGAATGCGAGCGAAAACTCGCCGCTTTCGGCATAGGCTGCGCGCTCGACACCTCGGGCGCCGTCGAGCTTTCTGAGAGTGTTAGGGCGGCTGTGGACGCGAGCGAGCTGGTCATTCTCGACATAAAGATGCCCGATGAAGAGCGCTATGAAAAATTTATCGGCGGAGGGATCGAGCGCCCGCTCAAACTTCTCGATCACTGCTTGAAGAGCAAAAAGAGGCTTTGGCTGCGCACGGTCATCGTGCCCGGGATCAACGACGAAGAAAAGATAGTGGACGAATATGTCGCTCTCCTCGGGGAGAGACTGAAAGGGGTGGAAAAATACGAGCTTCTCGCCTTTCACACGCTCGGCTTTTCCAAGTACGAAAAGATGAGGATAGTCAATCCCCTGGCGGATACGCCCGCGCTCGGCACCGAGCGGCTGGGTGAGCTGCAAAAATACCTCGACGAAAAGATAGAGAGGATAACGGGAAGAAAGAATGGATAAGACGCAAAGGGGCAGGCTTGCCGAAGAATATTTCATGCAGGGATATTGCTGCGCGCAGTCGGTGGCGATGGCTTTTACCGATCTCACTTCGCTTTCGCTCGAGCAGATGAAGAGGGTCTCGCATGCTTTCGGCGGCGGCTTCGGGCGCACGCGGGGCATGTGCGGTGCGCTTGCCGCCTGCGGCATCATTCTCGGACTTGTTCAAAACGAAAGCGGCGACATTCAAAAGGATAAGACCGAGCTTTATGAAAAAGTTCAACAGATAAGCGCTCTTTTCGAGGAAAAATTCGGCTCGGTGAGTTGCAAAAAGCTGCTCGAAGGCGTGGAAGACGCGGGAGAGGGCGGCGCGCCCGGGGAGAGGGACGCGCATTATTACGCCTCGCGCCCCTGCGCGCGCTACGTCAGGGAAACTGCCGAACTTCTTGCCGAATATCTGCAAAATCAGCATTATTTTTCTTGATTTACCCATGCTCAAAATGTGCGTTATCTCAAAAAAGCGGCATATTATTTGGGCAACGCCTGCTGGAAGACGCTGGGCGGAGGGCTGAGCGCGCTCGTCTGGCTGGCGCTCTCCGCGCTCTTTGCCGCGAGCCTCGTCGGCTTCCCTTTAAGTCTCACAACGCTCAAAAACGCCTATGTCTGCCTCAAACCCTTTGGGTCGAGAATAACGCTCGTTTTGGGCAAAAACGCATTGTTAGGGCTTGTCTGGACGCTGACTGCGGGTTGGGCGTTCGCGCTCTTCGAGATAATTCGCGCCTGCGCCTTTCTCGCTCTGCCCGCGGGGGCTTTTTTTGCGCCGCAATGGCTCAAACTCATCAGGCTCGCCCTTTTTCCCTTTTCCTGCGAAAGCAACTGACCCCACGCGAGCGAAAAAAATCTTGCTTAATGCGCGCGCGTATGTTATAATTTATGCAGTAAACATCGGCGGAGCAGCGTTATGATCTATCGGTTCAGTCACGACAAATTCAACGATTTTTCCCTTTTCGAGGAGAATAAGCTCGCCCCTCGCGCCTATTTCATTCCCTTCGGCAACAAGGAGGCTTGCGACAAGACGACTTTTTACGACGAGCGCTATAAGAGCGACATGGTGCGCTGTCTGAGCGGAGAATGGGACTTCCTCTATTATAAGCAGGTAGACGACGTCCCTCTCGCCATAGACACTTATTTCCACTCTTTCGGTAAGATAGCCGTTCCCGGCTGCTGGCAGTACGAGGGCGTGGAAAAGCCCAACTATCTCAACGTGCGCTATCAGTTCGATCCCGCGCCTCCGCGCGTGCCGGGCAGCCGCGGCATAGTGGGGAAAAAGGAGCGTCTCGGCGGGGGCGGAAATTTCCCCAAGGGCACGAGGGAAGTCTTCAACAGCGTGGGTATCTACCGCAAAAAGTTTGCGATAAAGCATGCGGCAAAGCATATCCTCACCTTTTTGGGCGTGGCGTCCTGCATGCAGCTTTACGTCAACGGCAGATATGTCGGTTACAGCGAGGGGAGCCATAACACGGCGGAATTCGACATCACGGGCTATATCTTCGACGGCGAGAACGAGATGGTCGTGATGGTCTATAAATGGTGCACGGGAACTTATCTCGAAGCGCAGGACATGTTCCGCAACAACGGCATTTTCCGCGACGTCTATATCACCGACCTGCCGCAAAGTTACGTTTGGGACCTTTCGGTGAAGGCGCTGCCGCAGGGCAGGGATTACCGCATTTATCTGCATACGGACGCCGCCGTGGAAGAGGGCGCGAGCCTCAAAGCGCTGCTTTACCGCAAGGATAAACTGATCTACGAGGGCGCCGCGGGCGGAGACAGTTTCATCGAGGTGAAGAACGCCGTGCAATGGAGCGCGGAAACGCCCGAGCTTTATATGCTCTATCTCGTCATCGAAAAGGAAGGAAAGCAGCTCTTCTGCCTGCGCAGGGAGATCGGGCTGCGCAACATAGAAATACGCGGCAACGTGCTCTATTACAACAACGCCGCCATAAAGTTAAAGGGAGTCAACCATCACGACACCCATCCCGACAAGGGCTGGTGCATGAGCGCGGAGGACATACTGCGCGACGTGAAGATCATCAAGGATTATAACTGCAACTGCGTGCGCACTTCGCATTATCCGCCCGATCCCGTGTTCATCAAAGCCGCCAATTATTACGGGCTTTACGTCGTGGACGAGGCGGACATCGAGACGCACGGCTTTTGCGAGACGGCACCCTTTTACGACGTGAGCAGGCTGAGCCGCAACGGCAAGTGGAAGGACAGATATTGGGACAGGGTCTACCGCATGTATATGCGCGACCGCAACGATCCCTGCGTCATCATGTGGTCGCTGGGCAACGAGTCGGGCGGGCATAAGTGCCAGGATTACTGCTATAACAACTTAAAGTCGCTCGACAGCCGCACGCCTATCCACTACGAAGGCGTTTCACGCATGAAAAAATGGGCTTACGACATCGCCTCGGAAATGTATACCTCCACGGAAAAGTGCGAAAAATACGTCGCTGGAACGCTTCCCGCCAAATATTACCGCGCGCCCTATTTCCTCTGCGAGTATGCGCACGCCATGGGCGTGGGCGCAGGCTCGCTGGATAAGTATACCGAGCTGTTCGAGGCGTCGGACGGCTTTTTGGGCGGCTGTATCTGGGAGTTTGCCGACCATGCGGCAAAGGACGCCTTCGGCAACTATATGTACGGCGGCGACAACGACGAAGCGGTGCATGACGGGAACTTCTGCGTGGACGGGCTTTTCTTCCCCGACCGCACGCCGCATACGGGCGCGCTTTCCATGCGCGCGGCTTACCGTCCCGTCAAGGCGTCTTATATTTCCAGCAATAAGTATCGTTTCCGCAACCTGAATTATTTCGCGTCCACGGCGGGAATGAAGGTGAAATGGAGCTTCCGTATCGGCGGCGAAGAGGTCGCGGGCGGAGAGTTCGAGCTTGATGTCGCGCCGCGCGACTTTGCCGACGTCACGCTCAAGCATCCCGTCCCCGACATCACCAACGACAGCTATATGATCTTCACCTATCTGCGCGCAGACGGCAGTCTCGTGGCTTGCGAGCAGATCGAGATATGCAAATATATCCCCACCCTCATCGACGTGGGCAGGGGAGATCTGGCACTGGTGGAGGAGAACGAAAAGACGATCGTGACCGCCGAGAACGAGGGCAGAAAGATACGCATCGTCTTCGACTCCGTGGGCGGAGGCATAGATTCCTATACGGTCGACGGAAGGGAATATATCGAACGCGACGTCCCCAACAGGGGCTTCAATCTCGCCCTTTACGCCGCGCCCATCGACAATTATATGAATATCGACAGGGGCTGGAAGGAGAAGGGGTTCCGCGACATCTCCATCACCTGCGACGCTTTTAGCGCGGAGAAAAAGATGGAAGGAAAGACGGGCAGGGCGGAGATACGCGCCGTCCACACCGTCTATCTCAAAGGCAAAAAGCGCTTTGCCTTCGAGGTGGATTACGTCGTGCGGCATAACGGCTATATCGACATCACCGCCTCGCTCTATTCCCCCTTTGTCTACGATCTGCCCCGCTTCGGGCTTTCGCTCGTCATGCCCGGCGCTTTCGACAAGGTGCGCTATTACGGCTTGGGTCCCGACGAAAACTATCCCGACTTCAAGCTGCAAAGCGTGACGGGCATTTACGAAAGCGCAGTCGCGGATATGTTCGTGCCTTACATAAAGCCGCAGGACAACGGCATGCGCTGCGAATGCCGCAGGGCGGAAGTGACGGACGAAAAGGGGCGCGGATTCGCCTTTGTCGCCAAGGAAGACACCTTTGCCTTCACGGCGCAGGACGTGGATCCCGACAGCCTGCTCAAAGTCACTCACGACTTCGAGGTCGGGCGGGAAGACAAGACTTTCGTCTCGCTTTTGCGCTTTGTGCGCGGCGTGGGCAGCAACAGCTGCGGTCCGGATACGCGCGGAGAATACCGTTTCTATACGGGCAGAAAGAAGGAGCTTTCGCTCATGTTCAGGCTGATGCCGCTCGTCAAATAGGCGCGGGATTTGCCTAAAATAAAAAAATTAAAAATATATTGTAATGCGCGCGCATATATGATATAATAATAACAGCGCAAAGCAACAAGGGAGGTTGGCATATGGCGGAGTTTTCTTTTGAAGTGATCGAAAACTGCGGCGCTCTTTCCGAATCGGATAAGGGTTGGAAAAAGGAGATCAAGCTGATCAGTTGGAACGGCAAGGAGCCTAAGTACGACATCAGGGAATGGTCCCCCGACGGAGATAAGATGGGGAAGGGAGTCACTTTGAGCAAGAGCGAGATGCGCGCGCTCAAAGAGGTTTTGGCGAATATCGATCTCGACTGAAAATCATTACTCGGCAAGTTGATTTAAGAGCGCGTGCGGAAAGGCATGTGCCGTGCTCTTAAATTTATTTGCCGTTTTTTATGCCCGAGCGTCCGCGCCCTTCGTAATTATTAGGTAAAAAACGCGCCGACGCGGAGAAATACCGCCGGCGGTATGTTATAATGTATTCATGAAAAAGCGCCTTTTCATTCTCTTCATTATCTGCGCGCTCGTATGCGCATTCGCTCTCGCCGCCTGCGACGAGATCAAGCGCGCGCCCAAGCTCGGCACGCCCGTGGTGAGGAGCAACGGCGCCTATGCGGCGATCTGGGACACGATCGAGGGCGCGGGCTCTTACGACGTCAAGGTGACGGACGCGGGCACGGGGAGCGAGCTTGTGCGCGAGAACACGGAGGAGACGAGTTTCATGCTCGCCGATTTCGCGCTCGAAGACGGGGAAAGGACGCTGCGCGTGACGGTCACGGCGCTCCCCGCGAGCGACGAACGCTCGGCTTCCGCTCCGGGCGAGTGCACGATAACTCTGCCCAAGGTCTCCGATCAGCAGATGCTGCTCTATGCCGAGCAGACGGTCAGGCAAGTTCTCAAAGAGGCGGAAAACATCTCTTCGCCGAGCTATTCTTATTATGCCAAAGGCGATCTTTCCCTCAAATTGTCTTTCGATAAAAAAGTGAAAAGCGTGAAAGCGCTCGGTGAAAACCGTTACGGGTTCGGCTATACGCTCTCCTCGGACGGTTTGAGCGTGACGCTGCCGCAGTCTTATCTGACGCAGTTCGCGCTCGGCGCGGCGATCCAGCTCAAAGCGAAGTTCGAGGACGGCTCGACGGCTACGCACACTGTCTTCGTGACCGAGCGGGTGATCAGGCTTACGGGGCCGAGCGAACTTTCGAGCGCGGGATATATCGTCTATTCCGAGCGGGAAGGAAAGGGGCTTTCCTTCACCTTCGCCGAGGCGGAAAGGGTGCGCGCCGTCGCCTGGGACGGGAAAAAGCTCGCCTTCAAGGAGAGCAAGACTGCGTCCGGGCAATGCCGCGTCGAGGCATCGTCTCTGAGCGGAAAAGAGCAGGGGCTGCACTATCTCACTCTCTATGCCGACAGCGGCGCGGTGAACGTCCCCGTCATCTATATCCCCGAATATTCCTGCGCGCCGAGCAACGTGCGCGTGGACGCGGACGCATATCCGAAGGTTTTCGTGCGCTGGGACGCCGATCTCATGCCGCAGGAATACGAAGTGAGCATAAACGGACAGGTCTTTTCCTCGCTCGATCTGCCCGAGCGGTTCGATATCGACTGCTTTGACGCGACGGACATACTCGACGTGACGAGCGGGGAGAGCGTGGAGATAACCGTGACCGCCCGCCTGCCCGAAGAGTTCGGCGGCGCGGAATATACGGGCGAGACGACAAGCGCGGATCTGAGCGCATATGTGCCCTATATGACGCAAAAGTTCACTTACTTGGGCGAAGAATACAATTTTTATATCACGAGCGAAGAGGAGTGGGAGGTCTTCTGCTGCTATACGGCGCTTTGCTATGACGACTTACAGACGGTCGGTTCGACGACCATATCCGGGCTTACTTTCGAGAAAAAGCGAGTCGAGGTCGTCCTTGCCTATGTCGACAAGAGCGCGTCGGGCGTTTTGAGCCTTTATGAAAACGGACTGAAAAGTTTCCGCGAAGTGGTCGCGCTCAACGGCAGCAAAAGCTCTTGCAAAAAGCTCGCGGACAATATTTTTGCGCTTGAGATCGTGCATACCACGGCGCTCGAACCGAGCAAGAACGCCTCGGCTCTCGATGTTAAGTATTCTTCGCTCAACGTGACGAATTATGTCTCGGGCAACCGCTCTTATTCCTCTTCGGGCACGAGCGGCGACGTCTTCCCCGTGGACGAGATCGAAAAGAGCGTTGAAGTGAGCACGAGCATGGAGCTTTATTTCGCGCTCGAAAGCGGACTGCGCCCGCTGCCCGAGCAGGGCAGCGCCGCCGAGCGCATTTACGAAAAGGCGCGCGCCGTGCTTGCGCGCATCACCGATGAGGGCATGTCCGATTACGAAAAGGTGCACGCCATATATGATTTTCTCACCACGGAAGTGGTCTATGACAATGCCGTGGCGGAATATTCGCTCGACCGCGATCACGACCAAGGGCTTTATAACGACGTTTACCGCTTTAACTGTTTCTTCCCCGAGGGCGTCTTCGATGACGGCGTCGCGGTCTGTAACGGGCTTGCGCAGTCCTTTGTCATTCTCTGCGCCATCGAGGGGATAGACAGTTTGAAGATACAAGGCGGCACGAGCGGCGGCAGACACGCCTGGAACAAGGTGGAGATCGACGGACTTTGGTATGTTGTCGACACAACCTGGGGAGCGGAAGACGCGACCTCAAACGGGGTGAATTACCGCCTCGGCGATTACGATTGGCTGCTCGTGGGACAAAATATCGCCGATGAGGATCATCACGAAGACGAGGACGTTTTGGGCAGCGACATCTATTGCGGCGGCGTGAGTTACGATCCCTTTGCCAATATGCATTTCGTGGACGAGGAGGGCGTCTTGCAGGACGCGATCGCCGATTCGACCCAAGAGTTCAACGCCGTTTTGGCGCATTACGCCGCGACTTATACTCAAAGCGGGACTTACGTCATCGCCGTCAAGATAACGCACACTTATTATTCCCAGGCGCTTTGGCGGGAAGTGGAGGGGATAGAGGGCTTTGAAATATCCTATATCCGCACGGGCGACACCCCCGCGAGAAAGGCGCAGATAATTTTCCGAAAGTCATGATCTTCAAGGATAAAGAGCAAGTCGAAGAAAAATTGTTTTCTCTGGCGGACGAAAGCTATAAACGCTTCGACAGCCGCCTTACGAATACTCAATATCCCATAATAGGAGTGAGAAAGCCCGCCCTTATCGCCATCGCGCGCGCCGTCGCGCGGGACGATCATGCCGCTTTTCTCGCGCTGCCGTTCACCTATTTCGAGCATCATCTGCTGCGCGGAGCGGTCTGCGCCATGTGTCGGGTGAGCGAGCAAGAACACGTTCGTCTTTTTTACGATTACGTCGGCTATATCGACGATTGGGAGGCTTGCGATCTCACCGCCTGCCGCTATGACCGAACGAGCGAGAGCTATTATGCCGCCATGCGCGCGCTGACAGGCGACGAGCGGGAATTTGCCGTGCGTTTCGGGATCGTGGCGCTCATGCATAACTTTGCGAAAAGAGCGGAATATGCGGCGAGGCTTTGCGCGGATATGCGCGCGCTCACGCACGAGGGCTATTATGTGAAAATGGCGGCGGGATGGCTTTTGAGCGTGGTCTATTTGGCGGACAAAAAGCCCGTCGAGGAATTTCTCCTTGACGCGGACGCCGATCTCGACACGCGCCTGAAAGCGATAAGTAAGCTTATAGATTCTTTCCGCGTGAACGAAGAGGACAAGAAAAAGCTGCGCGAGCTGCGCAAAACGATAAAGCGGTAAGCCGCGCGGCAAATTCGATCTCACGCAAAAATCGTTTGAAAGGGCAGAGGGAATACTCGGCACGGTCAAAGCCGTGTTATTTTAATGCGGATAATGATCAGGGAGCTTCGACATTCCGCAAGCAAGTTGCGGAGAGTCGAAAGCAATTTCGGCGGCTTAGCCGCGTTGGGCGCGCTTTTTGGTTCTTTGCCGAAATTGCCGCACCCAATATTTTTTGCGCAAGGCAAAAAATATGTGGGTGCGTTGTCCCCTGAGGGTGCACCAAAAACAACGGCACGGTCAAAGCCGTGTTATTTTAATGCGGATAATGATCAGGGAGCTTCGACATTCCGCAAACAAGTTGCGGAGAGTCGAAAGCAATTTCGGCGGCTTAGCCGCGTTGAGCGCGCTTTTTGGTTCTTTGCCGAAATTGCCGCACCCAATGCTTTTTGCGTATGGCAAAAAGCATTGGGGTTCGATGTCCCGAGGGACCAAAAAATAGACGACACGGAAAAAGGTGAATAGGAACTCAGGGAGCTTCGACATTCCGCAAGCAAGTTGCGGAGAGTCGAAAGCAATTTCGGCGGCTTAGCCGCGGTGGGCGAGCTTTTTGGTTCTTTGCCGAAATTGCCGCACCCAATGCTTTTTGCGCAAGGCAAAAAGCATAAGGGGTGCGTTGTCCCCT
>DVNJ01000007.1 GCA_018714485.1 Candidatus Caccalectryoclostridium excrementigallinarum | reverse complement strand
TGCAGGCGCGCGATGTCCGCCGCCGCCTTCTCGCCCACGGCGTCAAAGTCGCAGCCGGCGGGGGGCATGGAAGCGTTCGTGCCGTGGATATATTCGAGCACGAGGCAGTTTTCCCACTCGCCGAATATATGCGGCAAGCAGACGTTCGCCCTTTTGAGCGCGCGGTACCAAAGCGCCTCGCGGGCGGCGTCGCCGGGGCGGAAAAAGACCTTGACGCAGACGCTCGAGCGGGGAAGGCGCGCGAGAAAAATTGCGCCGTAAGCCCCGCCGCCTATCCTTTTCAAGAAGGCGGGCTTTTCGCCGAAAAGGGCGGACAGGGCTTTTGCGGCTGAGTTTTCCATGACTTAATTATAGCGGTTTTTATCGCTTTTTTCAAGGGTCGTTCCTTGCTTTTCGTCGTCGGCGTTTTCCCGCTCCTTATCGTTGTTTTCGGCGGCGTTTTCCCGCCCCTGCTCCTCATTTTCGGCGGGGGAAGAGAGAGACTCGCTTTGCGCGGCGCGCTCTTTCCCCTTATTATTCACGATGAGAAGGTCGCCGAGGGAAAAGCGCGCGGCTATCTTGTCAAGGCGCACGGCGTAGATGAGGAGCGCGGCGATCGCGCAGCCCACCGCGCCCTGGGCGATGTCTATGGGCAGTTGCAAAAGCGCGCCCGAAAGGCGGGTGGCGGGGCTGTCCCCCTCGCCCCAGAAGAGCACGTTGGTGCCGAAATAGCCCGCCGCCATGAAGAGCGCGCAGAGCATCATCGCCGCGATGCCGAGAATAACTTGCAAAAGCGGATATCTGCCGCGCGTGAGCTTGGGCAGGGCGTATTTGAGCAAAACGCCGCAAAGCGCGCCCTCGATGCCCTTGATGAAGAGGGTGAAGACAAAAGTGGCGGGATAGACGATGAGGTCCATGAGCATGGCGCCCAAGCCGCCCGCGATCATGCCCGTGACGGGACCGAAGAGCGCGCCCGCGGCAAGGACCATCGCGTCGCCGAGGTTGACGTACGCCGTGCCGAGATTGACGCCGAAATAGGTGAACGCCATCACAAGTCCGGTCATCACGCCCGTGACGGCGATGCGTACGACGGCGCGGCGGGTCTTACTTACCTGTTTCATAAAAAACGCCTCCGAAAGAGTATTTTTCAACAAAATATTCCTTTGAAAGCGAAAAAACACCCGCACGAACTTCGGGCGGGTAAATTTCGGCGCTATGGCTTCTTTCCCGATCTGACTTCACAGGCGGTTGCGGATTCTCACCGCATCGGCTGACGGGGCTGTAGGACTTGTCCGCTTGCGCGGCATCACCTCCGGTCGGCATAACGTGCCTGCCCAAAGAATATTTCGTTATCGCCATTATATCACCGGGCAATAGCGCCGTCAACTTTTTTCGGGTCAAGATGCGCTTTTTTGACCGAAAACCGCCGCCGGGGTAATATAACCCTCACTTATCGCGCTCTCTCGATATGTCCGCAGTTTATGGATAATATCTCTATGAACGCGAGAGAAGTTGCAAAAAGTTTATAAAATGCATATAATTTTGCACAAGGGAGTAAAAGGGAAAATTACTTTCGGGAATATATTGTCAACTGAAGGAGGAGTTATGAGCGACAATATCTATGTCGACAAGGACGCCGTCGTGGAAGAAGGGGCGGTCGTCTTTCCCAACAACTATATCGGCGCGGGCAGCGTCATCAAGAGCGGAGCCGTGTTGCGCCCCAACAACATCATCGAAAACAGCGTCGTGGAAGAGGGCGCCGTGGTCACCGCGAGCGTGCTCGAGAGCGCGCATGTGGGCAAGCGCGCGCAGGTGGGACCTTTCTGCTATATGCGCGCGGGCGCAAAAGTGGGCGAAGGCTGTAAGGCGGGCGACTTTGTCGAGATCAAGAACGCCTCTTTGGGCGACGGGACAAAGGCTTCGCATCTCGCCTATGTGGGCGACTGCGACGTGGGCGCGGGCTGTAACGTGGGCTGCGGCGTTATTTTCGTCAACTATGACGGCAAGCAAAAGCACCGCTCAAAGGTGGGCGACCGCGCCTTTATCGGCAGCAACAGCAACATCATCGCGCCCGTGAATATCGGCGACGACGCCTATATCGCCGCGGGCACGACCATCACCGAGGACGTTCCCGAAGCCGCTCTCGTCATCGGACGCTCGCGCCAGACGGTCAAAGAGGGTAAGGCGAGAGGCAAGTTCAAGCTCATCTGAGGTGATCATGGCAGAAAATAAAAAGGCGCTCTCTTTCGGCACGGACGGAGTGAGGGCAAAGGACGGAAGAGAGCTCGAAGAGGCGGCGTATGCCCTCGGACGCGCAGTCGAAGGCGAAGTCGTGCTGGGCAGGGATACGCGCGCTTCGGGCGAGAAGCTGGCGGGCATCTTCGCCCGCGGCGCCTGCGACGCGGGAGCAAAGGTGACTTATGTGGGGATAATGCCCACGGCGGGAGTGGCTTATCTCACCAAAAGCCGCGGCGCGAATTTCGGCGCCGTCATCTCCGCTTCGCATAATCCGCCCGAATATAACGGCATAAAGATCTTTTCGGGCGACGGCGGAAAACTCTCCGAAAGGGCGGAAAGCGAGTTCGACGCCGCCCTAAGAATGCATTTTGAGCAAAAGAGCCTGCCTTTCAAGGTGAAAAGCGACTTTGAGGGGGCGAGGGAAGAATACATAAATTTTCTCTGCTCCTGCGGGCGCGACCTGGCGGGAATGAAGATAGCCCTCGATTGCAGCTGCGGCGCGGCGAGCGTCATTGCGCCCGAGGTCTTTTCCCGCCTCAATGCGGACGTGCTCGTCGTGAGCGCGGAGACGGACGGGGAGAGGATCAACGAAAATTGCGGCGCGCTGCATGTGGAGACGCTGAAAAAGCGTTGCCCCGGGGAGTTCGATCTTTATTTCGCCTTTGACGGCGACGCGGACAGACTCATGGCGCTCGATGAGCGCGGAGAGGTCATGGACGGAGATCGGATAATGTATACGATAGCCGCCCTAACGATCCAAAACGGCGGAAAAGTGCCCGTGATCGTCGGGACGGTCATGTCCAACGGCGGAACGGAAAAAGCCTTGAAAGAGGCGGGCGTGGAGTTTTTGCGCGCCAAGGTGGGCGACAAGTATGTCAAGCGCATGATGGACGAGTGCGGCGCCGAGATAGGCGGCGAGCAATCGGGGCACATCATTTTGAGTCAGTTTGCGCAAACGGGCGACGGGATACTCACCGCCGTGGTCTTGGCGAGCCTGCTCAAAGGGGCAAAAAAGCGCGCGGGCGAGTTTTCTTACCCCCTCTTTCCGCAATTCAACGCGGGCGTTCTGACCGAGGAAAAGGGGCGCGCCGAACTGCCGCAAGTGCGGGCGGCGGTGAAAAAATGGGAGGAGCGCGGCGTGCGCGTGCTCGTGCGCCCGAGCGGCACCGAACCCAAGATCAGGATAATGACCGAGTGCGAAAATTCCGCCCTCGCCCAAGCGGCGCTCAAAGAAATTCAAGAAGAGCTTTCCCGCTGAAAAGCTGAAAGGGCGCGGCGCAAGCCGCGCTTTTTTGTGCGCGGAGAGGCGCCGAAAAATTCGCCCAAAAGCCGAAAAAAGATAACTCTGCGAAAAAATTTCGGAAACGTTATTTAGAAATATCTTAGATTAAAGCAAACGATCGCTTGACAATATGAGACGATGATGATAATATACATCTGTCGGGGGATATAAAATTACCATAGGTAATTGTCCCGAGTGTCGGGAGTTCTTGAAAAGTTTGTCCCAAAAAGAATGATCAAGTGAGGCGGAAAATGAAAAAAGGCTTTCTTGTCGCAATAATTTTAATAGCCGTGCTGACCTGTGCGTTTGCGCTTGTCGCATGCGGCGAGGTGAGCACGACGGTCACCTATATGGTGGACGGCGAAGTTTTTGAGACGGTCACCGTCACGGGCACGGGTCAGAGCGATCCCGGATTTACGCCCTCGAAGAGCGGCTATACTTTCGACGGTTGGTATACGGACACGGCGTTGCGTACGCCCTTTGACTTTGAGGCTTACGCCGCAAACAACGAGAGAGGGGATATTGTCGTTTATGGTAAGTGGGAAGTAAATACTTATACCGCCACATTTATGGTGGGCGGCAACATTATTGAGGAAGTGCGATTCGACGCGGACGATATAGATGTCGACGAGCCTGCCGTTCCTCAGCGCACGGGCTATACGGGCGAGTGGGAAGATTACGAGATAAAGGCGGAAAACCTGACGATAAATGCCGTCTATACTCCCATCACCTATAACATCACCTATGAAAACACAATGGGCGCGGTAAATACCAATCCCGCGACTTATAACATCGAGAGCGCGATAACGCTCTCGGACATAACTTCGCCCGGCTATACTTTCGAAGGTTGGTATACGGACGAGACGTTTGAGGAACAAGTGGATTTTATTTCCGAGGGCAGCTTTGGCGACCTTGAACTTTTTGCCAAATGGACGCCCATGGAATATTCGGTGACCTATGTTTTGGACGGCGGCATAAATAACTCCGCCAATCCCTCTTCTTATTCCGTTGTCACTCTCGGCGGCGCGGACGGCGTTATCCCGCTTGAAAATCCGACAAAGTACACGATTTTTTCTGTTAATGCGGACGGAACGTTTACATGGCATGCGTATGAATTCCTCGGTTGGTATAAGGACAGCGGCTTTGAGCAAAGAGTAAGCGAGCTTTCCCTCTCATTGGGCAGCGTTACCCTCTATGCCAAGTGGGCGGTGTCAACTGAGGGTTCCGTAAACTATGTGCGCGTAAATGAGAACAACGAGCTTGACGAAGACGGCGGATATATACTATTCGGGCAGTATCCGCAGACTATAAAGGCGTCGAATGTAAGCATTATAAGCACTACGCCCGATACGGACGGCTATTATCTCGGCTCGGACGGAGAGAGATATGCCAAAGTGGTCGCGGATCCGTATATCAGCAGTTACACCTTCTCAGATAATAGCAGCGTGACAAGAGGCAATACCTATTATTTTAAGGTGGAGCCTATCCGCTGGCGCATACTCTCCGAGAGCGACGGCAATGCCTTTATCCTTTGCGACAGCATAATTGCCACTCACTATTATCATCACACACGTTCGTCCACAACGATAGACGGACAGACGGTTTATCCTAACAACTATAAGTACAGCGACATAAGGGCATGGCTGAATGATGAGTTCTATAAAACGGCATTCGGGGATCTGCAGCAAGCGCTTATTCAGACCACGGAAGTGGACAACAGCGCGCAAAGCACGGGAAATTCGTCCAATTCTTACGCCTGCGAAAACACTTTCGACAAGGTGTTCTTGCCCAGTTATCGTGAGGTGACAACCATCGAATACGGCTTTGAGAGCGGCCGGACTGACGACACGGCGCGCTGTATGCTTACGAGTGACTTTAGCCGCGCCACGGGAGCTTATATGAGCAATGCGAGCTATTACGGCAACGGGAATTGGTGGCTGCGTTCGCCTTACTACTATAGATCTAACATCGCGCGCATCGTCATCTACTACGGCTACGCCGACAGCTACAACTACGTCAACATCGACTACCTCGGCGTCGTTCCCGCTTTGAATTTGACTTTGTCGTGACGTTGCCTTAAAGGGCGCAAATGCGGCTTTCCGCACGCGCGATAAAAAGTCATCACCCTATGGGGCGTCGGCAAATGCCGCGCCCCGTTTCATTTCGCAAAAAGGGCAAAAAAGGAAAATTGCGAAACGAAAGCTTTTTATTTCGCAAGAAGATCAAGCGGCTTTATGAAAGCAGCCATTCGGCGATGTCGATCATCCTTATCCCCTCGACTTGGCTTTCGGGGTGCTTGGTGCGCGCGATCACCATTTTGGGATAAGCGTCTCTGATCGCGAGCAGGGGAGCGATCTCGCGCCGCAAGGTCTCCTCACGGCTGAGGTCGTCGCAAACTTGGATATAAGTTTTCATGCCCGCCTTCACGGCGACAAAGTCCACCTCTTTTTCGTCGAGCTGACCCACATAGACTTCGTAGCCGCGTCGCAGAAGTTCGATCGCCACGATGTTTTCGTAAAGATGACCGTAGTCGGCGTTTTTCGTGCCTATGACGGCGTAGCGCAGGGACAAGTCCGCAAGATAATATTTTTTGTCCGACTCCAAATATCTTTTCCCCTTCACGTCGAACCTCTTGAAGGGGTAAAACAAAAAGCTGCGGCAAAGATAATCGATATATGCGCCGCAGGTCTTGTCGTTGGTGCGGTAAGTGTTCGAGGTGAGCGCGTTCGAGACATTTCTCACCGAAGTCTTGTTGCCGACGTTGTCCATCAAAAAGTCGACTATCATATTCAAAAGGTCTTGATTTTCTATCTTGAACTTGGTCACGATGTCTTTGGTTATGGTCGTGCGCACGATCCCCGCCAAATACTTTTTCGCGTCCTCGGGATCGTCGTAAAGGTAAGACCCCGCCATTCCGCCCGCGGAAACATACTTGTCAAAGGCGGCATTGATGTCGTTTTGCGGATAATATTGCAGATATTCGGCAAAAGAGAAGGGATAAAGACTGATCTCAAAGACGCGCCCGCCGAAGAGGGTGGCGAGGTCGCTCGAGAGCAAAAAGGCGTTCGAACCGGTCAAAAAGATATTGAACCGCTCTTCTTCGTAAAGGCTGTTTATCACGTTTTCAAAGCCGCGGCAAAGCTGAACTTCGTCGATGAAGAGGAAGTTTTCTTTTTGCGGATCGTAGCGCGCGTCTATATATTCATATAAGGCGTTTGCGTCTTTGAGCTTTTCATGCGCTTTCAGATTTAATTTCACGCGCACGATATTGTTATTGCCCGAAAGTTTTTCGATATGGTCGATAAAGGCGTCCATCAGCTTGGACTTGCCGCAGCGGCGGATACCCGTGATGACTTTGATGTCGGGCGTATGCATGACGTTTATCAATCGACGCAGATAAGACGTTCTTTCGATGAGTTTCATTTTTTCACCTCGCTAACAGTATAATTCATTTCGCAAATTTTGTCAAATCGGAAAATTGCGAAACGGAAATTTTTTTGACGGATAATGACGAGGGGAAAATCGCGCCTATATGTGTAAAATTGCGGGAAGAAGCGCTTTTTGTTTTCATTTCGCAAATTCGGTAAAAAAGGAAATTTGCGAAACGAAGGCTTTTTATTTCGCAAAAAGGGCAAAAAAGGAAAATTGCGAAGCAGATCGCTTCGCAATTTCGCGGCTCAGATCTCCTGCTTTTGTTTTTGCTTATTGAGCCGCTTATAATACATTTTCTGACCGACGCCGCGGATAAAGGCGGCTATCTTGTCCGTGAGCGGCTGAGAGGGGACTTTGCCGTTAAAGGCGTAAGGCTGAAAGATCTCGAGATAAGGTTCGAGGCGGCAGGAAGTGATGACGAGGCGGATCGCCGAAGCCTTTATCTTTTTGAAAGTCGCTATCCGCTTAAAGCCGATGGTCGTGCCCGAATAGACCTTTTTCTCGCCTTTTTCCGTGACGGCGAAGAGGTCGAAGCTCTCGACGCGCTGGGAAAAGTCGCAATTCTCGCGCAGCAAGACCTTGTCCACGAGCGTCGGGGAAGAAAAGCGCGCCTCTATCTCATAGCTTTGCTCGATCCCGCCCGCGCGGAAATAGCCCTCGCGCTCTGTCGCAAGGTTGCTCGCGGGGAAGGCGGGGTCGGCGTTTTCGGCGGTATAGGAGCAGGGTACGGGCGCGGAAAAATGCGCCTTGATCCGCTCGCCGAGCGCGCATAAGACCTTTTGGTCCCGCTTTTCTATCCTGCCTTTTTTGTTCGGCGGGACGTTGAGCAAAAGCAGCGTGTTGCCGCCCACGGAGGAATAATAGATGAAGGTGAGGTTGTCGAGCGAGCGCACGGCGAGGTTTTCGCGCTTATGCCAGAACCAGCCCGGGCGGATGGAGACGTCCGCCTCGGCGGGATACCAGATAAAGCTGTCGAAAGCGTCCAAAACTTCGCGGCTGCCCAAGTCTTCGCTCATGGCGTCCAAGCCCTTTTTGCGGAAGGAGGGATCGTCGCTTTGCTGGGAATTTTCCGCGATCTTCTGCACGTCGAAAGAAAATTCGGGGACGACGTTCCATTCGCTCTTGCGCGTCTTTCCCGCCTCGTTGCCCACCCATCTCACGTCCGGACCGCAGTTGGAGATGGCGCAATGCGGTTGCAGGGCGCGCACGGTGGCGTAAATGCGCTCGAAGTCGTAGACCTGCGCGGGCTTGCCGTCCATATAAGAGCCGCAGGCTCCGTCTAACCACACGCAGAAGATCTCGCCGTAATTTGTCAAAAGCTCCCTGAGCTGGGCGATATAAAAGTCGTTATATTTATCCGTGCCGTAAAGGGGGGAATTTCTGTCCCAGGGCGAGAGATAGACGCCGAATTTCAGCCCGAACTTGCGGCAGCTCTCGGAAAGCTCTCTGGCCACGTCCCCCTTGCCGTTTTTGTAAGGGGAGGAGGCGACGGAATAAGCCGTCGTTTTCGTCTGCCAAAGGCAAAAGCCGTCGTGATGCTTGCAAGTGAGAATGATCCCTTTCGCGCCCGCCGCCTTTGCCGTCTTTGCCCATTCGTCCGTGTTCTGATCCTCGGGATCGAAGAGGGAAGGAGAGGCGCTCCCGTCGCTCCATTCCTTGCCGATAAAGGTGTTGATCCCGTAATGGATAAAGATGTTGAAGCCCGTGTCCTCAAAGCTCTTTTGCACGGGCGAGGGGAGGATAGAAGTGTAGATCCTGAGTCTTTCGTCCTTGTCCGTCATTGCTCTTCCTCCTCCTGCGGCGCGCTCTTGTCGAATTTGATCTCGTATTTTATCCCGCTTGCGGCGTTCATGATCGCCCTGCCCATCGCCTCTTTGGCGGCGATCTCGAGCAAGAGGAAGTTGAGCGGACGCCTCACGCCCGTGTTCATGGTGAAGATGG